>NZ_FSQT01000002.1:0-600000 GCF_900143515.1 Micromonospora cremea | reverse complement strand
CTACGACGGCGGCCGGTCGTTCTACACCGGCATGGGCCACACCGAGGGCAGCTACGGCGAGGCGGCGTTCCGCACGCACCTGACCGGCGCGCTCAAGTGGACCACCGGCCTGGAGCGCGGCGACTGTCAGGCGACGATCGCCGCGAACTACAAGGTGGAGCGGCTCACCGCGGCCAACCAGACCGGGCAGCTGGACCAGATCGGCGAGCCGCACGGGCTCACCATCGCCCCGGACAACACGGTGTTCTACGTCGGCAAGGCGGCCTGCCCGAGCGGCCCGGTCGCGGACTGGAACAACCCGAACGTCGGCCTGGGCTGCGGCACCATCCACTCGTGGGACCCGCGCACCAAGCAGGCCAAGCTGCTCACCACCCTGGAGGTGATGGGCAACCGGGGCAGCGGCTCCGAGCTGGTGAAGAACGAGGAGGGTCTGCTCGGCATCGTGCCGGACCCGAAGTTCGCCGAGAACGGCTGGCTCTACGTCTACTGGATGCCGCACGAGTCGGTCGACCGGGTGCAGCGGGTCGGGCAGCGGACCATTTCCCGGTTCACCTACGACCGCGAAACCCAGACCATCGACCAGGCCACCCGCAAGGACCTGCTGCAGTTCCCGGTGCAGATCCACAGCTGCTGCCACGCCGGCGGCGGCATGGCGTTCGACGCCAAGGGCAACCTGTACGTGGGGTCCGGTGACAACAACTCCTCCGAGGGATCGCAGGGCTACTCCGGCAACAACTGGACCCAGGAGTACCAGGGGATCTCGTTCCAGGACGCCCGCCGCACGTCGGGCAACACCAACGACCTCGCCGGCAAGATCATCCGAATTCACCCGGAGGCCGACGGCACGTACACCATCCCGGAGGGCAACCTGTTCCCACCGGGCACTGAGAAGACCCGACCGGAGATCTACGTGATGGGCGTGCGGAACATCGCGCGCCTGCAGGTCGACCCGAAGCACCAGTGGCTGACCGCCGGCTGGGTGGGCCCGGACGCCGCATCGCCCAGCCCCACGCTCGGCCCGGCCAAGTACGAGACCGCCACCATCATCACCTCGGCCGGCAACCATGGCTGGCCGTACTGCATGGGCAACCGGCAGCCGTACCGGGACCGCAGCAGCACCGACGCGACCGTGCTGACCGGCTGGTACGACTGCGACAACCTGAAGAACGAGTCGCCGCGCAACACCGGTCTGGTGGACATCCCGCCGGCCCGGGACAACATGATCTGGTACTCCCCGGACGGCGGCGGCCCGGTGTTCCCGGAGCGGGCGGACGGCAGCGGCCTCCCGACCTACGTTGCCGCCGACGCCACCTACACGCAGCCGTACCTGCGCGGCGGCGGCCAGGCCATCATGTCCGGGCCGACCTACCACCGCGATCTGGTCGACACGAACAGCGGCGTGGCGTGGCCGGCGCACTGGGACGGCAAGTGGCTCATCGGTGACCAGTCGAACGCGAACAACCGGATCGCGGTCACCGTCGACCCGGCAGGCGTACCGCGTGCGGCACCGCCGGTGTTCGCCGAGTCGCTGCGGGCCATCATCCCCGGCGGCAACGGCGACGCCCGGCTGCAGAGCTGGATGGACGCCAAGTTCGGCCCGGACGGCGCGCTCTACCTGCTGGACTACGGAGGCGGGTTCTTCAGCCTGCACCCCAACCAGAAGCTGATCCGGATCACCTACACCGGTGGCGCGCCGACCCCGGCGCCGGCCGCGACTTCGGTCGCCGTTCAGAACAAGCCGCTGACCATGGCCTTCAACGGGTCTCGTTCCGGTGGCGTCAGCTACCGGTGGGAGTTCGGCGACGGCGCCACGTCGACCGAGGCGAACCCTCGGCACACGTACGCCCGGGTCGGCACCTACACCGCGAAGCTGACCGTCACGTACGCCGACGGAGAGACGGCGACGGTGCAGACCACGGTCACGGTGGGCTGCGCGGTGCCCGACGGCCGGGCCACCGTGTGGCTCGGCGACACGGACACCAAGGTGCCCAGCCGTACGGTCGGACAGGGCTGCACCATCAACGACCTGATCGACGACGAGAGCACCTGGGCCGATCACAACAGCTTCGTCCGGCACGTGACCGCGGTGACCCGCACGCTCCAGGACGACGGCCTGCTCAACGCCCGCGAAGCGGGCACGCTCACCCGCCTGGCTGCCGCCTCCGAGATCGGCCGGGACGGACACACCGGGTACGAGCCGCTCTTCGACGGCACCGCCGAGTCGCTGCTCGGTTGGCAGCAGGCGCCGTCCGGATCGTTCGGCATCCAGCCGGACGGCTCGCTGCGGTCCAGTGGTGGCCTGGGCATGCTCTGGCACACCAAGGAGCTCGCCGACTTCTCGCTGAAGGTGCAGTTCCGCGACATCGCGCCGGGCACCGGCCGGGCCAACAGCGGCGTCTTCACCCGGTTCCCGGACCCGCGGATCCCGCTGGAGCAGCGCCCACCGGGTAGCTGCGGCACGGTCGGGTCCGCCCGGACCTCGCCCGCGTGGGTGGCGATCTACTGCGGCCACGAGATCCAGATCTACGACGGTGAGACCGGCGAGCCACAGAAGACCGGCTCGGTCTACAACTTCGATCCGGTGCCGCTCGCCCAGGCCGGCGTCACCCCGAAGGACCAGTGGAACGACTACGAGATCCGCGTGGTCGGGCAGCACTACACGATGATCCGCAACGGTGTGGTGATCAACGAGTTCGACAACACGCCGGGCAAGCAGTCCTCACGCGCCGGTGACCCGCCGACCGATCTGCGGCAGTTCCTCAGCGGCTTCATCGGGCTCCAGAACCACGGCGACAACGATCTGATCGAGTTCCGCAACATCCGAGTGCGCGAGCTCTAGGAGAAACCATGACCCGACGACTGACGGCCGCGCTGGCGGCGCTCCTGCTCACGGTGATCCCGTTGGCCGGCGCGCCCGCCTCCGCTGCCCCGCGCGTCGCGGAACAGGTGCTGACCTGGACCGCCGACGACGACATCACCCGCTACAAGTCCGCGCCCGCCCAGGCGGTGGCCGGAGAGACCACGATCATCTGGGAGAACAGCGCGGCCACCGGCAACACCACCGGGATGCCGCACACGCTGACCTTCGACACCACCACCGACGGCTACAACCACGACGTCACGCTGAACATCCTGGCCAACCCGTTCGACGTGAACAACGGACGGCACCAGACGACGGTGACCCTGACGCCGGGCAGGTACCGCTACTTCTGCTCCATCCCCGGCCACAGCCAGATGGTCGGTGAACTGGTGGTCACCGGCGGCGGCGGAGGCGGCGACACCACGCCGCCGGCAGTCTCCGCCACGGTGGGCGGCGACCGCGACCAGGACGGCAACTACATCGGTACGGCCACGGTGACCGTCACGGCCACCGACGCCGGCTCCGGTGTGGAGACCGTCGAGTACCAGGTCGACGACACCAGCTTCCTGCCGTACACGCAGCCCGTGCCGGTCACCGCGATCGGCGACCACTCGGTGCAGTTCCGTGCCACCGACCAGGCCGGCAACACGAGCGAGGTCGGCTCGGTGTCGTTCCGGATCGTCGAGCCGAGCGAGGAGGACACCATCCCACCGGTGGTGACGGCCGACCTGGCCGGCGATCGGGACGGCGACGGCAACTACATCGGTACGGCCACCGCCACGCTGGCCGCCACCGATGCGGGATCCGGTGTCGCCACGATCGAGTACTCGTTGGACGGGGCCGCCTTCACCGCGTACTCCCAACCGATCGTGGTCGACGGCGTCGGCATGCACATGCTGCACTACCGGGCGACCGACGTCGCCGGGAACACGTCGGCCGAGCAGATGTCCCACTTCACCGTCGTCGCGCCGACGCCCGAGGACACCACCCCGCCCACGGTGTCCGCCACGGTCGCCGGCGACCAGAACGACGACGGCGCGTACGTCGGCGGTGCGACCGTGACCGTCACGGCCACCGACGACGGCTCGGGTGTCGCGTCTATCGAGTACGCGCTCGACACCGGCGCCTGGACCGCGTACGCCGCCCCCGTCTCCGTCCGCGCAACCGGGGCGCACACCCTGCGCTACCGGGCGACGGACGCCGCCGGGAACACCTCCGCGGAGCAGTCGGCGACCTTCACGGTGGTGGCGGACGGCACCGACGCCTGCCCCGAGTCGGACACCCGGGCCAGAGTGATCATCGACGGCGTCGACACCGGCGTCGCCAACGTCGACACCGGCGACGGCTGCACCATCAACGACCTGATCGACGAAGGCGCCGCCTACGACGGGCACGCCGTCTTCGTCCGGCACGTCGAATCGGTCACCGCGACTTTGGTGACCGGCGGCACCCTCACCCTGCGGCAGCAGGGCGCCATCGTCCGGGCCGCAGCCCGATCGGACGTCGGCGCATGAGTCACCGAACCTCATCGACAGGGAGTACAGCGATGCCCAGACGTACCGTCGCCAAGCTGGCCACCGTGAGCGCCGTCATCACCGCCTCGGTGCTGGCGGTCGCGCCCAGCGCGCACGCCGACCTGGTCACCCACTGCATCGGCACCGGTGGTGCGGTGACGGTGCCCAACGACCTGTACGTGCCGGCCGGTGAGTCCTGCGCGCTCACCGGCACCACGATCACCGGAAACGTCACCGTCGCCGCCGGCGGCAACCTGGTGGTCACCGGTGGCAACGTCAGCGGCGAGGTACGCGTCGCCGCGGACGGCTACCTGGACGCCACCGACACGACCATCGCCGGTCAGGTGGTGCTGGCCGCCGGCGGTTACGGCGCCTTCCTGAGGGACGCCCGCACCGGCAACGTGACGGTGCGGCCGAAGGGTGCCGCGACCATCGACAGCTTCCTGTTCGTAGAGCAGTCCACGATCGTCGGGACCGTCAACGCCGGCGCCGGTGAGGTCCGGCTCGACAGCGGCACCCAGGTGGAGCGCAACCTCAGCACCACCGGCACGTACTACACCGACGTGCACGACTCGTTCGTCGACGGCGCGCTCTCGGTGCTCAACAGCGCCACCGGCAGCGTCGTGTGCGGCAGCGCGGTCCGCGGCCTGGCCACCTTCGCCGGAAACCTGGGCGCCGTGCAGCTCGGCCCGAACGGCACCCTCGACAGTTGCGCCTCCGGGGGCTACTGGGGCCGGGACGTCAGCATCACGAACACCACCGGTGGTGTCACCGTCGACGACAACATCATCGACGGCCGGTTGACCGTGACGTCCAACAACCCGGCCGCCCAGGTGGCCGCCAACAACCGGATCCGCGGTGGCGTGACCGGTGACCAGGCGAGTGCCACCACCACCGCCCGGTCGGCCCGGTCCGCGGCCGTCGCGGACCGGGAGGACGCCGGAGAGCAGCGGGCGCAGGCCCGCCGTACCTCCGCCACGCAGGAGGCCGCCGCGGCTGGCGCCGCGCGTCTCTAGGTGGTTCCCCCGCGCGGGGTCACGGGCGATCCGGCCCGTGGCCCCCGCGCGGCTGCGGTGGTTCGCGTGGTGGCACCCGCGCCCCCCTCGTCGATCTTTCCTGGCGTCGTGGTGGACGCCGCCGGTCACGATGGCGGCATGCGCAGATGGCAACGGCCGTACGCACTGGACGCGGCGACCGGCTTCGCGGTGCTGGGGCTGGTCGGGGTGGTTGGCTTCGCCACGTTCTTCGTGATCACGCCTCTGCACGAGCAGATGCCGATGCTATTGGCGATCCTCTTCGGGATGTGGCTGGCCGTTGTCGCCGCCGTCGCGGCGCGGCAGGCCATGCTCGGGGTCTACGTCAGCGATCGCGGCGTCCGGTCCCGATCCCTGCTGCGTACGACCACCGTGCACTGGGCATCGGTAGCGGACATCCGCAGCGGCGCGGCCACCATCGCGGGCCTGGACATGGGCCGCGCTGCGATCGTCATCGAACGAACCGACGGGGTCTCGGTGCAGACACCGCTGCAGCGCGGCGACCTCTTCCGGCCGTTCACGTTCCGGCCCGAACTGGGCCGGCTGGCCACCTGGCCGGAACACTATGACGAGATCCTGGCGACACTGCGGGCACACCTTCGCGAGGCGCAGCGCCGGGGGCAGGCGCCCGCCACCGGTCGACCAGCGCAGCCCTCCTCCGCCGCCGGTGCGCGGCCGGCGACCACATCCGCCGGAGTTCGCCGGACACATACCTCCCCGGACGGGCCAACCGTCGACAAGCGGCGCGACATCCACGCGCTGACCCGGCAACACCAGCGGGGCGCGCTCACCGACGCCGAGTTTGCCGCGGCACTAGCCAAGATCCGCGAGGGGGAGTAGGTCGACGCCCGGCATGCGTACGGTCGGGTTCGGCACGGTGGCGCGATGTCGCACTCGCGTGTCCTCATGGTCGATGTCTCGCCGGTGCGCGTCGCACCACCGAGGTCGACGCCCCTGGTCGCTTAGGATGAGGCTCATGAGCGCTGAGGCCGTCGGCATGCACATGCCCGCCGTCGTGACGCTCGACGACGTGGCGGCGATGAACGCCGCCGATCCGAACGGCCACCGTTACGAGACCAGCCCCGAGGGGGTCCTGTCGGTCATGCCGCCGCCCGACTCGGAACACGCCATGATCGCCAGTCGGCTCTTCGCATGGCTCATCATGGCGGGTTGGCCTGCCGACCAGGTGCTCCAGGCGGCCGGTGTACGGATCTCCGGACCGGACGGTGACGGCGGCCGGATCCCTGATCTCACCGTGTGGAGGAAGCCGCCCGCCCGCAGCGTCTGGGCCGCCGTGGCCGACGTCGTGCTCGTGGTGGAGATCGTGTCACCGGGCTCGGAGGCGATGGATTCGGTCACCAAGGTCCGCGAGTACGCTTCGGCCGGAATCCCGCAGTACTGGGTGGTGGACCGGGACGGCGCGCAGACGGTCACCCTGCACCGGCTGGGGGCGGACGGCACCTACGAGGAACGGGCGCGGATGCCGCTGGCCTGGCTGCTCCAGACCGTGCCCGGCGACCATCTCGACTGAGCCCCGGGGCTGGCTGATCAGGGGCGTGGGCCGTTCCGGGCACCGCGCCGGAGTGACGGCCTCTGCCGGGGTCCGTTCTCCACCGGACCCGCTGCTGAGCTAGATTCAGGTGCCTCTTCGAGGCGGCTGACCTGTGGCTTCATCGCTTCCCGGCGGTTGGACGGCGGCCGGCGGGATCGGTGACGACGGGGGTACGTGGTGCAGGGCCGGGCGGCGGAGCGCGACCGGATCGACCGGATGCTGGCTGATGCCCGCGACGGCGCGAGCAGCGTTCTGCTGATCCACGGTGACGCCGGCATCGGCAAGACGGCTCTGCTGGACTACGCCGCCGCTCGCGCGTCCGGCACGCGGGTGCTGCGGATCGACGGGCTGGAGTCGGAGACCGAGCTGGCCTTCGCCGGCCTGCACCAGTTGTTCCTGCCCTCCATGGACCTCGTCGACCAGCTGCCCGGCCCGCAGGCCCGGGCCCTGCGTGCGGTCTTCGGGCTCACCGACGACACGGTACGCGACCGGTTCGTCATCGGCCTGGCGGTGCTCAGCATGCTGTCGGAGGCCGCCGGCGAGGGAACGCTGCTCTGCCTGGTGGACGACGTGCAGTGGCTCGACCGCGCATCGGTGGACGCGTTGGCGTTCGCCGCCCGCCGGTTGCAGGTCGAGGGTGTCGTGCTGATCTTCGCCGCCCGGGACGCCGCGGGCGTGGCCGGGCTCGGCGGGCTTCCCGCGCTGCGCCTGGCGGGACTCGACCCGGAGGCGGCCGCGGCGCTGGTCGCGGACCTGTCGCCGTACGTGCGCCAGCGGATCATGGATGAGGCCCAGGGCAACCCGCTCGCGCTGCGCGAACTCTCCGCCGCGCTGACCGCGACGCAGCGCGCCGGCCAGCTCAGCCCGTTGACCCTGTCCGCGCCGTCGAACCGGGTGCAGGACGCCTTCCTGGATCAGATCCGCCGGCTCCCCGAGGCCACCCGGACGCTGTTGCTGACGGCCGCCGCGGACGACACCGGAACACTCGACGTGATCCTGCGGGCCGCGGAGGCGACGGTCGGTGACCTGGCGCCGGCCGAGCGCGCCGGACTCATCGTGCTGACCGGCGACGCGCTGCGCTTCCGGCATCCGCTGATCCGGTACGCGGCGTACCAGGGCAGTCCGTTCGCCGATCGGATCGCCGCCCACCGGGCGCTGGCGGCGGTCCTCGTCGCACCCGAGCACGCGCATCGGCGCGCCTGGCAGCTGGCCGCCGCGGCGACCGGGCCGGACGAGCGGGTCGCCGACGAGTTGGAGCGGGTCGCGATCTGGGCCGGCGGCCGGCAGGCGCTCGCGTCGGCATCCGCGGCGTACGAGCGGGCGGCCCAGCTCACGGCCGAGCCGGAAGGCCGGGCCCGCCGTTTCATCGCCGCCGCGCAGGCCGCCGCCGACGCGGGCCAGGACGAGCGGGGCGGCCGGCTCGCGGCGATGGTGGAGGTGGCACCGCAGGACGCGGGCCTGGCAGCGGACCTCGCGCGGGTCCGGGCGGTGGTGGAGCTGGGGTACGGCAGCCCCGACGTCGCCGGACGGATGCTGCTCGACTGCGCCGACCAGATCGCTGCCCGGCGGCCGGACAAACTTCCCGCGCTGCTGGTGGACGCCCTGCACGCCGCCTTCTCCTCCGGCAACGCGGAGCTGATCGAGGCGGTCGCGGACCGGGCCCCGACCGAGCCGGTGCTGGCCGTGCCGGCCCGCCTGCTCACCGGTGACGTGCCCGGTGCCCTGCGCGCGCTCCGACCGCTCGTGACGGCGCGCGGTCGTACCGACACCGGGTTCATGGGCCGGCTGATGACCGGGATCTACTGCCACCTGAGCGCCGATGACGAGGCCGCGTACGAGATCGCGGCCGAGGCGGTCGAGCACTGCCGGGACAACGGCATGGGTGGGTGGCTGCCCACCGCACTGCACCTGCTCGCCCGGGTGGAGCTGACCCTCGGGCGGCTCGACGCCGCGTCCGGGCACGCCGCGGAGGGGCTCCGGCTGGCAGAGGGGTACGACCTGAGCCACCGGGCCGCCCACCTGCGCGCCGTCCTGGCGATCCTGGCAGCCGTGCGGGGCGAGGAGGAGCAGACCGGGCGGCTGGCGCGGGACGCGATGGCGTACGCGCAGCCGCGCGGCGTCGGCCGGGCAACGGCGGACGCACTGTGGGCATTGGGCCTGCTCGACCTCGGCCTCGGCCGCGCGGACGTGGCGCTGCAACGGTTCGAGGCGGCGCGGGCGGCGTCGGGTCATCGGTTGTTCGGCGTGTTCCTGCTGCCCGATCTCGTCGAAGCGGCCGTACGTGCCGGTCGACCCGAGCGGGCCGTCGAACCGGCGCGTCTGCTCGGCGACTGGGCGGAGGCGACCGGCCGCCCGGCGCTCGCCGCGCTGGCCCACCGCTGTCGCGCCCTGACCAGGCCGGACGCCGAGGCGGAGCAGCACTTCGCCGCGGCCGTCCGGCTGCACCGCGACGGCAGCGCCATCGACCGGGCCCGCACCGGGCTGCTCCACGGAGAGTGGCTGCGCCGCGCACGCCGGAAACTCGAAGCGCGCAGCCACCTGCGGGACGCTCTCGACACCTTCGCGGCGCTCGGCGCCGAGCCGTGGGCCCGGCGGGCCGGTGCGGAGCTGCGGGCCAGCGGCGAGGTGGCGGAGCCGTCGCTGGGCGGACCGCTCAGCCGGCTGAGCCCCCAGGAACGCGAGGTCGTCCGGTTGGCCGCGGCGGGCGCGACCAACCGGGAGATCGCCACGCAACTGTTCCTGAGCCCTCGCACCGTGGGGCATCACCTCTACCGGGCGTTCCCCAAGCTCGGTGTCACCTCCCGCACCGACCTCGCCTCGGTGCTCTCGTCATGACCCCGGCGCGGAGTAGAGCAGCCGGATCTGCGCGGTCCGGTAACCGGCGCGCGCGAACGCCGCGGCCATCGGCACGTTCGTCGTGTCGGTGGTGGCCGTGATCAGCTCGGCCCCCTGCTCGGCGTGGAACCGGGTGATCTCGGCGAGCACGTCGTCGACGTAGCGACGCCCGCGCTGCTCGGGCACGACGCCCAGGTAGCCGACGTTGCGGTTGTACGGCGTCGCGGACGGGATGGCTAGCCCGACGAGCGTCCCATCGGGCGTGCGGGCCAGCCGCCACCACGCCCGCTCGCCCGGGCAGTCCAGGTAGAAGTCCATCTCCTCCCGGGCGGTGACCTCCGGGCTCTTGATCGCCAGGTTCCGGCGGGTCTCCCTGTCCAGGCTGCCCACCGCGATCCGGCGGAACACGTCGAGGAACTCTTCGTCGGAGCCCACCGAGAAGATCAGCCTGCCGCTGGAGGCGGGCACCCCAACCTCGGGCGTCCACTCCAGCCGCAGCCGCTCCACCTCGTCGGTCAGCCCGACCGCGAGCGAGGCGTCCCGCCGCCAGGCCACCGCCGCCGCGACGGACTCGTCGTCGCGCCAGCCGTTGGGCAGGGTCAGGTTGTACAGCGGCGGCTTCGGCGCGCCGTCCCGCGCGAACGCTCGCAGGCCCGCGGTGAGCAGGCCTGCCGCGACTTCCGCGCGGTCGGCGACCGACGCCTCGACGTGCAGGCAGTCCAGGGCGACCGGGTGGGTGCTGGACGCCTGCCCCCACCACAGCGCGCGGCCGACCACCCGCTGCTCGTTCTCGGCGATCCAGGTCCACTCCGGCCGGTACATGCCCTGACCCAGCTCGTCGAGGTAGCGGTCGGCGTCGATCTTGCTGACCGGGTCATCGACGGGGAAGCCGGTGACGCGGTCGAGGTCGGCCGCGGTGGTGGCGCGAAACAGCATTGGTCCTCTTTCAGTGCTTGACATAGGTGGAGATGGTCGCGCCGGTGTTGAACACCCGGGTGTCGTGCAGCGTGAAGCCCGACACGGCGAAGGGCGTCCGGAACAGGGGAATGCCGGAGCCGAGGACGACGGGGTACCGCTTGACGACCAGTTCGTCGATCTCGTCCACGAGCTGGCCGGCGAGCATCGCCCCGCCGCAGAGCCAGATGCCCATCCCGTCCTGGCGCTTGAGCGCGCGGACGAACTCCGCCGGCTCGTCGGCAACGATCTCCACCGACGGGTCGCGCTGGTCCAGCGTCCGGGAGAACACGTACTGCCGCAGGTGGGCGTACGGGCTCGTGACGCCGATGGCCAGGGCCGGTTCGTAGGTCGCGCGGCCCATGAGCACGGTGTCGAACGTGGTGTTCGCCGCCAAGGTGATCCCGAGCGGCTCCCGCGCGTGGGTTGGCAGGGTCTCGGGGTAATCGGCCAGGATGGCCGCGGCCAGATCCCCCTCGAACGCGAAGAAGTCGGACTCGCCGGCCGGCCCGGCGATGAACCCGTCCAGGCTGGTGGCGATGTAGTACGTCAGTTTTCGCACGTCAGATGCTCTTTTCCGAAGGTCTTGCGCACGGCTGGAACGCTAGTTGGCTCGCCCGCAGTCGGCATCGGTAGCAGCGACGTAACGTGACCGCCGGTCGCGAACGTCAGTGGGGTCGAGCGCGCGAGTGGGCGACAGCGCAGGGCGCCGGGGTGCAGATGAACATGGTCCTGGAGCTGAAGCACTATGGCGCCCCGAATTCCGGGCCGCAGAGCTTCACCGTGGACGGCACCAGCTACACCGTGCCGGGGCCGTCGATGACCATCCAGCAGCGCCCCGGCACCACGTGGCCGAAAGCGTACGGGTACGGCGAGGTGCTCAACGGCCAGTGCGACGGGTTGTTCCACCGCGCTCTGGCGCAGTACCGCACCCTCGGTTTCGGGGTGAACATCCAGCTCGCCTCGGAGTTGGACACGGACCACGAGTTCGGTACGACCGAGGGCAGCAGGGCGTACACCTGGGCCGAGTCGGACGCGCTGGCGGTGCAGGCGATGAACTACATCCTCACCTGGTTCAAGGCGCGGACGCTGCCCGCCGGCACCACCTTCTCGATCGGGCTCGGTGGCTTCGACCGCGCCTGCTTCCAGCGCACCCACCCGGAGGCGCTGATGTCCCGCCTGGACTTCCTCCAGTGGAACGCCTACGCCACGAACGCCAACGACACCGCGCTGTCCCGGTTCCGCCGCACGAAGGACTGGGCGGTGGCGGACCTCGGCCCGGTGGCGCTGTCCCGGCCCGTGATCATCGCGGAGTGGGGGGTGCGGTCGGCCAGATCCCGAACCAGGCGGCCTGGATCGCCACCGTCCCGGCGGCCGTGGCCAAGCTCAACGCCGAGCGCGGGCCACGGATCGTCCGGACCAACTACTTCAACTCCGGGTGGGGCACCCCTGTCGCCGAAGGCGGCCGGGTTGGCCGCGCTCCGGGCCGCGTACGCCACCCGGCCGTACGTCTGACCGGGCCGGAGATCGGTGCCGGCTCGGTCGCGGGCTGCACCGCCGCCGCGGGTCAGCCCTGGCCGAGCCGGTCGGCGTACGTGTCGCGCAGCTCGGACCAGCCGAAGTTGAGCGCCTCGGCGCCCCGGATCGGGCCGACCGGGTCGCCGTCGAGCAGCCGGTCGGCCACGTCGAGGCAGAGGTGCCAGCCGGCGGTGACCATCGGCAGCATGCCCGGGTCGGCGACGGTGTGCCGGAGGGTGAGTCGGGTGCCGGCGCCCAGCGGGCTCAGCTCCCAGCGCAGCAGGTCGTCGCCCCAGGTGTACTCGAGCAGATGCGGCGGCTCGGCCCGATGGATCGTCGCCGCGGTCGGGATGGTGGTCTCGCCGTCGACCATGGTGAGCACGGCGGCACCGGGGGAGCCGAGGTCCCGGTCGGCGAGGAAGGGCGCCCACTCGGCGAGCCGTGCCGGGTCGGTCAGCGCCGCCCAGACGGTGGCCAGTGGGTGCCGCAGGTCGCGGACGAAGACCAGCGTGGCGGCGCCGTCGGCGCGCACCTCGGCGGGTGGGCTCGGGCGAAAGGCGTCGCGGTCCATTCACTGCTCCTGACTGTCGAGGTGTCGTTCCAGGGCGTCCAGGTGCCGGTTCCACAGCCGGCGGTACGGGTCCAGCCAGCCGTCGACCGCCCGCAGGGGGCCCGGGTCGAGGCGGTAGATCCGTTGCCGGGCGGCGATGCGGCAGGAGACGAAGCCGGCCTCGCGGAGGACCCGCAGGTGCTTCGAGACGGCCGGCTGGCTGACCCCGAGGCTGTCCACCAACTCGCTGACGCTGCGCTCCGTGTCGCGGAGCTGGTCGAGGATCCGGCGCCGGGTGGGCTCGGCGAGGACGGTGAAGGCGTCGGCGGACACCACTTCAAGATGCCCCATGAGTCATATGACTGTCAAGGCATATGAGGAGAGGCGCCGTACCGGAGCGGCGCCGGGGCCGGCTTCCTATGCTCGGAGCATGGAATTGCGGATCTTCACCGAACCCCAGCAGGGCGCCAGCTACGACCAGTTGCTCGCCGTGGCGCGCTGCGCCGAGGACGCCGGCTACGGTGCGTTCTTCCGGTCCGACCACTACCTCATGATGGGCGCGGTGACCGGTGAGCCCGGCCCCACCGACGCGTGGACCACCCTTGCCGGGCTGGCCCGGGACACCAGCCGGATCCGGCTCGGCACCCTGATGACGGCTGCCACCTTCCGGCTGCCCGGCCCGCTGGCGATCACCGTGGCGCAGGTCGACCAGATGAGCGGCGGCCGGGTGGAACTGGGCATCGGCACCGGCTGGTACGCCGACGAGCACACCGCGTACGGCATCCCGTTCCCAGCCCTGGGCGAGCGGTTCGACCGGCTGGAGGAGCAGCTCGAGGTCATCACCGGCCTCTGGGCCACGCCGCCCGGGGAGCGGTTCGATCACGCCGGCCGGTACTACCCGATCAGTGACTCGCCCGCCATGCCCAAGCCCGTGCAGCAGCCCCGCCCGCCGATCCTGCTCGGCGGGATGGGTCCGAAGCGCACCCCCCGGCTGGCCGCCCGCTACGCCGACGAGTTCAACCTGCCGTTCGCCTCGACGGCCGACACGGCGGCGCAGTTCGACCGGGTCCGCGCCGCCTGCACCGAGATCGGTCGGGATCCGGCCGAGCTGACCTGGTCCAACGCCCTCGTGCTCTGCTGCGGCCGAGACGACGCCGAGGTGGCCCGCCGGGCCGCCGCCATCGGCCGCGACCCGGACGAGCTGCGGGCCAACGGCGTGGCCGGCACGCCCGCCGAGGTCCTCGACACCATCGGCCGGTACGCGGAGGCCGGCAGTCAGCGGATCTACCTCCAGGTGCTGGACCTCAGCGACCTGGAGCACCTCGAGCTGGTCGCCAGCGAGGTGATGGCGAAGCTCTGAGCCCACCGGCGGTCACGCGCCCCGGTGAGCCCCGCCGCCCGTTCCGACCATGCCCGGATCGCGCAGCACGGTGTCCAGCCGGCCGTCCCGATCGCTGTCCACATAGGTGACGTCCGCCACCCCGTCGCCGTCGAGATCGACCTGGACGATGTCGGCGACGCCGTCGCCGTCGAGATCGGTGGCCACCTCCACCGAACCGTCCAGGTGCCGGGTCACGATCGAGTGCGGCTCGGCACCGGGAGCGCGCGGCGGCGGCCCGGGCGCCGGCACCGGCGTCGGTGCCGGCGCGGGCGCGGGTGTCGGGCGGGGCCCGGGCGTGGGCGGCGGATGGCTCGACAACCGGGCGCCCGGCGGGGCGCTGGCCGGCTCGACCCCACTGCCGGTCGGGTCCAGCTCCTCCTCGGAGGGGAACACGTCGCCCCGTGGGGCCGGATCACGGTAGCTGCTCATGCGCGTAGGGTTCCCCGACGATGGCGAGAACAACCGTGCCCGATCGTCCGGTGTCCGTGGCTCCCGGTGTGTCGGACGATGCTGGGACCGACGCCACGGTCATGAACGGGGGTCCGAGCGTGGAACTGCGCCGGAGTCGGGGGGCCCTGGTGCTCGCCCTGGTCTGCGTACTCGGTGGGGTGGTGTTGCTGGCCCTGCCCCGCGACGACGCCCTGCTACGGACGATCATCGCGGTGGGAGCCGTCGCGCTCGGTGTCGTGGCGCTGGTCAGCGCGTTGCGGCCCTTCCGGTTCGGGATCGGCGCGGACGGGCTGACCATTCGGCGACCGGGCCTGCGCCGGTCTATCCGGTGGGCCGAGGTCGACACGCTGGTCCTCGACGAGCCACCCCGGCGGGACGGCCGTCCGGTGCCGCCACGGCTACTGCTGGTGCCCGTGCCGGGTGTGCCGCTCGGGCCACGGGTGACCGCCCGCCATCCCGTCGACGGCCGGCCCGCCATCGAACTGCTCGTCCTCGACCAGGTCCGGGAGCAGCCCGAGCAGGTGTCCGCCGCGCTCACCCGCTACGCCGGCGACCGGTTCGTGGACCTGCCCGCGCTGCGCCGCGCCACCTTCACCGAGCCGGACCTCCCCGCCAGCCTGCGGGGCTACCGGATGGACCAGGTCGACCAGTTGATCCGGCGCGGCCAGGACGCCCTGCTGTCCGAGGACGCGCAGACCCGGCGGGCGGCCCGGGCGGAGATCGAACGAGCCCGCGCGGTCGGCCTGCCGATCGCCCAGCGCGGTTACAGCCGGCTCCAGGCCGACACGGTGCTGGACGCCCTCGTCGTCGCGTTGGCCGACCACTCATCCACCGATCGGGAGACCGCACCGTGATCGCACCGGAACACGGCGGCCCGTCGACCGCCACGGCCGACGTACCGCGCCGCAACTGGGCCGGCAACGTCCGCTACGCCGCGCGGGCGTTCCACCGGCCCACCACCACCGACGAGCTGCGCCGGCTGGTCGCCGGCAGCTCCCGGATCCGGGCGGTGGGCACCGGGCACTCCTTCAACCGGTTCGGCGACACGGCCGGCGACCTGGTCACCCTGGCCGGGCTGCCTCCGGCGATCGACGTGGACGCCGAGCGCGCGCGGGTCACCGTCACCGGCGCGCTGCGCTACGGCGACGTCGCCCGGCAACTGCACGCCCAGGGGTATGCGCTGGCCAACCTCGCCTCGCTGCCACACATCTCGGTGGCCGGGGCGGTGGCGACCGCCTCCCACGGCTCCGGTCAGACCCACGGCAACCTGGCCACCTCCGTCGCCGCCCTGGAGCTGGTCACCGCGGACGGGGACCTGCTGCACGTCGACCGCGACACCGACGGGGACACGTTCGCGGGCATGGTGGTGGGGCTCGGCGCGCTCGGCCTGGTCACGCGGGTCACTTTGGACGTGGTGCCGACGTTCGAGCTGCGCCAGTACGTTCGGCTCGACCTGCCCCGGGAGGCGCTCGACGCGGCGCTCGGCTCGGCGTACAGCGTGAGCGTGTTCACCGACTGGCGCGCGCCGCGACTGCGTGAGGTGTGGCGCAAGCAGCGGGCGGACCAGCCGCCACCCCCGGCGGACTGGCTCGGCACCACCGCCGCCGACGAGCCGCGCCACCCGGTGCTCGGGATGCCGGCGGAGAACTGCACCGAGCAGCTCGGTGTGCCGGGCCCGTGGCACGAGCGGCTGCCGCACTTCAAGCTCGGCTTCACCCCGAGCAGCGGCGACGAGCTCCAGTCCGAGTACCACCTGCCACGCGCGGCGGCGGCCGAGGCCCTCGCCGCCCTGGACGACGTGGCGCACCTGATCGCCCCCGTGCTCCAGGTGTGCGAGCTGCGTACGGTGGCGGCCGACGAGCTGTGGCTCAGCCCGAACCATCACCGGGACAGCCTCGCCGTGCACTTCACCTGGATCGGCGACCCGGTGGCGGTGGCCCCCGTGCTGGCGGTAGTGGAGGAACGGCTGACGCCGTTCGCGCCGCGTTCGCACTGGGGCAAGGTCTTCACCACCGATCCGGCCGCGCTCGCCGCCAGCTATCCCCGCTACGCGGACTTCATCGCGCTGTTGGGCCGCCTCGACCCAACCGGCAAGTTCCGCACCGACGAGCTGAACACCCACTTCCCCCGCTGACCACCCCTCCCCGGGGCGCCCTCCCCGGGGCCCTTTCCGGCGTTGATCATGAAGTTAGCGGCGCTTGTGTCGGCGTGTCGTGCCGCTAACTTCATGATCAACGCCGGCGTCCGGGTGGGGGTTCATAGCGCGGTGGCAGGGGGTGGGTGGGATTGGTGGTGTTCGGGCGCGCGGGCGGACGATGACTGATGTCGATGGATCCCCTCGGCCGGTCCCCGTCCCGGGACCGTCGGCTCCTTCCCCTCGGAGCGAGACATGCAGCCCCTACCCGCCATCACCCCCGTACCGCCGGGCTGCCGCCCCCGACGTGCCGCCCGGTTGGCTGTCGCCCTGGCCGTGCTCGGCGCCGCTCTGGGCGCCGCCCCGCCCGCGCACGCCGCCGCCAGCCCGTACGAGCGGGGCCCCGACCCCACCGTGGCCAGCATCGAGGCCACCCGTGGGCGCTTCGCCATCGCCCAGAGCACCGTCGCCGCCTCCAGTGTCAGCGGATTCCGGGGCGGCACGATCTACTACCCGACCAGCACCGCCGAGGGCACCTTCGGCGCGGTGGCGATCTCGCCCGGCTACACCGCGACCTAGTCCAGTGTGGCCTGGCTGGGGCCACGACTGGCCTCGCAGGGCTTCGTGGTGATCACGATCGACACGCTGTCCCGCTACGACCAGCCGGCCAGCCGGGGCACCCAGCTGCTCGCCGCCCTGGACCACCTGACCAACACCAGCAGCGTGCGTACCCGCGTCGACCGTAACCGGCTCGCGGTGATGGGCCATTCGATGGGTGGCGGCGGCAGCCTCTCGGCGGCGAACACCCGGCCGCAGCTGCAGGCCGCGATCCCGCTGACCGGCTGGCACACCGTCAAGAACTGGCCGGGCGTACGGGTGCCGACGCTGGTGGTCGGCGCGGAGAACGACTCGGTGGCGCCCGTCTCGTCGCACTCGGAGCCGTTCTACACGAGCCTGCCGGCCACGCTGGACAAGGCGTACCTCGAACTCAACGCCGCCAGCCACTCCGCACCCACCTCGCCGAACGTGACGGTGGCGAAGTACAGCATCTCCCGGCTTAAGCGCTTCGTGGACGACGACACCCGCTACGAACAGTTCCTCTGCCCCGCCCCGCGACCCTCCACCACCATCCAGGAATACGGCGACACCTGCCCCCACTCCTGACCCACCCACGCCCCTTGCAGGGTCGATCATGAAGTTAGCGGCACTGCTGTCGGCGTGTCGCGCCGCTAACTTCATGATCACCGCAGTACGACGCGGGGTTGATCACCGGGGTGGGGCGGGGGTGGGTTGGGTGGGTTGGGTGGGTGGGGCGGTGCGGAGGGTGCCCCGTTGGACGGCGCGGCTGATGTCGCTGGGTGAGACGATGCCGACCAGCCGGCCGTCGGTCACCACCAGGGCCCGGCCGTCGGCGCACTCACTGAGCCGGGGGAGCAGGTCGTTGAGTTCCTCGCCGGGTTGGGCGAGGACCAGTTCGTCGGCCCGGCAGGCCACCTCGGCCAGCGTGGTCGACGGCCGCCGGTCGGCCGGTACGCCCCGTACCCGGTCCAGGGTGACCAGGCCGGTCGGCCGGCCGTCCTCGGTGAGTGGCAGCGCCGAATGCCGGTACGCGAACAGGTAGTGGTCGACGAAGTCGGCGACGGTCATCTCCGCCGAGGCGGTCTGCGGCTGCGGGGTCATCACCTCGCCGACCCGGATCCCGCGCAACGCGCTGCCGGTGCGGGCCTGCCGCTCCTCCATTCCGGCGGCCCCGATCAGGAACCAGCCGATCAGCGCCAGCCAGAGCCCGCCGAATCCCACCCCGGACAGGAACTGCCACAGCCCGAGACCGATCAGCAGCGCGCCGAGCACCCAGCCGGCCCGGGCGGCGACCACCGACGCCCGGGCGCGGTCGCCGGTCGCCTTCCACACGGCCGCGCGCAGCAGCCGCCCGCCGTCCAGCGGCGCGGCCGGCAGGACGTTGAAGATGGCCAGCAGCACGTTGATGCCGGCCAGCCAGGCCATCACCCCGAGCAGCAGGCCACCCTGCCCGGCCAGCGCGAGCAGCGCGGCGATGACGCCGAAGAAGGCCCCGAGCAGCAGGCTGACCAGCGGGCCGATCCCGGAGATCCGCAGCTCCGCGCCCGGGTCGCGGGGCTCGCCCCTCAGCTCGGCCACCCCGCCGAACAGCCAGAGGGTGATGCCCCCGACCTCCAGCCCGTTGCGTTTGGCGACGATCGCGTGGGACACCTCGTGGGCGAGCAGGCCGACGAAGAAGACCACCGCCGCGGCCAGCCCGGCCAGGGTGTACGCCAGCGGGGCGCGGTCGGGGTAGGACCGGGGGAACTGGTTGGCCGCCAGCCCCCAGGCGATCAGCGCGAAGATGACCAGAACACTCCAGTTGACGCCGACCGGTACACCCGCGATCCGGCCAAGCCGGAAGCTCGCCCTCATCCCTGCCCGTTACCCGCGCTCGGCCCGCCCATGCGCCCGACAGCGCGCCGGCACGGCGCAAGCTCAGCGGCGCGGACTCTCGCTGGCGATGGTCGCCTCCCGGGGCAGTGCCGCCGCGCGCAGCGCCCAGTCCAGCGCGTAGTCGGCGATCTCCTCCCAGCCGTCCTGCCCGACGGTGAAGTGCGACCGGCCGGGGAACTCCTGGTACGCGGTGAGCGCCCGGGACTTCTGGTAGAGCGCGGCGTTCGATTTGACAACCGTCGGTGGCACCACGTGGTCGACCTCGCCAGCTATCAGCAGCAGCGGCGCCCGATTGTCACGTCCGGTGTCGACGCGGGCGGGTGAGCGCGGGTCCAGGTTGGCGAACGAGCCCTCGAAGAGCACCCGCCCGGCGCCCGGAACGGCGTACCGCTGCCAGGCCCGGTCGGAGTCTTCCCGGCTCATCGTGTTGCCGAAGGCGTAGTGGAAGTCCTCGGGGGTGAACGGGACAGCCCGGTGCCGGTTGGCGGGGCTGCGCAGGATCGAGAAGGCGGAGCGCAACGTGCTCAGCGGCAGCTTGAGCACCCCCTTCACCGGCGCGGGGTGCACTCCCACCGCCGCCGCCCCGAGGCCCCGGTCGACCAGGAGCTGGGTGATCAGCCCACCGAACGAGTGCCCCATGATGATCGGCGGACTGGGTAGGGTCCGGATGAGTCCGTCGTAGTGCTTGACGATCCCGGCGATGCTCTGCTCGGCGATCGGGGCGGGGTCGTCGCGCAGACGCTCGACGTCCCGGTCCATCCCGGGCCAGGAGGGCGTGAGCACCCGCAGACCCCGGGCGGCGAACCGCTGCGCCCACCCCTCCCAGCTGCGCGATGTCATCCAGAGCCCGTGGACCAGCACGACCGTGTCGACCTGACCCTGCGGCGTGGCACCCATCGCGTTCCCCCTTGTCGCGGCGTCCGGCCCGGCGGTTACCCGCTGCCGTGCGCGGAATTCCTCCGCTGTCAGGCCCGGGCTGCTCACCCGCGCCGGGGCGGCCCCTGACAAATGTCACGGGCGGAACGTGACGGCCGCTCCGGGTACCGGCCCCCGCGTCGCCGGAGCATGACTGACATGACCAGTACGCACCCGGCCGTCGAACTCAACGGCCTCACCAAGACCTTCGGCGCCGTCACCGCGGTCGACGGGCTGAGCCTGCGGGTGCAGCCTGGCGAGGTGGTGGCGTTCCTCGGCCCCAACGGCGCGGGCAAGACCACCACCATCGACATGCTGCTCGGGCTGGCCCGGCCGGACGCGGGCACGGTCCGGATCCTCGGCAGCACCCCGGACGACGCGGTGGCCCGGGGCCGGGTCGCCGCCGTGCTCCAGACCGGCGGGCTGCTCAAGGACCTCACCGTCGGCGAGACCGTCCAGATGAGCGCGCACTTCTACCGGCACACCCGACCGGCGGCCGAGGTGCTGGAGCGGGCCGGCATCGCCGACATCGCCGACCGGGTGGTCGGGCGCTGCTCCGGCGGCCAGCAGCAGCGGCTGCGCTTCGCGCTCGCACTGCTGCCCGACCCGGATCTGATGGTGCTCGATGAGCCGACCACCGGCATGGACGTCGAGGGTCGGCGGGACTTCTGGCAGGCCCTGCGCCGGGACGCGCGCGCCGGGCGGACGGTCATCTTCGCCACCCACTACCTGGATGAGGCGGACGCGTACGCCGACCGGATCGTGCTGGTCCGGCAGGGGCGCGTCGTCGCCGACGGCACCACCGCGGAGATCAAGAACCTGGCCGCCGGCCGTACCGTCCGCGCCACCCTGCCGTGCGCCGACCAGGCCGCCCTCGCCGCGCTGCCCGGCGTGGACGCCGTCGAGGTACGCGGCGACAGCGTGCTGGTGCGCACCGGCGACTCGGACGCGATCGCCCGACACCTGCTCACCCGGACCGCGGCCCGGGACGTGGAGATCACCTCCCGCAACCTCGAGGACGCCTTCCTCGCCCTGACCACCGAGCACACCGGAGCCTGAGATGACCACCCTGCCGGCCACCCCCGCCGCCACCCGTACCGACCGGACCGACGAACCGGACCGCCGGCTGCCCGCCCTGGGCGGTTTCGCCCCGGCCGTCCTGCGCATCGAGCTGCGCAGGGTGCTGCGCAACCGCCGGACGCTCGCGTTCACGCTGATCATGCCGGGCGTCTTCTTCCTCATCTTCGGCCTGCCGCAGGGCGGGCAGACGCTGGACAACGGCCGCCCGGTGACGGCGTACGTCATGATCAGCTTGGCCGTCTACGCGGCCATGGTGGCGACCACCAGCGCCGGCGGCGCGGTGGCCACCGAGCGGGCGCTGGGCTGGAGCCGGCAGCTGCGGCTCACTCCGCTGCGCCCGACCGCGTACGTGGCCACTAAGCTGACCACCGCGATGAGCCTCGGCCTGCTCGCGGTCGTCGTCGAGTTCCTGGTGGGCGCGGCCGCCGGCGTCCGCATCCCGGTGTACGTCTGGCTGCTGGCCGGGCTCGCCGCCTGGCTCGGCTCGCTGGTCTTCGCCGCGTTCGGCCTCTTCATGGGCTATCTGGTGCCGGCCGAGAACGTCATGCAGTTCATCGGCCCGATCCTGGCCGTGCTGGCCATGTTCGGCGGGCTCTTCGTCCCGCTCGAGGTGCTGCCGGACGTGCTCCAGCAGGTCGCCCGGTTCACCCCGGTGTACGGCGTGGGCGAGCTGTCCCGCGCCCCGCTGACCGGCGAAGGGGTGAGCATGGCCGCGGTGGCCAACATCGCCTGCTGGGCCCTGGTCTTCGGTGTCGGCGCGGCCCGGCTGTTCCGCCGGGACACCGCTCGGGTCTGATCGCTCCGACCGCTAGCGTGGACCCAATGGATCTCTCGACGGGGCAGCCCCGGCCGGCGAGCCGCCACTGGCGGTTCACCGGCTGGCTGCTCGCCGCAGTGTGGCTGTTCTTCCTCAACGTGCCGCTCTCCACCGCGCTGCACCAGCCCCAGCCCTGGCGGCAGGTCCTCGGCGTGGCCGCGCTGCTCGTCTTCGGCGTCGGCTACGTGCTGCTGTTCCAGTGGGCCCGCCAGCTGCGCCAGTCGCTCCTGCCGATCCCGGCGCGTCGGGCGCGGGTGGGGCTGCTGCTGCTGCTCGCGGTGGGCCTGGCCAGCATCCCGGGCACCGGCGGCGACTGGCTGGCCACCCTGGTCTACGTGGCCGCCGCGGCGGTGTTCCTGCTGCCGTCCCGGGAGGCGTTGCTGGCCGTGGTGCTCTGCGCGCTGGCCCCGGTGCTGGCGTCCAGGCTGGTGCCGGGGTGGGAGGCGGAGAACACCATCGTCTTCGCGGTGCTGCTCGCCTCGTTCGCCATGTTCGGGGTGTCCCGGCTGGCCCAGCGCAACAGTGAGCTCCAGGCTGCCCAGCAGGAGATCCGCCGGCTCGCGGTCGCCGAGGAGCGGGTCCGCACCGCCCGCGACCTGCACGACATCCTCGGGCACTCGCTGACGGTGGTGGCGATCAAAGCGGAGTTGGCCGGCCGGCTGCTCGAGGTGGACCGGGACCGGGCCGCCGCCGAGATCGCCGAGGTGGAGGGGCTGGCCCGGGCGGCGCTGGCGGATGTGCGGCAGACGGTCGGGGCGTACCGCGAGGTGACCCTCGCCGGGGAGCTGGCCGGCGCCCGTACCGCGCTGGCCGCGGCGGGCATCGCGGCGGAGCTGCCGGGCGAGGTGCCGGCGCTGCCGAACGAGTGGGACCGGTTGTTCGGTTGGGCGGTTCGGGAAGGGGTGACCAACGTGGTCCGGCACAGCGGGGCGCGGTGCTGCACGATCCGGGTGCACCCGGATCGTGTCGAGGTGAGCGACGACGGCCGGGGTCTGTCCACTGCCGACGTCAGCGGGCACGGCCTGGTCGGCCTGCGGGAGCGGGCGCGAGGGCTGGACGCTGTGGTGTCCGTGGGTCGCCGTTCGGACGGAACCGGCTTTATGCTGCGGGTGCACGCGCCGGCGGAGGCCCGGTGAGCGGCCCCACCGGTGGCGCGCCCGGGCCGGGTGCGCCGATCCGGCTGCTGCTCGCCGACGATCAGGCGTTGGTACGGGGCGCGCTGGCCGCGCTGCTCTCGCTGGAGCCGGATCTGACTGTGGTGGCCGAGGTCGGCCGGGGCGACGAGGTGGTGCCGGAGGCCCGCCGCACCGCCCCCGACGTGGCCCTGTTGGACGTGGAGATGCCCGGTCTGGACGGGATCGCCGCCGCTGCCGCGCTGCGGGCCGCGCTACCGGCCTGCCGGGTGCTGGTGGTGACCACCTTCGGTCGGCCCGGCTACCTGCGCCGGGCGATGGAGGCCGGTGCGAACGGCTTCGTGGTCAAGGACACGCCGGCCCGGCAGCTCGCCGAGGCGGTCCGCCGGGTGCACGCCGGCCTGCGGGTGGTCGACCCGACGTTGGCTGCGGAGACCCTGGCCACCGGGGCCAGCCCGCTGACCGAGCGGGAGACCGGGGTGCTCCGGGCGGCCCGGGGCGGTGGCACGGTCGCCGACGTGGCGAGGGAGTTGCACCTGTCCGAGGGGACGGTACGCAACCACTTCTCGGCGGCGATCGGCAAGACCGGCGCCCGCAACCGGGCCGAGGCGGTAAGCATCGCCGAGCAGAACGGCTGGCTGCTCGGCGAGTGAGCGGCGTCGCTCAGGCCGTCGGCGGCGGGGTGGGGAGCTGGTCGACGACCACCAGGCTGCTGCCGGGGCGGACCTCGGCGAGCAGTTCGCGCTGGCCGCTGCGGGTCACCCGGATGCAGCCGTTGGTGGTGTTCTTGCCCAGCTCGCCGTCGTGGTACCAGCTGTGCAGCCCGATGTGCGCCCCGCGCAGCCCGGTCGGCACCGACTCCGGGTCGTCGGGCACCGAGCCGAGGGCGTAGATGTCCACCCCGCCGTAGACGTCCTGTGGTGGCGGGGTGCGGCCCAGGATGAAGGTCCGCCCGAGCGGGGTCTCCTGCCCCGCCTGGCCGAGGCTGGTCTGCCAGGAGCGCACCGCCTTGCCGGCCCGGTACCAGGTGAGCCGGTGCACCTTGCGCTCCACCACGATCTGGTCGCGCAGGGCCACGGTGTCGAACCCGCCGGACGGCAGCCAGGCGAGCCGCCGGTTGGCCGACGGGAGCAGGACGGCCGTCCAGCCGACCCGTCGTTCGGCGATCGGCACGGTCAACTCGACACCGGCGAGCGTCGGTTCGAGGAAGGCCAGCGGACGTCCGCCGGGCGCGTCGTACGCGGCGATCCGCCGGGTCGGGTGCACACCCTCGGTCAGCGGCGTGGTGTCCATGGTGGCCGGATCGGCGGGGAACCCCTTGGGGGCGGGGTCGTAGTCGACCACCGGCAGCCCGTCCGGGGCGGGCGCGGCCGGTGGCGCCGATTCCTCGGGGGTCTGCTCGACGCTGCTCGGCGTCGGGTCGGACGCCGCCACCGGAGAGCGGTCGGTGGTCGCCGAGTGCGGGGTGAGGGCCTGGCCGACCAGCAGCGCGGCGGTCAACAGCGCGGCCACGGCGACGGCGGCGGCCACCCAGGCGCCCCGACGGCGGGACGGGGTCATTCGGTCAAACGGCACGAAACCACTGTATCCGACCTGTTAGGAGGGTGCCCTTCCTATCCAAGAAGCAATAACAAGGGCCCCTTCCTGACGATGGTCAGACGCGCGCACCAACGTGGATGGCCACGGCGTCGTGCGCAGGCACGTTGGCGGCGAACCAGCCGCTACCGTCCACCGTGATCACCGGGCCGCTGCACGTGCCGCCCGCGTACGTGCCGTGGACGACGTCGCAGTACCGACCAGCGGGCAGCCCGGTGTAGTACGAGCGCCCGTTCACCGCGGAGTCCTCGTCGTTGACCGTGAGGAAACCCTTGCCGCTGCGGCTGAACGCGATGTGGTTGTTGCCGTTGTCGTACCAGTTCGCCACGCCGGCGCCCTCGGTGGCGTTGCGGAAGCCGACCATGTTGGCGATCACCGGCCAGCGGTGCTCGCACTCCCAACCCGAGTAGCAGGTGGTGTTCAACGTCTTGTTGGCGCCGTCCGAGGGCGGGCCGGCGTCCCGGTTGCTGAAGGTGTAGCTGGACATGACGGTCGGCGAGCCGTACGGCCAGGCCAGCATGAAGGCGTTCGCGAGGGCGTAGATCCCGCGGTCCCGGTAGGTGAGGACCCCGCCGGCGTCGCGCTGGGTGTCGTGGTTGTCTACGAACACCGAGGAGGGCCCGGTGGGCAGGTGCCCCCAGCCCTCGCCGAAGTTGCGCAGGTACGCCAACCGCTCCGAGCGGAACACCCGGGCCAGGTCCTTGCCGTAGCGGAACTCGTGCACGTCACCGTTGCCGGTGTACTCGGTCGGCTGGATCGGCTCACCGGCGCCGTGGATGACCTCCTGCACGATGTACGCGGAGCGGGAGAGCTTGCCCTTGATGGCGGCGATGTCGGCTGCCGGCATGTGTTTGCTGGCGTCGAGGCGGAACCCGTCCACGCCGAGGGAGAGCAGGTCGTTGAGGTACGCGGCGATCTTCGTACGGACGTAGTCCGACTCGGTCTTCAGGTCCGACAGGTTGACCAGCTCGCAGTTCTGCACCTCGTACCGGTCCTTGTAGTTGGCGATGTCGTCGCCCCCGTTGCGGCCGCAGTGGTGGAAGTCCTGGGTCTGGTAGATGCCCGGGTAGTCGTAGTGCGAGTACGACGACCCGGCCCAGCCGGTGCCGCCGGCGTCCTGCCCGGACATGTGGTTGATGACCGCGTCGACGACCACCTTGACCCCGGCCGCGTGGCAGGTGTTCACCATCGACTGGAACTGGGCCCGGGTGCCCTTGCGGGACTCGATCCGGTAGCTGACCGGCTGGTACGCCAGCCACCACTGGTTGCCTCGCACGTGTTCCTGCGGGGGCGAGACCTGGACGTAACCGTAGCCCTTCGGCCCGAGCGTGCTCTGGCACTCGCTGGCCACCGACGGCCAGTTCCACTCGAAGAGCTGGACGATGACCTTCTTGCCGCCGGACGGGGCGGCGACGGCCGGGGGAGCCGTCACGGTGGTGGGGACGAGCAGGCTGGCAACCAGGCCGAGGGCGAGGATCGCCGAGCCGCGTCGACGTCGGTGCATCGGGACTCCTGACGGGGGAGCGGGGGTGGGGGTGGTGGTGCGGCGGGGGACAGGCCGGTTGCCGGAATCTTGCAACCAGGGCTGAAATTTTCCGAAAGGTTACAAGCGTGTTGCAGCGACTGTCAATGCATGGACATTCATCACTGTCCTCGCGGCCCCGGTGGGCGCGGCGAAGCCACCCTCCGGCGGGCGCCGCTACACGCGTCCTGACGGCGGTTGGTTCGATCCGGCTCAGAAATTTCCATCCCGGGGTGATCCGAGCGCCCCTTCGGTCCGTACTGGATGGGGGAGCAGGGGTCGGCCGGTGGTACGCCGCCGCGAGACGATCGAGGAGCAGATGGCCCGGGCAAAGCAGAACCAGAAGGCGCCCAAAGTCCGGACCAGCGCCAGCAGTCGGGGGGTGCGAACCCGGTCTCGGTCGGCGACCACCCTGCTGATCGCGTCGGTGCTCGCCGCACTCTGGGCGGCGACCATGCTGACCGGCGCGGGTCAGAAGGCGTACGCGTACGGCTTCTTCTTCACCGAGTTCTTCGCCGGCGTGATCGCCCTGGTGACGCTGAGCCTCACCGTGATGCTCGGCCTGCTCGCCACCGACCGCCTCGTTCTGCGCATCTCGCACCGGGTGCTGTTGCAGTCGGCGCACCGGGCCACCGGCGTACTCGGCGTCGCCGGGCTGCTCTTCCACGTGCTCACCAAGATCGCGACTGGTCGGGCGGCGGCGACCGACGCGCTGGTGCCGTTCGTCGGCGGCAGAGGGCTCTACGTCGGCCTCGGCACGGTCGCCGCCCTGCTGATGGTGAGCGTGATCTGGACCGGCATCATCCGCGCCCGCTTCGCCGGCGTCGGTCCGAAGTGGCTGTGGCGCGCGCTGCACTCCATGACGTACGTCGCCTGGCCGTTCGCCCTGTTCCACGGTCTCAACGCCGGCCGGGTCGCGAAGTCCTGGGTGGTGTTCAGCTATCTCGGCTGCATCCTGCTGGTCGTGCTGGCGCTGCTGGTCCGGCTCTCGGTCACCATCGGCCGGCGCAGCCGCGAGCAGCACCAGGCCGCGGTGCGCAACGCGGCGATGGCCGTCCGGGCCGGCGAGGAGGGCCGCGGTCGAACGCTGCTCGCCGGGCTGAGCCGACGCCGCGACACCGGCACGGAGAAGCGTCCCGCCTGGGCGGAGACCACCACCGCCACGTGGGCTGCCCCGGCCCCCGCCCGGCCCCGCGACCCCGACCGGTTCACCGTGCCGGTGGTGCCCGAGCCGGGCTCGCTCACCGAGCCCGTCCGGCCCACCCGGAGTCGGCGGGACGAGGAGCCGGCGGCCCGCCGGGGCACCGATAGGACGGCGCGCGGCCGGCGCGACGAGCTGGAGCCGGCGGCCCGCCGGTCGACCCGGCGGGACGTGGACGAGCCCCGCTGGCGCGACGAGGAGGAGCTGGAGCCGGTGGCCCGGCGCCGCGGCGAGCGCACCCGCGACCGGGACGAGGCGGCCCCGACCGGGCGGCGACGGGGCGGCGCGGCGGTCGAGGAGCCGGTCGCCGAGCTGTCCACCCGCCGGTCCCGCTCGAAGGACGACGGCAGCCGGTACTCGGCCCCGCCCCGGCGGACGGTCGCGGAGCCCGAGGAGCCGTGGGACAGCCCACGCCGGTGGCAGGCCGCGGAGCCGATCTCGGCCGGCCCGGTCTCCGCCGAGCCGATCTCTGCGGGCCCGATCTCGGCCGGCCCGGTCTCCGCTGGGCCGATCTCCGCTGGGCCGATCTCCGCGGCGCCGCGCAGCGGCAGCGGCCGGCACAGCGCCGACGACGACCTGCCGGAGGAGCCGGACTACTGGCGCCCGCCGGCCCGGTACCTGCCGGAGGAGGTCGCGCCGCCCGTCGACGACACACCCACCCTGGTCGACCTCGCGTCTCGCCGGGCCCGGCGGGCCGCCGGCGAGAGCCGGTCCGCCAAGCGTCGCCGGGCCAGCGCCGACGCCGTGGACGGGGCGTACTGGGCCGGGCTGCGGGGTGAGGCGAAGTGATGCGTACGACCGTGCCTCCGGTGGCCTGCGTCGGCGAGCCCCGGCTCACCGCCGGGTTCGCCGAGTTCGGCCGGCTGGACCTGGCCGCGCACGACGAGGTGCACGGCCCGATCGGCCCGATGGAGCCCGCGCAACTGCTCCGGCTCGCTGAGGGCATGCAGCTCAAGGGCAAGGGCGGGGCGGGATTTCCGTTCGCCCGCAAGCTGCGCGCGGTGCTGGAGTCCTGCGAGCGGCAGGACCTCGCCGCGGTGGTGGTGGTCAACGCCACCGAGGGGGAACCCGCGAGTTGGAAGGACAAGGTGCTGCTGACCCGCGCCCCGCACCTGATCCTCGACGGCGCGGCGCTGGCCGCGTACGCGCTGGACGCCGAGGAGATCGTGATCGGCGTGGCCGACGACGGGGTGGGCCAGGACTCGCTCATGGACGCGCTGGCGGAACGCCGGATGCCGGTGCCCACCACCATCGTCACCGTGCCGCACCGCTTCATCTCCGGTGAGGGCGGCGCGCTGGTCAACGGCATCAACGGGTTGCCGCACATCCCGCCCGGCACCAAGAAGCGCTCCAGCGACTCGGGCGTCGGCGGCCTGCCCACCCTGCTGTCCAACGCCGAGACGTACGCCCAGCTCGCCGTCGCCGCCCGGCTCGGCCCGTACGAGTACGCGGCGCTCGGCACCGACGACGAGCCGGGCACCGTGCTGCTCACCGTGACCGGCGCGGCGGCCCGGCCCGCGGTGGTGGAGTGTGCCGCCGGCACCCCGCTGCGCGAGATCCTCGACCTGTGCGAGGTCCCGGACGGGCCGGGCATCCTGATGGGCGGCTACCACGGCAAGTGGATCACTCCGGAGGCGGCGGACCGGGCGGAGGTCTCCCGCAAGGGCCTCGCCGCGGTCGGCGGCACCCTCGGCGCGGGCATCATCGTCCCGCTCGGCGTCGACACCTGCCCGCTCGGTGAGGCCGCCCAGGTGGTGCGCTACCTGGCCGGCGAGTCCGCCGGCCAGTGCGGACCGTGCAAGATGGGCCTGCCCGACCTGGCCCGCGCGGTGGACCTGGCGGTCGCCGGCAGCCAACCGGCGGACGTGGTGCGGGCCGCAGCCGGCGAGGTGAAGGGGCGCGGCGCGTGCAGCCACCCGGACGGCACCGCCCGGTTCGCCCTATCCGCGATCGAGGTCTTCGCCGACGACCTGCGGCTGCACAGCACCGGCGACGGCTGCGGCCGGCGGGTTAAGGGCGTGATGGGGCTGCCGGGCGCGCCCGACGGGAACCCGCAGAAGCTCACCCTGGACTGGTCGCGCTGCGACGGGCACGGGCTGTGCGCGCACGTGGTGCCCGACTTCATCCGGCTCGACGGCAACGGTTACCCCGCCTTCCCGCCCACTCCGGTGCCGACCTGGCTGCGGGAGGGCGCGCTGAAGGCGGTCAAGGTCTGCCCGGAGCTCGCCCTCCGACTCGCGAAGGCCGAGTGAGAAAGGGCACCTTCTCAACGGCTGGTGCATAGGAAGGGGCCCTTCCTAACGACTGTGGAGGGAGACGCGGATGCGCAGCTCGCACGCACGGAGGTGGCCACGCCGGGCCGGCATCGCCACCGCGTTGGTGGGGGCGCTGCTCGGCGCGGTCTCCTGCACCGGTACGGCCACCCCGCCACCGGCGGCCGTCGGCACCGCGCCGACCACCACCGCCGCCCCGACCGGCTCGCCGACCGCCGCCTCGACCCGACCGCCGGCCGCCGTGCCGGACACCCTGCGCTTCACCGGGACCACCCTCACCGGCACCGCGTTCGACGCGGCGCAGCTCGCCGGCCGACCGGTGGTGCTCTGGTTCTGGGCGCCGTGGTGCGCCACCTGCGCCAGCCAGGCCTGGACGGTGGCCGAGATCGCGCCCCAGTACCGGGACACCGTGCCGATCATCGGTGTCGCCGGCCTCGGCGAACAGCGGGCGATGAAGGACTTCGTCACCGAGTTCGACCTGGCCGGGACGCCGCAGATCGACGACCGCGCCGGCGCGCTCTGGCGCCGGTTCAAGGTGACCGAGCAGAGCACCTTCCTGATCATCGATCGGGACGGCAAGGTCGTCCACCAGGGCTTCCTGGACGGCGAGGCGCTCACCGCCCGGGTCACCGCGCTGGCCGGGGCGTGACCGCCCCGCTGCTGCTCGCGCTGACCGCCGGCATGCTCGGCGCGGTCAACCCGTGCGGCTTCGCGTTGCTGCCCGCGTACCTCTCGCTGCTGGTCGCCGGGGCGCCGGACGCCCGCGGCGCGGTCGGCCGCGCGCTCACCGCGGCGGCCGGGCTCACCCTGGGGTACGTGCTGGTCTTCGGCGCCTTCGGCCTGGCGCTCGCGCCGTTGGCCGGCTGGCTGCAGCCCCGGTTGCCGTGGCTGACCGTGGCGCTCGGGCTGCTGCTGGTGGCGGCCGGGTGCTGGCTGCTCGCCGGCCGGCGGCTGCCCGCCCCCGGCTGGTCCGCCCGGGCGCCCCGGCTGACCCGTTCCTGGCCGTCGATGGCGCTGTTCGGCGCGGCGTACGCGTTGGCCTCGCTCGGATGCGCGATCGCACCGTTCCTGGCCATCGTGGTGACCAGCCTCCAGGCCGGCTCGATGGGCCGCGGCCTGGCGCTGTTCGGCGCGTACGCCCTCGGGATGGGGCTGGTGGTCGCGGTCGCCGCCCTCGGTGTGGCACTGCTGCGCGACGGGCTGGTGGCCCGGCTGCGCGGCGCCGGCGCGTTGGTGCCCCGGCTCAGCGGCCTGATGCTGCTGCTCGCCGGGGGCTACGTCGCCTGGTACGGCTGGTACGAGCTGCGGCTGGCCGCCGGGCGCCGCGACGCTCTGCACGACCCGGTGATCCGGGTGGCGTCCCGGGTGCAGCACGCCCTCGCCGACACCCTCGACACGCTCGGCCCGACGGCGCTGCTCGCCGCCCTCGTCCTGCTCACCGCGCTGGGCGCCGGCTTGAGCGTCAGGAAGGGCACCTTCCTGACGCCTGCGGTAGAGGAAGGGTCCCTTCCTACCGCCGGGTCCGAGCGCACCACGGCGCCGTCGGATACGTCGACGGGGGCCGGAGTGGATCCGGCCCCCGTCGAACGGATCGGCTAGCGCAGAGGGGTCAGGCGGTCGGTGCCCAGGCGGTCGCGGAGGACCTCGGGGATCAGCACCGAGCCGTCGGCCTGCTGGTACTGCTCCAGGATGGCCGGGAAGAGCCGGCTGGTGGCCAGCGCCGAGCCGTTGAGGGTGTGCACGAAGCGGGTCTGCTTGCCGCCCGGCTCGCGATAGCGGATGGCCGCCCGGCGGGCCTGGTAGTCGCCGGCCCAGGAGACCGACGACACCTCCTTGTACTTGCCGGTGCTCGGCATCCACACCTCGATGTCGAGGGTCTTCCGCATCGAGGCGCTGGCGTCACCGGCGGAGAGCAGGGTGCGCTGGTAGTGCAGGCCCAGCCCCTCCACCAGGCTCTCCGCGTGGGCGAGCATCTCCTCCAGCGCCGCGTCGGCCTGCTCGGGCAGGGTGAACTGGAAGATCTCCACCTTGTTGAACTGGTGGCCGCGCACCGTGCCGCGCTCGTCCGAGTGCGAGCCGGCCGACTCGCGCCGGTAGCACGGGGTGTACGCGAACGCCTTCAGCGGCAGCGTCGTGGTGTCCAGGATCTCGTCCTGGTACGCGCCGAGGATCGCCGTCTCCGAGGTGGGCAGCAGGAACTGCCCGCGCGGGGCGCTGTCCCGGTCCAGGTGGTAGACGTCGTCGTAGAACTTCGGGAACTGCCCGGCGGCGAAGCCGGCCGAGTCGAGCAGCAGGTGCGGCGGGAGCAGGAACTCGTACCCGGCCCTGATGTGCTGGTCGATGAAGTAGTTCAGCAGCGCCCACTCCAGCCGGGCGCCGACCCCCGTGTACATCCAGAAGCCGGAGCCGCCGAGCTTGACGCCGCGGTCGTAGTCGACCAGGCCCAGCGCCCGGGACAGCTCCACGTGGTCACGGACCTTCTCGATGGCCGGCGGCTCGCCGAAGGTCTTGACGACCCGGTTCGCCTCCTTGCCGCCGGGGAGGACGTCGTCGCTGGGCAGGTTCGGCAGCTCGCTCATCGCGTCGCGCAGCCGGGCCTGCACCTCGTCCAACTGGGACTCCAGCTCGGCGAGCTGCTTGCGCTCCGCCTCCGGCGCGGTGACCTGCGGCTCGGTGCCGGCGCGCTTCGCCTGCGCGTACGCCCGGGCCTCCGCCTTGCGGCGCTGCCGCTCGGCGTCGATCTCCGTGATGAGGGCGCGCCGTTCCTGGTCGAGCCGCTGGATCTCGTCCAGGGCCCGGTTGACCTCGGCGGGATCCAGTCGCTTCGCCAGCGCGGTCGCCACCGCCTCGCGATCCTTCCGGATCAACTCCATGTCGAGCATGCTGCTCCGTACGCCTCCGTCCGGGGTCAGGTGGACCAACAGATGCTACCGTCGCGCCCCGCCCGCTTCGGGACGGGGAGCGCGAGCCCACCCCGCAGGGGCGGACGGCGGGTTCAGAGCCGGATCGGCATCAGCACGGAGAACGTGTCCGCGTCGTCCGGGCGGCGTACGGCCAGCGGGGCGATCGGCCCGTCCAGCTCCAGGACCAGCTGCGACCCGCCGGCCGCGTCCAGCGCGTCCAGCAGGTACGCGCCGTTCACCCCGATCCGCAGCGTGCCGATCGCATCGGACCCGGCCAGTGGGTCCGGGGGCAGGTCGGCGGTGGGGATGTCGGCGGCCGGCAGCAGGCGCAGGCCGCCCCGGTCGTCGAGGCCGAGCACGGTGACCGCCAGCTGGGTTCCGCCGTGTTCGCGGTCCACGGTCGGGGCCGCCGGGTCGGTCAGCGCGGCCCGCAGCGCCGGCACATCCACCGGGATCCGGTACGCGGCCGGTCGCTCACCGACGGCCTCCCGCAGCAGCCGCCGGTAGTCCGGGAAGTCGTAGGGCAGCGCGGCGCCGGTCAGCGTGCGGCCGGCCACCGCGACCCGCAGGTCGGCACCGGCCACGGTCAGCCGCACCGGCCGGGTGTCGGCGGCATCGAGCAGCGCCCGGAACCGGTCGATGAGGTCCACCGGGACGAGCACCCGCACCGACGGTCCGTCGACGGTCGCGCCGGCCCGGGCCAGCGCGAGCCGGTGCCGGTCGCTGGCGACGAGCCGGACGCCGTCCGCTTCCACGTCGATCAGCACGCCGGAGAGCACCGGCAGCGCCGGGTCGGCGCCGACGGCGAAGCGCACCGCGTCGACGGCGGCGGCCAGGTCGGCGGGGGAGAGCAGCAGCGTGGTGGTCGCCGTCGGCGCCGGGTCGACCAGGGCCCGGAGGCGGGCGACCTCCCGGCGGGCGTCGGCGAGCCCGTCCGCCAGCCGGCGCAGGTGCGTGTCGAGCAGCCGGTGCACCGCGGCCGGCTCGGCACGCACCGCCGCGGCGATCTCCGGCACGGGCATGCCGACCCGGCGCAGCCCGGCCACCAGCCGGGCCGGGGCGATCTGCGCGTCCGTGTACCAGCGGTAACCGGTCACCGGGTCGACCAGGGCCGGTTCGAGCACGCCCGCCGAGTCGTAGAAGCGCAGCGCGCTGACGGTCAGGCCGCTGGCCCGGGCCAGCTCACCGATGCTGTGCAGGTCGCTCTCCACGACGGGCATCCTGCCCCCTCGACCCGGTCGAGGGTCAAGCCGCCGACCCCGCGTCCGGCGTGGCGGCCGTCCGGTCGGCGGCCTCGGGCGCCCGGGCCGAGGCCTCCTGCTTCAGGACCCGGAAGGTGAGCCCGGCCCGGATGAGCCGGTCGAGCAGCGCGTCGCCCATCGCGGCGACGGGGGTGAGCTGCCCGCTGGTCGACGGCAGATCGTCGAGCGCCAGGCAGAGCGCCGACTCGGCGAGCATCTTCGCCGTCTCGTCGTAGCCCGGGTCGCCGCCGGCCACCTCGGTGACCACCCGGTGCCCGCCGCCGGCGCCGACGAACCGGACCCGGAACCAGGACGCCGCCCGTTGCTGCGGGGTGGGCCCGTGCCCGGACGCGAGCCGGCCGAGCAGCCAGCGCCGGGTGGGCGGCAGCTTCACCAGCCCGACCAGCGCGCCGAGCCCGGCAGCCCCGGCCAGTACGGTCGGCAGCCGCTTCACCGCGGCGAAGTGCCGGTAGCGGAAGTCCGGGCCGTACTCCGGCCGGGCCGCCGCCGACCGGCGTACCACCTGCGGATCGATGGTGGGCAGCGGCACGGTCCAGATGCCCAGCTCCGCCGAGCGGGTCAGCCGGCCCCGCACCGCCCGGACCCGGCGGTCGGTGGGGCGCGGCTCGACCGCCCGGCGGTCCCGGGCGGCCCGGCTGGCCTGCCCGGTGCGGGAGAACGCGGTGAGCGCGGAGTGGTATGTGCCGGCGGAGAACTTGCCGCCGGCACGGACGTACCCGTCCACGGTGATCGGCACGTCGGCGGGCAGCTGCTTGATGGTGAACCAGACGCCCAGGTCGTGCGGGACGGAGTCGAACCCGCAGGCGTGCACCAGCCGCGCGCCGGTGCCGATCGCCTCGGCGTGGTGACGGACGTACATCAGATCGACGAACTCCGGCTCGCCGGAGATGTCCAGGTAGTCGGTGCCGGCCCGGGCGCAGGCCGCGACCAGCGGTTCCCCATGGTGGATGTACGGGCCGACCGTGCTGGCCACCACCCGGGCGCTCTCCGCCACCGCGCGCAGGGAGTCGGCGTCGGTCACATCGGCGATGAGCAGCGGCAGCCCGGCCAGCGTCGGGTCGATGGCGGCGAGCCGGTCCCGTACGGCGGCGAGGCGGCCCGGGTTACGGCCGGCCAGCGCCCAGCGCAGCTCGGACGGCGCGTGCCGGGCCAGGTATTCGGCGGTCAGCCCCCCGGTGAACCCGGTGGCTCCGAACAGCACCACGTCGTACGTCCGCTCCTGCGCCATTCCCAGAGTCTGCCATCCACCGCCCTCTACGGCAGATCGTGAGTGAGGTGGATCTGCAGGGCCTCACCCACCATGAACGGGGCGGTCCAGCGCGGACCGGTCCGCGCGCAGCACCTCGCCGGCCTCGATGTGCTGCTTGGCCTGACGCAGCGCCCGGCGGACCTGCAGACCCGGATCGTCGCCGACCAGGTGCGCGGCCAGCCCGACCCTCGGGGTGGCACCGGCCAGCGGGCGGGCGGCCAACTCGGTGCCCCGGCCGCCCGGGGCCGGCCGGACCCGCACCTCGACCGCGCCGTCCAGGCGGCGCAACGGCTCGGGCCACCGGCCGCCGGGTAGCACCCGCTCGGGCGGCCGGCCCACCGTCACCACCTCCCACCGGGCCGGCGCGGCGGGGTCGCCGTCCGCGCCGGACCGGCCGCGGCGCCGGAGTACGCGGAGCAGCCGCCCCACCCCGGTCAGCGCCGTGCCGCCGAGGGTGGATCCCACCCGCGCCAGCCGTCGCATCGGTCCCACCCGTCCTCCCGGTCCACGTCCCCCAAGCCTCGGTCGGGAGCGGGTGAAGCGGGCTCGCCCCGAAGGGGTGAACGCGTCCGCGCCGGGTAACCGCTCGCCGACCGGGGGGTGGAACGCGCTGGTGGGGGTGGAGCCGGGTGCCGGAAGAGCAGGATCGCGCGCTGGTCAGCACGGCGCCGGGGCATCGGGGAGACCCGCCGTTGCTGGCGTCCCGGCTGACCCCGGCGGTGCCGCCCGAACCGGTGGTGGTCCGGCCCCGCCTTCTGCGCCGGCTCGACGAGGGCAGCGCGGGACCGGTGACCCTGGTCGCCGCCCCCGCCGGCTGGGGCAAGACCACCCTGCTCGCCTCCTGGGTGCGGCTGGCCGGCGGCACCGAGGCCGGCGCGGGGCCGGCGTGGGTGTCGGTGGAGGCCGGCGACGACGGCGACCGGCTCTGGGCGTACCTGGCGGCGGCGCTGCGTGCGGCGACCGGGCCGACGGACGGTGGCCCGGCGGCCCCGGTGCCCGACCGGCCGCCGCGCCCCGACCAGCTGGAGTTGCTGGCCGCGGCCCTCGCCGCCCTGGACCGACCGGTGCTGCTGGTCCTGGACGACCTGCACCGGGTCGCCGACCCGGCGGCGCTCACCGGGCTGGAGTTCCTGCTCCGGCACGCCGAGCAGCGGCTGCATCTGGTGGTCGGGGCCCGGGCCGGGCTGCCGCTGGCCCTGCACCGGCTCCGTCTCGCCGGCGAGCTGACCGAGATCGGCACGGACGAGCTGGCCTTCACCGACGACGAAGTCGCCGACCTGCTCACCGCGCACGGGGCGCCGCTGCCGGCCGCCGCCCTGCACCGGCTTCGCGAGCGCACCGGGGGCTGGCCGGCCGCGCTGCGGATCGCCGCGCTGGCGTTGCGCGGGCAACCCGATCCGGAACGCTGGGTGGCACAGTTCGGCGGCGACCAACCGGAGATCGCCGGCTACCTGCAGGAGGAGGTGCTCGCCGCGATCGACCCCGCCGACCGGGACCTGCTGCGCCGCACCGCTCTCGCCGAGACCGTCTGCGCGGACCTGGCCGAGGCGCTGACCGGCCGCGCCGATGCCGGGCGGGCCCTGGCCGACCTGGCCGGGGCCGGCGGTCTGCTGCACCGGGAGGAGGGCCGTCCGCCGTGGTACCGCTGCGACCCCCTGCTGGCCGACCTGCTCCGGGCCGAGCTGGCCCGGCTGCCCGCCGACGAGCTGCGTGAGCTGCACGCGCGGGCGGCCGACTGGTACGCCGGTGACGGGCGGCCGGTTGACGGGTTGCGGCACGCGTTGGCCGCCGGCCGGTGGGACCGGGCCGGCGACCTGTTCGTCGCGCACTGGCCGGAGCTGACCCGGTACGACTCCGACCCGGTGCCCGGCCCGGCCCCCGCGTCCCCGCCGCCGGAGGTGGTCCGCGCCGACCCGGAGGTGGCGCTGGCCTGCGCCGCCGAGCGGGCGTACGCCGGCGACCTGCCGGCCGCCACCGGCCACCTGCGCGCCGCCGCCGGGTACGCCGACGGCCTGCCGGTGCCCCGCCGGGACCGGTTCCTGCGGCTGGCCACCGCGCTGGAGCTGACCCTGGCGCGGCTCGCGGGCGACCCGGCCGAGGTCCGGGCCGCCGCCGCCCGGCTGCTGCGGACCCGTCCGGCCGGCGCCGGCCCGACCGGAGTGCCGGGTGCCGCGCCGAGGGGGGTGCCGGGTGCCGCGCCGAGCCCGGCGGCGACCGGGGCGCCGAACCATGCGCTGGCCGCGGGTACGGGCAGCGCCGCCGAGGATGCGGACGTGCGGGCGTTCACCGGCACCGCCCTGGGCCTCGTCGAGCTGGCCGCCGGCGCGCTGCCCGACGCCCGGTTCGTCCGGGCGCGGGCTGCGGCCCGCGAGGCCGGCCGGCCGCGTACCGAGTTGGTCGGCGCCAGCCGCTCCGCGCTGCTACTCGCGGTGCGTGGCGACCTGAGCGCGGCCGAGCAGGCGGCCCGGGACGCGCTGGGCACGGCGCCGTCCCGGGGCTGGTCCTGCCGGCTCGACCGCGGCTACGCCCACCTCGCGTTGGCGGTGGTGGCGTTGCACCGCGACCAGCCCGAGGAGGCCGCGGCCAACCTCGCCCTCGCCGCCCCGGCGACCGGCGCGGTCGGCTCCTCCGGGGCGGAGTCCGGGAACGGCTGGCCGACAGAGCCGCCCGCCGAGCCGGTGGCGGCGGCGGTGGCCGCCCTCTGCCGGGCGCACCTGCACCGCGATGCCGGTGACCCGGCCGCCGGCCAGCGGCTGCTCGTGCGGGCCCGCGAGTCGCCGGCCGGCCGGTCGGCCGCCGCCGAGCTGGCGAACCTGCTGCGGGCCGCCGAGGCCGAGCTGCGGGCCGAGCGGGGCGACCTGGAAACCGCCCGCGAGCTGCTCGCCGGTGTCACCGACGACCGGGCCGACGCCGCGCTCGCGGTGACGCTGGCCCGGGTGGAGCTGCGGTCCGGCGACATCGGCGCGGCCGGGCGCGCGCTGCCGGACTGGCAGGCGCCGCCGGCCGCGACCTGGCCTTTGCCGGTACGCCTCGACGCCGGCCTGTTGGACGCAATGCTGGCCGAGCGGGGCGGGGACGTGCGCCGGGCCGGCCGGATTCTGGAGCAGGTCCTCGACCTCGCGGGCCCGCAGGGCTGCCGCCGGGTCTTCACTCGCGCCGAACCGCCGGTGCGGGACCTGCTGGCGGCGCACCTGGACGCGGGTACGGCACACTTCGAGCTGGTCAGTGACCTGGTCCGGGGGGCCGAGCAGACCACCATCCGGCCACCGGCCGAGCCGGGGGGCACCCTCGACGAGCCACTCACCGAGCGGGAGCTGACCATCCTGCGGTACCTGCAGAGCATCCTGTCCAACGTGGAGATCGCCAGCGAGTTGTCGCTCTCGGTCAACACGGTGAAGACGCACGTCCGCAACATCTACCGCAAGCTCGACGCGACCCGCCGGCGTGAGGCGGTCCGGCGGGCGCGCGAGCTGCGGCTGATCTGAGCGGTCAATCGTTCACTGCCATGAGAGTCAGGCGTTTGCCGCGGCGTCCACGGCGGTCAGCAGGTCCGGCAGGTCGTACCCGCCATCGTGCCGGACCTCGTTGACGAAAAGGGTCGGGGTGCCGTTCACCCCGCTGCGGATCCCGCCGACGAAGTCCCGGCGCACCCGGTCGGCGTACACCCGGCCCTCGACCTCCGCGTTCAACTCGTCCGGCGGCAGCCCGAGCTGCTCGACGCCGAGCGAGAGATGCACCGGGTCCAGCTGGTCCTGGTGCTCGTAGAGCCAGTCGTGCATCTCCCAGAACCGACCGCGGACCCCGGCGGCCTCGGCCGTCTCGGCGGCTCGTTCGGCGTACGGGTGGACGTTGGCGATCGGGAAGTAGCGGTAGACCATCCGTACCGTGTCGGCCCGCTGCCGTAGCAGCTCGTGCAGGTTGGGGTACGCGGCGCCGCAGAACTGGCACTGGAAGTCGGCGTACTCGACGATCGTGACCGGCGCGTCGGCCGGCCCCCGGACATGGTCGTCGGTGGTCACCGGGTCCCGGAGGCGGGCGGTGACCTGGAGCGGGGTGCTCATCGGGCCATCACCCCCCGGTCGGCGGCGAGCCGGTCCAGCGCGTCGAAGATACCGTCCGCGCCCGGGTTGACGTCCGGTGGCGAGACGTAGCTCCAGGCCACCGTCCCGGCCTGGTCGAGCACCACCAGCGCCCGGGCCGCCTCGCCCTGCGGGGTGTACGCGCCGTACCGGCGGGCCACCTCGCCCTTGGGCTCGAAATCGGCCAGCAGCGGGAACTCGATGCCCTGGCTCCGCGCGTACGCCCGGTGCGACCAGATGCTGTCCACCGAGATGCCGAGCAGCACCGCGTCGTACTGCTCGAACACCGGCGCCCCCGCCTGGTAGAGCGACATCTGGTCGCCGCAGACCGGGCTCCAGTCGGCGGGGTAGAAGGCGAGCACGACCGGCCGGCCGCGGAACTGCTCCGGCCCGGTCTGCCGCCCGTCCGGGGTGCTCGTCAGGGTGAAGCCGGGCGCGGGTCGCCCCGGTTGGATCAGCCCGTTCGGATCACTCATGTCCCCAGCCTGCTGCCGGGGCGGGTGAGCACGGCTCACCCGCCCCGGGTGGTTCCGCGCTCAGTCAGCGCAGCACCGGGGCGACCGCGATGTGGTTCTGCACCTCTCGGATCCCGGGCGCGGACCAGGCCACCTCCTCCACCTCGGCCCGCTCGGGCATCGAGTGCACCAGCCCCGCGAGCACCGCGGTGTCGCCGTGTACCCGGACGCTGATCCGCTCGGCCTCGGTGGCCCCGGCCCGAGCCAGCGCGTCGACGATCCGCTCGGCCAGATCCCGTCCGGTCGGCACGGCGGACGGCCGGACGGTGATCCCGTTGCTCACCCCGCGTACGCCGGTCAGCCTGCTGACCGCCCGCTCGGCGGCCCGTCGCTGGTACTCCCACTCGACCTCGCCGTGCAACGTCACCCAGCCGGCCGAGACCGTGACCTGGAGCTTCTCGACGGGTACGAACGCATCCCACTCCAGCGTGTGGCCGGCCGCGGCGGCCAGGTCAGGGTCGGCGCGTTCCGCCTCTCCGGCAAGCCGGACCGTCAGGTCGTTGGCGAGTGCCCGGACCCGTGCGACACGGTGCGCGGCCCGCTCGGCGGCCCATTTCTTCGCGTAGCTGTCCACCCGCCCGGTCAGCGTGACGACGCCCTCGGCGACGGTCACGCCGATCTCGTGCGGCTGCACCCGCGGTTCCCAGGTCAGCTCGTCGAGTACGGCGGACTGGATGTCCTGGTCGGTACGGGTGATCGTCGCGATGGCCATTTGTCCCTCCTCCGGTGCGTGGGCGGCGGACCGGGTGACGGCCGCGGCCGGAGTCCGCCGAAGTCCGATCCTGCCGTCGGCCGGGGTGAGTCGTCCTCGCCCCAGGCGGGTGAGCACGCGGTACCGCGGCGCTGGTCGGCGCGGCCGGCCCGTCGCGGTCCGCGCGCCCCGGAGCGCACCCAACGGTTTCCAGCGGGCAGCCGGAGGTTCCCGGCGTGGCGCCCGGCGTTCCTGGCGTGGCCCCCCGGGTTCCCGGCGTGGCGCCCGGCGTGCGCCCAGTCCCGGCGAGGCAACCGGCGCTCCGGGCGTGACGATCGATCGTGGGAGCGCTTCCAACACGCCTGTGGATCGGCTAGACGAGTAAGTCCTAATCCTGGTCAGTGGTCGTAGGCGATCAAGGATCTGGTCAGGGGTTGTCCGGTGGCCCGGTTGTGCCAGATGGCGGCGGTCAGCGCGAGGAGTCGTTGCGCGACGCGGGCGGCGACGCCTTCGATGCTGCGGCCGCCGTGTAGCTCGAGGTCGAGTTGGCCCTTGAGGGTGTCGTTGACCGACTCGATGAGTTGCCGGATCGGTTTGAGCAGGTGCTCGTCGGGGCGTGGGGTGCGGTTGCGGTAGGAAGGTCGTAGCAGCCGCACCCTGCGTTCGGCCAGCCAGCGATCCAGCTCGGCGGACGCGTAGCCTTTGTCCGCGATGATCAGCAAACCGGGGCGTTGGGCCACCAGGTCCGGGTCGTGTTCGAGTACGGCGGTCAGCACCTGCCGTTCGTCGACTTTCGGGCTGGCCAGGGCCCAGGTGACCGGCAGGCCGGCCGGGGTGCAGATCAGGTGTAGCCGCAGGCCCCAGAACCAGCGCGAGTGCGACGGGCAGTAGCCGTAGCTGGCCCATCGCGCCAACCGTGAGCGGCGCGCGGTGGGCCGGGACCGGCCGCACTCGACCGGGGTGGAGTCGAGCACCCAGGCGGAGTCGGTCCACAGGTCGGTGTCCGCGGCTACCGCTCTGATCGCCCGCTTGAGGAGCGGCAAGGCGGCTCGTAGGCGCTTGTTGTAGCCGGACTGGCCCGGCAGATAGGGAAACGCTGCGGGCAGATGCGCGGGAACGAACCGCAGCCAGGGGGCCTCGGACCGGATCCCGAGCAGCACCTGAGCCACCGCGAGTGTCAACAGCTCGGCGTCTGACAGCTTCGGTGGCCGACCGGACCTGCGGGGCTGCCCCAGCCAGTCGTCGATCTTCACGTAGAGTGCGGTGAGAAGGGTGTTGATGTCTGTCGTCACAAACGGATCATCAACACCCTTCACTGCGTACGCAGCCCCGGACCGACTTAGGAATTACTCGTCTAGGGTAAGCACGTTCCTCGATCGCGGGAGCCGTTCGCCGGGTGGCTGGAGCCAGGGCACCTCCGGCTCGCCTCGCACCCCGTGCCCGTCCCCCCGGGCCGCGACGTCCCCACCGGCGACACCCGTCCCCCGGGTGTCCCTCCCGATCCGGCCAGCTGGTCCGGGCGCAGTCGGCGGCGCCCGGACCACCCCACATCACCGGTCCGCCGCGGCTGCCCGAGGGGGGTCCAACACCCCGGCGGACCGGCCCCACCCACCCTGCCCCGTCCGCCGCGCCGCGCCCGCCCGCGCCCCGCCCCATCTCCCCGTCGATCTAGGTCATATCGCTGCTAGTCGATCTCCATCCACGACGATATGCCCTAGATCGACGGGGGGAAGGGGCGCGGGGGCGGGGGCGGGGGCGCGGGGGCGGGGGCGGCGCGAGGCGGGGGCAGGGCGGCCCGGCGGGATGGGGCAGGGGCGGGCGGCGGTGGGGGCAAGGGGTGGGAGAAAGGGGCGGGCCCCGGTCGACCTCTGGGGTCGAGCGGGGCCCGAGGGTGGCGGGTGGGTCAGTCGTTCAGGCCGACGGGGGAGTTGGGACGGTCGACGTCGACGAACTCGACGTCGTCCACCGCGCGGTCGTCCCGGCTGCCGGCAGCTCGGGCGGCGGAGCCGACGGCCCAGCCGACCGCGGCGCCGACCAGCGCGGCGCCGATCAGCAGCGTCCAGGGCAGTGCCGGCTGACGGCCGGCGAGCGCGTCGAAGGCCAGCGAGGCTCGGCGCCGCGCCTCGTCGGCGGCAGAGCCCACCAGGTCGCCCGCGCCGTCGGCGAGGTCGCTGCTGCTGCGCCGGGCGGAGCGGGCGGTGCCCCGGACGCTGTCTCCCGCGGAACTGACGGCGGAGACCAGGTGCTCCCACGCCTGGTCCGCGATCCGTTCCGGCTTGCTGCGGCGGTCCAGCAGGTTGGTTCCGAACATCGTGGTTACCTCCTCGGGGTGCCGAAGCCGGCGGCCACTTCGGACTTCGGCGTCTGTCCAGCGCGTCACGATTCGCCTACCCCGGCAGTGCCCCGCGCCGGCCAGGCGCAAACCCGGCCGGCCCGGCTCACCGGACACTCAGCGCAGCACCACCACGGAGAGGCCCCGGGCGAAGTCGTCGTCGTCGTCATCGTCGTCATCGCCTCCGCCACCGAAGCCGCAGGCCAGTACGAGGGCGAGCAGCACACCGACGCCGGCCAGCCCGGCCAGTTTCTTGATCATTGAAGGTCCTCTCCGTAACGGTGGGGTTCCCCGGCCGATGCTAGGCGGCGTCGGCAACCACCCGGCCGGGTCGAGGTCGATCGACGAGGGTGCGACACGCCGGTGTCACACGGGGCGAGCGCGGTTGGTGGGCCGGTTGTCGGGCACGGCGGCCGGGGACCGCTACCCTGGTCCAGCGACGCGTCGGTTCCGACCGATCGTTGAGTGATCAGATGACCAGAAGTACTGAGTGATCAGATAACGAAAAGTCCGGATATGGGCGACTTGGTGTGCCCGGATCCGCGAATTGCTCATCCCGAGGGGTGGCGACCGAGGCCGTCGAAGGAATACTGTCGGTCGCGGCCCGCGTACTGATGAGGCGCCCGGGGGACGGGCGGGTGGAGGTGCTCGCGTGAGCCTGTCGATCGTGAAGTCGGTTCTGTCCGGTGGTGTCGTGGAGATCGCCCCGCGCGGCGAGATCGACGTCGACACAGCGTACGAGGTACGCGAGGCGATCGCGGAGGTGTTGGCCAAGGGCCGCCCCCTGCGCATCGAGCTGAACATGAGGCTGGTCACCTTCATCGACTCGGTCGGCATCAGCGCGATGGTGGCCGGCTTCCAGACCGCCGAGGTCAGCGGCGTCAAGCTGGTGGTCACCGAGCCGAGCCGGTTCGTGCACCGGCAGCTCTGGGTGACCGGCCTGCTCGGCCTCTTCGGCGCCCCCGAGCCGTACTTCGCCGGTGCCGCCGCCCCCGAGGTGCTTCCCGGCGCCTGAGCGCTGAACGCCCGCGGCCCACGCCGCTGAACGCCCGCGGCCCACGCCGGTCAGGGCTGTTCGTCCAGGCCGGTCAGGTCGACGTCGGTCATCTCGGTGACCGCCCGGATGGCCGTCACGGACGCGTACCCCGCGGCGAGCAACGCCACGTCCGTGCCGGGCTGCGCGGCCTGCCCCGGCTCCTCCAGCGAGGTACGCACGAAGCCGTGCCCCGATTCGGCCACCGTCATCTGCACCTGACCGAAACTGGCCAGCGTGCCGCGGCGGACCCCGCGCAGCCGCCCGTGCGGCAGGTCCGGGGCGTTGACGTTGAGCACGCTCTCGATCGGCGCGGCCGTCAGCCGGGGGAGCAGGTCCAGGGCGACCCGCGCGGCGGTGCTCCAGTTGCGCTCGGCGTCGCGTACCCGGGCTGCGGCGTCCACCGCGGCGCCACCGCTGGCGGCCGTCGCCTCGCCCGCGGAGAGTACGTCCAGCGAGACGGCCATCGCCCGGCAGCCGTTCGTGGCGGCGGTGAACGCGGCGCCGACCGTTCCGGAGTGCAGCACGGCGCGGCCGGCGTTGGCACCCCGGTTGATGCCGGAGAGCACCACCGTCGGCGGCGGGCCGAACGCGCCGTGCAGCGCGATCAGCGTGATGAAGCCGGGGGAGCCACCGACCCCGTACGCCGGAACGCCCGCCAGGTCCGGCAGCGGGTGGTCGTGCACCACCACCCGCCCGTCCTGCTCCATCGCGCTCATGGCCGCGCTGGTGCCGCTCGCCTCCTCCAGCGGCGCGGCGACCACCACGTCCAGGCCCCGCTGCGCCGCCGCCCAGGCCAGCGCCTGGATGCCCGGTGCGGCGATCCCGTCGTCGTTGGTGACCAGCACGCGCAGCGTCATCGCTCGACCGCCCGGTCGGCCAGTTCGTCGGGGGTGGTCCGCTCCTGCTGTCGGCTGTCCGCCGGGACCAACCGGACCCGATCCACCAGACCGGTGATCGAGTCCAACCGCCCGGTGCCCAGCCCGTGCCGGGTCACGTTCAGCGCGCCGGCCGCGGCACCGGTCCGGATGGCAGTCCGGATGTCTCCGCCGCCGGCCACCACGGCGGCCACCCCGGCGGTCATCGAGTCGCCGGCGCCGCGCGGGTCGGCCGCCTGCAACCGGGGCATCTCCACCTCGAACAGCTCGCCGTCGACGAGCGCGAGCGCCGGCTCGTCGGCCCGGCTCACCACCACCGTCTCGGCGCCGGCGGCGTGCAGGTCGTACATCACCCGGGTCAGCTCCGCGCTCTCCTCGTTGCGGGCGCGGCCGTCGCGGATCAGTTCCTCATGGCTCACCTTCAGGAAGAACACCCCGCTGTCCAGCACCGCCCCGAGGTGATCGCCGGAGAGGTCGACCACCACCCGGCCGCCGTTGGCACCGAGATCGGCGGCGAAGCGCCGGTACAGGTCGGCCGGAACGAGCCACGGCTCGTTGGGTCCACTGAGCACGCTCACCGACGCTCGCAGCCCCTCGCCGAGGGCCAGGTTGTACAACTCGTCGAGCTCGTGCCGGCTCAGCGGCTGCCCGGGCACGTCGGCGATCTCCTGCCGGGACCCGTCCCGGCGGTCGTGCACGTACCCGCCGCTGCCGGAGTCACGGACCACCACCTTGAGGTCCACTCCCTCGCTGACGAGCAGCGGCTCCAGCACCTGGCCGATCTCGCCGCCGAGCGCGGTGCAGAGCACCACGTCGACCCCGAGCGACATCACCATCCGGGCCTGCCAGACGCCCTGCCCGCCCGGGTGCAGGTGCAACTCGGGCTGATCGTTCGGCTGGTCCACGGTCACCGTCAGCTGCGGCGTGGGCGCGAAGACCATCACGTGCCCGCTCACCGGTCGTACCCGTTCATGCTCACGTCCTCCGTCGCTCGTCACGGCGGGTGGTTACCCATCAGCCGACCGTAGTGGGAACGCGGTGTGAATGCCGAGGCAACGGTCCGTGTCCGTCCGGGCGTTGCCAGCCCGACCGGGGTGCGGGACGATCGTGCGACCAACGACGGCGGGAGACGGTGTGCTCAGGAGCGATACCTTCAGCTACACCGTCCAGGCCCGCTGCACTCCCCGCGAGGCCGCGGCGCTGCTGAGCGACCTGACCCGGCAGGGCGAGCTGCACCCGCTGATCGTCCAGGTTCGCCGGCTGCCGCCCCGACCCGGTGCCCGGGCCAGCTACGCGATCAGCGACCGGCTGGTGGCCGGCCCGCTGCGCTTCCGGACCACGTACCAGGCGGACGTGCTGATCAGTGAGGACGACGAGATCGTCATGGTGGCCCGCCAGTGGCCGGCCACCACGGTGCGCAACCACACCCGGCTGCGCGGCGAGCCGGACGGCCTGGTCCGGGTCGACGTCGAGATCACCCTGACCGCGCCGGCCCCGCTGTTCCGGTACGCGTTCCGCCAGGCCCGGGCGGCCCACCTGGCATTGGCCACCCGACTGGGCGCGGCCCTGGACCGCACGGCCGGCCCCCGCCCGCCAACTGAGCCCGCACCCAGGCCCGGCCTGCGGCCCGCACCCAGGCCCGGCCTGCGGCCCGCGCCCAGGCCCGGGCCGCACCAAGGCCACGCCCGGCCTGCGGCCGCGCGCAGGCCCGGGTCGCGTCAAGATCACGCTCGATCCTGGATGTAGTGACCTGCTCGGGTGGAGAGGCCACTAGATCCTGGTTGCCGCGGGATCACGTCCGGTCCGGCCCGCGACGGTGGGCCGCGCGGCCGGCCGTCGCCCCCACGGCTTGTACGTGGAGAGCACCGTCGCGATGATCATCAGACTGGTCGACACGGCCGGTGCGATCACCAGGTCGGCGCGGTCTCGGGCGGGCAGGGCGGCGCCCAGCGCGCCGGCGTGCCGCAGGTTCGGGGTGAGCAGGAACAGCACCAACCCGACCATCACCGTGGTGATCACGAGTTTGACCAGCACCCAGCGGTAGCGCAGCAGCCCCCACGGGGTGAGCAGCGCGCTGGCCACGCCGACCAGCCAGACCAGCACGCTCAACGGTGCGAACAGCACGGTGCCGACCAGCGCGGCAACCGGGTAGACGACGGCCGGGTCGGCGCCGCGCTGTGCCGCGACGCCGAGCGTGAGCAGCGTCAGGTCGGCGCCGAGCCAGCCGAGCGAGGTGACCAGGTGCAGGGTGAGCAGCGCCTTGCGGGCGGTGGGTGGGATCCGACGCATACCAGGATGCTGCCCGCCGGGCTCGGCCCGGGGCGTCCGACCGCCGGCGACATCCCGGGTACGTCCGCTGACGTACCCGGGCGGGCCGGTGCCCCGCGGGGCGGGGCACCGCCCGGGGTCAGTACACCGACAGGTGCACGTGGTTGGTGTGGTCGCTGGACGGGTCGCCGCCCGCTCCGCTGTACGACTTCCACCCGCTGCTGGGCAGCCAGATCTGCCTGTACCAGATCACGTAGAGCACGGCGAGCCGGTCGGCGTTGCGGATGAAGTACGCGGCCAGGTTGTTGCCGTACGTCTTGTCGCCGCCGGTGGCGTCGCCGCCGAAGCCGCTCTTCTGGGCGGCGAAGTCGCAGGCCCGGCCCTTCGGGTGTTCACCGGAGCCGCCGTTGCGGTGGCAGGAGACGTACCGGGTGAAGCCCGCGGCCTTGGCCTGGTTGAGCGCGTGCAGCGTGCGGGGGGTGATGCAGCCGGTGGCCGGCGTGGGGTCGTTGACGCTGCACGACTCCGACGGCCAGGAGCCGTCGGAGTTGCGCGGCGCGGCCTTTGCGTTGGCGGCGGAGGTGCCCCGGTTGGAGCCGGTGTCGGCGGTCGTCCGGGGCTTGGTGGTGGCCACGGTCAGAGCCCGTTCGGCCTGCTCCTTGCGCTTGGCCATGACGGTGACCTGCTTGCGCTGCTCACGGATCTCGCCGTCCAGGGCGATGCGGGTGCGGTTGACCTCGTCCCTGGTGGCGGTGAGGTCGCGCAGCGCCCGGTCCTCGTTGGCGGCGACCGCGTCCAGCGTGACGGCCCGGTCCATGAAGCCCTCGGGGGTGCCGCTGTTGAGCAGCGCCGACACCGTGCCGAGCCGGCCGGTGCGGTAGGCCAGTCCGGCGATCTCGTCGACCTTGCCGCTGCGCGCCGTCAGTTCGGTCTCGGTGGTCTTCAGTTGGGTGGCGAGCTGCTGCTGCCGCTGTACGGAGGTGTCCAGGGCGCGCTTCGCGTCCAGGTATCCCTTGCTGGCCGCCTCCAGTTGGGCCCGCAGCGCCGGGGTGCCGCCCTCTTCGTCGCTGTCGGGTGCCGCGGCGGCCCGCAGGCCGGTCGGGGGAGCGGCCGAGGCGGCGCCGGCCGGGATCGCGACGCCGAGGGCGAACATCGCGACGATCAGGGCCGCCAGTCGGGCGGCGGGTGGTCGTGCTGGTACCACTACGCATGTCCTTCCGTCAGCCGCCGACCGGGTTAGCTGACGGGTTCGGGACGGAAGATCCCTACCGCTGACGCGGATGCACCCCAGGAACGTGGTTCCCCGGTTCGCCCGCTCGGGCGATTAGGCGGCGGCCGCCACCGGCGCCGGGTGGGCGCCGCCGGGTGGAGGCCGGGACCGAGCCTACCGGGGCTTTTGGGGCCGGTGCAGCCGATGTGACGGACGGTGCGTCCGTCGTCACGGTAAATTCCGGCTAATCCGAGTAAAGCTCCTGAAACGCCGCTACCATTCGACCGAACCGCAGGCGCCGGGGGACGCGCCGGGTTCGATCTGCAACGTCGCGTGCTCGATCCGGAACTCCTGGTGCAGGGCGGCGCGAGCCGCGGAGAGCACCACGCCGACATCCGCGCCGGGCGCCATGGTCAGGTGCGCGGAGGCCACTTCCATGCCCGAGGTGAGCGTCCAGACGTGCAGGTCGTGCACCTCGACCACGCCGGGCACCGCGGCCAGTCGGTCGTGCACGGCGGTCACCTGGAGGTGCTCGGGGGCGGCCTGCACCAGGATGCGGACCGCGGCCCGTCCCAGCCGCCAGGTGCGCGGCAGGATGAACACGCCGATGGCGACCGCGACGAGCGGGTCGGCCCACCACCAGTCGGTGACCTGGATGAGCAGTGCCGCGCCGATCACGCCGAGCGAGCCGAGCAGGTCGCCGAGCACCTCCAGGTAGGCGCCCTGCAGGTTGATGCTCTCCCGAGCCCCCGCGCGGAGCAGGGCGAAGGCGGCCAGGTTGGCGAGCAGGCCGAGCGCGGCCACCGCGAGCATCGGACCGGCCAGCACCTCGTGCGGGTCGCCGAACCGGCCGATCGCCTCGATCACGACGTAGACCGCCACGCCGGAGAGCAGGACGGCGTTGGCCAGGGCGGCGAGCACCTCGAGTCGGTAGAGCCCGAAGGTGCGTTGCGGGTCGCCGGTGGCCCGCCGGGTGGCGGTGATCGCGGCGAGCGCCATCCCGATGCCGAGCACGTCGGTGAACATGTGCCCGGCGTCGGAGAGCAGGGCCAGCGAGCCGGTGTGGAACGCGGCCACCGCCTCGACCACCATCAGGGTGGCGAGCAGCCCGAACGCTGTCCAGAGCCGCCCCCGGTGCTGGTGCGCGGCGTTGGCGACCGACCCGTGGTGGTGGTCATGACCTGCGCCCACGAGACCACCCTCCGTCGTCCGTCGGGACCCGGTCAAATGTATGCTCACATCGCTATGTATGCAAGTGTACGGCAGGTCGTCCGTCCGACGGGGCCGGCCGTCGCGGGTCAGCCGGTCGGGTCGATGGTGGTGAGCCGCTGGGTGGCCCGGGACAGCGCGACATACAGGGTGCGCACCCCGGCGCCCGGATCCGCCCGGATCTCGCTCGGGGCGACCAGCACCACCCCGTCGTACTCCATGCCCTTCGCCTCCAGGCTGGTCACCACCTGCAGTCGCGGCGCACCGAGTGCGCCGAGCCAGCCGGCGACCTCGTCGCGGCGCGGGACCGGCGTGATCACCCCGACCGTGCCCTCCACCTCGGCCAGCAGGCCGGTGGCCGCCTCCACGGTCGCGGTCTCCAGGCCCGTGGCGGGCACCACCAGCTCGACCGGATCGACCCCGGTGGAGCGGACGGCGGTCGGCAGCAGCAGGTCGGGGTAGAGCCGGCGGATCTCCGCCGCCGCCACCGCGAAGATCTCCGCCGAGTTGCGGTAGTTGGTGGTCAGCGTGAAGTCGTGCCGCTTGCGCCGGCCCAGCGCCTGGTCCCGGGCCCGGTCCAGCTCCTCCGGGTCGCCGGTCCACGCCGTCTGCGCCGGGTCGCCCACCACCGTCCAGGAGGCCAGCCGGCCGCGCCGGCCGACCATGCGCCACTGCATCGGCGAGACGTCCTGCGCCTCGTCCACCACCACGTGCGCGTACTCCCGGTAGTCCGCCGGCCGCTCCCGGGCCGCCGCCCGCGCGGCCCGCTGCCGGTCGCCGAAGCTGCTCAGCTCGCGGACACCGCCAGCGAGCTGGAACGGGTCACGCCGGGCCCGGGCCGGCTGCGGCGGCTTGCCGAGCAGCGCGTCCAGCTCGTCCAGCAGCGCCACGTCGGCGATGGTCAACCCGGCCGCGTCCAGGTTCTGGTACGCCGCGCTGAGCAGCCGGATCTCGGCGGTGGAGAGGATCCCACCGGCGTACCGGCGCAGGCGGTCCGGCCGGGCCAGCCAGCCGAGCACGTGCCGGGGGTGCAGCCGCGGCCACCACGCCTTGAGGAACTCCCGGAACTCCGGCCGCTCGGCGATCTCGTCCTCGAAGGCCCGCTGCTCCGGCAGCCGGCCGATGCCCAACCGGCGGGCCTGCGCCCACAGCGCGGCGAAGACACCGTCGAAGCCGGCCCGGCGGACCTCGTTGCGCCGGGCGCCGCGGTGCAGCACGCGGTCCCGGATCCCGTCCAGCTCGGCCCGGTCCAGCCGCAGCAGCGTGCCGCGGTAGAGCAGCCGCAGCTCGCCAGGGCCGCCCGGCACCGCGTCCCGGGCCGCCCGCTCCAGCACCCGGCGCATCCGCAGCGAACCCTTCACGGCCGCCACCTCGGGCGGGTCGGTGCGGGTGGCGGTCATCCCGGGGAAGAGGGTGCCCAGCGAGTGCAGGGTCGCGGTGTCCTCGCCGAGAGAGGGCAGCACCGAGGCGATGTACTCGACGAAGACCGAGGACGGGCCGACCACCAGGATGCCTCCGCCGGCGTACCGGCTGCGGTCGGAATACAGCAGGTAGGCGGCCCGGTGCAGAGCGACCGCGGTCTTGCCGGTGCCCGGGCCGCCGGCGACGATCGTCACCCCGGAGCCGGGCGAGCGGATCGCCTCGTCCTGCTCCCGCTGGATGGTCGCCACGATGTCGCGCATGCCCCGGCCGGTGGCCCGGGACAGGGTCGCCAGCAGCGCGCCGTCGCCGACCACCGTCATCCCCTCGGGGGCGGCCGTCGGGTCCAGAAGGTCGTCCTCGATCCGGGTGACCCGCTCGCTGCGGGACTGGATGGTGCGCCGGCGTACCACGCCCAGCGGCTGGGCCGGGGTCGCCTGGTAGAAGGCGGCGGCGGCCGGCGCCCGCCAGTCGACGACCAGCGTGGTCGCGTCCTCGTCGCGGATGCCGAGCCGACCGACGTGCAGCACCTGCCGGTCCCGCATGTCCAGCCGGCCGAAGACCAGCCCCTCGTGCTCCGCGTCGAGGGTGTGTCGCCGCTGCGCGGCGTGGAAGACCATCGCGTCGCGCTCGACGAGCGCGCCGAAAGTGCCCACCCGGGCCATCCGGTAGCCGTCCCGCTCGGCGCGAACCGCCGACCGCCGCAGCTCGGCGAGTCGGGCGTACACCCGGTCGAGGTGCCGTTGCTCGACGGCGATCTCCTGCTCCAGGGCGGTCTGGTCGGTCAACGCACGCTCCTTCTGACGTCGCCGGCAAGCGGCACGAACCGCGCGGGCCAACCGCAGAAGGGTACGGCCCCGGGCCCGGCCTCCCGCGCCCGAGGTGCGGGAACGTGGTCAGACACCCGTCCCGGCGGGGGTCGCGTGGGACGCCGGCTCGGCGAGTACCCGGCTCAGGACGCCCGTCAGCGCGCCGTTCACCTTGTCCGGGCGTTCCATCATCAGCATGTGCCCGGCGCCCGGGCAGACGGTCAGCTCGGTGGCCGGCAGGACCGCGGCGATCGACTCGGCGCACGGCGGCGGGGTCAGCCGGTCCCGGTCGCCGACCAGGGCGGCCGCCGGCAGGTGGGCCAACGCGGCGAGGGTGTCCAAGCGGTGCTGGGCGCCGATCGAGGCGCGGAACCCGCCGATCGAGCGCAGCGAGGCGCGGGCCACCGCCGAGGTCACCAGCCGGATGTCGGCCGGATCGCAGCGGTCGCCGAAGAGCATCCACCGGATGCTCGGTTGCAGCGCGCGCAGCAGCGCCCGGGGTGCCCGCCACGAACCGCACCGGGCCAGCACCCCGGCGCCCGTCGTCTCGGCCAGCCGGATCAGCCGGGCGATCCGGGGTGAGAGCCCGTAGACGGTGTGCGTGTGCCCCTCGGCGGTGGTCGAGACGAAGACCAGGCCGGCGGTGCGGGCGGCGAAGTGCGCCGGGTGGCGGTGCGCGTACTCCATGATCGTCATGCCGCCCATCGAGTGCCCGACCAGGATCACCCGCCCGGTCGGCGCGACCGTGTCGAGCACCGCGAGCAGGTCGTCGCCGAGCTGGGCCAGGGTGGCCGTGGGCAGCGGCATGCAACTGGACCGGCCGTGCCCACGTGCGTCGTAGGTCACCACCCGCACCGCGCCGTCGGACGAACCGGTGAGGGCCTCGACCTGCCGGTGCCAGCTGCGCCCGTCCAGCGTCCAGCCATGCAGCAGGATGGCGGTGACCTGGGCGTCCGCCGGCCCCGTCGCCTCGACGTGCAGCCGTACGCCGTCGGGCAGACCGACCTCGAACCGCTCCGGCATCGCCACCTCCCAGGGCCGCCCGCACCACCAGCACCGGGATACCCGGCGGTAACACCGGCTACCCGCCATGAGACCACGCCAATCGCGCCGGGGCGAACATTCCCGACCCCGCCCGTGACCGCCGACGGCGGGCCAAGCTGAACGGCATGGGGTCGTCGGGGGCAACGCCCGGACCGCCGGTGGGCGGACCTTCGGCGTCGGGGCGACTGGCCGGTGGCACGCCTCGCGCCGCGCTGGCCGAGCTGCTCGCCGGTAACCGGCGCTTCGTCAGCGGCCAACCGGTGCACGGGCACGACGTCACGGCCGCCGCCGCGGCCGCCTCCGGCGACCAGCAGCCGTACGCGGTGGTGCTCGGCTGCATCGACTCGCGGGTGCCGCTGGAGGCGATCTTCGACCAGACCTTCGGCGCGATCTGCGTGATCCGCACCGGTGGCCACGTGCTCGACCGCGCGGTGTGCGGCTCGATCGAGTACGTGGTCGGTCAGCTCGGCGTACCGCTGGTGATGGTGCTCGGCCACGAGCGGTGCGGCGCGGTGGGAGCCGCGGTGGACGCGTTGCGCGCCGGGGAGCGTCCCGGCGGGTCACTGGCCCACCTGGTGGACGAGATCGCCCCGGCGGTGACCGAGGTGGGGCTAGACGACCCGGCGGTGCATCCGCTCGCGATCCGCCGGCACGTCCGGCGCACGGTGCAGACCCTGTGGGACGACGACCTGCTGGCCGGGCCGGTCGCCGCCGGCCGGGTGGCCGTGGTCGGCGGCCTCTACGACCTGGCCACCGGGGAGGTCGCCCTGCTGGACCCGGCCTGAGCCCGCGGGGCACTCCGGCGCGGGGTAGGGACGCGAAAACGCCCGCCGGGAACTCCCGGCGGGCGTTTTCAGATGATGCGGTGGGGGAGGGCTCAGCCCTCGAAGACGCCGGCCTCGACCAGGCGCTTCTCGGTGGCGTCCCAGCCGTCACCCGGGTGCGTCGTGTTCAGGTTGTTGATCTCCGCCCGGATCTTGGCGGCGTGGCCGGCCGCGGCCAGCACCCGGATCTCCTCGACGAAGGCCTCGGAGTCGGTGCGCAGGTGCGCGGTCTTGCCGTTGGTCAGGTTGCGCACGTAGGCGTGCTTGCCGCCGTTGAGCGGGATGAGGTACTTGAACTCGCCCAGCACGCTGAGGGCGCCACCCTGGCCAGCCTGGCCGGCCCGGACGGACGCGCGCGCGGTCTTAGAGGTGTTGCTCGCCACGGAGGTACTCCTTGCAAGACGTACGGGAGGACTGGACGTCCGGGGGCTGTGTGCGGGCGACACCAGGTCGGCCCGCGAAGTTGTGCGCGGCAGAAGCCGCCGATGGAACTGTACAGGACCACGACATCAGGCTGGTCGTCGCGGTGTCCTGAGAGGCAACGGAGACCACCCGTCCGGCTATTCCGGCCAGCGATTTCTCCGATTCCCTGGCGCACCATCCGTCACAAGAGTAATCATGTGTTGCATCAGCCACTCGGGTGGACGAGGTCGTAGGGGAAGACGCACCTCGCTCTCCGGGAGGTCACCGTGCCAACGCGTGGCGTCGTATACGTCCACTCGACCCCACTCGCCGTGTGCTCGCACGTCGAGTGGGCGATCGCGCGCGTCCTAGCCGCGCCGGTCAACCTGCAGTGGACGGCTCAGCCCGTCGATCCCGGCGCTCGCCGGGCCGAGTGCGGGTGGACCGGTCGTCCGGGGACGGGCGCCGAGCTGGCTGCTGCCCTCCGGCAGTGGCCCATGATCCGTTTCGAGGTGACCGAGGAACCGAGTCCCGGCGCCGACGGCGAGCGTTTCATGTACGTGCCGGCACGCGGCCTGTTTCGGGCCACCGTCGGCGCGGCCGGTGACATCCAGCTCGGCGAGGACCGGCTGCGCGCGCTGATGACCGCCGCCCAGGCCCCGGAGGCGCTGGCGCACGCGCTCGACAAGGCGCTCGGCACCGCGTGGGACGATGACCTGGAGCCCTACCGGTACGCCGGCGACGGCGCGCCGGTGACCTTGCTCACCCGGGTCGGCTGACCCGGCCGCCCCCGACCCGGCCACCTGCCCGCACGCTCACGCGGCGGCGGCCAGGGGCGGCTGGCCGGTAAGGTCAAGTTGCCCCGATAAGGGTGAACTGGTGGGATGGGCGGCGTGCCGATTCGCCCGCGCCGCGCCAGCGTCGCCGTCGCCGCCCTGACCGCCCTGCTCGTCTCCGGCTGCTCCGGCACCCGGGACCGTCCGGCGCCGACGCCCGGGCCGGCGGGCACGTCCGCCGGCCCGAGCACGCCCGCCACCACGCCGACCAACGACCCTGCCGCCCAGGCGGCCGCGCTGGTCGCCAGGCTCTCCGACGAGGACCTGGTCGGCCAGGTGCTGATGCCGTACGCCTACGGCGACTCGGCCACGAAGGTCTCACCCGGCTCGGCCGCCGGCAACCAGGCGCTGGCCGGGGTCGACACCCCCGCCGAGATGATCGCCAAGTACCGGCTGGGCGGGCTGATCCTGGTCGGGTTCAGCGCCGACGACCCGACCAAGGGCAACCAGGAGACCACCAACGTCGACAACCCGAAGCAGGTGCACGAGCTGACCGGCGGGCTCCGTGCCGCCGCCGGTCGGCTCGCCGCCGGCCCGGCGCCCTTCCTGATCGGCACCGACCAGGAGTACGGCGTGGTCACCCGGATCACCGACGGTGTCACCGTGCTGCCCAGCGCCCTCGCCGCCGGTGCGGCCGGCGACCCGGCGCTGACCGAGGCCGCCTGGCGGGCCGCCGGCGCCGAGCTGGCCGCGATGGGGATCAACGTCGACTTCGCGCCGGTGGCCGACGTGCTGGCGACTCGCAGCACGGTGATCGGCTCCCGGTCCTACGGCGCGGACCCGAAGCGGGCCGCGGCGCAGGTCGGCGGCGCGGTCCGGGGCCTCCAGGCGGTCGGCGTCGCCGCCACCCTGAAGCACTTTCCGGGTCACGGCCACAGCGCCGACGACTCGCACCAGGACCTGCCGGTGCTCGCCCAGTCCGCGGCGGCGTTGAAGAGCGGCGCCTGGCCACCGTTCACCGCCGGGATCGGCGCCGGCGCGATGGCCGTGATGTCCGGCCACCTGGACGCGCGGGCCATCGACCCTGGCACTCCGGCCACCTTCTCGCACAAGCTGCTCACCGACGTGCTGCGCGGCCAACTCGGCTTCACCGGCGTGGTGATCACCGACGGCATGAACATGCCCCCGGCGAAGCGCTGGGCCCCCGGCGAGGCCGCGGTCCGGGCGCTGAACGCCGGCAACGACCTGATCCTGATGACCCCGAACGTCGGCCAGGCGTACGACGGGCTGCTCGCCGCGCTGCGCGGCGGATCGCTGACCCGGGCCCGACTGGTCGAGGCGGTCACCCGGGTGCTGACCATGAAGTTCCGGCTGTCGGCGCTACCGACCGCGCAGATGTCCACGCTCAACGCCCCGGCCCACCGCGCGGCGGCGGACGCGCTGGCCGCCGGTGCGGTCACCGTGCTGCGGGGCGCCTGCGGCGGCGCGGTGCGCGGGCCGATCACCGTCACCTCCTCTGGCGGCCGGGACGGCACCCGGTCGCTGCTCACCGAGGCGCTGACCGCGGCCGGCGTCAAGGTGGTGCCCAGCGGTGGCACGGTGGTGCACCTGGTCGGCTACGGCGACGGCACCGCCGACCTGCGCGCCGACGCGGCGGTCACCGTCGCCATGGACACCCCGTACGTGCTGGCCAAGGCCGCGTCGCCGACGCTGCTGGCCACGTACTCCTCCAGCCGGGCGTCGATGACCGCGCTGGCCGGGGTGCTGGGCGGCAAGGCCCGCCCGGGTGGCCGGTCCCCGGTGACCGTGCCCGGTCTGCCAGCCACCACCTGCGCCACCTGACCACCCGCACGCCGGGCGCCGACGATGGGCAGGCGCCGGGAAACCGCTCGCGTCGGCCGCCCCGGGCCTGGCACCGTGTCGCCATGGGTCAGGCGCGGGACTTCGACTGGGTGGAACGGGCCGACGGCGCCGTGGTGATCACGCATCACGGGCGGGTGGCCACCACGTTGCGCGGCGGCCGGGCGGCGGAGTTCCTCGCCGAGGTGGACGACGACCCGCAGCTGGTGATGGCCCGCTGGACCGGCAACTACCGCCGGGGCAATGAGCGCACCGCGAAACAGCACCCGCGCAACCGGGGCTGAACGTAAGGAAGGGTCCCTTCTTTTCGCCTCGCGATAAGAAGGGACCCTTCCTTACGTCCGCTACAGCGGGATGGCGCGGTGGTGGTCACGCGCCTCCAACCTGGGGTCTCAGGCCCGGGTGAAGACGAGAGCCACGTTGTGGCCGCCGAAGCCGAACGCGTTGTTCAGCGCGGCCGGGATCTCCATGTGGCGCGCCTTGTGTGCGGCCACCTCCAGGGTGAGACCGTCGTCCGGGTCGTCGAGGTTGATCGTCGGAGGAACGACACCGTCGCGGATGGCCAGGATGGCGGCGATCGACTCCAGCGCGCCGGCCGCACCGAGCAGGTGACCGGTCATCGACTTGGTCGCGGCCAGCACCGGGTGGTCGCCGAGTGCCTTGTGCAGCGCGCCGATCTCCAGCATGTCGCCGACCGGGGTCGACGTGGCGTGCGCGTTGACGTGCACGATGTCCCGCTTGGCCACGTCCGCGTCCGCGATCGCCTTGGCGATGGCCCGGATCGCGCCCTCGCCCTCGGCGTGCGGCTGGACGATGTCGTACGCGTCGGAGGTGATCCCGGCGCCAGCGAGGCGCGCGTACACCCGGGCGCCCCGGGCGGCGGCGTGCTCGGCCCGCTCCAGCACCACGATGCCGGCGCCCTCGCCGAGGACGAAGCCGTCACGGCCCCGGTCCCACGGGCGGGAGGCCCGCTCCGGGTCGTCGTTGCGGGTCGACATGGCCCGCATCGAGCTGAACCCGGCGATCGGCAGCGCGTGGATGACCGCCTCGGTGCCGCCGGCCACCACCACGTCGGCCCGGCCGGCCCGGATGATGTCCAGGCCGAGCGCGATCGCCTCCGCGCCGGTCGCGCACGCGCTGGCCACCGAGTGCACGCCGGCCTTGGCGCCCAGCTCCAGCCCGACCCAGGCGGCCGGACCGTTCGGCATCAGCATCGGGATGGTGTGCGGGGAGACCCGCCGCGGCCCGGACGCCTCCAGGATGTCGTCCTGGGCGAGCAGGGTGGTGGCACCGCCGATGCCGGAGCCGACGCTGACCGCCAGGCGTTCACCGTCGAGGCCGGAGTCGGCCAGGCCCGCGTCCGCCCAGGCCTGCTGCGCCGCGATGATCGCGATCGCCTCGGAGCGGTCCAGCCGGCGCAACCGGACCCGGTCCAGCACCTCGGACGGTTCCACGGCCAGCTGGGCGGCGATCCGGACCGGCAGTTGCGCGGCCCACTCCTGGGTGAGGGCACTCACCCCGGAGCGGCCGGCGAGCATTGCGTCCCAGGTCGACGCGACGTCCCCGCCAAGCGGGGTCGTCGCGCCGAGCCCGGTGACGACGACGTCAGGACGACTCATGATCAGGACTGGGCCGCGATGTAGGTGACAGCGTCCCCGACGGTCTTGAGGTTCTGCACCTCGTTGTCCGGGATCTTGACGCCGAACTTCTCCTCGGCCGCCACCACGACCTCCACCATGGAAAGCGAGTCGACGTCGAGGTCGTCGGTGAAGGACTTCCCCTCGGCCACGTCGTCCGGGTTCACCCCGGCAACCTCTTCGAGGATCTCGGCGAGGCCGGTGGTGATCTCGTCACGGGTCATTGCGGTTGGTTCCTTTCATCGGGGGTTCTCCGGCGGCCGGCGTCGCCAGCCGCCACTCCTGGACGCGTGTGCGCCCGAGGGGGTCATCAGGGGCAGCGGACGACCTGACCGGCGTAGGTCAGGCCACCGCCGAAGCCGAACAGCAGCACCGGGGCGCCCGAGGGCACCTCCCGCCGCTCGACCAGCTTGGACAGGGCCAGCGGCACGCTCGCCGCGGAGGTGTTGCCGGACTCGACGATGTCCTTCGCGATGATCGCGTTGGGGATGTTGAGCCGCTTGGCGATGCCGTCGATGATCCGGGCGTTGGCCTGGTGCGGCACGAACGCGGCCAGCTCCGACGGGTCGACCCCGGCCCGCTCGCACGCCTGCAGGGCCAGCGGCGCCAGCGCGGTGGTAGCCCAGCGGAAGACCGACTGCCCCTCCTGCTGGATGTACGGGCGCCAGCCCTCGATGCGGACCGCGTCGCTCTTCTCCGGCGCCGAACCCCAGACCACCGGACCGATCCCGGCCGGCTCGTCGTCGGCGGTCGCGGTGACCACCGCGGCACCGGCGCCGTCGCCGAAGATGATGCAGGTGGAGCGGTCGGTCCAGTCGGTGAAGTCGGAGAGCTTCTCCGCGCCGATGACGATCGCGTTGCGCGACGCCCCGGCCCGGATGGCGTGGTCGACGGTGCCCAGCGCGTAGGCGAAGCCCGAGCAGGCGGTGTTGACGTCGTACGCGCCCGGCGCGGCGATGCCCAGCTTGGCGGCGACCCGGCAGGCCACGTTGGGGCTGCGGTCGACCGAGGTGCAGGTGGCGACCACGACCAGGTCGATGTCGGCGGCGGTCAGGCCGGAGTTGGCCAGCGCCTTGCCGGCGGCGGCGGCGGCCATGTCGGCCACCGTCTCACTGTCGGCGATCCGCCGGGTGACGATGCCGACCCGGTCCCGGATCCACTCGTCGTTGGTGTCCACGAGCTGGGCGATCTCGTCGTTGGTCACCACCCGGGAGGGCTGGTAGTGCCCCATCGACACGATGCGACTGCCAGTCATGAGCGACCTCCGATGCGGGCGAGCGGTTGGCCCGGTGCGACCGGGTCGTCGTGGTGGGCGAGCCATTCGGTGAGGACGCCGTTCTGGTGCGCGGTCACGTCGACCGGCCCCTGCCGGGTGCCGATGTGCCCGACGACCTGGCCGGCGCGGATCGTCTCGCCCTCGGTCAGCTCGGCGGACCGGGCGAAGGCGCCGGCGGCCGGTGCCACCACCACGCGGAACTGCGTGGTCGGCCGGTGGCTGGGCGCCATGCCGTGCCGGGCGATCAGGTCCCGCGCGGCCGGCAGGTCGTCCGGGGTGTTCAGGGTGACGATCTCCGGGGCGCCGTCGCCCTTCAGCTCCCGCTTGACCAGCCCGGCCAGTGTGCCGGCCGGCGGCAGCTCGATCACGCCGGTCACACCGAGGTCGGCCAGCGTGCGCATGCACAGGTCCCAGCGGACCGGCGCGGTGACCTGGCGGACCAGGCGCTGCACCATGTCGCGGCCGTGGTCGACCGCGGCGCCGTCGAGGTTCGACAGCAGGATCCGGGCCGGGTCGGCCGGGGTGATCCCGGCGGCCACCGCGGCCAGCGCGGCCTCGGCCGGCGCCATGTACGGGGTGTGGAACGCGCCGGCCACCTGGAGCCGGATGATCCGGGTCTTTGCCGGCGGCTCGGCGGCGAGCTTGTCCAGCCCGTCCAGCGAGCCGGCGGCGACGATCTGCCCGGCGCCGTTGCGGTTGGCCGGGTGCAGCCCGTGCGCGGCGATCGCGGCGAGCACCTCGTCCGGGTCGCCGCCGAGCACGGCGGCCATCCCGGTCGGCTCCAGCGCGCACGCGGCGGCCATTTCCCGGCCCCGTACGCCGGCGAGGGTGATGGCTGCCTCGGCCGGCAGTACCCCGGCCAGCGCCGCGGCACCGAGCTCGCCGACGCTGTGCCCGGCGGTGAGCGCCACGTCGTGCATCGGCAGGTGCTCGGCGGCGAGCAGCGCCGCGGCGACCAGCAGCGGCTGGGTGCGGGCGGTGTCCTTGATATCGTCGGCGCCGGCGGCGGTGCCCAGGCGCACCAGATCGACCCCGGCCAGAGCCGACCACCAGCGCAGTCGCGCCTCGGTGCCGGTCAGGTCGAGCCAGGGGGTCAGGAAGCCGGGTTTCTGGGAACCCTGGCCGGGACTAAGTACGGCGAGCACGCCTATGACTCTCCCGGATACGCGTGGGTAACGCTGTGCCGGCCTCGACCAAACCACACTAGAAGCTTTGGAGGGTTCCTACAAAGATCGGCGGTGATCGTCGCCGGTTTGGGGGGCTTTCCGGGCCGCCGGGGTCATTGTCTGGGTCGGGACGGGAGGGGTCACCGGGGTCACCGGATCCAGCCGGCCGACGGTCAGCGCCACCTGGAGAGCGAACGCGTCCCGGGGAGACAGCGGCGAGAAGCCGGTCACCTCGGCGATGCGGCGCAGACGATAGCGCACCGTGTTCGGGTGCACGAACAGCGCCCGCGCGGCGCTCTCCAGCGTGCCGCCGGCGGCCAGGAACGCGTCCAGCGTCTCCAGCAGCTCGCCGCCGGCGCGCACCAGGGTCGCGTACACGTCGTGCCGCAGCCGGCGGCGGGCCTCCCCGTCGCCGGCCAGGGCCCGCTCCGGCAGCAGGTCGGCTGCCGGCACCGGCCGGGGCGCCGTCGGCCAGGCCGGCGCCGCCCGGAAGCCGGCCAGCGCGGCCCGCGCCGACTCCGTCGCCTCGTCCAGACTGGGTACGGCCGGACCCACCACCACCGGTCCGTCCCCGAACGCGGTCAGCAGCTTGCCGGTGGCCCCCAGCGGGTCCGCCGCGCCGCCCAGCACGATCACCAGCCGGTCGCCGTGCACCCCGCCGATGACCTCCACACCGATCCGCCGGGCCTGCCGGTAGACCACGTGCAGCACCGCGGAGACCTCCCCGCCGGGCGAGCGGCCGACCGCCACCGCGACCGGCGGTGCCTCCGTCCAGCCGAGCGCCGCCGCCCGGCTGGCCAGCACGTCCGGCGAGTCACCGCGCAGCAGCGCGTCGACCAGCAGGGCCTGCAACCGGGCGTCCCACGCGCCGCGTGACTCGGCGGCCCGCGCGTACACCCGGGCGGCGGCGAACGCGATCTCGCGGGAGAAGCGCAGCACCGCCTCGCGCAGCTGCTGCTCCTCGCCCTCGGCGGCCAGGTGCGACACCTGCTCCTCGACCACGTCGATGGTCACCTTGATCAGCGCCACGGTCTGCTGGAGGGTGATCGACCGGGCCAGCGCCTCGGGAGCGGCGGCGAAGACCTCGTCGGAGACCTCCTGGGTGCTGTCCGCCGTGCCGCCGCCGTCGCGCAGCCACTGCACCAGCGACCGGGCGCCGGCCTGGGCCACCAGCATCACCCAGGAGCGCTGGTCGGCCGGCAGAGCGCGGAACCAGGGCAGCGTCTCGTCCATCCGGGCCACGCTGGCGGTGGCCAACGCCCCCGCCGCGCGTTCGATCTGACGCAGCGTGGCCGTCAGCTCTCCACCGCCCGGCGTACTCACCGCCCTAGCCTGACACGCGCTGACCTGGATCTTCATGCCGGGCCCGGCCGGCCCCCCGGTCACGGTGCCGGGGCGGGAGCGGGCAGGCCCAGCTCCTGGGCCAGGATCGCGGCCTGCACCCGGCTGCGCAGGTCCAGCTTCGCGAGGATCCGGCTCACGTGCGTCTTGGTGGTGCTCTCCGCCATCGCCAGCCGGTCGGCGATCTGCTGATTGGACAGGCCGAGGCCGAGGCCGAGGCAGGCCAGCACGTCCCGCTCGCGCGGGGTGAGCGTGTCCAGGGCGGCCCGGGTGGCCGCGGACGCACCCGGCGCGGTGGCCGCGAAGGCCGCGATCAACCGGCGGGTCACCGCGGGGGCGATGAACCCGTCCCCGCCTGCCACCGTCCGTACCGCCGCGACCAGCCCCGCGGCGTCGGTGTCCTTGAGCAGGAAACCGGCCGCCCCGGCGCGCAGCGCCCCGAAGACGTACTCGTCGAGGTCGAAGGTGGTGAGCACCAGCACGTCGGCGAGTCCCTCGGCGACGATCGCCCGGGTCGCGGAGATGCCGTCCCGGCGCGGCATCCGGATGTCGAGCACCGCGACGTCCGGCCGCAGGTCCCGGCACAGCCGTACCGCCTCGTCGCCGTCGCCCGCCTCGCCGACCACCTCGACGCCCGGCGCGCCGGCCAGGATCAGCGTCAGCCCGGCTCGTACCGCCGGCTGGTCGTCCGCCAGCACCACCCGGACCGCCGCTCCCGTCGACCCGCCCGCCGCGCCGGCGTCGCCCGGCGCCCGGGCCGGGCCGGTCACCCGTCCTCCAGAGTGGGCAGCGCGGCCCGGACCTGCCAGCGGCCGTCGTGCTGCCCGGCACTGAACCGGCCCGCCAGCAGCGTGGCGCGTTCCCGCATTCCGATCAGCCCGGCCCCGGCACCCGTCAGCCCGGCGCCGCCCTGGCGCACCGGATTCTCCACCGTCAGCACGACCTCCGTCGGCCGGTACGCGATCGTCAGCTCCGCCTCGCCCGCACCGTGCTTGAGCGCGTTGGTCAGGGACTCCTGCACGATCCGGTACGCCGCGAGGTCCACCCCCACCGGCAGCGGGCCGGGCGTGCCGTCGGTGCGGACGCGCACCGCGAGGCCGGCGGCCCGGATCCGCTCGACCAACCGGTCCGCCTCGGCGAGCCGTGCGGTGGCCGCCTCCGGCAGCGCGCCGCCGTCGCCCGCCGGTGCCCGCGCGCCGCCGGCGCCCGGCTCGCGCAGCAGCTCGATCATCTGCCGCATCTCCGCCAGACCCTGCACGCTGCTCTCCCGGATCACCCGCAACGCCGACTCGACCTGACCGCGGTCCAGCCCGGGCACCGACAGCACGGCGGTGGCGTGGATGGCCACCGCGCTGAGATGGTTGGCGACCACATCGTGCAGTTCCCGGGCCATCCGGGCCCGTTCGGCACTCTGACCGCCTGCCAGCGGTCCAGCTCGACCAGCCGGGCGGTCTGCTCGGCCCGGGCCCGCTCGGCGGCGGCCTGATCGCGGTACTGCCGCACGCTGATCCCGGTCAGCACCGGCAGCAGGCCGACGAGCACCACCAGCACCCCGACGGCGACACCGCTCCACTGGTCGGAGAGGAGCACGCCGACCACCGCGCCGGCCAGGCTCAATCCCACGGTCACCCGCAGCAGCCACCGCCACAGCCGCGCCGGGCCGTACACGCAGGCGTCATAGAGCACCTGGGTGTAGATCAGGATCGTGCCCAGCGAGCCGCCGAGCGCGATGTCCACGACCAGCGCTCCCGTGCCGACGCCCAGGCTGGAGCGCGGCGCGACCCGGCACAGGCCGACGGCCACGCACATGGCCAGCAGCGGCGGCAGGAACAGCGCGGGCGGCACGTCCGGATGTGGACGGATCTGCGGTTGCCAGCCGAGGGTGAGAAGCACCAGGCCACCGGCCAGCGATGCGCCGGCCAGCGTGAGATCCCGGCCGAGCGTGCCGGAGCCGAGCCACGGTGGCGGTCGCATGGTCCCGATCCCACCACAGCCGTCGAGCCCCGGACTCCGACCCGGGGAGGACCCCGCCGGACCCGGCATGCGTCGAAAGGGGTACGCCGGATGGGCGGCGGCCCGGCAACAATGATCATCATGACGTACGCAGAGACCATGGCCGCGCTGGCCCGGGAGATCGACACCACCTGTCGGCTGACCGGCGAGTTCGTGCTCCGCTCCGGCCGCACCGCCGACGAGTACTTCGACAAGTACCGGTTCGAGGCGGATCCCCGCCTGCTGGACCGGGTGGCCGCCCACCTGGCGCCCCTGGTCCCGTCGGGCACCGAGGTGCTGGCCGGGCTGGAGATGGGCGGGATTCCGGTGGTGACCGCGCTCGGCCGGCACACCGGGCTGCCCTGCGCCTTCGTCCGCAAGGCCGCCAAGCCGTACGGCACCGCCCGGCTGGCCGAGGGGACGGAGCTCGCCGGGCGGCGGGTGCTGGTGGTCGAGGACGTGGTCACCTCCGGGGGGCAGGTGGTCATCTCCACCGGGCAGCTGCGCGAACTGGGCGCCCGCGTGGATCACGCGCTTTGCGTCATCGACCGCGCAGAGGGTGGGTCTGCTCTGTTGGCGGAGCGCGGCGTGGCGCTGCGGGCGCTGTTCACCCGCGCCGATCTGGAGGCCCACCGCAGGCGTTGACGGAGTCCGGTCGGGCCGCGGGTCCGCCCGCCCCGCTACGGCTGGGCGCGCACCCGCCACGAGTGGCGCGAGTGGGGCAGGGCACTGCTCGGTTGGGCCATCGCCTGCGGTCTGCTCGGCGCCGCGATCCTCTGGGTGAACGACGCGGGACGAACCCGTGAACTGGGCAACTGGATCCAGAGGCTCAGCGTCGCCATCGTGATCTGGCTGGTCGCCTTCCCGGTCTGGGAGACGGTGTTCCCTCGCCGCCCGAAGCGCTGACCCCGGGGTACGCCGTGCGCGACCCGTCGGTCCCGGCCAGTACGGTGGCAGGGCACGTCGGGGGGAGCACCCGCGGGTGAGTGCGAGCGTGAGGAGACCGGGATGGCGCACGGGGAGGCCGAGCACGGCTGCGCCCAGGGCGAGCCCTGCCGGCCGGGGCACCACGACCCGCAGGCGGCTGCCAAGCACCGCCGGGCGGTCGGCGGCGTGCCGTCACACCCTGCGGAGCCGACCACAGTCCGGCCCGCGGAACGGGCCGACGACGACGCTGTGGTGCCCCGCCAGCGGGCCGCCGAGCCGGCGCTGCCCGGGGAGCCCGAGCCAGACCCCGCCGCCGGGTGCCGCAGTGAGATGCCCGGATGGGCCGGCGCTCACCGGCACGGCCCGGTCCGGCCGCGTCAGCGGGCCACCCGCCGGGAGCGCCCACCGCGCCGCTGGTGCTGACCACCCGACCACGCCCGCCCGCCTGACGGGCCAGCGTGCGGGCGTGCTGGTGGGCCAGCGTGCGGCCGTGCTTGGGTCAGCGGGTGCGGCGGCGGATCAGCAGCGCGATCCCGGCGAGGCCTACCGTGATGGTCAGCATCACCGCGACGTTGAGCAGCAGCAGTCGCTGCAACTCGCCGAGCGCCTCGTCGATGTCCTTGGCCGGGTCGAGAGTGTCCTCCGGGAGCACCCGCTCGCCGCCGCCCACGCCGCCGCTGACCGTGTCGAACTGCCGCTCCAGCGGCACCCCTGCGGTACGCAACGTCTCGGACATGCTGAGCCGGCCGAGGAACCAACCGGCGGCGATCTTGCGGGAGTCCGGCTGCTTCGCCGGCCGGTAGATCCGCGGACCGCCGATCGCCTTCGGATAGAGGTCGTACGACTGCTTCGGCGTCTCACCGGCGAGCACCACGACCGTGTACTTCGGACCGAGGTCGGCCGCCTTCGGCCCCTTGGGCTGGCCGAACCGGCCGATGAAGTTGACCTGGTCGATGACCGCGACCACGTGCGCGGGCTGCGTTTCCGGGCGCAACCGCAGCGGCTCGGACAGCCCCGGGCCGGTGATGTCCACCCCGGCGGGTGCCGGCTTCGGTGCCGCCGTGGCCGGGCCGGCGGTGCCGAGCGACAGCAGCGCCGCCGCCAGCGTGCCGGCCAGCACGGCGACCCACCGCCTCATCTGTCGGACCATCCCGCCTCCTCGCCCCGTTCGATGGATGGCTTCGCCGTGACGTCCGGATCGATTGGTCGGTGGCCGAACCGACCGGGCGGTCGGGGCCACTCTCACAGAGTCGCAGAACGTCGATGATTTTCAGCTTGTGGAGCAGTAATTGGAACTATCTGCGATCTCTGCTCGACTAATGAGGAGCCGTTTGATCAGCGGGCGGATCGTACCCTTACGGAGGGGTTCATGGGGGGCAGGGTTACACGTATGGCGCGGGTCGTGCCAGTGGTGCTCGGCGTGGCGTGCGGTGTGTCGTTGCTGGCCCCGGCGACGCCGGCCGCGGCGCACAATTCGCTGACCGACAGCGATCCGCGCGACGGCGCCCGCGTGGCCACCGCGCCCACCCGGATCGAGCTCCGTTTCCTGGCCAAGCCGGACCCGGCTACGACGAAGATCACAGTAATCGGACCGGACAATGTGGTCGCTGGCGGGCTGCCGGCCTTCGCCGGCAGCCGCGTGCGGGTGCCGTTCAAGCCCGGTGCCGCAGGGCTCTACATAGTCGGTTACCAGGTCGCCTCCGGCGACGGGCACCCGGTGAAGGGCGAGGTGCGCTTCACTCTCACCACCGGCACGGCCGCCGACCCGTCCGCGAGCCCGTCCGCCCTGCCATCGGTCAGCGGTGGCACTACCGCGACGCCGGGTGCTGCGGCCGGCTCGCCGTCGGCCGGGCCGGCCTCGGCGTCACCCGTCGCGACGGGCGGCAGCCCGACGGCGGTCGTGCCGCTGGCGCAGGAGCGTGCCGCCTCCGGTCACCGCCGGTGGCTCTGGGCACTCGGCGCCCTGGTGCTGCTCGCCGCCCTGGTGAGCGGGTTCCTGCTCCGCCGCCGGGCCAACCGCGGCTGAGCCCGATCCGAACGCCTGGCCGACCCCCCGGCAGCCCCGGTTGTCACCTTTGCTCTGCTTACACGTACGCAACACTCAGCGCATGTTTCTGTTGCGGATGAGTAAGCAGAGCAAAGGTGGCGAGGAGGGTGCGCCCGGCTCCATCAGGTGGCGCCGCCAGTCCGGTGCGGATGGCAACGCCGACGCAAGCCGCCCCGCAGTCGTGCGGGGCGGCGTGTGCGGCGGAGGCGGTCAGACCAGGCGGAGCCGGGCGGCGCGCATCCGGGTCAGGGTGCGCTCGCGACCGAGCACCTCCAGCGACTCGAACAGCGGCAGACCAACGGTGCGACCGGTGACGGCGACCCGGACCGGCGCCTGCGTCTTGCCGAGCTTGAGGCCCCGCTCGGCGCCGACCGCCTCCAGCGTCGACTTCAGCGACTCGGCGTCCCAGGACTCCAGCGCCTCGAACGCGGCGATGGCGGCGTCCAACAGGTCGGCCGAGCCGTCCTTCATGGTCTTGGTCCAGGCGGCCTCGTCGATCAGTGGCGAGGCCAGGAAGAGGAAGTCGACGTTCGGCACGATCTCGCTGAGCACCGCGATCCGGGTCTGAGCCAGCGGCGCCACGGCGGCGAACGCGTCGGCATCGAACTCCTCGGGCTGCCACGGTGGCGGCGCGATGGTCCCGGTGCCGGTCAACCACGGCTGGCAGGCGTCGATGAACTCGGCCACCGGCAGTGCGCGGATGTACTCGCCGTTGAACGCGCGCAGCTTCTTCTCGTCGAAGAACGCCGGGGAGGGGTTGACCTCCTCCAGCCGGAACTCGTCCTCGATCACCGACCAGGGGACGATCTCCCGGTCCCCGGAGGGCGCCCAGCCGAGCAGCATCAGGTAGTTGCGCATCGCGCCGGCGAGGTAGCCCTCCTCGCGGTACGCCTCCAGGGCGACCTTGTCCCGGCGCTTGGAGAGCTTCTGCCGCTTCTCGTTGACCACCACCGGCACGTGCGCCCAGATCGGCGGCTTGACCCCGAGGGCGTCCCAGAGCAGCTGCTGCTTGGGGGTGTTGGGCAGGTGCTCCTCGGCGCGGATCACGTGGGTGATCCCCATGGTCAGGTCGTCGACGACGTTGGCCAGCAGGAAGACCGGCGAGCCGTCGCCCCGGGCGATGACGAAGTCCTCGATGAGCCGGTTCTCGAAGGTGGGTTCGCCGCGGATCAGGTCGACCACCACGGTCGCGCCCTCGTCGGGCGTACGGAAGCGCAGCGCCCGACCCTCACCGGGGCCGAGGCCGAGGTCGCGGTGGTAGCCGTCGTAGCCCTGGTACTGCGAGCCGGTGCGGGCCTGCACGTCCTCGCGGGTGCAGTCGCAGTAGTACGCGCGGCCCGACTCGTAGAGCCGGGCCGCGGCGGCCCGGTGCTCGCCGGCGTTCTGTGACTGGAAGTACGGTCCCTCGTAGCTGCCCCGGGAGATGCCGATCCAGTCCAGCGCGGAGAGGATGCCCTCGGTCCACTCGGGCTTGTTGCGCGCCGCGTCGGTGTCCTCGATGCGCAGCACGAAGACCCCGCCCTGCTGCTTGGCGTAGATCCAGTTCTGCAGCGCCGAGCGGGCGCCGCCGACATGGAACATACCGGTCGGGGAAGGGGCGAAGCGCACACGTACCGTCACGCCCCCAGCCTACGGCGAACGGCAACCGGGTAAGGAAGGGCCCCTTCTTATCGCCTGGTGTTGTACAAGCCGCCCTTCCTGCCAGGCCAGCGGGTCAGGGCACTGAGCGGATCTTGACGACCAGGGCGCTGCCGACCAGGGTGACCGCGGCGGTGACCGCGTAGAGCGTCGGGTAGCCGCCCAGATGCACCACCAGCGGGGCGGAGAGCGCCGGGCCGAGCACCTGTGGCGCCGAGTTGGCGATGTTGATCACGCCGAGGTCCTTGGCCCGGTCGGTGGCCCGGGGCAGCACCTGGGTGATCAGCGCGGCGTCCACCGAGAGGTAGACGCCGTACCCGGCGCCGAGCAGCAGCGCGGCGACGATCGCCATCGGCCAGACCGGCGCGACCGCGAGCAGCAGCGCCGCCACCGCCATGATCAGCCCCGAGGTGATCACGTAGATCTTGCGCCGCCCGGAGCGGTCGGACAGCCGGCCGGCGACCACCGCCGTCAGCATCATGCCGAGCGTGTAGAGCAGGATCAGCACGAGCAGGCCGCCCTCGGGATCGGGGTGGCGTACCCCGTCGGTGAGGAAGTACAGCAGGTAGAGGGTGCCCAGGGCGTTGCCGAGCTGGACCAGGAACCGGGTGATCCAGGCCCAGGCGAAGTCCGGGTGCCGGCGCGGGCTGATCCACATCGACGCCAGCAGCGCGCGCGTCCGCAGCGCCGGCCGGTGTGCGCGGGGCAGCGGATCGTCGGGGGTGAACAGCGCGAACGGCAGTGACAGCAGCAGGATGGCCACCGCGATGGCCAGGTAGCCGGCGGCGTTGCCGGTGACCAGGGCGGTGACCAGCACCGCGCCGAGCACCAGTCCGAGCGCCTGCGGGATGCCCACCCAGCCGGAGACACCGCCGCGCTGCACGACCGGCACCCGGTCCGGGACGGCCGCGGTGAGGCTGGCCAGCATCGCGTTGAAGCACACCTGTGCGGCGACCCAGCCGAGGGCGACGCCGAGGATGGTCCGCTGCTGGGCCAGCAGCACCAGGGCCGCCGCGCCGAGCAGTGCCCCACCCGCGGTCCAGACGTGCCGGCGGCCGAACTCCCGGCCGGCCACCCGCAGGCAGGTCCGGTCGGACAGCGCGCCCGCGAGGGGGTTGGCCAGCACCGCGGCCAGCGCGCCCAGGCCGGTGACCACGGCCAGCATGGTCTCCTTGTCGCCCGGCGCGATCCGCTCGATCTGCTGCGGCAGCAGGACCTGGATCGGGGTGAAGAACGCCATCCAGACCCCGAGGTTGGCCGCGAAGATCAACGCGATCCAGCCGCGCCGTACCGGCACGGTCGGCTCGGCGAGCGCGGCCGGCAGCGACGCCGGGGTCGGGTCGAGGGTGGTCACCGCGCCGACCCCGGCCGGCTGGGCGCGATCACGTCCCGCAGCCAGGTGTACGAGGACTTCGGTGTACGGGTCTGACTGGCGTAATCGACGTGCACCAGACCGAAGCGCTTGGTGAACCCCTCGGCCCACTCCCAGTTGTCGAGCAGCGACCACACGAAGTACCCGCGTACGTCCACCCCGTCGTCGATGGCGGACCGGACCGCCCGCAGGTGCCCGTCGAGGTACGCGATCCGGTCCGGGTCCGGTACCCGCCCGTCCGGGTCCGGCACGTCGTCGTACGCGCAGCCGCTCTCGGTGATCTCGATCGGCGGCAGCGCGTCGCCGTACGTGTCACGCAGCCAGCCGAGCAGGTCGTGCAGCCCGTCGGGGGCCACCGGCCAGTCGAAGGCGGTGCGCGGGTAGCCCTCGAGCGGGACCAGGTCGAACGGCAGCGGCGACCCCTCCTCGGCGGCCCGTACGCCGGTCGGGTTGTAGTAGTTGACCCCGAGCACGTCGATCGGCGCGGCGATCGTGTCCAGGTCACCGGGATGGACCACGCCGGCGTCGAAGCCGGGCAGCTCCGGGTAGCCCCGGCCGAGCAGCGGGTCGGTGAAAAGACGGTTGTGCAGCGCCTCGTACGCGGCCCCGGCGGCCCGGTCGGCGTCGCCGTCGCCGAGCACCCGCACGGGGGAGTAGTTGTTGGCGATCGCCACCGGGCTGGCGGTGCGGGTCCGCAGCGCGGCGACCGCGAGCCCGTGGCCGAGCAGTTGGTGGTGGGCGACCAGGAAGGCGTCGAAGAGCAGCATCCGGCCGGGGGCGTGTACGCCCATGCCGTAGCCGAGGCTCATGTGGATGAACGGCTCGTTCAGGGTGATCCATAGCCGGACCCGGTCACCGAGCCGGGCGGCGGTCAGGTCGGCGTACTCGGCGAACCGGGCGGCGGTGTCGCGGTGCAGCCAGCCGCCGGTGTCCTCGAGTGGTTGGGGCAGGTCCCAGTGGTACAGGGTGGCCACCGGGTCGATGCCGGCGGCCAGCAGTTCGTCCACCAGCCGGTCGTAGAAGCCCAGGCCGGCGGGGTTGGCCGGGCCGGTGCCGGCGGGTTGCACCCGGGGCCAGGCGATGGAGAACCGGTACGCCGAGACGCCGAGCCCGGCCAGCAGCGCCACGTCCTCGGTGTGTCGGTGGTAGTGGTCGCAGGCCACCGCGCCGTTGCTGCCGTCGCTGATCCGACCGGGGGAGTGCGCGAAGGTGTCCCAGATGGACGGCCCGCGCCCGTCGGCCGTGGTGGCGCCCTCGATCTGGTGGGCCGAGGTGGAGACGCCCCAGCGGAAGCCGGCTGGGAATTCGGGCATCGGTGCGGTCGACATGCGCCCTCCCGGTCAACGTGAAACGTGTTCGGGACTCTAGGGCGCTCCGGATGAATGCGCCATAGGCCGGGATGGCGCGATGCGCAATGGTTGATCGGCGTGTCTTTTTCCGAACCCGTCCAGGTACGTCCGATTTTGCGCATAGAGTGCCGATATCGTGGGATGTCCTCACTGGAGGAAGACGGAAATGATCCTCGTAGAACGCAGTGCGCACGTGGCGGCGCCGGTGGAAGTGGTCTGGGACGTCGTACAGCGGGCCGAGCAGTTGCCGGCCTGGCTGGCGGGGGTCCGCGCGGCCGAAGTGCTCTCGGGGGAGGGCTTCGGACGGCGGCAGTTGGTCCAGGCGGGGCGCGGCTCGGCGCACGAGGCCGAGGTGATCGCCTACCAGGAGCCGACTCTGATCGGCTGGCGGGAACGGGCCAAGGGCGCCGGTGCCCGCGCGGAGGCGCGCACCGAAATCTACGTCCAGCTCACTCCCGACGAGGAGGAGGAGGGCGGGACCATCGTGCGGCTCATCGTGGTCCGCTGGCCGGCAGGCCCGGTCAAGGCGGCCCTGCTGCGCCTGGGGCTGCGTCGGGTCGGCGCGGACCTGGAGGACTCGCTGGCCCGGCTGACCGACCTGGCCGCCGTCGGCTGATCCGCCGAGTCCCCGGCGTCACCCGCCCCGGCGGTGGCCCCGGGTCCCCGCCAGGGACCCCGGACCGCCGCCGCCCCCATCTCACCCGCCGTCCGCCCGGTCGGTCGGGAGTGCGGGGCGAGGGTGCGGGTGCACAAAGGGCCCGGCGCGCGTGCGCCGGGCCCTTCCTGGGTGGTGCTGGATCAGCTGTCGCCGCCGGTCTCGCCGACCGGGGCGGCGTTCACGTCGTCGATCGCGTACTTCTTGGCGGCCTCGGCCGGAACGGTTGCCGCGACCGCGCCGCTGCGGGCGAGCTGCCGCAGCGTGGCGACCACGATCGACTCGGCGTCGACGTGGAAGTGCCGACGCAGCGCGTGCCGGGTGTCCGACATGCCGTAGCCGTCGGTGCCGAGCGACGTGTAGTCGCCGGGCACCCAGCGGGCGATCAGGTCCGGCACCGCGCGCATCCAGTCGCTGACCGCGACCTTCGGCCCGTCCGCCTCGGCCAGCTTGTGCTGGACGTACGGCACCTTCGCCTCGGCGCCCGGGTTGAGCAGGTTGTACTCCTCGCACTCCACCGCGTCGCGGCGCAGTTCGGTCCAGGAGGTCACCGACCAGACGTCGGCGGCCACCCCCCAGTCCTGGGCGAGCAGCTGCTGGGCCTTGAGCGCCCACTGCATGCCGGTGCCGGAGGCGAGCACGTTGGCCTTCGGGCCGTCGACCTGCGGTGCCGGCGAGTAGCGGTAGATGCCCTTGAGCAGGCCCTCCACGTCCACCCCGGCCGGCTCGGCCGGCTGGAGGATCGGCTCGTTGTAGACCGTCAGGTAGTAGAGGACATTCTCCTGCGCGTCCCCGTACATCCGGTGCAGGCCGTTCTCCATGATGTGCGCGATCTCGAAGGAGAACGCCGGGTCGTACGCGACCACCGCCGGGTTGGTGGCGGCGATCAGCAGCGAGTGGCCGTCCTCGTGCTGGAGGCCCTCACCGTTGAGCGTGGTCCGCCCCGCGGTCGCGCCGAGCAGGAAGCCCCGCGCCATCTGGTCCGCCGCGGCCCACAGCCCGTCGGCGGTCCGCTGGAACCCGAACATCGAGTAGAAGATGTACATCGGGATCATCGGCTCGTCGTGCGTGGCGTACGAGGAGCCCGCCGCGGTGAACGAGGCGACCGAGCCGGCCTCGTTGATCCCCTCGTGCAGGATCTGCCCGGTGGTCGACTCCTTGTACGACAGGAACAGATCCCGGTCGACCGAGGTGTAGCGCTGGCCGTGCGGCGAGTAGATCTTCGCAGTCGGGAAGATCGAGTCGAGGCCGAAGGTGCGGGCCTCGTCCGGGATGATCGGCACCCAGCGCTTGCCGAACTCCTTGTCCTTCATGATGTCCTTGAGCAGGCGGACGAAGGCCATGGTGGTGGCCACCTTCTGCTTGCCCGAGCCGCGCTTGACGTCGGCGAACCGCTCCGGACCGGGGATGGTCAGCCGCTTGGTGCTGGTCCGCCGGGACGGCAGGTAGCCGCCGAGCTGCTCGCGCCGCTCCTTGAGGTACGCCAGCTCCTCGGACTTCTCGCCCGGGTGGTAGTACGGCGGCAGGTAGGGGTTCTCCTCCAGCGCCGAGTCCGGAATGTCCAGGTAGAGGCGGTCGCGGAAGGTCTTCAGGTCCTCCAGCGTCAGCTTCTTCATCTGGTGGGTCGCGTTGCGGCCCTCGAAGTGCGAGCCGAGCGTCCAGCCCTTGATCGTCTTCGCCAGGATGACGGTGGGCTGCCCGGTGTGCTCGGTGGCCGCCTTGTAGGCCGCGTAGAGCTTGCGGTAGTCGTGCCCACCCCGCTTGAGGTTCCAGATCTCGTCGTCGCTCAGCGGCTCGACCATCTTGCGGGTGCGCGGGTCCCGGCCGAAGAAGTGCTCCCGCACGTACGCGCCGGACTCCGCCTTGTAGGTCTGGTAGTCGCCGTCGGTCGTGGTGTTCATGAGGTTGACCAGCGCGCCGTCAGTGTCCGCGGCGAGCAGCGGGTCCCACTCCCGGCCCCAGACCACCTTGATCACATTCCAGCCGGCGCCCCGGAAGAACGCCTCCAGCTCCTGCATCACCTTGCCGTTGCCGCGGACCGGGCCGTCCAGCCGCTGGAGGTTGCAGTTGATCACGAAGGTGAGGTTGTCCAGCTCCTCGCGGGCGGCCACGCCGATGGCACCCAGCGTCTCCGGCTCGTCCATCTCACCGTCGCCCAGGAACGCCCAGACGTGCTGCTGCGAGGTGTCCTTGATGCCGCGGTGCTGCAGGTACCGGTTGAACCGGGCCTGGTAGATCGCGTTCAGCCCGCCGAGGCCCATCGAGACCGTCGGGAACTCCCAGAAGTCCGGCATCAGCCGCGGGTGCGGGTACGACGGCAGCCCGCCGCCGGGGTGCGACAGCTCCTGGCGGAAGCCGTCGAGCTGGTGCTCGCTGAGCCGCCCCTCCAGGAACGCCCGCGCGTACATACCGGGGGAGGCGTGACCCTGGTAGTAGATGTGGTCGCCGCCGCCCGGGTGGTTCTTGCCCCGGAAGAAGTGGTTGAAGCCCACCTCGTAGAGCGACGCCGAGCTGGCGAAGGTGGAGATGTGCCCGCCGACGCCGATCTCCGGGCGCTGCGCCCGGTGCACCAGCATCGCGGCGTTCCACCGGACGTAGGCCCGGATCCGCCGTTCGACGTGCTCGTCGCCCGGGAACCACGGCTCGCGCTCCGGCGTGATCGTGTTGATGTAGTCGGTGGTGGTCAGGGGCGGAACCCCGACCTGGCGCTCACGGGCCCGCTCCAGCAGGCGCAGCATGACGTAGCGGGCGCGTTTGGCACCCCGCTCGTCGATGACACCGTCAAGCGACTCGACCCATTCGCTGGTCTCTTCAGGGTCGATGTCCGGAAGCTGGCTCGGTAGGCCGTCGCTGATCACCGGGCGCTTGCGTTCCGTAGCCACAGGCGTTCCCTCGGTTGTGTGTGGGATAGGTCTCTAGCGCCATCCTGCCCCCTGGTGGCACCCGTCGTCACGTCTAGGTCCCCCCGACGCGATGAGCAACACAGGTACTGGCCGGTAACTTAGCGCTACGAGGCCTCCGAGCCGCCTTGTCCGGGCCGAATACCGTGCCGGGCATGAACGGGCGACGGATCGTGGTCGGCGGTGTGCTCCTGATGGCCGGCGCGCTCGCGGCGGTCCCCGCGGCGCGGGTGCTGCTGACGGGTGACCCCGACGCACTGCCGATCATGCTCTTCGGCGTGGCGGCGGTGGCGTTCGGAGCCGTCCGGCTGCGCGCGGGGCTGCGGCTCCGGCGCCACGCCGGGTGGCGCGTCGCGTGCCCGTGCCGCGCCACCGGCACGCCGACACCAGCAGCCCGCCGACGCCCTACTACTCGACCAGCGATCTCCTTCCGTCGGGAGACGGAGGTTCCGGCGGCGGCGACCATGGTTCGGGCGGTGATCACCGTGACGGCGCCGGTGGAGATCCGGGTGGCTGGTCCGGCGGCGGCGACTCCGGCGGTGGCTGGTCCGGTGGTGGTGGAGGCGACTCCGGCGGGGGTGGCGGTGGCGGCGGCTCCTGACCCGGTACTGGGGCAGAATGCGACGTATGCGCAGTGACGTGATCACCGTCCAGACCGGGTCCCGACCGGCCGTCCGGGACATCACCGCCGAGGCCCAGGGGTTCGTCTCCAGCGAGGGCGACGGCCTGCTGCACGTCTTCGTGCCGCACGCCACCGCCGGACTGGCGATCATCGAGACCGGCTCCGGCTCCGACGACGACCTGCTCCGGGCGCTGGACGACCTGCTCCCCAGCGACGACCGCTGGCGGCACCGGCACGGCTCGCCCGGCCACGGCCGCGACCACGTGCTGCCGGCGTTCGTGCCGCCGTACGCCACGCTGCCGGTGCTCGGCGGCCGGCTCGCGCTGGGCACCTGGCAGTCGCTCTGCCTGGTCGACACCAACGGCGACAACCCGACCCGCCAGGTCCGCTTCTCGTTCCTCCCAGCCTGAAGCACCCCCCGCCCCTCGGCCCCGCCCCCGGCTCCGCCGCCGCCCCCCGCCCCGCCCCCGCCCCTCGGGCCGCCGATCTAGGGAGAAGTGGCGTCAGTTGATCTCTATCAACGGCAATCTTCCCTAGATCGACGCGGAAGGCGGGGTGCGGAGGGCGCGCGCGGGGGCGGAGGGCGGGCGCGGGGGCGGGGGCGGGGCGCCCGGCGCGCCCGGCGCGCCGGGCGCGGGCGCGGCGGGCGGCGGGCGGCGCGCCGGGCGCGGGGAGAGGGCGGGGCGGGGGTGGGTTATGGGCGGAGGGTTTCTTGTTGGACGGTCTGCTGTCCCTGGTCGGCCTGGCTGGCCGTGCTGCGGGCGGTCGACGGGACGGGGTTGTCGGCCGTCTGCTGCAGGCCGGGAAGGCGGTCCTCGATCACGAACGATGCCCGGGTGTACGCGGGCGCGCCCGGCTGACTCGCGTACGGCAGCACGTCGAAGTCGGAGGAGAGCTGCCCCGGGGTGATCGTGGTGCGCACGTACCCCCGCAGGTTGTTCTGGAAGCGCAGGTGCGGGTTGAAGCCGAACCACGGGTGCGACCCGGACGCCGAGTCCGCGCCGTCGCCGCCTGAGGTGATCGAGGAGCAGACCAGCTCGGTGCCGACGGTGCGCGAGGTCGGGTCGGCGTAGTCCAGCTTCAGGTCACTGGCCCAGTGCGCGTGCACGTCGCCGGTCAGCACCACCGGGTTGCGCACCCCGGCGGCCAGCCAGCCCCGGGTGATCCGGTCCCGGGAGGCGACGTAGCCGTCCCAGGCGTCCATGCTGGTGACGGTGAGCGGGCCGGCGTTGTTGTCCCGCTGGGCGAAGAACACCTGCTGGCCCAGGATGTCCCAGCGAGCGTCCGAGCGGCGGAAGCCGTCCAGCAGCCACGCCTCCTGTTCCGCGCCCGTGATGGACCGGGCCGGGTCGTAGGCCGCCGGGCAGGCGTCGTACCCGTCGCCGCAGGCCTGGTCGTCGCGGTACTGGCGGGTGTCGAGCATGTGGAAGGTGGCCAGCCGCCCCCAGCGGACCCGCCGGTAGAGCTGCATGTCGATGCCGCGCGGGAGCGAGGTGCGCCGCAGCGGCATGTTCTCGTAGTACGCCTGGAACGCCGCCGCCCGCCGGGCGGGGAACTCCGGGTCCGGTGCCTCCGGCGCATCGTCGGCCCAGTTGTTCTCCACCTCGTGGTCGTCGAAGACCACCACCCACGGCGCCACCGCGTGCGCCGCCTGCAGGTCGGCGTCGGTCTTGTACTGGGCGTGCCGCTGCCGGTAGTTGGCCAGCGTCCGGGTCTCCGGCCCCTCGTGGTCACGCGGGTTGCCACCCGGGACGGTGTACGTGTCCGGGGCGTACTCGTACTGGTAGTCGCCCAAGTGCAGGATCAGCTCCGGCTCGGTCTCCGCCAGCCGTCGGTAGGCGGTGAAGTAGCCGTGTTCGTACTGGGAGCAGGAGGCGAAGCCCATCGCCAGGGCGGCGGGCATGGTCCACGGCGCCGGGGCGGTGCGGGTGCGCCCGACCGGCGAGACGTGCCGTTCGGCGCGGAACCGGTAGAAGTACTCCCGGCCGGGCAGCAGGCCGGCCAGCTCCACGTGCACGCTGTGGGCCGAGCGGGTGCGGGCGACCGCGACGCCGCTCCGCAGCACGTGCCGGAACCGCTCGTCGCCGGCCAACTCCCAGTGCACCGGGACGTCGCGCTCCGGCATGCCGCCGAGGCCGTCCTCGGCCAGCGGATGCGGGGCCAGTCGGGTCCACAGCACGAACCCGTCGTGATCCGGGTCGCCGGAGGCCACGCCGAGGGTGAACGGGTAGGCCAGCGGCCGGCGGGCCGCCGCCGCGCCGGCGGCCACCGGCAGCCCGGTGACCGCACTCGCAGCGCCGAGGGCGGCGCCGGACAGCAGGATGGTACGTCGGGACAGTGACACAAATCCTCCCCAGAGTCCGATTTCTCGTGACTCCGGGAGCCTCGCGAGCCCCGATGACCGGCAGGTGACGGCGAGTGCCCCGGCTCGTCGCCGGCAGTCGAACAACGATCACCGCGATCGATCCGGCAGGGCCGCGGGCCGGCGTGACCGAACCTGATCGGTGGGCTGAGCGGCCGGCGCGGTGCGTACGATGTGGCCGTGGCGCAGGAGGTCGTTCCCGGAACGGGCGGGCCGGTGGACCGTGCCGGCCTGGCCGCCGACGTGGTGCGCCGGATGGCGCACGTGACCGCCGCCCTGCGGCACCGGCAGGGCGCCGCGTTCGCCGAGCTGGGGCTCACCCCGGCGGCGGCCCGGGCGCTGTATGAGCTGGATCCGGACCGGCCGCTGCCGGCCCGCGACCTCGCCGAGCGGCTGGGTTGCGACCGGTCGAACGTGACCGCGCTGGCCGACAAGCTGGAGCAGGCCGGCCTGGTCGAGCGTCGCACCGACCCGGTCGACCGGCGGCAGAAGGCGTTGGTCGTGACCGGAAAGGGCCGCGGCGTACGGGACCGGGTGACCGAGGTGATGTCCGACTCCCGACTCCTGGCCGGGCTGAGCGATCGGGAGCTGGACACCCTGCGCGACCTGGTGTGGAAGGTGTCCGACGGTGGCTGTCCGGAGCCCTGCGGGCCGGAGTGACCCGAGGAGCGCCCGCCGTGTCCCACTGGGCGACCAGCGCTTCCGTCGGTAATGCTGTCGGACGTGACCACCCCGCAAGATCTCGACGACCGGTTCCGGGAGACGTTGGCGGCGCTGCCCGCCGCCGAGCGGCGGCGTGACCCCGCCGACCCGGTCACCGACGACGCCCCACTGACCGGCGCGCAACTGCTGGATCTGTTCGACGCGCAGGTGACCAGCCGGCAGCTCGACCTGGCCGGCCGCTGGCTGCGCAGCTTCGGGGAGGGCTTCTACACCATCGGCTCGGCCGGGCACGAGGGCAACGCGGCGGTCGCCGCCGCGCTGCGCCCCACCGACCCGGCGCTGCTGCACTACCGCTCCGGCGCCTTCTACTGCGTGCGAGCCGCCCAGGTCACCAACGACCCGACGCCCGCCGCCGACGCGGAACCACCCGCCGAACCACCCGAGCCCGAACCGGCCGAGCCCGAACCGGCCGGCTCCGCGCCGCCCGTCGGCGGCTTCGCCGCGTACGCGGGCGCGGCCCGGGACGTGCTGCGCGGGATGGTCGCCTCCAGCCAGGAGCCGATCGCCGGCGGCCGGCACAAGGTGTTCGGCCGGGCCGACCTGGCCGTCGTGCCGACCACCTCCACCATCGCCTCGCACCTGCCGCGGGCGGTCGGGATGGGACTGGCCGTGGAGCGGCTGCGCCGGCTGGACAGCGCCGGACGGCGCACCGGCGCCGGAGTGCGGGTCGGCAGCGGGGCCGGCGCCGAACACGCCCCGTGGCCACCGGACGCCATTGTGGTCTGCTCGTTCGGCGACGCCTCGGTCAACCACGCCAGCGCCACCGCCGCCTTCAACACCGCCGGCTGGTACGACCACGCCGGCCTGCGCATCCCGGTGCTCTTCGTCTGCGAGGACAACGGGCTGGGCATCAGCGTCCGCTCCCCGGAGGGCTGGGTGGAGGCGACGCTGCGGGCCAAGCCGGGCATCCGCTACCTGGCCGCCGACGGGACGGACCCGGTGCAGGCGTACGCGGTGGCGGCGGAGGCCGCGGCCTGGGTACGCCGGCACCGGCGGCCGGCCGTGCTGCACCTGCGCACCGTCCGACTGATGGGGCACGCCGGGGCCGACGCGGAGTCGGCGTACCGCAGCCCGGCGGAGCTCGCCGCGGACCTGGACCGGGACCCGGTGGCCGCCACCGCCCGGCTGCTCGTCGACGCCGGCGTGGCGACGCGCGAGGAGCTGCTGGCCCGGTACGACGAGACCGGCTGGCAGGTACGCCGGCTCGCCGAGGAGGTGCTGGGCGAGCCGAAGCTGGCCTCCGCCGCGGACGTGGTGTCCGCGCTGGCGCCCCGCCGACCGGTGCGGGTGGCGCGCGCGGTGGCCGACGCGGCGGCCCGGGCCAGCGGCCCGGGGGCGGGCGCCCGGGTGGAGGCGTTCGGGGGCAAGCCGCCGGAGCTGGCCGGCCCGCTGACCCTCGCCCAGAGCATCAACGCGGCGCTCGCCGACGGGCTGCTCGACCACCCGCAGATGGCGGTCTTCGGCGAGGACGTGGCCGCCAAGGGCGGCGTGTACGGGGTGACCAAGGGGCTGCGCGACCGGTTCGGGCCGGCCCGGGTCTTCGACACCCTGCTCGACGAGACCTCGGTGCTCGGGTTGGGGTTGGGCGCCGGGCTGGCCGGGATGCTGCCGGTGCCGGAGATCCAGTACCTGGCGTACCTGCACAACGCCGAGGACCAGCTGCGCGGCGAGGCGGCCACCATGCGGTTCTTCTCCCAGGGCGCGTTCCGCAACCCCCTGGTGGTGCGGGTGGCCGGGCTGGCGTACCAGGAGGGGTTCGGCGGGCACTTCCACAACGACAACTCGGTGGCCGTACTCCGGGACGTGCCCGGCCTGGTGGTCGCGGTGCCGGCGCGGCCGGACGACGCCGCGCCGATGCTGCGGACCTGCCTGGCCAGCGCGGCGGTCGACGGTAGCGTCTGCGTGTTCCTGGAGCCGATCGCGCTCTACCACACCCGTGACCTGTACGCCGAGGGCGACGGGGAGTGGCTGGCCGGGTATCCGGAGCCGGGGTCCTGGGTGGCCGGGCACGTGCCGATCGGCCGGGCCCGGGTCTACCGAGTCGGTTCGGCCGACGACCTGACGATCATCACCTTCGGTAACGGGGTGCGGATGTCGCTGCGGGCCGCGGCCGTCCTCGCCGAGGAGGGGGTGGGCACCCGGGTGGTGGACCTGCGCTGGCTGGCCCCGCTGCCGGTGGCCGACATCATCCGGGAGGCCTCGGCGACCGGTCGGGTGCTGGTCGTGGACGAGACACGCCGCTCGGGCGGCGTCGGCGAAGGGGTGATCGCCGCGCTGGTCGACGCCGGATATGTCGGTGCAGCGCGACGAGTAGCCGGAGTTGACTCGTTTGTACCATTAGGTCCAGCAGCACGTCAGGTTCTGGTCTCCGAGGAAGCCATTACCGACGGTGCCCGTACGCTGCTGGCACGGTAAATTCCGTTCCACCCGGTGCGCCACTTGCGCGCGGACGCACAACTGTGTGGACTTTGCCTGACGGCGTCGGTTCCGGCGCCGCGAGCAGGGACGAGATGAGGAGGCACGCGACAGTGAGCGCGACCGCTGGTCAGGCCGCCGACGGGGTACGCAGCCTGGCGGACCGGTTCGGAATCGAACCGGGGATGGTCGTCATGGAGATGGGGTACGACGACGACGTCGACCAGGATCTCCGGGACGCCCTGACCGACTGCTGTGGAGATCTGGTCGACGAGGACACCGACGAGGTGGTCGACGCGGTGCTGGTCTGGTACCGCGACGGCGATGGTGACCTCTTCGAGCTTCTCGTCGACGCCCTCGGCCCGCTGGCCGACAACGGGGTCGTCTGGCTGCTCACGCCGAAGGCGGGGCGTGACGGGCACGTCGAGCCGAGCGAGGTCGCGGAGTCCGCGCCCACCGCCGGCCTTCAGCAGACCTCGACCGTCAACGCCGGCCGGGACTGGAGCGGCGCCCGCCTGGTGCTGCGCCGAGGGGCCAAGGCCAAGAAGTAGCCCGATCCGTTCCCCTCGCGCGCCCGGCGGTCCGCGCCGCCGGGTGTGGCAGGCTCGTGCCATCCCCTGACTCGACCCGAGGAGTTCGCATGCCCGTCGAGGTTGGCGCCGAGGCGCCGGACTTCGTGCTGAAGGACCAGAACAACCAGGAGGTCCGGCTCTCGACCTTCCGTGGCCGGCGCACCGTGCTGCTGGTGTTCTACCCGCTCGCCTTCACCGGCACCTGCCAGGGCGAGCTGTCCGAGGTGCGGGACAACCTCGGCGAGTATGCCAACGACGACGTCCAGGTGCTGACGGTCAGCGTCGACTCGGTCTACAGCCACAAGGTCTGGGCCGACCGGGAGGGCTACCAGTTCCCCATGCTGGCCGACTTCTGGCCGCACGGCGCCGTCGCCCAGGCGTACGGGGTCTTCAACGACGTGGCCGGCTTCGCCAACCGGGGCACGTTCGTCATCGACAAGACCGGCGTGGTGCGCTTCGCCGAGGTGAACGGCCCGGGTGAGGCCCGCGACCAGCAGGGCTGGCGCAAGGCCATCGCCGAGGCCGCCTGACCGGGTACGCCGTGCGCCCGGGCCGGCGGTGGGCAGGGTAAGCTTGCCAGCCTCCGGCCCGCCGCACGGGCGTTCCGGGCGCGTAGCTCAGTGGGAGAGCACCCGCCTTACAAGCGGGGGGTCGCAGGTTCGAAACCTGCCGCGCCCACCACCACCTGACCAGGCAAAGCCCGCCCGAGCCCGGCCTCGCCTGGTCGGGCGGGCGCTGGCTACTGAGAGCTGCCCGACGCTGATCGCCTGCCTCCAGGACACCGATGGGCCCCTACTGCCCTGACATGCGACGATCCGCCAATGTCCCACAACACAAGGCAGCGTCGGCTTGCTCATCACCTGCGGCGATGAACGGGGGGGGGGGGGGGGGGGCCTAACGGCCGATCGCCCTCAGGCTCCGCCTCGTAGGGGCATCAGCAGGTCGATCCGGTCGTGGCGGCGGTAGTACTCGATGCTGGGGCGAGTGTCGTCTCGCTCGCCCGAGCGCCGCAACTGTTCAAAGGTCGGAGTGAGCAGGGCATAGGCAGCGGGTTGGGGACCACGCACCGTCGCGCACAGGTACTGGCCTCCTGGAACGACGCCTGATTCCAGGCCGAGTTGGTCAACGTCGTCGCCGGCTCGAACCTGCACACAGCAGCGGTAGATGCCGGAGTCGTCGAACACGCCGAGGAATCTGCGCCCGCGCAGCGACCCGAGCACCGTCTCCAGGTGGTCCCAGGCTGGCCCGATCTCGTCGGACCCGTCTTTGGCGGCCACGAACATGACCGGCGTCTCGATGCGCTCGACTCGCCTGACCGGTAGCTGCATCTTCGGCCTTCCGCCGACGTGGTCCGTGTTGCATAGAAGCTACTCAAGACCTCTGACACGGCGGTGTCCCGCGAACTCCGTGCCTGTGGTCCGGCGCCGGTTCCGTGCCGTGAGGGTTTCGGTTTGCGGACCTTGAACCGGGCGATGGCCCTGTGGTGGTGCGAGGGACTTCGAGGAGGAGTTGGACGCGGAAGGTGGCGTCGGCGGCTTCGACCGTGAGGGTTGCTCCGGCGTGGGCGTTGCCGACGTCGCCTCCGGCGGGGGTGCTCCGGTTACACGTAGTTACGCCAGAAGGCCACGGTCACCCTGGGCTCTCGGAACTCCTGCACGATGTAGTCGGCGAGGTCGTGGCCATACACGATGGTGTCGGTCAGTCGGTGGATGGAGAGCACGGGATGCCCGAAGGAGCCCCGACCGGCCGGCAGGTAGCGGTGGGCGTACACGGGGATCATGGGCGGAACGTCGGCGAGAAGTCGCTTCGCCTTGGCCATTCGCTCGACGAGGTCGTGAGGGCGATTGCCCCACCCGGGTGGCCACTCCCCGCGCTGAATGCCATCGAGCGCCGTTGCGTGCGGCCAGTCAAACTGCTCTTGCAGGTCGGTGGGTTGAGCTGGCGCCAGTTGGGCCAACCCCAACTTGCCTTGTCGGGGTGGTCGTCGTGGCCAGGTGTCCAGACTGGCAGCCAGGCTGCGAGGAAGGCGCGGTGGTCGTCGGCGAACTCGAAGCCGAACCGTCGTTCGACGCTGACGAACTCGGCGTCGGTGAGCCCCGGTTGGATGTCCACCAGACCCAGCTGGGCCAACCGCCGAGCGGCCTCGACACCCAATGCGACACCGGCACCATCCGTCACCGGCGGTCTGCACGAGATCCTCGGCGAGCTGGTGGTCACCGGTGAGGAGGTAGGCGGTCCGGGACAGGGCCGGCGAACGGTGCACCACGAACTCGTGGAACGTCTCGGTCATGCCCACCCCCTCGTCAGGAGAGACGCCTCCCGCCTTGAGGATGGTTGAGGCCGGGCGCGCCGGATGGTGCCCCGGCGCGCCCGGCGTCCTCAGCTGGTGAAGCCTCCGTCCACGTTGACCACGGCGCCGGTCACGTAGCCGGCCTCCGGGCTGGCCAGGTGTGCGACGGTGGCCGCGATGTCGGCGGGGCGAGCGTAGCGGCCGACCGCGGTGAAGCCGGCGATGGCCGCCGCGTTCGGCCCGTCCGCCGGGTTGGCGTCGGTGTCCGTCGGCCCGGGGTTGACCAGGTTGACGGTGATGCCCCGGGGGCCCAGCTCGCGGGCCAGGCCCCGGGTCAGCCCGACCAGGGCGGTCTTGCTCATCGAGTAGAGGGCCAGCCCGGGAAAGACGGCCCGTTCACCGACGTTGCTGCCGATGCTGATGATCCGCCCACCGTCGCCCAGGTGCCGCAGCGCTGCCTGCGCGGCGACGTACGGCGCCCGGACGTTCACCGCGATGGTCTGCTCCAGCTCCGCCGTGCCGAGGTCGTCCATGGCACCGACCAGGAACACCGCGGCGTTGTTCACCAGGATGTCCAGCCGGCCCAGCTCGGCGGCGGCCCGGTCGACCGCGTCGCGCACTGCGGCCGGGTCATTGCCGTCGGCCTGGATGACCAGTGCCCGTCGGCCCAGCGCCTCGATCTGCTTCACCACGGTCGCGGCCTGCTCCGCGTTCTGCCGGTAGGTCAGCGCCACGTCGGCCCCGTCCTGTGCCAGGCGCAGGGCGATGCCCGCTCCGATTCCCCGGGAACCCCCGGTCACCAGGGCTACCTTGCCGTCAAGTGTCGTCGTCGTCATGCAAACGATCATGTCGCCGCACCGCCCTGTCGTCTGGCGGCCATCGGACCCCTCGTTCCCACCCCGAGGTCCGTTTCCCGCTATCCGTACTGGGTCATCGGGCAGCACCAATTGGGCGGGACGGGGTCAGCGGAGGCGGTCGGCCAGCCAGGGGAGCAGGGCGTCGGCCTGAGCCTGCTGGAACGCACGGACGGTGGGGATGCCGGGCGGCGGCGGGCGGCGGGCGCCGTCGGTGAAGAAGCCGGCCAACCCGGCGTAGAACCCGGTGAGCACGGCGGGGTCGACGCCGGCGGTGAGCGGCAGCCGGCGCAGCAGCGCCTCGGTGTCGTGCCCGCCGTGCAGCCGCACGTTGACCAGCAGCAGCGCACTGTCCAACCAGGCCGGTCCCCGGCAGGCCCACGGCCAGTCGACCACGGTGACCGTGCCGGTCGCATCGACCAGGAGGTTGTCGGCGCGTACGTCCACGTGGCAGAGCGTGTCACCGGTCAGCGCCGCGATGCCCTGGTCGGCGGCGGCGCGCAGGTCGTCCAGGTGCGCCCGGATCCACGGGTCCAGCCGCTCCGGAGGGTCGGCGGCGATCCGGTGCCAGCCGGCGAAGTCTCCGGCCAACCGCTCGGCAGCGGTCGGCACGTGTGCCGCCGGGCTCGGAGTGAGCGCGGCGGCCATCGCCTCCAGGGCAGCCAGGACGCGGCACAGTTCGTCCGTGTGCCACGGGGTGACCGGGTGCCGACCATCCACATCGGAGAACACGAGGGCGACCCACTCGCCGTCGTCGTAGCAGCCGAGCAGGCGGGGCGTCGGCGCCGAGGCCGGCAGCGCGGCGGCATTCCGGGCCTCCGCGCGATGCATTACCGGGCTGTCCGGGTTCTGCGCCGGGCTGACCGCCTTGACGAAGGCCCGCCGGCCGGTCGCCGTGCGGACCCGGTCGGCGGTGCCCGGCGAGTACCCGCCCGGCTGGGACACCGCCTCGACCACCCGATCGCCGATGATCTCCTCCACCGAGGCCCGGACCCGCTCCGGCAGGTCCCTCCATACGATCCGCGTGGTGATCCGCTCCGCCATCCGCCCACGGTGCGCCCACCCACACCACCGAACAACCCATTTCCCGCCCGACCCCGCCCTCCCCGCCCCGGTGATCATGAGGTAGGCGTGCCTCGTGGAGATCGAACCGCCCGCCAACCTCATGATCACCGAGGGGCGGGCCCGGCCGGGGATGGCGGGACAGGGCGGGTGAGGCGGACCGCGGTCAGGGCGATCAGGAGCAGGGTCAGGGCGAAGAGCAGCGAGTTGAGGACGACCGTGGGGTACCCGAGTCGGGGTACGTCGAGGAACGGGTAGAGGTAGCGGTCCTCGTCCCGGCCGAGGGCGCCGCGGACCAGGATCACCGTCAGCCACACCAACGGATAGCCGAGCAGGCTGACCGCGTACGCCGGACGCAGGGCCGCTCGGGGACGGCGGGTGAGCCACTCCGCGGCGGCCAGCGGCGGCGCGACCGCGTGCAGCAGCAGGTTGCCGGCGTCCGAGACCGGCCCCCGCGCGTCAGTCGTCGCCACCATCGCGTAGCCGCTCCACGGATTCGCCAACACCACGACGAAGACCAGGGCGGTGCCGACCAGGTAGACGGTGAACGCGGTGCGCAGCCGATCGTGGCTGCCGGCCAGCAGCGCCACCAGGTAGGCCAGGTCGACCTGCACGGTGAAGTAGAACAGCAGATCGACGGGCTCGTCGCGCGCGGCGATCACGGAGAGGGCCAGCCCGACGGCGATCACCGCGCCGGTGCTGACCCGCAGGACCCGGCCCGACACGCGGCGGACGCTACCATCGCCGCATCGACGGACGCCATGACGAGCAACTGCGCCGGGTACGGGCGATCCTGGCCGCCGACGTCGACCGGGAGCCGGACTCCGCGCTCGCGCTCCTCGGCGACAAGCGGTTCCACTTCTCGCCGTCCGGGGCCAGCTTTCTGATGTACGGGGTGTGCGGCCGCTCCTGGATCGCCTTCGGACCGCCGGTGGGGCCGGCCGCCGGGCGGTACGGGCTGCTGGCCGACTTCTGCGCGACGGCCCGGCGCGCCGGCCGGCGCCCGGCGGTATACCACGTCGGCGCGTCGCTGCTGCCCGAGCTGGGCCGGCTGGGCCTCGCCGTGCATCCGGTGGGGGAGTCGGCGAGCGTGCCGCTGGCCGACTTCGCCCTGACCGGGCCGGCGCGTGGGGCGCTGCGCCGCAACTGGCGGCGGCTCGCCCGCAGCGGCGACCTGACGTTCGCGGTGCTGCCCGGCGCCGGCCTGCTCGACGAGCTGCGGCCCGTCTCGGACGCCTGGCTGGCCGGGCGGCCGGACATGTCGTTCTCCCTCGGCGGGTTCGTGCCCGACTACCTGGCCCGGCTGCCGATCGCGGTGCTGCGACAGCGCGGCCGGGCGGTGGCCTTCGCCGCGCTGCTGCCGACGCCGCACCGGTGGGGCGTGGACCTGCTGCGGTACCACCCGGACGCGCCGCCCACCGCGATGGACCATCTCCTGGTCGAGGTGCTGCACGCCGCGCGGGACCGGGGCCTGACCAGCGTCGAGCTGGGGCTGGCCCCGCTGTCCGGGCTGACCGGCGCGGACCCGCTGTGCCGGCTCGGCCGCATGGTGTACGGGCACGGCGAGCGCTGGTACCGCTTCCGGGGGCTGCGCCGGTTCAAGGCGAAGTTCGAGCCGGTCTGGTCCCCGCGTCACCTCGCCGCGCCTCGGGGATGGCAGCTTCCGCTGGTGCTGGCCCAGGTGGGTCGGCTGTCGTCGCGTCCGCTGCGGTAACGGGCCGCAGCGTCGCGTACAGGGCGGTCAGCTCGGCCACGTAACGCGGCCCGGACCAGGCCGCCACCGCCGCCCGGCCGTCCCGGACCACCGCGGCGCGCAGCTCCGGCTCGGTCAGCAGTCGGGTCAGCAACGCCCCGAACGCGGCCGCCGTGGGCTCGGCGACCGGCCGGGTGGTGGAGGCGCCGGGGCGCTCGGCCAGCGCGGCGTCCACCATGGCCACGGGCAGTCCGTACGCCTCGGCCTCGGAGAGGGTCAGGCCCTGGGTGTCGGTGGTGGAGGCGAACGCGAGCACGTCCGCCGCCCGGTAGTGCGCGCCGACGCGGTCGTGCGGCACCGGGCGCAGCAGGTGCAGCGCGTCAGCCACGCCGAGCCGGCGGGCCGCCCGGCGGACCGCGAGCCGCTGCCGCCGCGCCCCGAGCAGCACCAGCCGTGCCGCCGGCAGCTCGCGGCGGACCCGGGCGAACGCGGCCAGCAGCAGGTCCGGGTTCTTCTCCGGCGTGGTGCGGCCCACCGCGAGCAGCACCGGCGCGTCCGCCGCGATGCCCAGCCGGGCCCGCAGCCGCCGCCGGTCATCGGCGTCGACGCCCGGCGCGGCGACCGGGGTCGGCAGCACCACGATCGGGGTCCGCCCGGCCATCGGGGCCATCAGCGCCGCGGTCTTCGCCGACGGGGTGATCAGCACGCTGGTGTGCGCCAGCAGGCACCGCCCGAGCGCCGCCAGCCGGGCCTGCCGGGCCGGCCCCGGGCGGGCCAGCGCCCACAGGTCCCGGACCCCCCAGCGCAGGCCCAACCGCAGGCCGGCGTACGCGGCGCCGATCGGCACCTCGGGGTAGTGCGCCGCGTACGCCACCAGGTCGGTGTGCCAGGTGAGCACGGCCGGTACGCCGCGCTCGGCGGCCCAGCGCAGCCCGGCGACGCCGAGCGGGCCGGTGGTGTGGACGTGCACCACGTCGACCGGTGCGTCCGGCGGCCGGGGCGGCGCCAGTCGGTACGGCCGGGTCGGCACCGGCAGCGAGGGCACCTCACCGGGCTGGCGGCGCCGTCGGGACAGCGGGCCGGGGCAGTGCAGGGCGACCCGGTGGTCGGCGGCGCGCAGCAGCGCCACGGTGGTGCCGACCGAGGTGGCCACCCCCTCCGGGTTGGCGAGGTGGCTGTCGCTGACGTGGGCGATCCGCACCCTGCCATCATCGCCGGCCCACGCTCGTCGGGTCGCCCCGTCGGGCTCTCCCGGACGGATCCCGGTGGCACGTCCGGCCACCTTCTGCTGCACTACCCGCTGGACCCGACGCTGAGGGGGAGACGGTGGGGTTGACGCTGACGCCGATGACCGAGCAGGAACTGGGCCGGCTGCGCGAGCCGCTGGAGCGGTTGTACGCCGAGGATCTGGTGGCGCACCGGGGGTTGACCCCGGAGGCGGCCCGGGAGCGGTCGGCGAGCCAGCTGCGGGAGCTGTTGCCGGCGGGCGCGGCCACCGAGGGCGTGCTGCTGCGGGTGGCCCGGGTCGACGACGCCGAGGTCGGCTGGATCTGGGTGACGCTGCCCGGAACGGCCGGCGCGACCGACAAGGCCGGCCCGATGCGGGCCTGGATCCACAACATCGAGGTGCATCCGGCGCACCGGGGCCGGGGGCACGCGCGTCGGATGATCCAGCTCATGGAGGCGGAACTGGCCCGTCTCGACGTGCCCGAGCTGGGGTTGAACGTCTTCGGCACGAACACCGTGGCGATCGGGCTCTACCGGAGCATGGGGTTCGAGGTCACCTCCCAGCAGATGGCCAAGCGGATCGACCCGGCGGGCTGATACGGGCGGTGGCCGCGTACCGGCCAGGACAGTCTCCTCGGTACGACTGTTCACCCGACGAGCGGGAACCCCCGGCGGACCGCACCCGGGGAGGAGCGACGGATGACGCATGGTGCTGGACTGACCATCGGTGTGCTCGGGTCGTACGGTGGCCGAAACCTCGGCGACGAGGCGATCCTCACCGGCCTGCTCGCCGATCTGCGCACGCAGGAGCCGAACGCCCGCATCATCGTCTTCTCCCGTCACCCCGAGCACACCCGGGTCGCGCACCCCGACGTCGAGGCGGTGCCCTGGGAGGGCGTCAGCCGCACCGACTCCGCCCTGATCCTGGCCCAGCTCGACCTGCTCATCCTGGGCGGCGGTGGGATCCTCTACGACCGGGAGGCCCGCCGCTACCTGCGGGTGGTCCGGGTCGCCCAGGAACGCGGCCTGCCCCTGATCACGTACGCGGTGGGGGTCGGGCCGCTCAGCGACTCGGTGGACACCGGGATGGTCCGGGAAACGCTCGCCAGCGCGGTCCAGGTGACCGTCCGCGACCAGGAGTCCCGGATGGTGCTGGAGGAAGCGGGGCTGCTCAACCCGATCACGGTCACCGCCGACCCGGCGTTCCTGTTGCAGCCGGCGGACTTCCCGCTCGATCTGCTGCGCGAGGAGGGGGTACCGGCCGGCAGGCGGCTGGTCGGGATCAGCGTGCGGGAGCCGGGACGGGCCGCCGAACGGCTCGACGTGGACGGCTACCACCGGCTGCTGGCCCAGATCGGTGACTTCCTGGTGAACCGGATCGACGCGTACGTGCTGTTCGTGCCAATGGAACGCGACGACATCCGGCACGCCCACGGGGTGCTGTCCCACATGATCGCCGCCGAGCGGGGGCGGATCCTGCACGGCACCTACTCGCCGCAGCAGGTGCTCGGGCTGATGCGCCACTTCGACCTGGCCGTGGGCATGCGCCTGCACTTCCTGATCTTCGCGGCGATGGTCGGCACCCCGTTCCTGCCGCTGCCGTACGCCGGCAAGGTCTTCGACCTGGCCCAGCGGCTCGGCGTGCCGGCGCTGCGCGGCGTGGAGCGGGAGGTCGAGGGGCCGCTGCTGGCCGAGGTCGACCGGCTCTGGGACGAGCGGGAGCAGCGCGCCGAGGCCACCGCACGGCGGGTGGCCGAGGTCTGCGAGCAGGCCCGGGGCACCTCCGAGGTCACCCGTGGCGTCCTGGACAGCCTGCGTAGCCAGACCCTCACCCGGGTCTGAGCGGGCCGGTCACACCGCCGGGCCGGTCCACCGGTAGCGCCACTCGCGGGCGTCGTCGCCCGCGGACTCCAGCTCGTAGATCTGCGCCTCGGCCAGCCCACCGGACCCGAGGTGGTGGTGGGTCAACGGTGGACGGCCGTTGCTGTCCAGCTCGACGGTGACGCTCTGCCCGTCCGCCGTGCCGCCGACGAGGAGGATCTGCACGGATGAAGCCATGCGCCCATCCTGCCCGCCGCGCTCGGACCGCGCAGCAGATAGCGGGGCAGTGCGACGGTCGGCGCGTGGCTAGGGTCGGTGGATGGAGCAGACGATCGATCCGACACTCGGCCCGGTGCTCGCCCGCACCGGCAATGAGCGTGCCGTGCTGGACTCGTTCCTCGATTTCCACCGTGCCGTGGTGCTGCGCAAGCTGCGGGGCCTGTCCGACGCCGAAGCGGCCCGCCGGCTGGTGCCCTCGGCGACCACGCTCGCCGGGCTGGTCAAGCACCTGACCCTGGTCGAGCGGAACTGGTTCGCGACCCTGCTGGCCCCCGAGCCCGGCGACGTGTACCTGACCTCGGACGAGGACGCGGTGGCGAGCTTCACGATCGACGTGCACGACACCGTCGAGGGGCTCGTCGAGGCGTACGAGCGGGCCTGCGCCCGGTCCCGGACGGTCGCCGCGCGCTTCGACCTCGACCACGTGGTGCCGCACCCGCAGCTGGGCGAAGTGTCGCTGCGCTGGATCCTGGTGCACATGATCGAGGAGACGGCCCGGCACGCCGGTCACGCCGACATCCTGCGGGAGCTGACCGACGGCGAGTCCGGCGCCGTCTGACCCCGCGGGCGGTCGTGACGCGGTCAGCGGTGGCGCTGTGGTGTCAATCGGCGGGTAACAGGCCCGGCGGGTACTCCATGCCGTCGTGGGTGCAGGCGGCGGCGGCCACCCGGGCCGCGTACCGGGCCGCCTCCGCCAGCTGCCGGCCGCGCAGTTGACCGGCGATCAGCCCGGCCGCGAAGGCGTCGCCCGCCCCGTTGCTGTCCACCACCAGCCGCGGCGGCGTGGCGGGCGGTACCGGCAGCGCCGTGCCGTCGCCCGGGTACAGCTCGGCGCCGTCCGCGCCCCGGGTCACCACCACGGTGCGGGGCGCCAGCCCGCCGGCGAGCGCGACGGCCTGGTGGGCGAGCCGCACCCCGCTGACCAGGATCAGGTCGGCGACCTCGGCGAACGGCCGGTGGTAGGGGTTCGCGCCGTCCCAGTCGTGCAGGTCGGTGGAGAGCGGCACACCCGCCGGGAGGGCGGCCCGCACCGCGGGCAGCAGCGGCACCGTCCAGTCCATGATCGAAAGGTGTACGTGCCGGGCGTTCCGGACCAGCTCGGCCAGCTCCGTCGGAGGGAACGGCGGACCGCCCCGCCATCCACGCGGGTCGTACAGCGACATCCGCCGCCCGCCCGGGTCCACCAGGTTCACCGATCGCCGGGTCCCGGCGGGATCCTCGGCCAGCACCGCCGGCACCCCGGCCCGGCTCAGCGCAGCCCGGACCAGGTCGCCGGCCGGGTCCGCGCCGAGGGTGTCGACCACCCGTACCCGCAGGCCGAGTGCCCGCCCGGCCAACGCCACACCGGCGCCGGTGTTGCCGATCCGCAGCTCGATAGGCTCGACGATGTGTGAATCGGCGGCCGGTAGCGGCAGCGCAGGCACCCGGACCCGTACGTCCACTCCGAGCCCGCCGATCACCAGCAGGTCGACCATGGCGCCGACGCTAGCCCACGGACGCCGCCTATCCTGGGCGCGGGCGGCGACGAGGGGGAGTACGTGCTGGTCATCCACGGGCTGTGGTTGCCCGGCGACGGCTCGACCGCCGGCCTCGCGGTCTGGGCCGAGGACAGCGCGGCCCCGGCCGCCGCGCCGCGCCGTCCCGGGCGGGCGCCCCGCGAACGCCCACACCCCTTCGCCGCCGGGCATGCCGCGCTGGCCACCGCCCTCGCGGACGCCGCCGAGCCGGCCCGTCCGGACACCGTGCTGCTCACCCTGCCCACCCGGGCCGGCGCGCCGATGGACTCACCGGAGCTGATCCGGGTCGCCGTCGCGCCACCGGCCCGTGGCCGGGTCACCCTGGCCGGGTGGCGGGTCCCCGTGCTGGTGTACGCCCCCGACGAAGCGCTGCCGCTCCTGCGCGCCCTGGACGAGCTTCCGGCGGTGCCCGGGGCCACCCTGCGCCACCTCGCCGAGCTGGCCGACTTCGCCGCCGACCTGGTGACCCGGGGCCGTGTCCTTCCCGGCGTCAGCACCACGGTGGGTGCCCTGCCGGGTGCTGGCACGGCCGGGTCGGGGGACCGGCCGGCCGGAGCGTCGTCGGCGGAGGCCGCCGTGCAGGTGCCGGCGCTGGCCGTCTGGCGACCGCTGCTGACCGGCACCGATGCCGCCTGGGCGCGGTCCCTGGCGCTGGCTCTGCCACCAGCCGCCCGAGCCGCCACCGTGCCGGCTGCCGTGCCTGCCGCCGCGCCTGTCGCCGTGCCGGCCGGCACGGCGGCCACCGCGCCAGCCGCCGCGCCGGCCACCACCGTGCCGGCCACCACCGTGCCGGACAGCACCGAGTTGACGGCCGGTGCGCTGGTCGCGGACGCGCTCGACGCGCTGACCGACGCGGCCGCCCGGGCCGCCCTGGCGACCACCACGCTGGCCCGGGGTCTGCGGCCGGGCGGCCCGGCGCCGGCCTGGCTGGCGGCGCTCGCCGGCCCCCGCCGCGACTTCACCGTCGATCCGGTCGCGCTGGTCACCCTCCGCGCCGAGCTGGACGCCTGGCAACGCGACGCCGCCGGGGGACCCGTCCGGGCCAGCTTCCGCCTGGTGGAGCCGGCGCCCGACGAGGTCACCGAGCCGATCCTGGCCACCCGCCCGGTGCGGGCCGACGCCGCGCCGTCGACGGTCGGAGCCGACCCGACCGAGGGCGGCTTGACCGAGGGCGGCCCGGTCGAGGCTGAGCCGACCCGGCCGGAACTGATCGCGGCGGAGCCGGTCGGGGCCGGGCGGTGGCGGCTGGAGTTCGGGTTGCAGGCGGCCGACGAGCCGGGCCTGCACGTCGACGCCGGGCAGGTCTGGCGGGCGCCGCAGACGCTCGGCGGCCTGGCCAATCGCGCGGCCAGCCCGCAGGAGACCCTGCTCGCCGAACTGGGCCGCGCCAGCCGGCTCTGGCCGGACCTCGACGCCGCGCTGCGCACCGCCGCCCCCGAGGCGATGGAGCTGGACGTCGAGGGAGCGCACCGGTTCCTCAGCGAGGGCGCCCCGGTCCTGCACGCCGCCGGCTTCGGGGTGCTGCTGCCCTCCTGGTGGCAGCGCCCGTCGGCGCGGCTCGGCGCCCGGCTGCGTGCCCGCAGCCGGACCGCACCCGGCACGGTGACGGGCGCCGACGCTGGCGTCGGGTTGGACGCGCTGGTCGACTACCGCTGGGAGGTGGCGCTCGGCGAGCACCCGCTGTCCGCCGACGAGTTGGCCGCGCTGGCCGAGCTGAAGACCCCGCTGGTGCGGCTGCGCGGCCGGTGGGTGGAGCTGGACCCAGGGCGGCTCGCCGCCGGGCTGCGCCTGCTCCGCTCGGCCGGCGAGCTGACCGTCGCCGATCTGCTCCGCCTCGGGCTGGCCGACGGCGAGGACACCGGGGCGCTGCCGGTGCTGGAGGTGACCGCCGACGGGGCGCTGGGCGACCTGCTCGCCGGCGCGGTCGAGCGACGGCTCACCCCACTGGACCCGCCACCGGGCTTCCAGGGCACGCTGCGGCCGTACCAACGGCGCGGGTTGGCGTGGCTGGCGTTCCTGCGGTCGCTGGGCCTCGGCGGCGTGCTCGCCGACGACATGGGGCTGGGTAAGACCGTGCAGCTGCTCGCGTTGCTGGCCGGGGACCCGCCGGACGCCGGACCGACCCTGCTGGTCTGCCCGATGTCCCTGGTCGGCAACTGGCAGCGGGAGGCGGCGCGGTTCACCCCGAGGCTGCGCGTACACGTACACCACGGGGCGGAGCGGGCCCGCGGCGCGGAGTTCACCACGGCCGCGCACGGCGCGGACCTGGTCCTCACCACCTACTCGGTGGCCGCCCGCGACGCCGTCGATCTGGCCGGCATCGACTGGCACCGGGTGGTGGTGGACGAGGCGCAGGCGATCAAGAACGCCTCGACCCGGCAGGCCGAGGCCGTCCGTGCGCTGCCCGCCCGGCAGCGGGTGGCGGTGACCGGCACGCCGGTCGAGAACCGGCTCGCCGACCTCTGGTCGATCATGCAGTTCGCCAACCCGGGCCTGCTCGGCCCGGCCGCGACGTTCCGCAAGCGGTTCGCCGAGCCGATCGAGCGGCACGGTGATGCCGAGGCCGCCGAGCGGCTGCGCCGGATCACCGGCCCGTTCGTGCTGCGCCGGCTCAAGACCGACTCGTCGATCATCTCCGACCTGCCGGAGAAGCTGGAGATGGAGGTGCTCTGCAACCTCACCGCCGAGCAGGCCGCCCTGTACCGGGTGGTGGTCGACGACATGCTCGCGCGGATCGAGTCCAGCGACGGCATCGAACGTCGCGGGCTGGTGCTGGCCACCATGACCCGCCTGAAGCAGGTCTGCAACCACCCGGCCCAGCTGCTGCGGGACGGTTCGCCGCTGGAGGGCCGCTCCGGCAAGCTGGCCCGGTTGACCGAGATCCTGGAAGAGGTGCTGGCAGCGGGGGAGCGGGCGCTGCTGTTCACCCAGTACGCCGAGTTCGGCGCGATGCTGCGCGGTCACCTGTCCGCGCGGTTCGGCCGGGAGGTGCTGTTCCTGCACGGTGGGCTCGGCAAGGCCGAGCGGGACGCCATGGTGCAGCGGTTCCAGTCCGCGGAGGGGCCACCGCTGTTCGTCCTCTCGCTCAAGGCCGGCGGCACCGGGCTCACCCTGACCGCCGCCAACCATGTCGTGCACGTGGACCGGTGGTGGAACCCGGCGGTGGAGGACCAGGCCACCGACCGGGCGTTCCGGATCGGGCAGCGGCGGCGGGTGCAGGTCCGCAAGTTCGTCTGCGCCGGCACGGTGGAGGAGAAGGTGGCCGCGCTGATCGCCGACAAGCGCAGCCTCGCCGAGCGGGTGGTCGGCACCGGCGAGCAGTGGATCACCGAGCTGTCCACCGGGCAGCTGCAGGAGCTGTTCGCCCTGGAGGCTGGGGCGGTGGTGGAGTGAGTACCGACCGGTTCGCCGACTACGGCCGTCCCCGCCGCGTCGACGGCGGCCTGCGGGCGCGCAGCGCCCGGGGCGCGATCGGCCGGTCCTGGTGGTCGCGACGCTTCCTGGAGGTGCTCGAGTCGTTCGCACTCGGCACCCGGCTGACCCGCGGCCGGTCGTACGCGCGGGCCGGTCAGGTACTCCGGCTCGACATCGCGCCCGGGCTGGTCAGCGCCGTGGTGCAGGGCTCCCGGCCGCAGCCGTACCAGGTCTCCATCGCGCTGGCGCCGTTCCCGGCCGCGCTCTGGTCCCAGGTCGAGGAGGAGCTGGCCGGACAGGCGTTCTTCAGCGCCCGGCTGCTCGCCGGGGACCTTCCCGACGAGCTGGAGGAGCTGTTCGCCGCCGCCGGCGCACCGCTCTTCCCGGCGGGCGTGGACGAGTTGACCCAGCGGTGCAGCTGCCCCGACTTCGCGGTGCCGTGCAAGCACCTCGCGGCGACCTTCTACCTGCTGGCCGAGGCGTTCGACGCGGACCCGTTCGAGCTGCTGCACTGGCGCGGGCGCGCTCGCGCGGAACTGCTCGAGCGGCTCCGGGCCCGACGCGCCGAGGCCACCGGGGCGGAGTTGCCGCCCGGACCGAGCACCGCCCCGCACGCGGACGCCGACGGTGAGTCCATTTCGGACGTACCCGAATCCTCTGTGGACGAGGCCGGTACGCCGGCTGGCGCGGCGCGGGCGCTCGCCGGGTTGTCGGCGACCCCGTTGGCGGAGGCGGTGGACCGGTTCTGGCTGCCACCGGTGCCGTTGCCCGATCGCCCGCCCCGGTTGGCGACCGGACCGGATCTGCTGTTGCGCCAACTCGGCCCGCCGGCGCCGGCCATCGGCGGGCCGGGACTGCTCGAACGGCTGCGCCGGGCGTACCGGGCGTTCGGCCCGGGCGACCGGTGAGCGTTACGTCCAGCGGCGTCGGAACCGCCACATGATCGCGGCGTTCGCCACCAGCACCACCGCGCAGATCGCGCCGGCCAGGCGACCGGCGAACACGGTCATCGCCGGCAGTGACGCCCACAGCACGATGGTCAACAACATCAGGTAACGGCCCCTGCGGGCCCGGACCCGATGATCCAGCCGGTTGAAGAATGCCGGGTCGCTCTCCCGGAGCTGACGGGTGATCTGGTCGAACCTGCGCTGATCCTCTTTGCTGAGCATGGCGCTGCCTTCCCCTCACGCGTTCAGCGGTTCGGCGGCATACCCGCTGCGGCGGCGGCTCACGCTCACCCGTTGCTGCTACTTTTCCCCGCGCGAGGACGCCTCACGTCCGGCTTATCCGCGCCTTAAATTTGCCTGTGGTGGTGAACGGCGCGGAAAGTGTCGCGTACGGCGGCGAGGCCCGATCCGTACCCGGCTGGCGTGCGTCCGCCCTGCTGGGAAGGTCCGGACCCGATGCCGGTGCGTGGGACGCGGGCGATGCGGCGCTGAGGGCTGTCTTAAGTGCCCTCACGAGGGCGTTCAACCCGCCTTGAAGGCACCTGGGGGCCTGGTTACCTTGCCGTAGCAACCCCCTCAGGCAACAGTCGCCGCACCTGCCGCACCTGCCCGGTCGCAGCTTCCGGCGCTCTTCAGAAATCGGGATTGGTACATGGCCGACCAGAATGTGCCACCACGTCGACCGCGGGACGACCGCGGCTGGGACGGACGCCAGCACCACACCTCGGACGGGTACGGCGACCACAACGCGTCCGCGCCGTACGGGTACGACTCGCCCCACCCCTACCAGGGCGGCTACCCGGCCCAGGCGGACCCACGTGAGCAGTACGCCGACGGGTACGTACACGCCGGACAGCCCGCCCCCGCCCCGCGCGGGCCGCAGTGGGTCGGCCCGGAAGGCCTCGGCCGTCCCGCCCCGGCCCGGCCGGCCGGCACCGGACTGCCCACCCTGGACGATGACGACGAGCCCGGCCGCAAGGTCGGCCGCCGCAAGGCCATCGTCGCGCTCAGCGGCACCGCCGCCGTCGTCGCCGGTGGCGCGGCGCTCGCCATGACCCCGCAGTTCCGCGGCCTCTTCGGTGACGACGCGGTGGCCGACGCGACCGGCAGCACCGTCACCGACGGCACCGCGGCCCGGCCCAGCGGCCAGCAGCCCAGCACGGTGCGCACCTACACCGAGCAGAACGAGAGCTACATGGGCTCCCGGGCCGGTGAGGCGCTGAAGAAGAACGCGCCCTCCGGTGGCCGGACGTTCTCCGGCCCGGCCGCCGCCGCGGCGGAGACCAAGGTGACCGTCAAGACGGTGCTCGCCAAGGACCCGATCCTGCACCTGGCCCGGCGGGCCACCTTCGGGGCGACGCCCGCGGTCGTCGCCGACATCAAGAAGCTGGGCATCGACGGCTGGATCCGCGCCCAGCTCGACCCGGACAAGATCGAGCCGAGCAAGGCCGAGCTGAAGCTCGCCGAGCTGCCCACGCAGAAGCTCTCGGTGCAGCAGCTGCGCGACCAGCGGGACAAGCTCAACGAGCAGGGCGCCCAGCCCGAGCGCGAGATGATCGACGCCACCCTGGCCCGGCAGATCTGGTCGAAGCGCCAGCTGTTCGAGGTGATGGTCGACTTCTGGAACGACTTCCTGCACGTCGCCGCGGAATTCGACGGCGGCGAGGTCTACCGCAACTCGTTCGACAAGGACGTGGTGCGGGCGCACGCGCTGGGCAGCTACCCGGAGATGCTGGTCGCCGCGAACAAGCACCCCGCGCTGCTGATCTACCTGAACCAGAAGGACTCCCGCAAGGACGCAATCAACGAGAACCTCGCCCGGGAGAACCTGGAGCTCTACTCGGTCGGCGTGGACGGCGGCTACAAGGAGCCGGACGTGCGCCAGGCGGCCATGCTCCAGACCGGCCGCGGCGTCGAGGACGGCAAGTACGTCTTCAAGCCCGAGCAGCACTACGTCGGGAAGGTGAAGATCCTCGGCTTCACGCACCCCAACAACTCGGCGGACCCGAAGAAGGCCGAAGCGGCGATCGACCAGTACATCGCCTACATCGCGCTGCACCCGTCGACCGCGAAGTACGTGGCGCAGAGCCTGGCGACGAGGTTCGTCTCGGACACCCCGCCGAAGTCCCTCGTGGACCGGCTGGCCAAGACGTACACCACCAACAACGGCCTGATCAAGCCGGTGTTGATGGCCCTGTTCAGCTCCTCGGAGTTCTGGGCCGCGGTCGGCCAGAAGGTACGCCGGCCGATGGAGTACCTGGTCTCCACGTACCGCGTCCTGGGCGTCTCGCCGGATCCGTCCCCGAAGCAGGACAACGGCGACAACAAGCGCACCCCGTTCGCCCGCGGCCTGCGGCAGATCCACGACAAGCTGCGCGAGCTGGGCCAGTACCCGATGGGCCAGCCCACCCCGGACGGCTACCCGGACGTCTACGTCGCCTGGACCTCGGCCGGCACCATGGTCAACGGCTGGAACGAGGCCGGCGAGATCCTGGCCGGCTACCGCACCGCCTTCACGTACACGGCACCGGAGAAGCTGGTCGCCAAGCCGCCGGCGACCGCCGGGGCGTACGTGGACGCGCTGGCCCAGCGGCTGGTGAACCAGAAGCTGAGCACCCGGGAGAAGAACCTGATCCTTGGTGTGGCCGGCGTGCCGGCGAGCGCCAAGGTCGATGCCACGTTCAACGGGGCCATCACCGCCGTCGCGCGGGCGATCCTCGCGTCCCCCCAGCACCACCTCCGGTGAGGCACCCGATGGAGAAGACTGTGTACAACTCTTTCCCCCTGCACCCCGAATGCCCCGACCTGCGGCGGCTGGCCGACAACCCGGCCGAGGCGTTGCTGCGCGCCGAGGCGGACATCGTCGCCGCCGAGAACGCCGCCGAGGCCGACCGCTACCGCACCCTGGAGGACCTGGAGGAGGCCCAGCAGGACGGTCGCGGCGTCACCCGGCGGACCTTCGTCGCCGGTGCCGCGGCCACCGCCACCGCGCTGGCCACCGCCCAGTTCGTCACCACCTCGGCGTCGTTCGCGGCGACCAAGACCGGCACCCTGATCCACGTCTTCCTCTACGGCGGGCTGGACGGGCTGAGCCTCGTCGCTCCGGACAACGACCCGGTGCTCGCCAAGGCCCGGCCCGACCTGCTGCTCGGCAACGACTCGCTGGCCCTGGGCCGCGGCTTCAAGCTGACCAGCGCGTTCAAGCCGCTGGAGCAGTGGCTCAAGGCCGGCCAGTTGGGCTTCATCCCGGCGGTCTCCGACGAGCGGCTGTCCCGGAGCCACTTCCAGGCCGCCGACGCCTGCAACCTCGGCGGGCTGCCCAACGAGACCGGCGGCCGGGGTTGGCTCGACGGTCTGGTCGACAACCTCGGCAAGGGCACCGCGTTCCGCAGCGTCGGCGTCGGCAGCACGCTGCCCCGCTCGCTGGTCGGCAACAACGGTGCGCTCTCGCTGAACAGCGTCGGCTCCCTGCGGCTCAACGGTGACGACCGGTTCCGCGCCGCCACCGAGAAGGCCATCAAGGGGCTCTTCACCGGGATCAACCACCCGGTCGAGGAGGCCGTGCAGGAGGGCATGGGCGCGCTGGCCACCGCCCAGAAGCTCGCCGCGAAGCCGTACCAGCCCGCCGAGGGCGTCAAGTACGAGGGTGTCGGCAACGCGTTCCAGCAACTCGCCCAGCTGATCAAGGGCGGCGCCAACGTGCGGGTCGCCACCGTCGGCATGGGTGGCTACGACACCCACGAGAACCAGGGCACCCGCGAGGGCGGCCAGCTGTACCGCCGGTTGAACGAGCTGGCCAGCGCGATGGCCGCCTTCTTCACCGACCTCGGACCGAAGGCCGCCGACGTGACGATCATGGTGTCCAGCGAGTTCGGCCGTCGGGTCGGCTCCAACACCGGCGGCACCGACCACGGGCACGGCGGCGTGGTCACCCTGCTGTCCGGCAAGAAGCTGGCCGGTTCGCTGCTCGGCACCTGGAACGGCCTGGACAAGCTGGACTCCGGTGACGTGCCGGAGTACAACAACATGTTCAACGTCTACGGCGCGGTGGCGCAGGGCCGGTTCGGGCTCACCAACGCGGAGGTGGACAAGGTCTTCCCCCGCCAGAAGTACGCCCCGATGAAGCTGTACGCGTGACGTATTCGCACACCCACGCCGCCGGCCGCCGCACCGGGACCACGTCCCGGCACGGCGGCCGGTCGGCTGCGCCCGTACCCCCGCAGACCCCGGCCCGGCGCGGCCCCGGCGGCCGGCGGTTGCTGGCCGCGCTGCTCCTGGTCGGCCTGCTCGCCAGCGTGCTGCCGTGGTGGCTGGGAACCCCCGCCGGCTCGCTGCCGACCACGGCGGCGACCCTGACGGCCGCCGGCCGGATCACCGGCCTGGTCGCCGGCTACCTGCTGCTGGTGCAGGTGCTGATGATGAGCCGCCTGCCGGTGCTGGAGCGGTGGATCGGCGGCGAGCAGCTGGCCCGCTGGCACCGCGACATCGGCGCCACCCTGCTGGTCGCCGTGCTGGCGCACGTGTCGCTGACCCTGGTCGGCTACGCGGACCTGCGCAACCAGTCCGTCCTCGCCGAGGTCGGCACGCTGCTCGGCGACTACGAGGACATGGTCTCCGCGTTCGTCGCCGCCGGCATCATGGTGCTCGTCGGGTTCACCAGCATCCGGGCGATCCGGCGGGCGCTGCCCTACGAGCTGTGGCACCTGCTGCACCTGTCCAGCTACCTGGTGCTGCTGCTCGGCTTCGGGCACCAGTTCACCCACGGCGCGCAGCTGTACAAGCCCGGCCCGGTGCGGACCGGCTGGATCGCCCTCTACCTGCTGGTGGTCGTCGCCCTGCTGTGGGGTCGGGTGATCGCGCCGCTCGCGTTCAACCTGCGGTACCGGCTGCGGGTCGCCGACGTGGTCGCGGAGAGCCCCGACACGATCTCCATCTACCTCACCGGTGAGCGGCTGGACCGGCTGGCGATGCTCGGCGGACAGTACTTCCGCTGGCGCTTCCTCACCCGGGGCTGCTGGTGGCAGTCGCACCCGTTCTCCGTCTCCGCGGCGGCCAACGGCCGCTGGCTGCGGCTCACCGTCAAGGTGGTCGGCGCGCACACCGCCGACCTGCGCGACCTGGAACCGGGCACCTGGGTCTGGGCGCAGGGCCCGTCGGGCACCTTCACCGCCGCGCACCGGGTCCGCGACCGGGCACTGCTGATCGCCGGCGGCAGCGGCATCACGCCGATCCGGGCCATGCTGGAGGAGCTGCCGCCGGGCGCCGCGCTGATCTACCGGGCCCGTACCCCGGCCGACGTGCTGCTCAGCCGGGAGCTGGACTGGCTGGCCCAGGCCCGGGACACCTCGATCTGGTACGTCATCGGCTCCCGTGACGACCCCGGCCCCCGCCAGCTGATGAGCCCGGACGGGCTGCGTCAACTGGTGCCCGACGTGGCCCGGCGCGACGTCTACCTCTGTGGGCCGCCCGGGCTCGTCGAGCAGTCGGTGCGGGCGTTGCGCCGGGCCGGCGTGCCCCGCCGACAGATCCACCTGGCCACCTTCGAGTTGTAGGAAGGCATCGCATGCGTCGCGCGTTCCTCGCGATCACCGGTCTGGCCGCCAGTACCACCGCGCTGGTGGTCCTCAAGGGCTCGCCGGGCACCACTCAGGTCGCCCAGGACCTGCCGGCCGCCCAGCCGGTCAACCCGACCCCGCAGGGTGCGGGCCCGAGCGTCGCTCCGGCGGCGGCGGGCGACCCGCCGGGCGCGGCGCCGAAGCCGTCGGTGAGTGCCGACGCGCCGTCGTCGCCCAAGCCGAGCAGGAGCACCGCCCGACCGTCCGGCACCCGCACCACCGCGAAGGCCCCCACCGCGCCGCGGACCACCACCAAGGCGCCGCAGCCGACCACCCGCCGGGTCACCGGGCCGGGCGTGGACAACGAGTACGGGTACGTGCAGGTGCAGATCGTGGTCTCCGGTAACCGGATCGTCGAGGCCGTCTCGCTGTCGCTGCCCAGCGGGGGCGAGTCCGACATCCACAGCGGCGACGTCCGGGACAGGTACAACGGCACCGGCGGCGAGGTGGTGCAGAAGCAGAGCGCCAACCTCAACACCGTCTCCGGCGCCACCGAGACCAGCAACTCCTACAAGCAGTCGCTGCGAGGCGCGATCGAGCAGGCGTTCTGACGTGCCGGCGGCGATGACCCGACCCGGGCTGTGCCGGGTCGAGCAGATGATGGGTACGGCGATCACCCTGGATCTCGCCGACGACCTGGCGCCGGCGACCCTGCACGAGCTGGCGGATCAGGTCTTCACCTGGATGCGCGAGGTGGACGCCCGGTTCAGCACGTACCGGTCGGACAGCGAGGTGTGCCGCTTCGACCGGGGCGAGGTGCTGCTCTCCGAGGCGTCGGCGGACCTGCGGTTCGTGCTGGAGGCCTGCGCCGACCTGTGGGGCGCCACCGACGGGTTCTTCGACGCGTACGCCACCGGCCGGCTCGATCCGTCCGGCTTCGTCAAGGGCTGGGCGGCGCAGGTCGCCTCGGACCGGCTGCTCGCGGCCGGCGCGCCGAACCACTGCGTGAACGCCGGCGGCGACGTGCGGGTGCGCGGCCACTCCCCGTCGGGGGAGCCGTGGCGGATCGGCATCCGGCACCCGTGGGACCCGATGGCGACCTGCCTGGTGCTCGCGGGGACCGACCTGGCCGTGGCCACCTCCGGTGTCTACGAGCGGGGCCGGCACGTGCTGGACCCGCGCCGGGGCGCGCCGGCCGGTGGGCTGCGCTCGGTGACGGTGGTCGGCACCGACCTCGGGGTGGCCGACGCGTACGCCACCGCGGCCCTGGCCATGGGGGTCGCCGGCATCGGCTGGCTGGACAAGCTCGCCGACCACACCCACGCCGTCATCACCGACGACGCCTACCAGCTGCAATCCACCGCGCTTCCCCTGACGGACTAGCGGAGGGGTCGGTGGGTGCCGGCGGGGCGGGAGCCGGTGGGGCGGGGCCGGCCGGGGCGCGAGCCGGACGGGCGGGTGCCGGCCCAGCGGTGCCGCGGGTGGCTGCGACGGGGCGGTTCGGTGCCGCCGGGATGAGACGCTCTGTCGTCCGTGGACATCATTCCCCCGCTCGTGGCGCGCGTTCGCGCCGTCCTCCTGTCAACGAGGACCGGCGCCCCGGCGACGCTGCCGACGACCGGATGGAATCGGCTGCCGGGGCCGCGCGGCGGCCCGGTTCACATGCCCCGCCGGGGCAGCGGCAGGTGACCGGGGAGCAGGTCGGGGATGAGTGTCACCCCGGTGGCGCGCAGCGCCTCGATCAACGTGTTCTGCACCAGGTAGGAATCCGGGAGCTGCCAGCGGGCCTGCTCCGGGGCGACCGCCCAGCGGACCGTCCCCTCCGGCAGCCGGGTGGGCGGCGCCGGGATCCACGAGCCCGGCCCGTGCCGGACCACGTGGAAGCAGTGCTCCAGCTCCGGCCGGAGCGGATCACCGGGGCGGACGAGGAACATCCAGCGCCCGGTGGGGGTGACCAGCACCGGCCCGCGTACGCCGGTGCCGGCCGGGTGGGTCTGCACGGAGTCGAGCACGTGCCGGCCGAGGTGGGCCGGCACCTCCAGCACGTCGAAGGCCCGACCGGTGGGCAACAGCACGCCGTGCGGGCGGCTCCGCCACCAGGTGGCCACCCGGGCCGGGTCGGCGCTCGCGGCCAGCTCCCAGTTCTCCAGGGCCGGGTGGCAGCCCACGGTGGGGCAGCCGGCCCGGCCGCACACGAACCGGCTGCGGGCCAGACAGGCCCCCGGGGTCACCTCCCAGCCGTGCGCGGCGTACCGCACGGCGACCCGGCGCAGCCGGACCCGTTCCAACGGCGACAGTTCGGCGACGCGCGGTCCGACGTTCCCCCACATGTGTGCCATCTCCCCTCATCGGGCCCGGCGAACGCCAGGTCGCATGTCGAGCACCGTCACTGCCGTAACCCACGATCGTTGAGGTTGACGAACGGCTCGTGCAACTTGCACGAAAAGTACGAGGATTGGCTGTACGGCTGACGCACAGGCTGTGCGACCAGCGAAAACCTGGAAGATGAAAAAGAATCGCCGCACCCGCGGACATCGCCCCGGCCCGATTGCCGGGGCGGCAGGGGGGAGGGATGGGGAGATGGACGAGCTACCCATAGGGCGGCGAGTGGCCTACTGGCGGGGGCGACGCAAGATGTCGCAGCAGGTCTTCGCGGACCGGTTAGGCAAGTCGAAGAGCTGGGTGGACAAGGTCGAGCGCGGCGTCCGTCGGTTGGACAAGTTCTCGGTCCTCTACGAGATCGCCGACATCCTCCAGGTGGACGTGCAGCTGCTGATGGGCAAGGACCCGGAGCGGCGGACCGACGCGCTGAACTGCATCGACCAGGTCGAGGTGCAGGAGATCAGGGCGGCGCTGGAGCGGTACGACTCGATGAGCGCGTACTTCGACGCGGCGCCGTACCCGCCGCCGCTGGACGACATGCGCAAGGCCGTCAACCACGCCTGGCTCGCCTACCAGTACGGCCGCTACGGGATGCTCACCCGGGCGCTGCCAAAGCTGCTGCGCGACGCTCAGGCCGCCGACGCCGGCTACGGCGGCGAGCAGGCCCCGGAGGCCGCGCACCTGCTCGGGCAGGTCTACCAGATCGCCTCCTCGGTGCTGCGCAAGCTCGGCGAGTGCGAGCTGGCCTGGCTGGCCGCGGACCGATCGATGGCGGTGGCCCAGCGGGCCGACGATCCGCTGCTGGCCGGCATCGCCACCACCCGGGTGTGCAACGCGCTGGTCGCGATGGGCCGCGCCCGTCCGGCGCTGGAGCTGAACGTCACCATCGCCAACCGGCTCGCACCCTGTGGCGGCAACGACGCCTCCCCGGCCCGGCTCTCCGTCTACGGGATGCTGCTGCTCCAGGGCGCGATGGCCGCCTCGCGGATCGGTGACTCGGCCACCGTCGACGACCTCATCAACGGCGCCGAGGAGGCGGCCACGCTGCTCGGCGGCGACCACAACCACTACTGGACCTCGTTCGGCCCGACCAATGTGGAGCTGCACCGGGCCGCGGCCGCGGTGGAGCTGGGCGACGGGGGGCGGGCGGTGGAGGTGCACCAGCTGCGCATCGTGGAGCCCACCTTCAACGCGTTGCTGCCCGAGCGCCGGGCGCACCACCTGCTCGACATCGCCCGCGGTTTCGCCCAGGTCGGCGACGTGGCGAACGCGGGCGAGATGCTGCTGCGCGGCGACCGGCTCGCCCCGTCGGAGATCCGCTGCCGGCCGATCGCGCACGAGGTGATGGCGGACATCCTGCGTCGCACACGTGGTGCGCCGCCTTCTCCGGTAGCGGAGTTGGCTGAGCACATGGGAGTAGGGGTATGAGCGCGGAGCCGGTTTGATGGCCGGTTCACAGCGCACCAGCGGGCACCGCGAGGTGCTCTACGTCATCGTCTGCGGTTCGCCGCTGGCCCGGCACGTCGGCCGTCTGGTCGACCTCGCCCAGCAGGACGGCTGGGAGGTCTGCGTGGTCGCCACGCCGGACGGCGCCAAGTTCGTCGACAGGTCCGCCCTGATCCGGCAGACGGGCCACCCGGTGCGGACGCACTACAAGAACCCCGGTGACCCGGACGTGCTGCCGCCAGCCGACGCCATGATCGTCTGTCCGGCCACCGTCAACACGGTCAACAAGTGGGCGGCCGGGATCGCCGACACCCTCGCGCTCGGCCTGCTGGTCGAGGCGCAGGGCAAGGGCGTCCCCATCGTGGCGGTGCCGTACACCAACGCCGCGATGGCCGCCCACCCGGCGTTCCGGGCCGGCGTGGCGCGACTGGCCGAATGGGGGATCACGGTGCTCTTCGGTGATCACGTGGTCGCCCTGCACCCGCCGGGGACGGGCGAGCAGCACCTGCACGCGTTCCCCTGGCAGATGCCGCTGGCCGCACTGCTCGCCGGCTCCCGCCGCGCCGCCTGACCGTCGGCGGGCGCGTCCGGCTCGCCGCCTGATCGTCGCGCGGGGGCGCCCGGCTCGCCGCCCGCCCGGCGCGGCCCGGCCGGGCGTCGCCGCCCGACGGCCCGCGCGACGGTAAGCTGGCCCGCCGTGAGCGTATTCGGATCCACCCCCACGGTGACCGACGTGGTGGCCGAGCTGGAACGGCGCTACCCGCCGGTCTGGGCGGAGGAGTGGGACCGGGTGGGTCTGGTGCTCGGCGAGCCGACCGCCCCGGTCCACCGGGTGCTCTGCGTGGTCGACGTGGTGCCCGAGACGGTCGCCGAGGCGCTGGCCGCCGGCGTCGACATGATCGTGGCGCATCACCCGCTGCTGCTGCGCGGGGTCTCCTCGGTCGCCCCGACGACGTTCAAGGGGCGGATCGTCCATCAGTTGATCCGGGCCGGGGTGGCGCTCTACGTGGCGCACACCAACGCCGACGTGGCCTCCCCGGGCGTCTCCGATGCCCTCGCCGCCCGGTTCGGGCTGACCGGGTTGCGCCCGCTGCGCCGGCCCGCGCCCGGGTCGCCCGCGTACGGCGACGACCGGGGTATCGGCCGGATCGGCGAGCTGCCCCGCCCGATGACCCTCGCCGAGCTGACCCGGCACGCCGCCGCGGTGCTTCCCGTCACGTCGTGGGGAGTTCGCGCCGCGGGGGATCCCGGGCGTATGGTTCGTACCCTCGCCGTCAGCGGCGGGTCGGGGGACAGCTTCCTCGGCGCCGCGACCGCCGCCGGGGTGGACGCGTTCCTCACCGCCGACCTGCGGCACCATCCGGCCGGCGAGCACCTCGCCGCCGATGGTCCCGCCCTGATCGACGCCGCCCACTGGGCGACTGAACGACCGTGGCTGGACGACCTGGCCGCCGTCCTGCGGGAGGCGCCGGGCGTCGAGACGCTGGTGTCCGACCTGGACACCGACCCGTGGACCGTACACGCCGCCGCACCCGTTGTGGACGACAAGGAGCCCGACCGTGAAGGCTGACCCCCAGGTGCAGCGCCGCCTGCTCGACCTCCAGGCGATCGACACCAACCTCGCCCAGCTCGCCCACCGCCGGCGTTCGCTGCCCGAGCGGGCCGAGCTGGAGGCGCTGGCCCGGGAGCTGTCGTCGCTGGAGGACGAGCGGGTCCGCGCCCAGGTGGCGGTCGACGACCTGGACCGCGACATCGCCCGGCTGGAGAAGGACGTCGAGCAGGTCCGGGCCCGCAAGGAGAAGGACCAGAACCGGCTTGCCGCCGGCACCGGGCCGGCCCGGGAGCTGGAGGCGCTCCAGCACGAGCTGGTCTCGCTGAACCGGCGCCAGAGCGACCTGGAGGACGCCGAGCTGGAGCTGTTGGAGCAGCGGGAGACCGCGCAGAGCGTGCTGGACGGCGTGGAGCAGCGGCTGGCCGACACCCGGGAGAAGCGGGCCGCGACCGAGCAGCGCCGGGACGACGCGTTGGCCGAGATCGCCAAGGAGGAGGAGTTCAAGCGGGGGGCCCGCCAGCCACTCGCCGCCGACCTCCCGAGCGAGCTGGTCACCCTCTACGACAAGATCCGCCAGGACACCGGGCTGGGCGCCGCGCTGCTCACCGCAGGCCGCTGCGGCGGCTGCCGGTTGGAGCTCTCCGGCGCCGACCTGGCCCGGATCCGCAAGGCCGCGCCGGACGAGGTGGTGCGCTGCGAGGACTGCCGGCGGATCATGGTCCGCACCAACGAGTCGGGCCTGTAGGTCGTGGCGCCGCGCGTGGTCGTCGTCGAGGCCGACGGCGGGTCCCGGGGCAACCCGGGCCCGGCCGGCTACGGCGCGGTGGTGCGCGACCCGGAGACCGGCGAGGTGCTCGCCGACCGTTCCGAGTCGATCGGTACGGCGACCAACAACGTCGCCGAGTACCAGGGGCTGATCGCCGGGCTGACGGCCGCCGCCGAGCTGGGCGCCGCCGAGGTGGACGTCCGGATGGACTCGAAGCTGGTGGTCGAGCAGATGTGCGGCCGGTGGCAGATCAAGCACCCCGGCCTGCGACCGCTCGCCGCCCAGGCGGCCGGGCTGGTGGGCCGGTTCGCGGCGGTCCGGTTCGCCTGGATCCCCCGCGAGCAGAACCGGCACGCGGACGCGCTGGCCAACGCCGCGATGGACGCTGCCGCCGGGCGGCCCGCGCCGACGTCGACCACCGCCGTGATGGATGCTGCCGCCGGCCGGCCCGCGGCGACGACCACCGCCAGCGACCCGGCGACCGCGCCGGCCTCCTGGGAGCCGCGACCGAGCTTCACCGCCACCCGGCTGATCCTGGTCCGGCACGGCGAGACCGCGTACACCGAGCAGCGGCGCTACTCCGGCCGGGGCGACGTGCCGCTCTCCGAGCGCGGCCGGGCCCAGGTCCGGGCCACCGCGACCCGGGTGGCCGCGCTGGCCCCGTCCGTCGCGGCCGTGCTCAGCTCACCGCTGTCCCGGTGTACGCAGACCGCGGCGGCGATCGCCGGGGCGCTCGGTGACGTGCCGGTACGCACCGAGGACGACCTGATCGAGTGCGACTTCGGGGACTGGGAGGGGCGCACCTTCGCCGAGGTGCGCGCGCAGTGGCCGGGCGAGATGGACGCCTGGCTCGCCTCACCCCGGATCGCCCCGCCGGGCGGTGAATCGTTCACCCACGTGGCCGAGCGTTGCCACCGGGTGGTCGCCGGGCTGCTCAAGGCGTACCCCGGGGAGACCGTGGTGGTCGTCTCGCACGTCTCGCCGATCAAGCTGGTGCTGCGGGACGCGCTCGCGGCCAGCGACGCCTTCCTGCACCGGCTCTTCCTGGACGCGGCCGGCATCTCGGTGCTCGACATGTGGCCCGACGGCGGCGTCGCGGTGCGCACGGTCAACGACACCGCGCACCTCTCCGCCGGCTGATCCGGCCGTACCTCCACGCCCGTCCGCCCGACCGCCTGCGCCGTTCGGCGCATGCCGTCGGCCGCTCGGCGCAGCACCCTCCGCGCAGCGCGCGTGACAGCGGTCACAGAGTCGTAGCCTCCGGCCGTTACATCGCGAGCCACGACTTCCCGGAGGTGTGTCACATGGCTGCACCGGAACCGGAGGCGCCCACCACGGCGCCGTCCAGGGCGAAGGACCACAGCCCCTGGAACTGGTTGCTCTTCATTCCCATCGTGGTGCCGCTGATCCCGGCCTTCTTCAACGGCGACTCGCCCCGGATCTTCGGTTTCCCGCGTTACTACTGGCTTCAACTGGCCTGGATCCTTCTCGGCGTTGCCACCACGACGCTGGTCTACCAGATGACGAAGAAGCGGGGTGAGCGCTGATGTGGCGCGACCATCTCACCGAGATCATCGTTTTCTCCCTGCTCTTTCTGCTGGTCAGCGCGATGGGCTTCGTGGCCGCCCGCTGGCGTGCCCCGAAGGACATGGCCCACCTCGACGAGTGGGGGCTGGGCGGGCGCAGCTTCGGCGGCTGGATCACCTGGTTCCTGGTCGGGGGTGACCTCTACACCGCGTACACCTTCGTGGCGGTGCCGGCGCTGATGTTCGGGGCTGGCGCGGCAGGGTTCTTCGCCGTGCCGTACACGATCGTGATCTACCCGCTGGTCTTCCTGGTGCTGGTCCGGCTCTGGTCGGTGTCGCACCGGCACGGGTTCGTCACCCCGGCCGACTTCGTCCGCAACCGGTTCGACTCGCCGGTGCTGGCGCTGCTGATCGCGATCACCGGCATCGTGGCCACCATGCCGTACATCGCGTTGCAGCTGGTCGGCATCGAGGCGGTCCTCAAGACGATGGGGGTGACCGGCGACAACGCACTGGCCCGGCACCTGCCGATCATCATCGCGTTCGCCATCCTGGCCGCCTACACCTACCAGTCGGGGCTGCGCGCGCCGGCGCTGATCGCGTTCGTCAAGGACACGCTGATCTACATCGTGATCCTGGTGGCGATCATCTACCTGCCGTACAAGCTGGGCGGCTGGGGCGACATCTTCGCCGCCGCGGACGCGAAGTTCGACGCCTCGCCCAACCCGAACGACGGGATCCTGCTCAACGGCAACAACCAACTCCAGTACGTCACGCTGGCGTTCGGCTCGGCGCTGGCGCTCTTCCTCTACCCGCACAGCATCACCGGCGTGCTGGCCAGCCGGAACCGCGACGTGATCAAGCGGAACATGTCGGCGCTGCCGGCGTACAGCCTGCTGCTCGGGCTGATCGCGCTGCTCGGTTACATGGCGATCGCGGCCGGCGTGAAGCCGCTGCCGGGGGCGTCGGCCGGCAGCGTGGACAACAACACCATCGTGCCGCTGCTCTTCGACCAGCAGTTCCCGGACTGGTTCGCGGGTGTGGCGTACGCGGCGATCGGCATCGGCGCGCTGGTGCCGGCGGCGATCATGTCGATCGCGGCGGCGAACCTGTTCACCCGCAACATCTACAAGGAGTACCTGAAGCGGGACGCCAGCCCGGCGCAGGAGGCGAACGTCTCGAAGATCACCTCGCTGGTGGTGAAGGTCGGCGCGGTGGCCTGCATCGTCTTCCTCGACCCGCAGTTCTCCATCGACCTCCAGCTGATCGGCGGCGTGATCATCCTCCAGACGCTGCCGGCGGTGGCGCTGGGTCTCTACACCCGCTGGTTCCACCGCGCCGGCCTGATCGTCGGCTGGGCGGTCGGCATGGGGCTGGGCATGTGGATGCTCTACCAGGTGGCGAGCCCCACCCGGAAGCACTTCGGTGGCTCGGCGTTCCCGCTGTCGGAGTTCGGTTTCGACACCACCAAGACGATCTACGTGGGCATCGTGGCGGTGCTGGTGAACCTGGCGGTCGCGGCGCTGGTGACGCTGGCCGTGCGCGCCGCCAAGGTGGCCGAGGGGGTCGACGGCACCACGCCGGACGACTACTTCGCCGACGAGGGTGACCCCCGGGTCGCCCCCGGCACCGAGCGCGACGCCGACTCCGCCCGGGAGCCCGTCGCCTGACGTCCTGAGGGAAGAGGAAGGGCCCCTTGTCGACGCAAGGGGCCCTTCCTCTGTGCGGGGCGCGGTTCAGCGGGTGCGGTTGCGCGACTCCAGGGCCTCGTTGAGGCGGCGCAGCAGCACCGCGAGGGTCTCCCGGTCCTCGCCGGGCCAGTCGCCGAGCATGTCGCCGTAGAGCCGGGTCCGCGCGGCCCGCACCGCGGCCATCCGTTGCAGGCCCGTGGTGGTGGGGGAGATTACGGTGCCCCGGCCGTCGGACGGGTCCGGGGTACGGGTGATCAGGCCGTCGCGCTGTAGCGCGGACACCTGCCGGGTCACGGTCGAGCCGTCCAGGTTGAGTCGAGCGGCGAGCGCGGAGACGTTCTGCGGGCCGGCGGCGTCCAGGTGACGCAGGATCACGTACGCCGCCCGGTCCAGCACCCGGTGCTCGGCCGTGCCGGTGGCCCGCCGGGTCGCCTCGCCGAAACGCATCAGCAGGGCCACCTCGGTCTCGATCCGGCCCAGGGTGACCTCGTCGGTCCCGGCCTCGGTGTCCCGGTAGGGGTCATCGCTCATAGCTGTATGATACAGGATAAGTACCTGTAACATACAGCTAATTGAGGAGTCGGAGTGGATCGGCGTTCCGAACCGAACCGCAGTGCCATCTACGCCACCACACTGGTGGCCTTCCTCGCGATCGCCGGCATCGCCGTCGTCGACCCGATCCTGCCGGCCATCGGCGACGCGATCGGGGTTACCGCCTGGCAGGTCGAGCTGCTGTTCACCGCGTACATCGCGGTGATGGCCCTCGGCATGATCCCGGCGACCCTGGCCAGCGGCCGGTTCGGCTTCAAACCGGTGCTGATCGCCGGGGTCTCCGTGGTCGGCTTGGCCGCGATCCTCGCCTCGTTCAGCAACAACATCGTGCAGCTGTCCGTGCTGCGCGGCGTCTGGGGGCTGGGCAACGCGATGTTCTTCGCCACCGCCATGGTGGTGCTGGTCAACCTCGCCATCGACCGGGAATGGGTGGTCGGCCTCTTCGAGACTGCCCTCGGTCTCGGCTTCGCCGTCGGCCCGCTGATCGGCGGCCTGCTCGGCGAGGTCAGCTGGCGACTGCCGTTCTTCGTCTGCGGCGTGTTCATGGTGCTGGCGCTCGGCGTGGCCGCCCGTAAGCTGCGCGAGCCGACCAACCGGCAGGCGCCCGTACGCGTCGGTCAGATCTTCGCCACCTACCGCCGTCCCGCGTTCATCGCGCTCTGCGTGGTGACCGGCACGTACAACTTCGTCTTCTTCGTGGTGCTCGGCTACACACCGCTCTTCCTGGGCCTGGACGTCATCCCGCTGGGGCTGGCGTTCACCGGCTGGGGGCTCGGCCTGGCCGCCGGCATCCTGGTGATCGGCCACCGGCTGGCCCACCGGATCGGCGCGGTGCAGACCGTCGGCGTGGCCATCGCCGGGCTGCTGGTCTGCATGGTCCTCTTCGCGACCTCGACCAGCACCGCCGAGGCGCTCGTGGTGCTGGTGCTCGCCGGGCTCTGCATGGGGCTGGCCAACGCCAACCTCACCGACCTGGCGCTCGGCCTCGGCTCCAGCGACCGCCGGGTCGCCACCGGCGCGTTCAACCTGGTCCGCTGGGGCGCCGCCGCGCCCGCGCCGATCATCTCCGGCAAGCTCGCCGAGCACTCGCTGTCGCTGCCGTTCTGGGTCGGCTTCGGCGTGCTCGCCGTCGGCGTGCTGGTCTACCTGGCCTTCGCGCACGTTATGGCCGCCGGCTACGGCGAGCGGGTGCTTTGGTCCCGGTGGAACCGGGCCGCCGCCGGCACCGAGCACGCCCCGGAGGAGCCGGTCGGCGAGGTCTACTGACCGCCGCCGTCCCGTCCCTGCCCGTCCCACCGTCAAGATCCATGCGTCGGTCGACGGGCGGGGGCGGCGTCGGCCGGGGTCAGCTCAGGGCGCGCCAGAGCAGGTAGAGCCCGATCACCGTGCCGAACACCACGATGATCGTCTTGAGCAGCACCGGCGGCAGCCGGCGCACCAGCCGGGCGCCGACGTACCCGCCGATCAGCGTGGCCGGGGCGACCACCGCGACGGCGGCCCAGTTCACCGGCCCGAACAGGGCGAACACCACCAGCGTGGTGAACCCCACCACCGCGGAGAGCAGGTTCTTGATCGCGCTCACCCGGGCCAGCGTCGCGTCCAGCACCAGCGCCAGACCGGCGACCAGCATCACGCCGAGCGCCGCGCCGAAGTACCCGCCGTACACCGCACCGAGCGCGACCATCGTCTGCACCGCGACCGTCCGCTGGCGCGGCGACAGGTCCCGGGGGTGACCGACCAGCCGGCGCAGCGGGTCCTGGAAGGCGAGCACGGCGGTCGCGCCGAGCACCAGGAACGGTACGACCAGCTCGAACGCGCGGGCCGGGGTGGCCAGCAACAGCAGCGCTCCGAGGATGGTGCCGACGATCGTGGTGGGTACCAGCGTGGCCAGCGCCCGTCCGCGCGGAAGATCCGCGCGGCTGCCCGCCACGCTGGACAGGTACCCGGGGAACACGGCGACGGAGTTGCTCACGTTCGCCGGCACCGGCGGCAGCCCGACCGCGATCATGGCAGGAAAGGTGATCAGCGAGCCACCACCGGCCACCGCGTTGACCGTGCCAGCGGCGAGACCGGCGGCAAGCAGCAGCGCGGCGTGGGAGAGATCCATAGCCCCACGAGGCTAGACCCCGCGCGGTCGGGCGGGAACGCCGGACTCCCGGCCGATGACCGCCGCGACCACCCCTGAGCTGCGCGATCTTGATCAGGCGGGGCGGCAATACCGGCGGGCCTCCCGTCGTTAGGATGAGAGCGCGACGGACGAGTCGACCGGGCGGCCGCGTCGGCGGGCTTCTGGCCCACCGCCGAGGAACGTCCGGACTCCACAGGGCAGGGTGGTTGTTAACGGCAACCCGGGGTGACCCGCGGGACAGTGCCACAGAAAACAGACCGCCGACCCCATCGGGGCCGGTAAGGGTGAAACGGTGGGGTAAGAGCCCACCAGCACCCCGGGTGACCGGGGTGGCTCGGTAAACCCCACCCGGAGCAAGGCCAAGTAAGGGCCGTCACCGCAAGATGACGACCCGGCGCAGACGCTTGAGGGCTGCCCGCCCGATGTCTGCGGGTAGGCCGCTGGAGCCTGCCGGCAACGGCAGGCCGAGATGGATGGCCGCCGCCGGCGCACACCCTTCGGGGTACGCGCCGCGCACAGAATCCGGCGTACAGGTCGACTCGTCCGTCGCCCACCAGGTCGCAGCCTCGATCAAGGCTGCGACCTCGTCGTATAGCCCGTTGCCTATGGGCTTTGTTGGTCATCGCTGGTCGACTTTTGACGCCCTGAATACGCCCTGACGCCCTGAGAACGCCCTGATCTTGCTCGGTAGCGGGGGTCGGGGGTCGGGCAGTTTCCGTCTATGCTGCCCGCCAGCGGAGACGGCTGTCGGTGGCGGAGGTCTTGCACACCGTGCGGGCCGCCACCCCTAGGCAGAGGTGCAGATTTGCCGATTGGTGCCTCCGTGGGAGAATCGGACCGTGGCCGGACCATGGTTGCCGCTGCAGTCAGACCAGAACCTGCAGACGCTACCGGTGCCGGGTTTGCCCGGGAATCGACCCCCCGGGGAGGACCTCGACCTGCGGCTGGGCTGGGACCGTTTCGAGAAGCTGCTCCTCGCCGTCGCACGCAGGGCGCTGGGGCTGCGCGGGATCAACTGCGGGTTTCTGGATCTACCGACGATGGCTCAGGCGCCCGCGTCGCTGACTTGGGAGCATGAATGCCCGGACAAGGTCGCCTAGCCGGACTTGTCACCCCCGTCCCGAGACTGATCTGTCATGGAGGTCCTGGGATCGGGCAGACCGTGCGGGCGTACAAATCCGGCGCATGAACGTCGAGGGTGCTCGCGAGTCACTGGCGGCGGACGTATATGACGAGGCCGACGGCGAGGCCGACGGCGACGAGGCCGGCCAAGGCGACGAGGCCCACCCCGATCAGCAGAAGCGGCGAGAAGACGGCGTTCCTCACGACCGCCGCGGTGTTGGCGTCAGTGTCGTTGGCGGAGGTGTTGCCGCTGCCGACGGCGGTGGCGCTGGGCCTGCTGCTCGGCGTGGCGCTGGGCCTGCTGCTCGGCGTGGCGCTGGGCCTGCTGCTCGGCGTGGCACTGGGCCTGCTGCTCGGCGTGGCGTCGGGCCTGGTGGTCGCGGCGTGCGGCCTGGTGGTAGCGGCGGGCTTGGGCGCCACCTCGGGTGGCGGTGGCCGGTTCGAGATGTGGATCTCACCACGCGCCGCCGGGTCCCCTCCCTCACAGTGCTGCTCGAACGTAGCGTCGAAGGTCTGCACATAGCCTCGGGGACCGAAAACCGCTTTGATGATGGTGAAGGAGCCGGTCAGCTCGTTGCATCCCCGCCCTTCGCCACTCAGGTCCAGGCCTGGGCCGGTCCCGTTGAACGGGTGCCGGTGCGCGGCGGTATAGGTGCGCGGGACGAGAACCTGCGTGCCCGGTGCGTCGAAGGTGAGGGTCCACCAGTCGCCGTTGTAGGCGTTGACCGAGATGCTGACCGTGCTACCGGTCGAGCTGGAGACGGTCAACGCGTCGCCGTTGCTGGTGGAGTACGAGTACGACTTACCTTGGCTGATGTAGTCACCGCTGTCCCCGTTGAAGCTTAGAGACCCGGTGGCCACTGTCTGTGCATGGGCCGTGCCGGCCACGAGTAGGCCACCAACGGCCGCCGTGAGCGACAGGGCAGCGGCCAGGACGCGCCGCCGCCATAGCATCTTCATGCTCTGCCTCCCCACGTGGATGACCGTGTCTCGTCGCGGGGTGCATGGCGTCGGCCAGTAGCCCGGCCTCGACCGGCACGGTCGGTGCGAGCGGCCTGGTCCCAGCTAGGGCTACGGAACCAACAATCTCTCGCCACCGGCACTTCCTCACCCACCGACTAAACCGGCGCTGCGCACAGTCCAGCCGTCCGAATATGATCCAAACCAGCACTAGATCAGACACTCCGTCAAGACCTGGTGTCAAGGATCGTGTGAACCGCCCCGCATCTGGTGGAGTCAGACTGTGACCAGGGCTTGCTGGTCGGGGTGGTGGTGAGCGTAGAACATCGATTCGTACCGTCGACGAGGTGGGTGGTGAAGCGGATCGACGTGTATCCGGCATCCGAATGGTGGATCAGCCCCGTCTCGACGGCTACCAGCGCCAGTAGCCGGGTCCGGCAAACACGAACGCCCCCACCACCTCACGGCAGCGGGGGCGTTCCGGTGAAGGTCAGGCGTCGAAGCGGACCCGACGGCGGCGCGCCACCACCAGCGCTACGCCAGCCAGCACCGCGATCACACCGACGGCGCCGAGCGCAGTGGCGTTGACACCGGTGACGGGAAGGCCGCCGCCCGCGCCCGGCGCGGGGCTGGTGGTCGGCAGGGCGGTGTTCGGCTTGAGGGGGTTGGACTCGCAGCCAAACCCCGGCGTGCCCCTGTTGCCGTCCAGGCCCCACGGGTCGTTGTTGACGTCCGCCAACGTGACCCGGTACTTCACGTCAGAGCAGTTAACCGTGCCGGGAGGGTTGGGGAAGTCGGCGCACAGGTTCTGCGTAGTGCCGGTGTAGACGTACGCCTCGCAGTCGCGCGGCTCCGTGGGCTGGATGGTCGGCGGGGTGGTCGGCGTCTTCGTCGGTTCGGCGCCCGGTCGCCGATGCGGTCGCGGGGCCGCACGGCGCGGGTAGAACGCGGCTGAGGCCCGGACCGCCAACGGTCCGGGACCCAGCGTGCGCCTGTCACTTCCGGTCGCCGTACTCCTCGCTGTGCCACCGCGACCACTCATCCAACTCCGCGCGCGACATCTTCCGCGACAGAGTCTTCTCCGGGCCACGATCCGTCCTCCGTCTTCTTCCACGGCAGGGTCTGACCCGCCACATGCCCGGCCCGCTTGAGCCCAGGGCCGGGAGATTCCACCCGGCGAGGCTTCGCCGGTGCTGCAGGAGACGTGGGAGATCGAGAACGGTTACGCGGTGAGCGGGACCGTCAACTGACACGATGACGACGCCGCTGCTGGGCTAAACGCGCTATGCATTGAGCCTGACGTGCGAGGCAACCGCGACGGACGCCGGCACCGTGAAGACCACGGTGAAGAACCGCCTGTAACCGCATCCAGCCCGGACAGGGAGCACCCCGCCCGCCCCTAAGGGTGGGCGGGGCCGCTTCATACTCCCCGTGATCGAAACCGCCCCGATATCAAGGACCACGCCCCTTGTGGGATCGCTCGGTAGATGTCGTCGGGTGGTCGCACTAGCTCCGACAATCCGCCCTGGCCCTGGTGGCGCTGGAGCTGTCCAATGGACACCGTGCCGAGTTTCCGTGATCGATGGAGTGCGGCGCGGGAGGGCTGGGCGAGTGGGCAAACACCGTCTGCTGATCCGCCTCGACCGCGCCGCCAGCTGCGACGCGTTGCTAATGCGGACTTGATGACGGCCGGTCGGGCTCGTTTGCGCCGCGGCGAGCAGCGGCTTTCGCTGGGTGGTGCCCGAGAGCCGATCACCGTGGCGGTCAGGCCGGATTGGCGCACCAGTGCTACGGCTGTGGGCAGCATCGTGTCGGTGCTCCTGGTCGCGGCGGGGCTGTTCTACACCAACGACGCGAACCGCAAACAGCAGCAGGTGGCGATCCAGGGCCAGGTCGCGGAGAGGTTCAGTACCGGGATCGACCAGCTCGGCCAAGAGGGTAACAACAAGTTATCCATCCGTCTCGGTGGCATCTACGCCCTCGAACGTCTGATGCGGGACTCATCGGCGGACGAACCCACGGTGATCGAAGTACTCTGCGCATTCGTGCGTACCCACGCCGCCCCCTGGCCCGTAGAAGGGCGCCCGGAAAGGGTGGCCTCGTCTACACCAGACGTGCTCGCAGCGATCGTTGTCCTGGCCCGACGGCCCAGTCCGAAGGCTGAAGGCAATCGCCGCCTAGACCTGTCCGGCACGTTGCTTGGGCTGGACAATGCCCACTTGGTCGATGCGGACCTGAGTGGCGCGGTCCTGACCGGCGCGAGCCTGAGCCGCGCAAACCTGACTGGCGCAGACCTAAGCGACACATCGCTGAGCACCGCGGACCTGAGCTACGCGCTGCTGGACCACGCGGACCTGGTCGACGCCAACCTGAACTACAGCGACCTGTCCGGCGCACAGCTGAACGGCGCGACGATGGGCGGCGCGACGATGGGCGGCGCGGACCTGACCGCCGCACAACTGGACGGCGCGGACCTGCGCGAAGCGGACCTGGGCGGCGCGGACCTGCGCGAAGCGGACCTCAGCGACGCGGACCTGCGCGACACGCACCTGGGTAACGCGCACTTCAACGGCGCAGACTTGGGCGACGCAGACCTCAGCGGCGCGAAGCTGCTCGGCGCGGACCTGCGCGACGCGGACCTGCGCGGCGCATACCTGCGCGACGCGGATCTGCGCGACGCGGACCTGCGCGGTGTGAATCTGAGCGATGTGTTTGGCCTAACCACCGAGCAACTGATTGACGCAAACCTGGATGCCAAAACTCGCCTGCCGTCGGGGGTGGCTCGGCCGACCTCGGTCCGTACGCGTTGAGAGGCTTCAGCCCGGGATCGCCTGCCTGCACGTCTGGTCAACTCTCCGATCAACTCTCGTGGTGGCGCTGCCTGCCTTCGCCGAGCGGTACCGGGTGGCCGTGGACCTGGGCGCCGGTTGCGGGCTCCGTCAGGGCGAAATTCTCGGTCTCTCCGTCGATGACATCGACTTCGACGCGGGCTGGCTGCACGTCGTCCGCCAGGTCAAATTCGTTCGCTCCCGGCTGGTATTCGGCCTGCCCAAGACTGACCGGGACCGCCGAGTGCCGCTGCCCGGCTCCGTCGCGCGAGCACTTCGAGCGCACCTCAATCGGTTCCCGCCCGTCGAGATAACACTTCCGTGGGAGGACCCGGCCAGCGAGGACCAGCGGACTTATCGCCCTGGTCCTCACCACTACCCGGAACGCCGCGATCCGCCGCAGCACCTTCGAGGAACGCGCCTGGCGTCCCGCGGTCGCTGCGGCCGGCATCGTTCCGAACCGCGCCACAGGGATGCACGCGCTACGGCACTTCTACGCCTCGGCGCTGCTAAACGCGGGGGAGAGCATCAAGGCCCTGGCGTCCTACCTCGGACACACCGACCCCGGTTTCACCCTCCGGGTGTATACGCACCTCATGCCGGCGAGCGAGGAACGAACCCGGCAGGCCATCGACAACCTCTTCCCATCCGGGCATGAGGGTGGCGCCCTGGGGCACGCCCTGACACTCATGATCAGGGGTATTTCCGCAGCTCAGAGCGCTTGTAGTGTTCAGAATCCGGCGTACAGGTTGACTCGTCCGTCGCCCAGCAGGCCAGTCACCCGCACACCGGGGTGGCTGGCCCGCTGCCTTTCTCGGGTGCGCGCACAACCCGCCTCGAACTGTCTGTGCCGAATGCGTCGATGGAAAACCGTATGCGTTTCAGCGGCGACTGCTCGTATGGCCGCGACCAAAGGGTCGACCGTTCTAGGCTCCGACATATGGCGTCGGCGTGCCTTGTCGAACTGGCACATACTTCCGGTCAGCGCCTTTGTCGAACATGCCCTCCAACGAGCTCAAGCGGAGAGGAAGGCACGCATGGCTGTCAAAACCATGACGCGACCAGGCACCACGGAAATCCGGCCGTTCAAGGTCGAAGTCCCCGAGGCGGAAATCAAGGCGATGCGTGCGCGCATCGCGGCCACCCGTTGGCCGGAAAAGGAGACCGTGCCGGATCAGTCGCAGGGCGTGCAGCTTGCGACGATACAGACGCTCGCGCGTTATTGGGAGAAAGAGTACGACTGGCGCAAGGTCGAGGCGAGACTGAACGCCCTACCGCAGTTCATGACCGAGATCGACGGCCTCGACATTCATTTCATCCACGTCCGCTCGAAGCATGAGGGCGCCCTGCCGCTCCTCATCACGCACGGGTGGCCCGGCTCGGTGATCGAGCAGCTGAAGATCATCGACCCGCTCATCAATCCCACGGAACATGGCGCGAGCGCCTCGGATGCCTTCCATCTGGTGATCCCGTCGATGCCCGGCTACGGATTCTCGGGCAAGCCGAGCATGCCCGGCTGGGACCCGCAACACATCGCGACCGCCTGGATCGAGCTGATGAAGCGCCTTGGCTACACGCGGTACGTGGCGCAGGGCGGCGACTGGGGTGCGCTCATCTCGGATCTGATGGGTCTGCAGGCGCCTCCGGAGCTGATCGGCATTCACACCAACATGCCCGGTGTGTTTCCGCCCGACATCGACGCGCTGCTCCAGTCCGGTATCACCGGTGCGAACAGTCCGCTCGACTCGCTCCCGTCCAATCTCTCGGACGATGAGAGGCGCGCGTGTGAGCAGGCGGACTTCTTCTGGAAGCATTCCGGCTACGCCATCGAGATGGGGCGCGCGCAGACGCTGACCGGGTTGGCGGATTCGCCTGTCGCGTTGGCGACCTACATGCTCGACCATGACGTGGCCAGCCTGAAGCTCATCTCCGAGTCCGTCGCCGGGCAGCCCCGAGGCATCACGCCGGAGGACGTCCTCGAGAACATCTCGCTCTACTGGCTGACGAACACCGGAGTTTCCTCGGCCCGTCTGTATGCGGAGAACCAGCTCTCCTTCTTCGCGGCCAAGGGCGTCTCCATCCCGGTTGCCGTGAGCGTGTTCCCCGACGAGCTGTACCAGGCTCCGAAGAGTTGGGCGGAGCAGGCGTATCCCAATCTCATCCACTACAACAGGCTGGACAGGGGCGGGCACTTCGCGGCCTGGGAACAGCCGCAACTCTTTTCGGAAGAGATGCGGGCCGCCTTCCGGTCGCTCCGGTAGATGACCGTGTCCGGCCGTCCGCACCTGCCCTCGTTCGGCGGGGCGACCGAGTGGCTCAACTCCGAGCCGCTCAGCCCCGCCGAGCTGAGCGGCCGCGTCGTCCTCGTGAACTTCTGGACACTGACCTGCATCAACTGGCTGCGCCAGGAGCCGTACGTCCGTGCGTGGTCGCAGGCCTACCGCGACGACGGGTTGGTCGTCATCGGAGTCCACACGCCGGAGTTCTCGTTCGAGCACGAGATCGGCTGGGTGCGACCGGCGGTCACGGTGCGCGGGATCGACTACCCGGTCGCGGTCGACAACGACTACGGGGTCTGGAGCGCCTTCGACAACCACTACTGGCCGGCGCTCTACTTCGTCGACACGGACGGCGTCATCCGCGACAACCACTTCGGTGAGGGACGCTACGAGCAGTCCGAGCGCGTCATCCAGCAGCTGCTCGGCGTCGAGCGCGACCTCGTTCCCGTCGACGGGCGCGGGGTGGAGGCGGAGGCCGACTGGGCCCACCTGCGTACGCCCGAGACGTACCTCGGTTTCCAGCGCGGCGAACACTTCGCGTCGCCGAACGGCGCCGTGCTCGACGAACGCCGCGCCTACGAGGTCCCCGAGAGCCTGGCCCTCAACCAGTGGGCCCTCGCGGGGGAGTGGTCGATCGGCCCTGAGAAGGCCCTGCTCGGCCAGGCCGGCGGGAGCGTCGCCTTCCGGTTCCACGCACGCGACGCGCATCTCGTGCTGTCTCCCGGAGCGCGCGAGGCGATCCCGTTCCGTGTGCTCGTCGACGGCGAACCTCCGGGTCCGTCACACGGCGTCGACGTCGACGAGAACGGCAACGGCCTGCTCCGGGAAGGCCGCCTCTACCAACTCGTACGCCAGCACGACGCGGTCCGCGAACGGACCCTGGAGATCACGTTCGGCGAGCCCGGCGCCGAGGCGTACGCCTTCACGTTCGGGTAGCACCGGCCACCAGCCGCCAGCGACCAGCCACCTCCGCACCTGGCGACCCGCGATAGCATCGGCTGCTGTGACGGCACCCGAGATCACCATCGCCACCCCGGCGGACCGTGGCGCGGTGATCGGCTCGCTGGTCGCCGCGTTCACCAAGGACCCCGTTCTGCGGTACCTGTTTCCTGACGAGGCGACCTATCCGCGGTACGCCGCCGCCTTCTTCGGACACCTCTTCGACAAGCGGGTGAACAAGGAGACGATCTGGACGGTCGGGCACGGCGCCTCGGTCGCCATCTGGGAACCCCCGGTAACCCAACCCGAATCGCACGAAGACACGCTTGCCGCGCAGTTCCCCGCCGACGTCCTGGCCCGCGTCCACGCCTACGACGAGGCGGTGCACGCCGCGCTGCCGGAGTCTCCGTTCTGGTACCTCGGCGTCCTGGGCACCCACCCCGACAGCGCCGGTCGTCGTTGGGGCCGCGCTGTCATGAACGCCGGACTGCGCCGCGCCGCCGTGGACGGCCTGCCGGCGGTCCTGGAGACCAGCAATCCCGGCAACGTCGAGCTGTACCGCCGCGCCGGCTGGGAGGTGGTCCGTTCCGTGCCGGACCCCCTGCCCACCTGGATCATGCAACAGTCGGTCCCCTGACCCCGGCGATTCCGCGTCACGAGGCGAAGATGCGCGCGTAGATCTCGTCTATGACGTCGTTCTTCGCCAGGCTGTAGTCGCCGGGCCGCTGCGCGGTGTCCCGCGCGAGGCGGCGCTTGGTCGTGGCGTACCGCTCCCGGTCGTCCGGATGCGACCGCAGCCAGTCGCGGAAGAGCCGGTGCCGGACGGGTTCGGGCGCACCCTGCGGCCAGACGTGCAGGTTGACGTCCTCCGCGGGGCTGACGAGCATCCGGTGCCCGTGCCACCACGGCTCCCGGAGGACGAGTCGGTACCCGAGCCGCTCCAGGGCGGGCAGGTAACGGGACTCGTCGGTCGTGTCCTCGATGACGAGGTCGATGTCGACGACGGGCTTGGCCGCCAGCCCCGGCACCGACGTGGACCCGACGTGTTCCACACCGATGACCAGGCCACCCAGCGCCCCGGTCAGCACCGAGCGGGCAGCAACGAAACGACTCGCCCAGGCCGGGTCGTAGTCCTCGATGACGACCGACTGCCACGTCCGTGGTGGATCCCCGACCAGGCCGGCGCCCACCTGCTCGGGGCTGGCGTGGAAGCGGTGCACGACGTCCTGCGGATACTCGGCCACGTCAACCTCCGAAAGAATCAAAGTCCGCCAGGGTACGACACCGGAGATCGCTGCGGCTGCGGCTTGGGCTGCGGCCGGCGAGCCGGGGGTCGGCGCCACCCGACCATTGCGGGCATCAGATGTCGGGTGCCGCATCCACCCCGCCGCCTAGCGTCGGTGCTCGAAAGGGAAGGAGGCCCGGGTGCTGGAGCGGCTCAACGAGGCCATGGCGTACATCGAGCGGCACCTCGACCAGCGGATCGAGGTGGCCGAACTGGCGCGGATCGCGGTGACGTCGGAGTACCACTTCCGGCGGCTGTTCTCCGCGCTGGCCGGCATCCCGTTGTCGGAGTACATCCGTCGGCGTCGGCTCACCGTCGCCGGCGCGGACGTGCTGGCGGGGGAGCGGACGTTGCTCGACATCGCGGTGCGCTACGGCTACAGCTCGGCCGAGGCGTTCGCCCGTGCGTTCCAGGCCGTGCACGGCGTGGCGCCCGGCGAGGCCCGACGTACGGGGGCGGCGCTGCGCGCCCAGCCCCGGATGTCCTTCCGTCTCACCGTCGAAGGGAGCGGCAGCATGGAGTACCGAATCGTCAGCAAGGACGCGTTCGCGCTGGTGGGGCGCAAGGCTCGGGTCCCGCTGGTGCACGAGGGGATGAACCCGGCGATCGTCGCGTTCATCAAGGGCATCGACCGGGAGACGGTCGGGCGGATCGAGGCGCTCTCCGATCAGGAGCCGGCCGGCATCGTCAACGTCAGCGACAACCTCGCCGGCAGTCGGGCGGAGGGCACCGAGCTGGACTACTGGCACGGGGTGGTGACCAGCTCCGCGCCGCCGGACGACCTGGACGCGCTGCCGGTGCAGGCCGGGACGTGGGCGGTCTTCACCACCTCCGGCGCGTTCCCGCAGGCGGTGCAGTACCTGTGGCGGGACGTCTTCACCCAGTGGTTCCCGTCCAACCCGTACCGCAGCCGGCCCGGCCCGGAGATCTCCCGGGTGCGGGTGTCACCGGACGGCAGCCAGGCGGACGCGGAACTGTGGATCCCGGTCGAACGGATCCCCACCCCTATGTAGATATCCGATACAGTGGCCGGATGCGGATCACCATTCCGGTCGCGAAGGTGCTGGCGGCACTGCTCGCGGAGCCGGGCGTGGAGCGGTACGGGCTGGACCTGATGCGGATGACGGGCCTGCCGAGCGGCACCCTCTACCCCGTGCTGCACCGGCTGCGGGCGGCCGGCTGGCTGGCCGCCGACTGGGAGGCGATCGACCCCGTCGCGGCCGGGCGGCCGGCCCGCCGCTACTACCGGCTCACGGCCGTTGGGGTGGCGCAGGCCCGTCGGGCGCTCGCCGACCTGCGCGCCGCGATCCCCGACGGTCGTCCGTCCTGGGGCGGCGCCGAGCCCACCGGAGCGCCAGCGTGGTGACCCGCCGGGCCGCCGAGTTGCTGCTGGAGATGGCCGCGCGCCGCTGGCCGGCCGACGTCCGTGACGACCTGCGCCGCGAATGGGCCGCCGAGTTGCACGTGCTCGCCGAGAGCGGCCGCCGGACGAAGATGGTCGGCTTCGCGGTGAGCCTCGCCGTCAGCCGGGCCGGCGCCCCGCTCGTCGACCGCACGATGATGCACGGTCGGGCCCGCCGCACCGCGGCCGCGTTGCTGCTGTCCCCGCTCGCCTGCGTCGGGATCGTGGTCGTCAGTGCGTACGCCTTGTACCCGATCCAGGTCTGGCTGACAGGAGTGAGCTGGTCGGACCGGGCGCAGAAGCCGATCTGGACGGCGCTCACCGTCGGGTTGGCGGTGCTGCTGGCGGTGTTCGCCGCGCGCTGGGCCCGGCACACCGCACTCGACGGCCCGCTGCGCATCGCGCTCGGCGTGGTGCTCCCCATCGGCGCGACCGCGGTCGTGTTCGTGTCTGCCATCTCCCCGGACGGCATGGCCACCCTCGTGCCCGGGCTGTTGCTCTGGTTGGCCGGCCTGACGCTGGCCCTCTGGGCGGCGGCGAGCCTCGCCGCCCGGAATCGCCTCCGCGCAGCCTGGTGGGTGGGCGTCCTCGGCGCACTCGCCGCCGCCGACCTCGCGGTGGTCCGCGCCGTTCTCGACGCCATCTCGGCGGGCAGTCGCGCTGGCCCGGTCAGCGGTGCGACGCCATTGGACAGCGCCGCCGACTGGATCTCCGCGCCGCTGTGGCTCTTCGCCGCCTGGACGGACTGGAACATCGGCCTACCCCGGCCCACCATCCCATGGGAGATCTTCCACATCATCACCAACCACGTGCTGGCGGAACCCATGCTCTACCTGGCGTGCATGCCCTACGCGCTCACGTACGCCATCCGGGCGGCCCGGTCGGCGCCCGCCGCGCCGGTCGCCCTCGCGTCAACTCCAACTCCGACCCCGACCCCGTCGTCGGTCTGATCCGCGCAGCTCAGCTGGGTACGTCGTCCCACGTCGTTCCCGGCTCCAGGTACCCGGCCAACTGGTTCTCGCGCAGCGCGTAGGCGATGACCAGCAGAGCGTGCTTGTCCAACTCGGGTAGCCGATCCAACGGGAACCACCGCACGGCCAGCGACTCGTCGTCGTTGACCCGGGCGGTGCCGGCCACCAGTCGGCACAGGAAACCCAGGTTGAGGTACTCGCAGTGGTCCCCGTTGGGATACGTGTGCGGGTGCGAGACGACGCTGGACAGCCGCACCGGCGCGACGTCCAGACCCGTCTCCTCCCGCACCTCGCGGACCAGCGCGGTGGCCGGCTGCTCGCCCGGCTCGACGAACCCGCTGACCACCGACCAGCGCCCGTCGTCGGCGCGCTGACCGAGCAGCAGCTCACCCGCGTCGTTGCGGACCACCGCGCTGACGCTGGGCAACCACAGCAGCTCGTGACCGACGTGCTTGCGCATCCGCAGGATGTAGTCCGGTACCGCCATCGGGCGATCATAGGCCGGGACCGTCCGGCCACCGCCGGCCCGCGACGCCGCGTCGGCGTCAGCGAAACCATCTGGCGGTACGGCGGAAACCCTCGTCCTACCCGCCTCACCTGCACTTCTTTCGGCGTTCAGGCCCGCGGCGCGGAACGCGGATCTACTGTGGAGAAGGTCGGCGACTTGTGCGATCCGGTGGCGGCCGGCTGGATCGCGGTGCACAGTGATCCCATGAGCGACAGCGGACGTGGTGGGCAGTTCTACTGGTGCACCCGACACCACCGGGTCGAGACGGACGCCGACGTGTGCCCGGCGAGGCATGTCCTCGGCCCGTACGACTCGGCGGCCGACGCGGAGAACGCCCTGCAACGGGTGCAGGAGCGGAACGAGGCGTGGGACGCCGAGGACGCCCGTTGGGCCGGGGAGGACAGGTAGACGGCGCGGGACGGCCCACGCCGAGGTATTTCGTGCTCCGCGAGGACGCACGCGAGAGCACGTCCCCAAGGAGGGAACCACGATGGCCGAAGCACAGCAGGCCACCACCCGCCCGGCCGCCCGGCGTACCACCGCGAAAAAGACCGCCGCGGCGGAGCGGAACACGGCAGCGAGCCGGACCACCCCCGTGCGCAAGTCCACCACGACGGCGGCGAAGGCGCCGGCTCGTAAGGCTGCCGGCGGGGCGGGGCGTGCCCCGGCCAAGAAGACCACCACGGCGGCCAAGGCCCCGGCGAAGAAGGCCGCCACCAAGACCTCCACCGCGGCCAAGAAGGCGCCGGCGAAGGCCTCGGCCGCCACCCGCAAGACGACCACCGCCGCGAAGCGGGCCCCGGCGTCGGCGGCGAAGAAGACCACCACCGCCGCGAAGAAGACCACGGCCAGCACGGCGAGGAAGACCGCGGGCACGGCGAAGAAGACGACCAGCGCCGCGAAGAAGACCACCGGCGCCGCGAAGAAGACCACCACGTCGGCGGCCAGGAAGACCACCGCCGCGGCGAAGGCGCCGGCGCGCAAGGCCGCGACCAAGGCGTCCACCGCGAAGAAGACGGCCGCCAAGAAGGCCCCGGCGAAGAAGACGGCGGCGAAGAAGACCGCGTCCACCGGCCCGAGCTTCGGCGCCCGCAAGGCCCCGGCGAAGAAGGCGCCGGCCGCGAAGTCGACCGCCACTTCGTCGACCACCACCCGCAAGGCGGTGGCGAAGAAGGCCCCAGTGAAGAAGACCGTGGCGGCCAAGGCTCCGGCCCGCAAGGTGACCGCCCGCAAGTCACCGGCACGTCCGGTCGCCGCCCGGGCCACCGCCCCGCGCGGCACCCGGACCACCGCCCGGAAGGCGACCGGCTGATCATCGGTCCCCCCCAACTCGGCACTTCCCGGCGCGCCAATCGGGAATCTCGGCCGGTCACCGGAAGCGGATCACCGGCAGCGCTGTCAGGATTGACCCGTGGTCATCCGACGCGTACTCGCGCCCCGCATCGACTTCGGCGCGCTGCGCCGCGAACTCAGCCTGCCCGAGGGCTTTCCGGCCGCCGCCCAGAAGGAGGCCGACGAGGCGGCCGCCGCGCCGCCGCGGCCGCCCGTCGATCGCACCGACGTGCCGTTCGTGACCGTCGACCCGGCCACCTCCCGGGACCTGGACCAGGCGATGCACCTCGCCCGTCGCCCGGGTGGCGGCTACCGGGTGCGGTACGCCATCGCGGACGTCGCCGCGCACGTCGACCCGGGTGGCGCGCTGGAGGCCGAGACCTGGCGGCGGGGGCAGACCATCTACCTGCCCGACGGGCACGTGCCGCTGCACCCACTGACGCTCAGCGAAGGCGCCGCCAGCCTGCTGCCCGACGACGACCGGGCCGCCGTGGTCTGGACCATCGACCTGGACGCCGACGGCGGCACGGTGGCCGTCGAGCTGGAACGCGCCCTGGTCCGCAGTCGGGCCAAGCTCGACTACACCGGGGTGCAGGCGGCGGCGGATGCCGGGCGGCTGCCCGAGCCGATCGCGCTGCTGCCCGAGATCGGTGACCGGCTGACCGCCCGGGGCCTGCATCGAGGCGCCATCAACCTGCCGCTGCCCGAGCAGGACGTGGAGCCCGACGGCGACGGCTGGCGCCTGGTGCTGCGCGGCCCGGTTCCCATGGAGGAGCACAACGCGCAGATCTCGCTGCTGACCGGGATGGCTGCCGCCGACATCATGCTCGCCGGCCGGATCGGCCTGCTGCGCACCATGCCGGCACCGAAGCCGGAGGCGGTGCAGCGGTTGCGGGCCGCCGCCGCGCCGCTGGGCGTCCACTGGCCGGACGACGCGGGCCCGGGCGAGGTGATCGCCGGGCTGGACGCCGCCCAGCCGCGAGCCGCCGCGTTCATCGACCAGGCGGCCGAGCTGATGCGCGGCGCGGCGTACACCGCGTTCGACGGGACGGTGCCCGAGCAGCCGGAGCACGGCGGTGTGGCCGCCGCGTACGCCCACGTCACGGCGCCGTTGCGGCGCCTGGCCGACCGGTACGCCACCGAGGTCTGCCTGGCCCTGCACGCGGGCCGGCCGGTGCCCGACTGGGTGCGCGCCGCGCTGCCCCGACTGCCCGAGGTGATGGCCACGACCGACCGGACCGCCTCGGCGGCCAGCCGGGGCGCCGTCGAGCTGGCCGAGGCGGTGCTGCTGGCACACCGGGTGGGCGAGACCTTCGACGCGGCGGTGCTGGACGTGGACGCCCCACCGAACGGCCGCTCCCGGCCCCGACCGCCCGGCGGAACGGTGGCCCTGGACGCCCCGCCGGTACGCGCCCGCTGCCTCGGCGAACTCCCACTCGGCGAACGGGTCCGGGTCCGGCTGGTCACCGCCGACCCGGCGGCCCGCACGGTCCTGTTCGAGCTGGCCTGACCCGGCCGCCCGTGCGGCCTGTTCGAGCCGTCTCGACCCGGCTCGACCCGGCGGCAGCGGGGATTGTCACAGCGACTGGCGCTGCTGCCGGACCGGGCGGTTTGCGAGGATGAGCCCATGGCATACGACGCGAGCACGCTGCCCGACGTGTCTGGGCTGACGGTCGGCATCATCGGTGGCACCGGCGACCAGGGGCGCGGCCTCGCCTACCGGTTCGCCCGGGCCGGGCAGACGGTGCTGATCGGCTCCCGGTCCGCGGAGCGCGCCGCCGAATCCGCCGCCGAGATCGCCGCCCTGCCCCGGATGCCGGCCGACGCCAGCATCACCGGTGCCGCCAACGACGAGGTGGCCCGCCGCAGCGACGTGGTCATCATCGCGGTGCCGTGGGACGGGCACGCCGCGACCGTCGCCGCCCTCGCCGAACCGCTCGCCGGCACGATCGTCGTCGACTGCGTCAACCCGCTCGGCTTCGACAAGCAGGGCCCGTACGCGCTGACCGTCCCCGAGGGCAGCGCCGTGCAGCAGGCCGCCGCGTTGCTGCCCGACTCCCGCGTCTGCGCGGCGTTCAACCACGTCAGCGCTCCGCTGCTGGCCAACCCCGAAGTCGACCGGATCGACCTGGACGTGCTGATCTGCACCGAGGACCGCGAGTTGGTCGACGTGGTCGGCGCACTCGCCGCCCGGATCCCCGGGATGCGCGGCATCTACGCCGGCCGGCTGCGCAACGCCCACCAGATCGAGGCGTTCACCGCCAACCTGATCGCCATCAACAAGCGGTACAAGGCCCACGCCGGCATCCGCGTCACCGACCTCTGAGCGCGCAGCCACAAGCGAGCCCGTTTGCCGCGGCCGCGTACCGGTGAACCTGTTTGCCGATGACCGCGCGCGCCGGTGTGGCCGCGCGCGCCGGTGTGGCCGCGCGCGCCGGTGTGGCCGCGCGCGCCGGTGTGGCCGCGCGCGCCGGTGTGGCCGCGCGCGCCGGTGTGGCCGCGCGCGCCGGTGTGGCCGCGCGCGCCGGTGTGGCCGTGCGCGCCGGTGTGGCCGTGCATGCCGGTGTGGCCGTGCCGGTGTGGCGGCGCAGGCCGGTGAAGCCGCCCTTGGCCTGCGCGCCCTGCCAGGCACCCACCGTTGGGTCCGTTTGTCGGTGAGCTCGGCGGCCCTGAGTTGTCTCGACGGCGACGGCTGGCGTCCGATGGGCGGTGCCTGACTCGTCGACCTGCCGCGTGTCGTAGCTCAGGAGTCGTCCTCACGTGCGCCGGTGGTACTGGTTGCGGCGGGGGAGCCGGTCGGGATCGAGCCAGGCCGGCGGAACGAATTCCGGGTGGGCGTCGCCGCCGAGCCGGACGGCCCCAGTCGCCGCGGTGGATGTGGCGGTGGTGGTGTGCGCAGAGCAGTACCGCGTTGGCCAGGCTGGTGTCGCCGCCGTCCGCCTAGTGCCGGATGTGGTGGGCGTCGCACCAGCGCGGCGGGCGGTCGCAGCCCGGGAAGGCGCAGCCGCGGTCCCTCAGGACCAGGTCGCGCCGCAGCGGCCCGCTGACGAGGCGGCGTTGCCGGCCCACGTCGAGTAGCTGACCGGCGCCACCGAGGACGGCGGGCAGGATGCTCGCGTCGCAGGCGAGTCGGCGCACCGTCTGCGGGGTGAGCCGGAGGCCGGTGTCCAGGGTGCCGGCGTCGAGCTGCCGGGCCAGATTGTCGAAGCTGGTGGTGACGACGATCTGGGCGGGCTCGCCGCCGTGTTCGGGTAGGTCACCGGCGCGCAGGGTGAGCCGAGAGGTCGGCGAGCGCGTCGTGGCGGCGTTGCCCGGGGGTACGCGTGTCGTCCGGACCCGACGGTGCGGTCAACGGGTCGATCGCGGCGCGCAGCAGGCCGGCCGCCTCGGCGTCCAGGCTGCCGGTCAGCCGGAGGCGGCCGTCGTGTAGCTCGGACAGGGTGACATGACGGTCTCGGGCGGACCGGTGGGCCTCGGCTTCCAACGCTGCCCCGGTGGCGGCCTCGGCGACCTCCGAGACCACGTGGTCGAGGATCCGCGCGCCCAGCCGGCGGAGCAGAGCGGGATCGAACTGCCCCGCCCACTCGACGAGCACGCCGACCGCCTTGTCGGCGGCCTCGGCACCGGCGGCGGTCTGCACGGTGCTGACCGTGTCGCCGATGACCCGCGCATGCTCCAGGCTGATGGCCCCATCGGCCAGCGCGCGGCGCGCGCCCGGGGCGACGGCGTCGAGCGTGCCGGCGAGGTCGATCAGTCGCCGGGCGGCAGGGACGGTGAGCCGCAGCCGATCGCGCAGCCAGACCACCATCGACGACGCCCCCTGCGTGCCGGCCGTGCCCCGGCCGTCCAGCTCGCGCACCAGGGCCAGTTTCACGGCCGCCAGGCGCTGCTCGAGCCGGTGCGCGGTGTCGAGCGCCGCGATGAGGTCCTGCTCCGCAAGGGCCCAGGTGGCCACGTCGAGGCACGCCGCCACCGCGTCCTCCGCCTGCGCCAACTCCTCGACCACGACCCCGAGACTAGAACAGGTGTACGACAACCTCAGTCATCATGATCGATTGCCGCTGCCGCTGCCGCTGCCTTCCGCGCTTTCTGCGGTGTCAGGTAGCGGCGGTGGCGCCGGCCGGCGAGCGGAAACGCCCTTCCGACCAGCCCCACGCCGTGGACCCGTTCTGGCCGTGGGCCCGTTCTAGAAGGTGTGCTCGGCGGCCGGGAACCCGCCGCCGCGGACCTCGTCGGCGAATTGGCGGGTGGCGTCGGTGAGGGCACCGGCCAGGTCCGCGTACCGCTTCACGAAGCGTGGTGCCTTGCCGGTACGCAGGCCGGCCATGTCCTGCCAGACCAGCACCTGCGCGTCGGTGGCCGGGCCCGCCCCGATGCCGACCGTGGGGATCGGCAGCTCGTGGGTGACCTGCTTGGCGACCTCACCCGGCACCATCTCCAGTACCACCGCGAACGCGCCCGCCTCGGCCACCGCACGGGCGTCGGCCAGCACCTCGTCGGCCGCGTCGCCCCGGCCCTGCACCCGGTAACCGCCCAGGGTGTGCTCGCTCTGCGGGGTGAAGCCGATGTGCGCCATCACCGGGATGCCCGCGCCGACGATCGCGGCGATCTGCGCTGCGCAGCGGCGGCCACCCTCCAGCTTCACCGCGTGGCAGCCACCCTCCTTCATGAACCGCACCGCGGTGCGCAGCGCCTGAGTCGGGCCCTCCTCGTACGAGCCGAACGGCAGGTCGCCGACGATGAGTGCGTGCCGGGTGGCCCGTACCACGGCCCGCACCAGCGGAAGCAGTTCGTCGGCGGTGACCGGCAGGGTGGTCTCGTAGCCGAACACGTTGTTCGCGGCCGAGTCGCCGACCAACAGCACCGGGACTCCGGCCTGGTCGAAGATCGCCGCCGTGTACTGGTCGTACGAGGTGAGCATCGGCCACCGTTCGCCGCGCTCCTTGGCGGCGATCAGGTCGCGGGTGCGGACTCGTCGCGTGGCCGGCCCGCCGTACAGGGCGATCACCTCGTTCGGAGTGGACTCCACCATCACTGTCTCCTTCCTCGAGGCCGCCTGCGCGGTCCCCGGGTTCCGCAGCGATCGTCGCACCGCGGAAGGGGGTGACGGCAGAGCGCAGTGCGAGATGTCACTCCACCGCGCTGCGGCGCCGGACCGGGGCCACCGGCCCGACGCACACCCGGACGGCTCAGCCGTGCTCGCGCCACCGGTTGGTGATCGGCAGCCGGCGGTCCCGCCCGAACGCCTTCATCGAGATCTTCGCGCCCGGAGCGGACTGCCGTCGCTTGTACTCGGCGGTATCCACCAGGCGCAGCACCTTGTCCACGACCGCCGGATCGTGGCCCGACTCGACCAGCCCGTCCCGACCGAGGTCGCCGTCGACGTAGCCGATCAGGATCGGGTCCAGCACGTCGTAGTCGGGCAGGGTGTCGCTGTCCAGCTGGCCCGGGCTCAGCTCGGCGCTCGGCGGCTTGCCGATCGAGTTCTCCGGGATCGGGGCGGTCTCGCCCCGCCGGACCGCGTCCGCGTTGCGCCACTTCGCCAGCCGCCAGACCAGCGTCTTCCAGACGTCCTTGATGGGGTTGAAGCCGCCCACCGAGTCGCCGTACAGGGTGGAGTAGCCGACCGCCAGCTCGCTCTTGTTGCCTGTGGTCAGCACCAGGTGGCCCTCCTGGTTCGACAGGGCCATCAGGATGACGCCGCGTACCCGGGCCTGGAGGTTCTCCACCGCCACCCCGGACAGCGACAGGTTGGCCAGGAAGCCGTCCACCATCGGCTGGATCGGCTCCACCCGGTAGTCCAGCCCGGTGCGCTTGGCCAGGTCGGCGGCGTCCTCCCGGGAGTGCTCCGAGGAGTGCTGGCTGGGCAGCGAGACCCCGACCACCCGGTCCGGGCCGAGCGCGTCGACGGCGAGCGCGGCCACCACCGCGGAGTCGATGCCGCCGGAAAGGCCGAGCACCACCGACGGGAACCGGTTCTTGTTGACGTAGTCGCGCAGGCCGAGCACCAGCGCCTGCCACACCTCGGCCTCGTCGGCCACCGGCTCGATCAGCCCGCCGATCGCGACCGGGCCGGACGGCGTGGGCGGAATGGCGTCCAGCGTGCTGTGCACCACCCGCATGCCGTCCGCGACGGCCTCCGGGGCCGGCGGCGTGGCGGCGGCCGGCAGCTCGAGATCGTGCACGAGCAGGTGCTCGACGAACTGCGGGGCCCGGGTGAGCAGCTCACCGTCGGCGGCCACGATCATCGAGTCGCCCTCGAAGACCAACTCGTCCTGGCCGCCGATCATGTTGACGTACGCGATGGCGGCGCCGGCCTCGGCGGCCCGGCGGCGGACCAGCGGCAGCCGGATGTCGTCCTTGTTCAGCTCGTACGGCGAGCCGTTGATGTTGACCACCAGGCCGACCCCGGCCTGCCGGGCGGCGGCGAACGGCCCGCCGGCCTGCCACAGGTCCTCGCAGATGGTCAGCGCGACGTCCACCCCGCCGATCCGCACGACGGTCAGCGCGTTACCGGGGATGAAGTAGCGGTCCTCGTCGAAGACGCCGTAGTTGGGCAGGTGGTGCTTGAAGTAGCGGGCGGCCACCTCGCCCCGGTGCAGCAGCGCGGCGGCGTTGCGGGCACCCCGGCCCGGCTCGGCGTCCCCGCTGACCTGCGGCGGCCCGTCGGCGTCCAGGTAGCCGACCACCACCGGCAGCTCGCCGAGGCCGTCCGCGGCGAGGTCGGCGGCGAGCCGCTCCAGGGCGGCCCGGGACGCGGCGACGAAGGACCGCCGGAAGACCAGGTCCTCGACCGGGTAGCCGGTCAGCATCATCTCCGGGAACAGCACCAGCTGGGCGCCGGCGTCGGCGGCCTGGCGTGTCCAGCTGCGGACCAGGTCGGCGTTGCCGGCGAGGTCGCCGACGCTCGGGTTGACCTGGGACAGGGCGAGACGCAGGGTGGGCATGCCCTCATCTTGCCCCAGCCGGTCCGGGCGGACACGGCGCCCGGCGGGAGATGCGGGCCACGCCCGGGCGAGCTGAGCCACCCACCGGCGGCCACGCCCGGGCAGGCTCGGCCACCCGCCGGCGGGCCGGCTCATGTCGGGTCGTCTCCCGGGCGCGGGCACCCCGGCGGGCACGGCAGGACGGCGGCCGGGCGTTGGCGTAACGTCGGCGTAACCAGGCCCGTGGAGACTGGTCGGTCAGACCCGGCCGGTGATGGCAAACAGGTGTTGCGAGGGGTGGCAGTGGACCGTCAGCAGGAGTTCGTCCTCCGTACGCTGGAAGAGCGGGACATCCGGTTCGTCCGGCTGTGGTTCACGGACGTGCTGGGCACGCTCAAGAGCGTGTCGGTGGCGCCCGCCGAGCTGGAGGCGGCCTTCGAGGAGGGCATCGGCTTCGACGGCTCGGCGATCGAGGGCTTCGCCCGGGTCTTCGAATCCGACATGGTCGCCATGCCCGACCCGACCACCTTCCAGGTCTTCCCGTTCGAGGGCGGGGTCAGCGGCGAGAGCGCCCGGATGTTCTGCGACATCCTGCTGCCCGACGGCGGGCCCTCCTGGGCCGATCCGCGGCACGTGCTGCGCCGGGCGCTGTCCAAGGCCGCCGAGAAGGGCTTCACCTTCTACACCCATCCCGAGATCGAGTTCTTCCTGCTGGAGAACGGCCCGCAGGACGGCTCGGTGCCCATCCCGGTGGACACCGGCGGCTACTTCGAGCACACCACCCACGCCGTCGCGCGGGACTTCCGGCGGCAGGGCGTGCTGGCGCTGGAGCGGATCGGCATCTCGGTGGAGTTCAGCCACCACGAGGTCGCCCCCGGCCAGCAGGAGATCGACCTGCGCTACGCCGACGCGCTCACCACCGCCGACAACATCATGACCTTCCGGCACGTGGTGAAGGAGGTGGCGCTCTCCACCGGCGTGCAGGCGAGCTTCATGCCGAAGCCGTTCACCGACCAGCCGGGCAGCGGCATGCACACCCACCTGTCGCTGTTCGAGGGGGAGCGCAACGCGTTCCACGACAGCGGCGACCCGATGAAGCTCTCCAAGGTGGCGAAGTCGTTCATCGCCGGCCTGCTGGTGCACGCCCGCGAGTACACCGCGGTCACCAACCAGTGGGTCAACTCGTACAAGCGGCTCTTCCCGCTGGCGCTGCCGGACCGGATCACCGAGAGCCCGGCGTACGTCTGCTGGGGTCACCTGAACCGGTCCGCGCTCGTCCGGGTGCCCGCGTACGGCAAGCCCAATTCGGCCCGGGTCGAGGTCCGTTCGCCGGACTCGGCGGCCAACCCGTACCTCGCCTTCGCGGTGCTGCTCGGCGCCGGCATGAAGGGCATCGAGGAGGGCTACGAGCTGCCGCCGGGCGCCGAGGACGACGTCTGGTCGCTGACCAGCGCCGAGCGGCGCGCGATGGGGTACGAGGCGCTGCCGGAGAACCTCGCCGAGGCGATCGACGTGATGGCCGAGTCCGAGCTGGTCGCCGAGGTGCTCGGCGAGCACGTCTTCGACTTCTTCCTGCGCAACAAGCGGGCCGAGTGGGAGCAGTACCGCCGCGAGGTCACCCCGTACGAGCGGCAGCGCTACCTGGCGCTGTAGCCACGGGGCTGACGCGGTTGCGCCCTGCCGCTATCGTCTCGATCACCGCGCCGGTACCCCTCCGGGCGGAGACTCGGGAGGCAGTCGGTGCTGGAGGATCTGCTCAGCGGTGCCTGGCAGAGCGTCGTGTTCGGGATCGTCGGCGTGGGGCTGATGGCGGCCGGGTTCGGGCTGGTCGACGTGCTCACTCCCGGCCGCCTGCGGGACCTGATCTGGGTGGACCGCAACGCCAACGCGGGGCTGCTGCTCGCCGCCAACCAGCTGGGCATCGCCGGGATCGTCTTCACCGCGATCCTCACCAGCTACAGCGACTTCGGCAAGGGGCTCGCCTCCACGGTGGTGTTCGGGCTGGTCGGGCTGGCCATCATGGCGCTGGCCTTCGTGGTGCTCGACCTGCTCACCCCCGGCAAGCTCGGTGAGGTCATCTGCTCGCCGGAGCCGCACCCGGCGGCCCGGGTCAGCGCCGCCACCCACTTCGGCGTGGCGCTGATCGTCTGCGCCTGCATCGCCTGAGCCCGCATCGTCTGAGCGCGGTCGTCGTACCCCGGCCGTAGCGTGCCGGGCATGAACCGCACGGACCGCCTCTACGCCCTGGTCGAGGAGCTGCGGGCGATGTCGCCGCGGCCGCGCAGCGCCCGCTGGCTCGCCGCGCGCTTCGAGGTGAGCAGCCGGACCATCGAGCGCGACATCGGCGCCCTCCAGGAGGCTGGCGTGCCGATCTGGGCGGAGCCGGGGCGCACCGGCGGCTATGTGCTGGACCCCTCCCGCACCCTGCCCCCGGTCAACCTCACCGCCGCCGAGGCGGTCGCTATGGCCGTCGCGCTGCACCGGCTCGCCGGCACGCCGTTCGCCGGGCCGGGCGCCACCGCGCTGCGCAAGCTGGTGGCGGTCCTGCCGGCCGCCGACGCGGCCGAGGCGCACCGGCTCGCCGGCCGGGTGCACCTGATCGGCGACGGGCCGGCCACGCCCGTCCGGCCATCGTCGCCGACGCGGTCGCCGCGCGGCGGGTGCTGCGCATCCGGTACGCCGACCGCGGCGGCGCCGATTCGGTACGCGACGTCGAGCCGCTCGGCTATCTCGGCAACGCTCGGCACTGGTACCTGCTCGCCTGGTGCCGGCTGCGCGACGAGCTGCGCTGCTTTCGCACGGACCGGATTCCGGGACGTGCGGGCACTGCCCGAGGTGGTGGCCCGGGAGCTGCGCCCGGCGGATCTCGACATCCCGCACGAGCGGGTCCGACGGCTCAGCCTGGTCTGAGACCGACGGCGCGGGCCGTGTCGGGCACCGCCGGGTGCGAACCCCGTCGGGTGATGCGGAAACACCGACAGGACGCTGTCGCCAACGACTCCGAGACTGCTCCTGACGGCGGCCGAACGGCCGGCACGGAAACTGGAGGCAGCAGATGTCCACGACGCCCATCACCTGGTTCGAGATCGGCACCGATCGACCGGAGGAGGCGGAGCGCTTCTACGGCGAGCTGTTCGGTTGGACCTTCGAGGAGCAGGGCGCCACCAATGGCGGGTCCTACCGCGTCACCGGGGCCGGTGGCGACACCGGAATCGGCGGGGCGATCCGGGCGACCGACGGGACGACCCCGAACTACGCGGTGTTCTACGCCGAGGTCGCCGACGTGGCCCAGACCTGCCAGCGGGCCGAGGCGGCCGGCGGCAAGGTGCTGGTGTCGGCGCGTACCGCTCCGAGCGGCCTCACTCTCGCCCACCTGCTCGACCCGGCCGGCAACCACCTCGGCGTGTTCACGCCCCCGCCCGCCCCCGCCGGCTGACGGTCTGGTCGGTGGCGGCCCCGCCCGGCCGGGCGGGGCCGCCGACGGTCACCTACCGGCCGTACCGCCGGGGCCGCCGTGACCGCCCGGCCCGCGGTGACCCGGGCCGGGGTGGCCGCCCGGGCCGGGGAAGACACCGGCCTCGACGGCCTTGGTGATCGCATCGGCCTGCTCCTGGGTGAGCTTGCCGTCCTTGACCGCCTGGTCCAGCCGCTTCTTGAGCGCGGCCTGCCGGTCCTTGGTGGACGGCCGTTCCGGCCGGTCGGCGCGCTGCTGCTCGCGGACCTTCTCCAGCGCGGCGGTCACCTTGTCGGCGGAGACGCCCAGCTCCTTGGCGAGCGCCTCGGCGAACTCGCCCTGCCGGTCGGCCTTCGATGTGCCCGAGCCGTCGGCGGTGCTGCTGGCGCTCGGCGTCGGCGTGGCGTCCGCGGCGAACGCGATCGTCGGGGCCGCGATCCCCACGCCGAGGACGCCGGCGGTGGCCAGGCCGGCCAGCAGGTGCTTCTTGCGCATGGTGCGGGGCATGCTCTCCTCCAGATGTTCGGTGATGTTGCGATGTCCTCGCCGACAGTGACCAGCCCGGCTGGGTGGAACCCGTGCCGAAGCTGTCCGCCAGCTGGCAATCCGGGGCCACGGAGTCGGACAAACCGGTTGCCTCGGTACGCCCGATGGGTGAGGGTGGGTCCTCGCCGTGCCCCGGGGGGCCGAGCCGCCGGGCCCGGTCTGACCGGGATCCCACCGACGGAAGGCAGCTCCCTCGTGACGTCCACACCGATCCGGGAACTCCCGATCACCGACCCGCAGGCCGGGCCGTACGGCATCACCACCGGCCCCGACGCGGCGCTCTGGCTGACCCTGGTCCACGCCGGCGCGATCGCTCGGATGGACGTGGATGGTTCACTGCGCCGCTGGCCGGCCGGCGATCCGGGCAGCCGGCCGCTGATCGTCACGTCCGGTCCGGACGGCGCGCTCTGGTTCACCCGCTCCGGCGACGACCGGATCGGCCGCATCACCACCGACGGGGAGCAGAGCGAGGTCGCGCTACCGGCCGGCACCGGCCCGTGCGGCATCGCCGCGGGTCCGGACGGCGCCCTCTGGTACGCCGGAATGAACTCCGACACCGTCGGACGGGTGAGCACCGACGGCGTGGTCACCGAGGTGCCGTTGCCGGTTTCCGGAGCGTTCGCCTCGATGGTGGCGGCCGGGCCGGACGACGCGGTCTGGTGCACCCTCAACCAGGGGAACGCCATCGCCCGGGTCGGCATGGACGGCGCCGTACGGGTGCACCCGTTGCCCACCGCGGGCGCCGCGCCGGTCGGTATCACCGCGGGCGTGGACGGGGCGCTCTGGTTCGTGGAGATCGCGGCCGGTCAGGTCGGGCGGATCACCCCCGACGGTCGGATCGAGGAGTACCCGCTGCCGGACCGAATGGCCCGGCCGCACGCCATCGTCGCCGATCCGTCCGGTGGCGCCTGGTTCACCGAGTGGGCCGGAAACCGGATCGGCCACGTCGACCCGACCGGCCGGGTCGACACCTACGAGCTGCCCACCCCGAATTCCGAGCCGCACGGCCTCACCGTCGGGCCCGACGGCAGCATCTACGCGGCCCTGGAGAACGGCCACCTGGCCCGCCTCACCCCCTGACCGGGTCGCCAACCGCCCGGGGGCGGAGGAGAGGGCGGTCAGGCGACGGCGGGTTGGACGCTGAGGGTGGCCGTTTCGGTGTCGAGGGTGGCCCGCGTGCCGACGGGGACGCTGAGCTGGCCGGGGCCGTGACCGATCGGCAGCCCGCCGAGCACCGGCACGCCGAGGCCACCGAGGCGTTCGCCGAGCACGTCGACGATCGTGGTGTCCCAGCCGTCGGCGCAGTCGGTGAACTGACCGACCGCCACCCCGGCCAACCCGTCCAGCGCGCCGGCCCGGCGCAGGTGGGTGAGCATCCGGTCGACCTTGTACGGAGGCTCCTGCACGTCCTCGATCAACAGCACCGCCCCGGTCAGGTCGGGCAGGTCCGGCGTGCCGATCGACGCGGCGATCATGCACAGGTTGCCGCCGAGCAGGGTGCCGGTGGCCCGACCCGGGACGCGGAGCGGATAGGTCTCCTCGCCGGCCACCGCGGTGACCGTCACCGGCTCGGTCGTCATCAGCGCGGCGTGCAGCGACTCGGCCGAGCGCAGCGGGGTGCGTTCATCCCGCCAGGCCGCCCCCGGGCCGTGCACCCCGGCGAGCCGGGCGCCCCGCCAGAGTGCGAACTGCAGTGCCGTGATGTCGGAGAAGCCGGCCACCACCTTCGGGTCGCGGCGCACCGCGGCCATGTCGATGGCGTCCACCACCCGCTGGGCCCCGTAGCCACCGCGGGTGCAGATCACCCCGCGCACCTGCGGGTCGGCGAACGCCGCGTTCAGGTCGGCGGCGCGCAGCTCGTCCGCGCCGGCCAGGTAGCCCTGCCGGGCGTACGCGTTCGGCGCCGGCACCGGCCGCAGGCCCCAGCCGGTGAGCAGCTCCATCCCACGGGCCACCCGCTCCGGCGAGGTCGGCCCGGACGGCGACACCAGCAGCACCGTGTCACCCGGGCGCAGCGCGGGCGGGCGGACGACGGTCGGGTCCTCGCTGATCACAACCGCAGAGCCTAGCGACCCCGCTGTCCGGCAGGGCCGGCGCAGGCTGGCGGCGCGGGGGCGGACGGCGTTGGGCCGTGGCGGGAGGTGGCGCTCCGCGGCGCACCGGCTAGCCTCGACGGGTGGCAACCGCGCTGGTGATCGAGAACGACCCGTCGGACGACCTGCGCCGACTGGGCGAGTGGCTGACCGAGGCCGGGCTGGAGCTGTGGGTGGTCCGCCCGCACGCCGGCGACGAGCTCCCCGCCGACCTGGAGGGGTACGCGGCGCTCGTGGTGCTCGGCGGCGAGCAGCAGGCGTACCCGCTGCCGGACGGCTCACCCGGCGCACCCTGGTTCCCGGCGGTGGAGGGGCTGCTGCGCAAGGCCGTCCGGTACCGGGTGCCCACGCTGGCCGTCTGCCTGGGCGCGCAGCTGCTCGCCACCGCGCACGCCGGGCTGGTCGAGCGGAGCCCGTCCGGGCCGGAGATCGGCCCCGGCGTGGTCGGCCGGCGGGACGCCGCCGAGAACGACCCGCTGTTCCGGTACGTGCCGCTGATCCCGGACGTGCTCCAGTGGCACTCCGACGAGATCACCGAGCTGCCCCGGGGCGCCACCCTGCTGGCCGCCTCCACCCGCTACCCGCACCAGGCGTTCCGGCTCGGTGACCGGGCCTGGGGGCTGCAGTTCCACATCGAGTGCGACACCGCGATGATCGCCGACTGGGCCGCCGACTCGACGCTCCTCGCCGAGCTGGGCTACGACCCGGAGCTGGTGGTCGCGGCCTGCGCCTCGGTGATGGTCGACGTCGAGGAGGTCTGGCAGCCGTTCGCCGCGCGGTTCGCCGCGCTGGCCCTCGGCGAGCTGGACGACAGCACGGTGCGGCGGGGCCTGCCGCTGCTCGGGCACTGATGAGCCGGCCGACCAGGGCGTCGGGCCGGCTCGCCCGGTACGGCTTCGGCACCGCCGAGGGCGACGGCGGGGCGCGCGCCGCCGACCTGCTCGGCCCGGACGGGCTGCGGCTGTGGCGGCCGGCCGAGCAGGAGCCGGTCGACGAGTCGGCCGTGGAGCTGCTTGCCGCGCTGTCCCGGGCCGCCGACCCGGACCTGGCGCTGCGCCAGCTGCACCGCATCGTCGAGGCCGAACGCCGTACGAGCGGTGGCACCCTGGCCGGCGCGACCGAACCCGGGTCGCCGCTGCTCGCGGAGCTGCGCGCCGATCCCGGGTTGCGGCGGCGGCTGATCGCGGTGCTCGGCGCCTCGTCGGCGCTCGGCGACCATCTGGTGGCCCACCCCGAGCACTACGCGGCGCTGCGCACCGCACCGGACGGGCTGGCGCCCACCGCCGAGGGTCGGCTGGAGCCGGTTGGCGACGGCAACCCGGTGGCGGTGCTGCGGTCCGCGTACCGCCTGGCCCTGCTGCGGATCGCGGCGGCCGACCTGACCGGCGGGCGCGGCCTGGAGCAGACCATGGCCGCGCTCTCCGCGCTGGCGGACGCGACGCTGGCCGCGGCGTACGAGACCGCGGTCGGCGAGCTGCCGGCGGGCACCGCGCGGCCCCGGCTGGCCGTGGTGGCGATGGGCAAGTGCGGCGGCGGCGAGCTGAACTACGTCTCCGATGTGGACGTCATCTTCGTGGCGGCCGAGGACGCCGACCTCTCCGCCGCCACGCTGGTGGCGACCCGGCTGATCCACATCTGTGGGCTGGTCGCCTGGCCGGTGGACGCGGCGCTGCGTCCGGAGGGCAACCGGGGGCCGCTGGTCCGCACCCTCGCGAGTCACCTGGCCTACTACCGCCGATGGGCGCGCACCTGGGAGTTCCAGGCGCTGCTCAAGGCCCGCCCGGCCGCCGGTGACCTGCCGCTGGCGCGGGAGTGGATCGACCAGCTCGCGCCGCTGGTGTGGCGGGCGGCGGAACGGCCCGAGGCGGTCGAGGACGTCCGTGCGATGCGGCGCCGGATCATCGACAACATCCCGCCGAAGGAGCTGGAGCGCGAGATCAAGCGCGGCTCCGGCGGGCTGCGCGACATCGAGTTCGCCGTCCAGCTGTTGCAGCTCGTGCACGGTCGCGGCGACGAGACGCTGCGGGTGCCCGGCACCATCCCGGCGCTGCGCGCGCTCGTCGCCGGCGGCTACGTCGGTCGTGCCGACGGCGAGGCGCTGCTGCGCGGCTACCGCTTCCTTCGCGGTATCGAGCACCGGCTCCAGTTGCAGGGTCTGCGTCGCACCCACACCGTGCCCACCGAGCCGGCCGCGCTGCGCTGGCTCGCCGCCGCGCTGGACTACACGGCGACGCCGGGGCGCAGCGCCGTGGAGGCCTTCCGGGCCGAGTGGGTGACCCACGCCGCCGAGGTACGCCGGCTGCACGCCAAGCTGCTGTACCGGCCGCTGCTGGAGTCGGTCGCCCGGGTGCCGGCCGACGGGCTGCGGCTCACCCCGGAGGCGGCCCGGCACCGGCTGGAGATCCTCGGCTTCGCCGACCCGGCCGGGGCGCTGCGCCACCTCCAGGCCCTCACCGGCGGGGTGAGTCGCACCGCGGCCATCCAGCGGACCCTGCTGCCGGTGCTGCTCAGCGAGTTCGCCGACGCTCCGGAGCCGGACCGGGGGCTGCTCAACTACCGGAAGGTCTCCGACAAGCTGGGCAGCACCCCCTGGTATCTGCGGCTGTTGCGTGATGGTGGCCCGGTCGCCCGGCGGCTGGCCCGGGTCCTCGCCCTCTCCCGGTACGTCGCCGACCTGCTTGCCCGGGATCCGGAGGCGCTGCGGCTGCTGGCCGAGGAGAACGAGCTGGCGCCCCGCCCGCCCGAGGTGCTCCGGGAGGGGTTCCTCGCGGCGGCGGCCCGGCACACCGACCCGGTCGAGGCCACCCGGGCGGTGCGCGCGCTGCGCCGCCGGGAGCTGGTCCGGGTGGCCTGCGCCGACGTGCTCTGCCGGGCCGGTTCGCTCGCACCCGCCCCCGCCCGCACCGACGGCGGAAACCGGCAGGCCCCCGCGCTGGCCGACATCACCGCGGTCGGCACGGCGCTCGCCGACGTCACCGACGCCACCCTGGCCGCCGCGCTGCGAGCCGCCCAGGCCAGCCAGCCGGCACCGCCCGGGCTGCGGTTCGCGGTGATCGGCATGGGGCGGCTCGGCGGTTACGAGCCGAACTACCTCTCCGACGCCGACGTGCTCTTCGTCTACGACCCGCCCGCCGGGAGCAGCGAGAGCGCGGCCAGCGCCGCCGCCCACGCGATCGCCGAGGAGCTGCGCCGGCTGCTCGGCGTACCCGCTCCCGACCCGCCGCTCGGCGTCGACGCCGACCTTCGTCCCGAGGGCCGGCAGGGCCCGTTGGTGCGCAGCCTCGCCGCGTACGCCCAGTACTACGCGCGCTGGTCGCGGCTGTGGGAGGCGCAGGCGCTGCTGCGCGCCCGGTTCGTCTGCGGTGACGCCGACCTGGGCGCCGAGTTCGAGGCGCTGATCGACCCGGTGCGCTACCCGGCCGAGGGGCTCACCCGCGAGCAGATCGTCGAGATCCGCCGGATCAAGGCCCGGGTGGAGACCGAGCGGCTGCCCCGGGGCGCCGACCCGGCCACCCACACCAAGCTGGGCCGCGGCGGGCTGGCCGACGTGGAGTGGGCGGTGCAGCTCGTCCAGCTCCGGCACGCCGGCGCGGTCCCGGCGCTGCGCGGCACGCGTACCCTCGACGCGCTCGCGGCCGCCGAGCAGGCCGGCCTGATCGACCCGGCGGACGCCGCGGAGATGGCGGCCGGCTGGTCCCTGGCCGCGCAGGTCCGTAACGCGTTGATGCTGGTCCGTGGTCGGGCCGGTGACCAGTTGCCCCGGCACGGGGTCGAGCTGGCCGGGGTGGTCGCGCTGCTCGGCCGGGACGACCCGGGGGAGTTCCTCGACGAGTACCTGCGCACCGGCCGCCGCTCCCGCGCCGCCGCCCAGCGCGTGCTGGAGACGTAAGGAAGGGCACCTTATTCACGCCTGCGGTAGAGGAAGGGTCCCTTTCCAACAGGTGTTCAGCTGCCGACGGTGTACTCGCCGGGGCGGGGGACGGTGACGGCGGTCCACTCCCCGGCGGCGGTGACGGTGGCGCCACCGGACGCGACCAGCCACCGGCTGTGCCGGACCCGGACCGCCACCGGACCGGCGGTCGGGGCGCGGAAGGTCACCGTCGCGCTGTCGGCGCGGACCAGTTCGGCGGGAGCGGCGACCAGTGGCGTCGGGTCGGCCACCGCCCAGACCCGCCAGTGCGGGCCGGACCAGACCGGCGTCAGGTACGGCAACCCGCCCTCGACCAGCTCCGCCTCGGCGCGCCCCACCCAGGACAGCGGGGCGTCCGGCAGCGCCACGTACTGCACGGCGTTCTCGGTCAGCCAGTCCCGGTAGCTGGCCGGGGTCAGCCGTACGCCGGTGCCGGCCGCTCCCGGCACCGTGGTGAAGAAGAGCGGGTTGCGGTCGATGTCGGCCTGCCGCAGCCAGCCCCGGGCCAGCGGCACCTCGCCCAGCCGGGCCGCCTCCCAGTAGTTGCGGGTCGGCGTCACCTCGACCCGCCCGGTGAGCCGCTGCGCGGCCAGGAACGCGCGCAGCGGCGCGTGGTAGCCCGGCGCGCTGGTCGGGTCGCCGATGCTGCGCAGGTCGGCGGGGACCACCGGCGGCTGCCAGACGCAGACCGCCACCAGCAGCGCGGCCAGGCCGACGCCGCCCAGCAGCCGGACCCGCCGCGCGGTGTGCGGAGTCGCGCCCCTGGACGGCGCGACGCGGGCGGCGGACCGGCGGGCCAGCCGGGCGGAGAGCCAGGCCGGCGGGCGGGCGGCGGCGGCCAGCACCGGCAGCGCGAACATCGTCGCCAGCCGGGTCGCGTTCAACCCCACCGGAGTGTGCACCAGGGCGGCGGCGAGCACCCCGGCCGCGGCGAGCAGCGCGCCGACCCGCACCGGTCGGTACGCCACCAGCGCGGCGACCACCAGGCTGGTCAGCACCGCGCGCAGCGCGTCGGTGCGGCTGATGTTCATCCAGCCGCCGTCGCCGAAGAGCAGCGCGGTCGCCCCCAGCGGCAGAGCCGCCGCGATCCCGAGCGTCAGGCCGTCGGCGTACCGGCGGGTGAGCAGCAGCGCGACGCCGGCGAGGCCGACGAAGAGGCCGGCCACCGGGCTGGTCGCCGAGGCCAGCAGCGCGCCGGCCGCGGCGAGCCCGAGCCGCCAGCCGGGCGAACGCCGCCGGCCAGGGAGTACGCCGTGCGTGAGCGCGAGCAGCGCGGCCAGCCCGAACGCCACGCCGAGGGCGTACGTGACCCGGCCGGAAACCAGGTTGCCGGCCAGCGTGACCACCCCGACCAGGCTGCCCAGCAGGGGACGGGGCACCATGCTGCGGACCAGCAGCGCGGCCAGCGCGGCGGCCGACGCCACCAGGGCCAGCGCGCCGGTGACCCGCACGCCGAGCAGCGCCATCACCGGCTGGGACAGCAGGCTGTAGCCGAACTGCTGCACCCCGCCGTACCAGCGCAGGTCCACCGGAGTGGGGCCGTGGGCGGCGAAGAAGTCGGCCCGGGCCACCTGCGCGGCGAGGTCCGACCCCATCAGCGGCAGGGCCAGCCAGAGCACGCCGAGCACGGCGGCGAAACCGGTGGCCACCGCCACCACCCGACTGCGCCGCATGCCCACCTCCGTACCGCGACAACCGTACTGGCAGCATGTCCGGCGTGCCTCACCACCTCGCGCGTTGGACCGGACTGGCGGGATCGGCGCTGCTCGCCGTCGCCGCGTTCCTCGGCGGCGCCCTGCCCGGCTCACCCCTGCGCCCCACCCCGGCCAGCATCTGGCAGGGGCCGAACGGGCCGGTGGTCATCGCCGTCTGGCTGGTCGGCACCGCGCTGATGGCCGGCGCCTGGTGGGCGCTACGCGAAAAGGTGCCATCGACCCGCTGGGCGTTGGTCACCATCGGGCTCTGGCTGCTGCCGGTGCTGATCGCGCCGCCGCTGGAGAGCCGGGACGTCTACGCGTACGCCTGCCAGGGCGCCAGCTACGCCGCCGGGTTCAACCCGTACGAGCAGGGCGTCTCCGCGCTGCCCTGCCCCTGGCTGGACACCATCTCCTACATCTGGCGGGACACTCCGGCGCCGTACGGGCCGCTGTTCGTGGTGCTCTCCGGCGCGGTGGTCAAGGCCACCGGATCGCTCACCGCCGCGATCGTGGCCTTCCGGTTGATCGCGGTGGCCGGGGTCGCGCTCACCGCGGTCGGTCTGCCGGTGCTGGCCCGGCGGGCCGGCGTACCGGCCGGTCGGGCGGTCTGGCTGGCGCTGGCCTGCCCGCTGGTCGCCGTGCACCTGGTCTCCGGCGCGCACAACGACGCCCTGATGGTCGGCCTGCTGGTCGCCGGGCTGGCGGTGATCGCCTCCCGGCCGGGTCGCCCCGGCCCGCTGCTCGCCGGCGGCGTGCTGCTCGGACTGGCCGCCGCGATCAAGGTGACCGCGTTGGTCGTGGTGCCGTTCGCCGCGCTGGCCGCGATCGTCGGCGGGTACTCGATCCGGGCGCTGATCCGGCACGGTGGGTGGGTGGTCGGCGGCGCGGTCGCCGTCGTGGTCGGGGTGACCTTCGCCGCCGGGCTGGACTTCGGCTGGGTCGGCGGGCTGGCCCGCGGCGGTGACGTGATCGCCTGGACGTCGCCGTCCACGGCGGTCGGGCAGACCGTCGGCTACCTGGCGGTGCCGTTCGGCGGGCACATCGACGCGCTGCCGGTCACCCGGGCGATCGGCATGGCGGTGCTGGCGGTGCTGCTGGTCTGGCTCTGGTGGCGGGCCCGCACCCGGGAGCCGCTGTGGCACGCCGGACTGGCGCTTGCCGCCACGGTCGCCCTGGCGCCGCTGTTCCACCCCTGGTACTGGATCTGGCCGCTGGCCGTGCTGGCGGCGACCGCCCGGCGGACCGGATGGTTCACCGTGGTCGCCCTGGTGTCGTCGTTCCTGGTGCTGCCGGACGGCACCGGGTTGCCCCGGTTCACGAAGTCGGTCGGGGCGCCGCTGATGACGCTGTTGGTGATCGTGCTGGTCATCCGGTTGGTACGGTCGGCTCGGGCGGCCCGTCAGCCGGTCGCTACCGACTGAGGAAAGGTGCGCCGGTGACCGTTCCCGGCGCCGCCACCGCCCCACCGCCGTCCGCCGGTCCGCGGACGGCGCGCGTCGCCCGGTACGGCGGCCTGGCCGGCGCGGTCCTGCTCGCCGTCGCCGGGTACCTCGGCGGGGCGCTGCCCGACGCCCCGCTGGGCGCGACGCCAGTGTCGATCTGGCGCTCCCCGGGCGGCCCGGCGACGCTGACCTGCTGGCTGTTCGGCACCGCACTGCTTGTCGGGGCGTGGTGGTCGCTGCGCGGGGGTACGCCGTCGACCCGGTGGGCGTACGCCACCGCCGGCCTGTGGGCGTTGCCGCTGCTGCTCACGCCGCCGTTGGGCAGCCGGGACGTGTACTCGTACGCCTGCCAGGGCTGGACGTACGGGCACGGCCTCGACCCGTACGCGACTCCGGTGGCGGCGGCGGGCTGCCCGTGGCTGGACGCGGTGGCGCCGATCTGGCGGGACACCCCCGCCCCGTACGGACCGGTCTTCGTGCTGCTCGCGGCGCTCGCGGTCGGCCTCGGCGGCGGCCTGGCCGGCGCGATCGTGCTGCTGCGGGTGATCGCGGTGGCGGGGCTGCTGCTGGCCGCGTTCTGTCTGCCCGGGCTGGCCCGCGCGGCCGGGGTGCCGACCCGACGGGCCGCCTGGCTGGCGCTGGCCAGCCCGCTGGTCGGGGTGCACCTGGTGGCTGGGGCGCACAACGACGCGGTGATGCTGGGCCTGCTGCTGGGCGGGCTGCTGGTGGTGATTCGGCGGCCGGGCCGGCCTGCGGCGCTGCTGCTCGCCGGGGCGCTGCTCGGGCTGGCGGTGACGGTGAAGGCCAGCGCCGTGGTGGTGGCGCCGTTCGCCGCGCTGGCCGCGGTGCACGGCCGGTACACCGTACGGGCGTTGCTGCGCGACGGCGGGTGGCTGGCCGGTGGGGTGCTGGGTGCGCTGCTGGTCACCTCGGCGCTGTCCGGTCTCGGGTTCGGCTGGGTGGGTGGGTTGATCCACAGCGGCGACTCCGAGCAGTGGACGTCGCCGCCCACCGCGGTCGGTCTGGTGGTGGACTACGCCGGCGCGCTGATCGGCCGTGCCCCGGAGGCGGTGCCGGTGGTCCGGGCGGTCGCGCTGCTGGTGCTCGCCGGGGTGCTGGTGGGGCTCTGGTGGCGGGCCTGGCGGGTGCTGCGCGCGGTGAACGGCGCCCGCCAGCGGGTGACCCGGGCCGAGGTGACGGGCCCTCGGGTGGCGCTGCGTGGCGCGGCGCTGGCGCTGGTCGCCACCGTCGTCCTGTCCCCGGTCTTCCACCCCTGGTACGCGACCTGGCCGCTGGCGCTGCTCGCGCTCACACCCACCCGGGCGGCGTGGTTCGCGCTACCGGCGGCGGTGGCGGCCTTTCTCGCCCTGCCCGACGGCACCAACCTGGCCCGTTTCACGAAGGCCCCCGGCGCCGTGGCGATGACCGCCCTGCTCCTGGCCGTGCTCGTGACCCTCCTGCGCGCCCGGGTTCGGCGTCCCCGGCCGCGCTGATCAGGAGCTTGGCGGCGCTGTCGATCTCTGAAAGGCCCGCCAACTTCATGATCACCAGAGAAGGGGGCCGGGCCGGCTCCGCGATCGCGGAGCCGGCCCGGCCGGTGATCGAGCGACTGTTCAGCAGTCGTAGGCAGCTCAGCAGTCGTAGTACATGGCGAACTCGTGCGGGGTCGGGCGCAGGCGCACCGGGTCGACCTCGTTGGCCCGCTTCCACTCGACCCAGGTGGAGATCAGGTCGGGGGTGAAGACGCCGCCGTCGAGCAGGTAGTCGTGGTCGGCCTCGAGCGAGTCGAGCACCGCCGGCAGCGAGCCCGGCACCTGCTTGACGTCGCCCCACTCCTCGGGTGGGAGGTCGTAGAGGTCCTTGTCGATCGGCGTGGGTGGTTCGATCTTGCTCTTGATGCCGTCCAGGCCGGCCATCATCATCGCCGAGAAGGCCAGGTAGACGTTCGCTGACGGGTCCGGGACGCGGAACTCGACCCGCTTGGCCTTCGGGTTGGCGCCGGTGACCGGGATGCGGGTGCAGGCCGAGCGGTTGCGCTGGGAGTAGACCAGGTTGACCGGCGCCTCGAAGCCCGGCACCAGACGGCGGTAGGAGTTGATCGTCGGGTTGGTGAAGGCCAGCAGCGACGGGGCGTGGTGCAGCAGGCCGCCGATGTACCAGCGGGCCATGTCGGACAGGCCGGCGTAGCCGGTCTCGTCGTAGAACAGGGGTTCGCCGTTGAGCCAGAGGCTCTGGTGGGTGTGCATGCCCGAGCCGTTGTCACCGAACAGTGGCTTGGGCATGAACGTGGCGGTTTTGCCGTTGGCCCAGGCTTCGTTCTTCACGATGTACTTGAACAGCTGGAGTTGGTCGGCGGCGTGCAGCAGCGTGGAGAACCGGTAGTTGATCTCGGATTGGCCGGCGGTGCCGACTTCGTGGTGTGAGCGTTCCACGGTGAAGCCGGAGTCGACCAGGCGGCGCACGATCGAGTCGCGTAGGTCGGCGTAGTGATCGACCGGGGGGACGGGGAAGTAGCCGCCCTTGTAGGCGGTCTTGTAGCCGCGGTTGCCGCCGGGCTCCTCGCGGCCGGTGTTCCAGGCGCCCTCGATGGAGTCGATGTAGTAGAACGACTGGTGCGCGGAGGTTTCGTGGCGGATGGAGTCGAAGATGTAGAACTCGGCTTCGGCGCCGAAGTAGGCGGTGTCGGCGATGCCGCTGGCGGCGAGGTACGCCTCGGCTTTCTTGGCGACGTTGCGGGGGTCGCGGCTGTAGGCCTCGCGGGTGAACGGGTCGTGGATGAAGAAGTTCAACGCGAGGGTCTTCTGCGCCCGGAACGGGTCGATGAACGCGGTGGCGACGTCCGGGAGCAGGAGCATGTCCGACTCGTGGATCGCCTGGAAACCGCGGATCGATGAGCCGTCGAACGCGAGGCCGTCGGTGAACAGGTCGTCGTTGACGGACTCGACCGGCAGGTTGAAGTGCTGCATCACGCCGGGCAGGTCACAGAAACGAACGTCGACGAACTTCACGTCCTCGTTCTTGAGGTATCGCAGCAGTTCCTCGGGATTGGCGAACACACGTCCTCCTGGCACGTCCACGGGGTGGCTAGGCTTCTGGCGACGCTATGGCCAGGGGGTTGCCCGGCCGTGTCCCCGGTGTTTCTACCGTGTTACGTCCCTCGCGGAGCGTCATCCACGCTCCTCCAGCGCTCCGGGTTCGCCGCGAACGCCGTACCGGCTATGCCATTGTAATGACATTTGATGCTATTGGCCCGATTTAGCGCGCGCGGTGGCGGCACCCGGAAGGCCCGATCCCGACACGGATACCCTTGACCGCTGTGACCAACCCGCAGGCCCCGGCAGCGCCGGCCACCGATCCCACCTTCACTCCACCGAGCCTGGGTCGGCGGTTCGGGGCGCTGATCATCGACTGGGTGCTGTGCCTGCTGGTGGCCAACATCTTCGCCGACCCGGTGCGCGACGGCTGGGCCCCCGTGCTGGTGCTGATCCTGCTGTACGGCTTCTTCCTCGGCCTGTTCGCCCAGACGCCGGGCATGTACATCACCAAGGTCCGCTGCGTGAACTGGCACGACGGCGGCCGGATCGGGCTGCTCCGGGGGCTGGGCCGGGGTCTGCTGCTGGCCCTCGTCGTCCCCGCGCTGATCATGGACGAGCACCGTCGCGGCCTGCACGACCGGCTCACCGACGCGGTCATCGTCGACGCACCCCGCCGCTGACTGCCACCCCAACGCGGAAGAGCCGGGCCCGTAGGGGCTCCGGCTCTTCGAGGCGTACGTCGCGGGGGTCAGCGCCGCGACTGGCGGAAGGAACCGCCCGGCGGTCGCATGTTCTTCGGGATCGCGCCCTTGGGCATCTGCGGCCGGGCCGTGAGCGCCTTGAGCCGCTTGTCCAGCGAGTTGACGTCCTTGCCGCTGAGCGCCCGGGGCAGCCGCAGCAGCGTGGTCCGCAGCTTGCGGATCGGCAGCTCGCCCTCCTGCTGCCCGATCACGTAGTCGTGCAGCGGAGCGGAGCCGATCACCTTGGCCAGCCGCCGCTTCTCCTGCCCGAGCAGGCCACGCACCCGCTGCGGGTTGCCCTCGGCCAGCAGGATCACGCCCGGCCGGCCGATCACCAGGTGGACCATGTCCATCTGGGTGGTGGAGCTGACGGCCGGGGTCACCCGCCAGTCGCCCCGCATGTTCTCCATGATCTGCGCCGCCGCGCCGGGTTGCCCCTCGGCGGCGTTCATCATCGCCTTGTTGGACCGCAGGTTCAGCACGATCAGCACTGCGAGCAGGGCGAACAGGATGCCCAGCGGCAGCCAGATCCAGCTCCAGAGGATGACCGCGACCACGGTGAGGGCGAGCGGGATGAGCACCGCGGCGGCGACCAGCGGCGCGAACCACCGGTCCTGCTTGGCGGTGAACTGGAACACCATCCCGATCTGCTTCAGCCGCTGGCCGAACGAGACCTTCTCCTGGGGCTTTGCCATGTCGCAGAGTCTAGTGGGCGCCGCCCGCCCCGTTGATCCGCGTCCGGGTGCCGGCCGGCTGAGTACCTTACGTCGCCGTACGCCTCCGCGGTCCGCGGGTAAGGAGGGTGGCGCGGCAGAAGATCAGGCGGTGTGCCCATGCCCGGGTGGGGCCTTCGCGCGAAGAGTCATCAACAGAACGATGACCACGCCACGAAGGAGCCCGAGATGTTCGGCAACGACGCAGAATTCCTGCTCACCCTGCACCACACCCACGCCGCCGAGCTGCGCGCCGAGGCGGCGACGGAACGACTCGCCCGGTCCGTGTCGCGTCCCGCTGGCCGCAGCTGGCTGGGCCGGCGTCAGCAGACCCGACGCACCGGCGACGACCGCCGGTGACGGCGATCGCCCCACCCGCCGCTGCGCCCACCCCGCCGCCGTCCCCGCCGCTCGGTCACCAGCCGATCGGCGGGGCCGGCGGCCGGGCCCGTCATGGCATGCTCGACCCCGTGACCGTACGCGCCGCCAGCTCCGTCCTCGTCGGCCGCCAGCGCGAGATCGCCGCGCTGCGGGCCGCGCTGGCCCGGGCCCGGGCAGGGGAGGCCAGCACCGTGCTGGTCGGTGGCGAGGCGGGCGTCGGCAAGACCCGGCTGCTGGAGGAGTTCGCGGGCTGGGCCACAGACGGCGGCGCCCGGGTGCTGGTCGGCCAGTGCCTGGAGCTGGGCGAGGCCGGCCTGCCGTTCGCCCCGTTCGCCGCCGCCCTGCGCGCGGTGCTGCGCGCCGACGGCGCCGAGGTCTTCGCCGGATACGAGGCGGAGTTCGCCCGGCTCCTGCCCGAGCTGGGCCGGGTGTCCGCGGTGCTGGCCGCGCCGGGCGCCGCGCCGCTCACCGACGCCCCGCGCGGCTACCTGTTCGACCTGGTCGCCGAGCTGTTCCAACGGCTCGCCGACGCCCGGCCGCTGGTGCTGGTGATCGAGGACCTGCACTGGGCGGACCGCTCCACCCGTGACCTGATCGGTTTTCTGGTCCGGGCCGCCCGGCCGGGCCGGCTGCTGCTGGTCAGCACCTACCGCACGGACGAGTTGCAGCGCGGGCATCCGCTGCGCCCGTTCCTGGCCGAGCTGGACCGGGCCCGCGGCGTCGAGCGGGTCGAGCTGGGCCGGCTGGACCGCGACGGCACCGCCGCGATCCTCGCCGACCTCCTCGGCGCCGAGCCGGCCCCCCGCGCCGTCGACGACATCCACGAACGCACCCAGGGCAATCCCTTCTTCATCGAGGAGCTGACCGTCGCCGGCGACCCCGTCGGCTGCGCCGCGCTACCCGACACGTTGCGCGACCTGCTGCTGGCCCGGGTGGACCGGCTGCCCGAGCCGGCCCAGCGGGTGCTGCGGATCGCGGCGGCCGGCGGCACCCGCTTCGCCCACCACCTGCTCGCCGAGGTCGCCGGGCTGCCCGAGACCGAGCTGGAGGACGCGCTGCGCGCCGCCGTCGCCGCCCAGCTGGTGGTGGCCCGGGACGGCGACTACGAGTTCCGGCATGCGCTCGTGCGCGAGGCCGTGCACGACGAGCTGCTGCCGGGCGAGCACGCCCGGCTGCACGCCCGGTTCGCCGCGGCGATCGAGGCCCAGCCGCACCTGGTCGCCGAGGGCCGGGCCCCGGCCGAGATCGCCCACCACTGGTACGCCGCGCACGACCACCCCCGGGCCCTGGTCACCGCGCGGGCCGCCGCCTGCGCCGCCGCCGACCGGTACGCCTACGCCGAGCAGCGCCGGCTGCTGGAACGGGTGCTGGAGCTCTGGGAACTGGTGCCCGACGCCGCCGACCGGCTCGGCATGGACCACCTGGCGCTGCTGGAGCAGACCCTGGATGCCGCGGTCACGGCGGGCGACTTCAGCCGTGCGATCACCCTGACCCGGGCCGGGCTGGCCGAGGTGGACGCCGACGCCGCGCCCCTGCGCGCCGCCCGTTTGCTGGACCAGCGGGGTCGACTGCTGGCCCTGCTCGGCAAGAGCGACGGCAGCAGCGAGCTGGGTGAGGCGTACCGGCTGGCGGCGGGCGGCCCGGCCGGCGTGGAGCGGGTCCGGCTGCTCGCCGACATCGCCGCGCACCTGGTCAAGATCGACCCGCAGCAGGCGGCCCGGGTGGCCGCCGAGGCCGCCACGGACGCCGAGGCGCTCGACGAGCACGTGGCCCTGCTGCCCACGCGGATCGCCCTGCTCTGCCACGGCGAGCGGGACCTGGAGCGGGGGCTTGCGGAGCTGCACCAGGCTGAGTCCGTCGCCCGCGAGGCCGGGGACGTGCAGGCCCTGGTGATCGCCATGGTGTACCGATCGGACGTGCTCTGCGAGCTGGGCCGCTACGCCGAGTCCGCGCAGGTGGCCGAGGCCGGCGTGGCCGAGGCGCGGCGGGTGGGGATCAGCCGCTCCACCGGGGCGTACCTGCTGTCCAACCGGGCCGAGGCGCTGATCGCGCTGGGCCGGTGGGATGAGGCGGAGGCGGTGTGCGCGGAGGCCGCCCGGATCGACCTGTCCGGCGTCACCGGGCTGCACTGGCTCCAGTTGGGCGCCGGGCTGCGGCTGGCCCGCGCCCACCCGGGCGCCGACGAGCTGGTCGACCGGGCGCTGGCCTTCCTCGGCCGGCCCTACCTGTGGCCGAACCACCGGCTGCCCCTGCACGAGCTGGGCATCGAGTCGGCGCTGGCCGCCGACGACAAGGTCGAGGCGGTCCGGGCGGCCCGCGTCGCGCTGGCCGATCAGAGCCTGCCGCAGCTGCCCCGCGAGGGTTGGCCGGTGCTCAGCGCCGTCGCGCGTACCGCCGCCCGGGTGGGGGACCCCGAGTTGGCGGCCGCCGTCGCGGCGCTCGCCGCCGACCTGCCCGCTCGGCACCCGGCCGCGCGGGCGCACGCCGCCCAGGTCACCGCCCTGCTCGCGACCGCCGGCCGGGCGCTGCCGTCCTGGCGTGCGGCGGTGGACGCGTGGCGGGCCGACGGGCAGCCGTACCCGCTGGGCCGGGCGTTGCTGGCGCTGGCCGAGGCGGCCGCCGCCGCCGGAGAGCGGGACGAGGTGGCGGCGGCGGTCACCGAGGCCACCGAGATCGCCCGGCGGCTGGGCGCGACCCCACTGGCCGAGGCGGCCGCCACCCTGGCCCGCCGGGTCGGCCTGCGCGCCGCGGGCCAGGCGGGGCCCGGCGTCGACCTGCTGACCTCGCGGGAACGGGAGGTGCTGCGGCTGGTCGCCGAGGGGCACAGCAACAGCCGGATCGCCGAGCGGCTGTTCATCTCACCGAAGACGGCCAGCGTCCACGTGTCCCGGATCATCGCGAAGCTGGGCGTGACCAACCGGGGGGAGGCCGCGGCCCTGGCCCACCGTCTCGGTCTGCTCGCCGAGCCCGCCGCACCCCTCTGACCGGCGGCGGTCGGCCCACCCTCAGGCGCGCGACAGGTAGATCCGCCAGCCGTCGAGGGTGACCAGGTCCAGGCTGCCTGGGGCGGCGTCCAGCCGTTCGTCGAGCCGGGCCGCCAGCGGCGATCCGGCCGGCGCGACCCAGGCCGGCGCCGCCGCACTCTCCACCTCCCGGCGGTACGCGGGGTAGCGGTCGAAGCCGGGGCGCAGCGTGTCGTCGACGACCGCGCAGACCACCTCCTCCGCGCTGGCGAAGGTGAGCCGGTTGCAGGTCCAGTAGCCGGCGCGTACCTGTCGTACGCCGAGCTGCCGCAGGGTGGTCACCAGCTCGGCGTGCCGGGCCTCGGCGGCCCGGGTCGCCGGGGCGGTCTGCGCCGAGCGCCAGGTGGCGTGGCCGGCGGTGCCCACCGTGGCGGCGAGCACGACCAGCGCGACCGGCCGGGCGATCGTCCACCCGCCCGGGTGCCGGGCCACCGTCCACCCGCCTCGTTGCTGGGCCGCCGTCCACAGCGGCCAGAGCAGCGCCGGCAGGGAGATGAGCAGGCAGGACAGGTAGCGGGAACTCTCCACCGGGGTGAGCCCGGCGGCGCTGCTCATGGTGTACGCGCCGAGGGTGGCCACCGCGGCCAGCACCAGAGCCAGCCGCATCGCCGCCGCGACCCGGTGCGGTGGGCCGGCCCCCGGTGCGGTGGGCGGTCGGCGCATCACCCGCCAGGCGGTGCCGGCGGCGATGGCCAGCAGCACCGGCAGGGCGAGCGCCCACCACAGCTGCCAGGTGGCGCACCGCCCGGGCGCGCAGAAGCCCATGCCCAGCGGCGGGCCGAGCAGCAGCCCGCCGTGCAGCCGCTCCGCCCAGCCCGCGGTGGCGTCCGCCCCGCTGGCGGCGAGCACCGCGTGCAGCGGGTTCCGTCCGGTCAGCAGGCTGTGCGCCAGCAGCGGGGCCGCCCCCAACGCGGCGGCAGCCCCGAGCAGCGCGCCAGCCGTTCCGCGAAGTTCCCGACGGCAGAACGCGACCAGCACCGCGCCGGTGGCGAGGACGTACGGTAGCGCCAGCGGGTCGACCCAGAGCATCAGGCCGGCCAGGAACCCCCACGCGGCCCAGCACACCAGCCGCCGCCTTGGCCGTCCGGCGGCCAGATCCAGGGCGAGCAGGGCGAGCGCCACCCCGGCCACGTTCATCTCGGGATAGCCGCCGCCGGCGATCAGTTGGTTCTTGACCACCCGGTCGGAGCCTAGGGCGAGCAGCGCCACCACCAGCAGCCCGAACCAGCAGTCCCCGGTCAGCCGTAGTGTCAACCGCCAGGCCAGCAGCAGGAACAGCGTGTACAGCGCCAGCATGGGCAGCCGCAGGCCGAGCAGCGACGGCCCGCCGGTCAGGGCGAACACCGGTGCGGCCAGGTACGCCTCCAGCGTGCCCATGTACTGCTGGCCGTAGAACCAGACCGGAAAGCCCGCACCCCGGGCGATGTGCAGCGCGGCCAACCCCATGGTGGCCTCGTCGCTGTTCGTCGGCGGCGCGGCGTGGCCCAGCAGACCGAGGCGATAGCCGACACCCGCGGCGATGGCGGGCACGGTGAGGATTTCGGGCAGCCGCGACCGCCGGACGGGTTGCGGTACCCGCAGCACAGACACCAGCACCTGTACATAACGGGCGAGGTGCGGCAATTGGCGCGCAACCGCCGATGTCAGGCGGTAGCCGTCAGCCGATCATGGTGCCCAGGTAGCGGCGATTCCCGGCCCGGCGTGGGCCGGCGGTGGCCGCAGCTCGGCCCGGCTGCAGGCGGTCGGGGCGTCGGCGCCGTCGGTGCAGCTCGGCCCGGCGGTGGCGGTCCCGGGCGCGGCGGGTGCGGGTTAGCCGGCGGTGCTGACCGGGGCGCCGGCGCGGGCGTCGAGAGCCTGGCGGTAGAGCCGGCCGGCCCGGTACGACGAGCGCACCAGCGGCCCGCTCATCACCCCGGCGAAGCCGATCTCCTCGGCCTCCTCGCGCAGTTCCACGAACTCCTCCGGCTTGACCCAGCGGGTCACCGGGTGGTGCCGGGGCGAGGGGCGCAGGTACTGGGTGATGGTGATCAGCTCGCAGCCGGCCTCGTGCAGGTCGCGGAGCGCCTGGGAGACCTCGGCCCGCTCCTCGCCCATGCCGAGGATTAGGTTGCTCTTGGTGACCAGGCCGTCAGCGCGGGCCTGCCGGATCACGTCCAGGGAGCGGTCGTAGCGGAACGCGGGGCGGATCCGCTTGAAGATGCGCGGCACCGTCTCCACGTTGTGCGCCAGCACTTCCGGGCGGGAGCCGAACACCTCGGCCAGCTGCTCGGGGACGGCGTTGAAGTCCGGGATCAGCAGCTCGACGCCGCAGCCCGGCTGGAGGGCGTGGATCTGCCGGACGGTCTCGGCGTACAGCCAGGCGCCGCCGTCGGGCAGGTCGTCGCGGGCGACGCCGGTGATGGTGGCGTAGCGCAGCCCCATGGACACCACCGACTCGGCGACCCGGCGGGGCTCGTCGGCGTCGAACTCGGCCGGCTTGCCGGTGTCGATCTGGCAGAAGTCGCAGCGCCGGGTGCACTGGTCGCCGCCAATGAGGAAGGTGGCCTCGCGGTCTTCCCAGCACTCGTAGATGTTGGGGCAGCCGGCCTCTTGGCACACGGTGTGCAGCCCCTCGCGCGAGACGAGCCCGCGCAGCTGGGTGTACTCCGGCCCCATCTTCGCCTTGACCTTGATCCATGGCGGCTTGCGCTCAATCGGCGTCTCGGCGTTGCGCGCCTCGATCCGCAGCAGACGCCGCCCCTCGGGGGCGGCCGTTGCGGTGCGCGCTGCCTGGCCGGTCGTCGGCGCGGAGTGCTCGATCGTCACGAAAACGAGCCTACGCCCGACGGCCACCGTCTATGTGCGTCGGGCGACCGGCATCACGCCGTGGATGTTGTGACGCCGGACACCGACGGGCCGAAATAGGCGTCACAGCCGCGGGGATCGGGTGTTACCGTCTCGGCCAACAGCGATGACGGAGCCGAGTAGCGCCCGACCCGCCAGTGCAGAGAGCCGCCGGTGCTGAGAGGCGGTCTGGCGCCGGTGCGCGAAGACCCTCCCGAGCTGCGGGAAGAACGGTTGCGGGTCACCCCGTGCCCAGTAGAGCCCGCCCGGCTGGCCCCGGTCATCAGGCGACGAACGAGGCCCCTGCTCCGGCGGGGGCGAAGGTGTGGTGGCACCGCGAGGTTCCCGCTCGCCCACACCTCCCTGGGGCTGATGCGACGCTTCGCCACCCCAGGGCGGCGACGGCGTGGCGATCGACCGAGGAGCAGCCCGCCATGCAACGAACCCTGTCCCACCAACTGCCCACCCAGGTCGGCGCGGCCGTGCGGATCGCCGGCTGGGTGCACCGCCGTCGAATGCTCAAGTCGGTGGCCTTCCTGATCGTCCGGGACGCCGCCGGCCTGGCCCAGGTCGTCGTCACCGACCCGGCCGCCCGCGCCGAGCTGGAGAAACTCAGCGAGGAGACGGTCGTCGAGGTCACCGCGACGGTCACCGCGAACGAAACGGCGCCCGCCGGGGTCGAGCTGACCGACCCGACGGTACGTCCGCTCGGCCCGCCCGCCGTGCCGCCGCCGTTCGACCTGTACCGGCCGGCGCTCACCGCGAGCCTGCCCACCCAGCTCGACCACGCGCCGACCGCGCTGCGGCACCCCACCCGATCGGCGGCGCTGCGGATCTCGGCGGCGGCGGTCGCCGGGTTCCGTGCCGCGCTCGACGGCCGGGACTTCGTGGAGATCCACACGCCGAAGGTGGTCAGCTCCTCCACGGAGAGCGGGGCGAACGTGTTCGCGCTGGACTGGTTCGGCCGGCCCGCGTACCTGGCCCAGTCGCCGCAGTTCTACAAGCAGCTGATGGTCGGCGTCTTCGAACGGGTCTACGAGGTGGGGCCGGTCTTCCGGGCCGAACCGCACGACACTGTCCGGCACCTCGCGCAGTACACCTCGCTCGACGTGGAGCTGGGCTTCATCGCCGACCACCGCGACGTGATGGTCGTGCTGCGGGACACCCTGGCCGGGATGCTGGGCACGGTCGGCGAGCGGGCCGGAGGCGCGCTGGCCACGCTCGGCGTCGAGGTGCCGGCCGTGCCGGCTCAGATCCCGGCGGTGCACTTCACCGAGGCGCTGACGATCGCCGGCGCGCCCGCCGACGAGCCGGACCTCGCGCCCGCCCACGAACGGGCGCTGGGGGAGTGGGCCCGGCGCGAGCACGGGTCGGACTTCCTCTTCGTCACCGGCTACCCGATGAAGAAGCGACCGTTCTACACCCACCCGGACCCGGCCCAGCCGGCGTACTCCAACGGCTTCGACCTGCTCTTCCGGGGCCTGGAGCTGGTCACCGGCGGGCAGCGGCTGCACCGGCACGACGACTACCTGGCGGCGCTGGCGGCCCGGGGAGAGCCGGTCGAGCCGTACGCCGGCTACCTGGACGCGTTCCGGCACGGCATGCCGCCGCACGGCGGCTTCGCCATCGGCCTGGAGCGCTTCGTGGCCCGCCTGGTCGGCGCGGCCAACATCCGGGAGGTCACCGCCTTCCCCCGTGACCTACACCGCCTCACCCCCTGACCACCGCCGCGCCGGCCGGCCCGCGCCCTGCCGGCCGCGCGCGCCCGGCGCGCCCGGCAACTCGTCGATCTAGGGAAAATCGCGGCGTCTGTAGATCAATCAGCGACGATCGTCCCTAGATCGACGAGGCTGGCGTTGTCACGCATCGGCGAGGGTGGCGTTGTCAGGCCTCTACGAGGGTGGACAGTCGGCGCTCGACGACCGGGAGCACGTCGGCGACGGTGATCGGGCGGCCCAGTTCGGCGGTGAGCGAGGTGACGCCGGCGTCGCGGATGCCGCACGGCACGATCCGGTCGAAGTGCGTCAGGTCGCAGTCGCAGTTGATCGAGAAGCCGTGCAGGGTGACGCCCCGGGCGACCCGGATGCCGATGGCGGCCACCTTGCGGGCCGGCCCCCGGTCGTCCTCGGGCACCCAGACCCCGCTGCGCCCCTCGACCCGACCGGCGGCCAGCCCGAACTCGGCGCACACGTCGATCAGCAGTTCCTCGGTGCGGCGCACGTAGGCGACCACGTCCACCGGGTCGGGCAGCCGGAGGATCGGGTAGCCGACGAGCTGCCCCGGCCCGTGCCAGGTGATCTTGCCGCCGCGGTCCACGTCGACGACCGGGGTGCCGTCCACCGGCCGGTCCCACGGCTCGGTGCGCTTGCCCGCGGTGTAGACGCTCGGGTGCTCCAGCAGCAGCACGGTGTCGCCGCGCTCGCCAGCCACCACCGACTCGTGCAGGCGGCGCTGCTCGTCCCAGGCGGCCTGGTACTCGAGCAGGCCGGCGCGGACGGCCGTCAGGCCGGAGGTCGTCGTCGTCACGCCCTTCAGCCTAGTCCCGTGACCGGCAATGATCGCTGGTGAGCCGCCTCACCAGGGCGCCGCCAGCCCCGGCCGCCGCCCCCGCACCAGGTCTCAGGCGCCGGGCGTCAGGCCGGGTCCGCGCGGGGAGTCACGCCGGATCCGCGGGGCGTCAGGCTGGGGTCCGCGCCGGCGGCGGAACCACGCCGGCGACGCCGGTGGCGGACGAGGAGGGTGACGGCGAGCAGCGACGGCACGGCCAGCGCCAGGTAGCACCAGAGCGGCGCGGCGAACGGCGACGGGCGGAGCTCCGGGCCGCCGAACGCGGCCCTGGCCAGCAGGTCGCCCGGCACGGCGATGTCCGTCGTTCCGTCCGGCGCGGTCAGCAGCACCTCGTGCCCGCCGTCGGCCGACAGCACGGCGAGGATGGCGCGCCGGTCGTCGTCCCGCTGGGCGGCGGTCACCCGCTGGACCACCGGGTCGGTGCCGCGCCAGCCGACGACCTGGGTGGTCGAGGCGTCGACCGGCAGCGGTCGGCCGACAACTCGCCCGGTGGCCGCCTCCAGGAACTCGATCCGCCAGGTGCGGGCCGCCGCCTGATCGGGCGTGCAGCCGAGGCCTGCGCAGCCGTCGAAGGCGAGCAGCGCGATCCACCGGCCGTCCGGGTGCCAGGCGGCCGGGCCGGCCAGCATCCGCCGCTCGCCCAGGTCGACCTGCCAGCGCGGTCGGTCGCCGGCCGGATCGACGACCACCAGCCGCTGGCGCTCGGCGACCAGCGCGGCCTCGTCGGGCGGGCCGGCCACCGCCACCAGGTCGCCGGCGGGTGACCAGGCCGCGGCGGCGTGAGCGGCGAACGTGCCGGCGCGGACCACCCGCTCGGTGCCCCGGTACGGGTCGACGACGAGCAGGTCGTCCGGCTTCTCCGGGTCGTTGAGCGGCTGGTTGTCCGACCCGTAGCTGATCACCGGGTCGTCGTTGCTGTGGGTGCCCAGCACCTGCCGCCCGTCCGGCGACCAGGCCAGCGGCCGCACCCCGGTGGGCAGCGTGCGGCGCTGTCGGCCGGTGGTGAGGTCCAGCAGCTCGCCGGTGCCCGGCCGCAGGTAGTGCCGCCCGTCCGGGGAGAGCAGCCCGTGCCCCTCGCCGACGTGCAACGGGATCAGCCGGTAGCCGCCGTCCCGGCCGACCAGCACGCCGGTCGACCTCAGGTAGCGGGTCCGGGAGGTGAAGAAGACCAGCGAGGCCGGGCCGGCCGGTCGCTGACCGACGGTGGCCTGCCAGAGCCATGGGTCGTGTGTACGCGGGTCGGCACCGCGCCCGCCGTGCCGTCGGCGGCCGTCGCCGCGGGCGCGCCCAGCGCTACGAGAGCCAGCGTCGCGGCCAGCGCCGCACCGCGCCGGAGCCTGCTCCCGGTCGTTCGCACCGCCCCATTAGACGGGACAGCTGCCCGTGTCGTCGTCCCGTCGGTCGCGTCGCCTGTACGGGGTCAGCGACCGGGCGCCGGTCAGGCCGGCGGGATGCGCCAGACCCAGACGTCGTCGACCCGTTGCGGCTCGCCGAACAGGGCGGTGGCGGTGCGGCGGACCGCCTCCTCGTCGACGTCGAACTTCGCACCGTGCACCCGGTCGGGGAGGACAACCGCCTCGATCCGCCAGAGCCGCAGGTCGGCCTGGACCTCCCGCATGGTGCCGTCGGTGACGATCGGCACCAGCCCGGTCCGGCCGGCCTGGTCCATCAGCGCGCTCAGGGTGCGGGGCACCGGCCCGATCCGACCGCGACCGTCCGGGCCACCCGGGCCGAGGAAGAAGCCGCCCGGAATGGCGAACTCACCCTGCCGGTGCGACAGCGCGTACGCCTGCCAGCGCTGCCCGTCCGGGTAGATGTCCACGGGCAGCGGCAGCGGCGTGAGCACCCCGCCGGGCGAGACGTACTCCCGCCAGGTGCCGGCCGTGATGAACCGCGGGATGGGCTCCCGCTCGTGGGTCAGCAGCGGGGTGGGCAGCAGCGGCAGCAGGGCCACCGCGAACCCGATCACCCAGGCCAGCTCCGTGGGGCGGTACCGGGGCGGATCGTGCCGGAGTTGGTCGATCGCGTACGCCAGCAGCACCCCGATCACCGGCGCGACGACCAGGGAGAGCCGGGCGGGCAGCGCGGCGTTCACCACCGGTAGTTGCCCGAGCAGGTCGAACGGCATCGGCAGGTCGGTGCGTCGTCCGTTGACCTTCGCCACCGGCCCGAAGGAGAGCACGGTGAAGATCAGCGCGGTGGCGCCCAGCGCCCAGAGGGTGCCCCGGCGGGCGGCATCGCGCCGCCAGAGCGCGACGAAGCAGATCACGGTGAGCACCAGCAGGGGGATGCCGAAGAACGAGTTCTCCTCGGTCGGGTTCGGCGCCAGGGCGGTGCCCAGCCCGGCCTCGCCGGCCAGCGAGCGGCGCGGGAACGCGGCGAACGCGGCGATGTCCTCGGAGTGGATCACCGGATCGAAGCCGGTGCCGTGGAACCGTTGGGGGCCGGCGAAGTGCAGCCACAACGGGTACGACAGCAGCACGCCCGCCACCACCGCGGTCACCCCGAGCCCGCGCAGGAAGGTGGGCAGCGCGGCCCGGGCCTCGGCCCGACGGGTCGGGTGCAGCGCCCAGACGGCGACGAACACGCCGAGCGCGAGCGCGGTGAAGAACAGGCCCTCGGCGGCGATCGAGAAGGCCAGCGCGACCAGGACGCCGAGGATCACCCCGTCCCGGAGCCAGTGCCCGGGCCGGCGCAGCGCGAACAGCCGCCACACCAGCAGTGGCACCAGCCAGCCGGCGGTCCAGTTCAGGTGGGCGTTGGCGTGCGAGACCATGCCGGGGGAGTAGGCAATGAACACACCGCCGATCCCGGCGGCCAGCCGGCTGCGGACCAGGTGCCGGGAGAGCAGCCAGTACCACGCCAGCGCGGTGGCGAACAGGTTGAGGGTGAGGATCACCAGGAAGGTCGCCGGCGGCCCGATCAGGTACGTGAGCGGGGCGAAGACGACCGCGTACACCGTGATCGAGGTGTTGACCGCGAGGTTGACCCCGTCCGGGACGTTGATCAGGTACGTGAAGAGCGGGTTCTCCCCGTGCGTGACCGCGTGCCCGCCGAAGGCGAGCAGCCACTCGAACAGCGCCTGGTCGCTGGAGTTGACGGTGATGGTGCGGACGTTCGGGTCCCGCCACAGCCCACTGGTCACCCAGACCGCGAGCGCGAGCGCCACCAGCACGACGATCAGGTCGGCCCGGCGGTCCCGGGCGGCGCGAGGTGGTGACGTGGGTGCGGGCCCGGTGGCCAGCGACGGGGAGGACGGCACGCAGCGGACGTTACCAACCGGACCTGGACGGGCCGGTCATACATGCAAGGAGGGGACCCTTGTTATCGCCTGAGGTAGAGGAGGGGACCCTTCCTAACGGCTCGACGGTCCGGCGTACACAGTGGTCGTCGTGAATGTGTGACGGTGACCCATGTCATAGCGGCGACACATCGACGTAACGTTCCGGCAATTCGACCGTGACCCAGTTCACAGTCCGCCCCGTCAGGAGGCCGCCGTGCGCCGCTCCTCGTCCACCCTCACCCGGCTGATCGGTGCGGTCGCCGGGCTCGTCCTCGCCGCTGCCGGTGCGGTCGCCCTCGCGACACCCGCCCAGGCCGCCAGCCTGACCCAGGTCACCGGCTTCGGCTCCAACCCGGGCAACCTCGCCATGTACGCCTACCGTCCGGACAACCTGCCGGCCAACTCTCCCGCCGTGGTGTTGCTGCACGGCTGTACCCAGAACGCCTCCGGCTACTTCACCAACTCCGGCTGGCGGAAGTACGCCGACCAGTGGAGGTTCGCCCTCATCGTTCCGCAGCAACCGTCGGGCAACAACGCCAACAGCTGCTTCAACTGGTTCGAGCCGGGGGACACGGCCCGGGGCCAGGGCGAGGCGCTGTCGATCAAGCAGATGGTCGACCACGCCAAGGCGATCTTCGGGGTGGACGGATCCAGGGTGTTCGTCAGCGGCCTCTCGGCGGGCGCCGCGATGAGCTCGGTCATGCTCGCCACCTACCCGGACGTCTTCGCCGCCGGATCGATCATCGCGGGCATCCCCTACCGCTGCGCCACCAGCATGGTCAACGCGTTCAGCTGCATGAACCCGGGCGCGGACAGGACGCCGGCCGCCTGGGGCGACCTGGTTCGCGGCGCGTACCCCGGCTACAGCGGCCGGCGGCCCCGGGTGGCCATCTGGCACGGCACCTCGGACACGACGGTCGCCCCGCTCAACGGCGCGGAGTCCCGCGACCAGTGGACGAACGTGCGGGGGGTCCCGCAGACCCCGAGCAGCACGTCGTCGCTGCCCGGCGGCACCAGCCTGGAGGTGTACGGCAACGACGACGTGCGGCTCTACCGGGTCTCCGGGATGGGTCACGGCACGCCGGTCGACCCAGGCACCGGCGCCGAGCAGTGCGGCAGCACCGCCGCGTACTTCCTGGACACCATCTGCTCGACGTACCGCGACGCGGTCTTCTTCGGGCTCGGCGGTGGCGGCACCACCCCCACCCCGACGGTCACGCCGACCCCCACCCCCACCCCCACCCCGACCACGCCGCCGACCTGCGTGACCGCCAGCAACTACGCGCACGTCAGCGCCGGCCGGGCGTACCAGTCCGGCGGCTACGCCTACGCGAACGGCTCCAATCAGCGGATGGGCCTGTACAACACCTTCTACACCAGTGCGCTCAAGCAGACCGGCCCCAACTACTGGGTCGTCGGCTGCTGACCCACTCCCGACGAGAGGGCCCTTCCCGACCCGACGGGAGGGGCCCTCTCCGCGTCACTCGGTGAGCGCGGCGCGCAGGGCGCTGGGCAGGTCGGGGTGGTGGTAGGTGAAACCGGCCCGGGTCAGCACGGCCGGCAGGACGCGGGTGCTGGTGAGAGCCTCGTGGGCGAACCCGCCGAGCACCACCTTCAGCGCCAGTGCCGGGATGGGCATGATCGCCGGACGGTGCAGCTGCCGCGCGAGCTCGCGGGTGAACTCCGCGTTGGTCGAGGGGGCCGGACCGACCATGTTGACCGGCCCGGCGACGTCGTCCCGGTCGAGCACGAAGAGCACCGCCCGCAGCCAGTCCGCCATCGAGATCCAGGGCCACCACTGTCGGCCGCCGCCGAGCGGGCCGGAGATACCCAGTCGCATCGGCAGCAGCTGCGGCTTGAGCATCCCGCCGTCACGGTGCAACGGCAGGCCGATGCGCAGCCGCACCACGCGTACGCCGGCGTCCTCGGCCGGCCGGGTCGCGGCCTCCCAGACCCGGCAGACGTCGGCCAGGAACCCCTCGCCGGCCGGCGCGTCCTCTTCCACCACCCGGTCGCCGGTGTTGCCGTACCAGCCCACGGCCGAGGAGTTGAGCAGCACCCGCGGCCGGTCCGCGGCTGGTAGGCCGGCGATGGTGGTCGCCAGCGTGCTGGTGCTGTCCACCCGGCTGGTTCGGATCAACCGCCGGTAGTCGCCGTTCCACCGCTTGTCGCCGACGCCGGCGCCGGCCAGGTTGATTACCGCGTCCGACCCCGCGACCGCCGCCGGGTCGAGCTGCCCGGCGGCGGGGTCCCAGCGCCGTTCCTGCGGATCGCGCGGCGGCCGGCGGACCAGCCGGGTGACCTGGTGCCCGTCGGCCGAGAGCCGGGCGACCAGCCGGGTGCCGAGGAAGCCGGACGCGCCGGCCAGAAGGATCCGCATGCCCACATCTTCGCCCAGAACGCCGCCGGCGGATGCGTGGGGCGGCCGACGTCACCGGTCGCGGAGCGCCTCCGGCGAAAAAATCCGCGCGGATCCCCCCGGGAAGCGTGGAAACGCAGGTCAACGGGCGTTCCGGGCGCCGAAAAAGGCTGCCCCGCGCATTCGGCGGCCGGCGTGTTTCCGCAGGTCAAAGCAAACGTGAATGCGTTGTTCGCGATTGCTTCCGGCGTCGATCCGGCTGAGCATGAGCCATCCGAGTGCGTCCCCCGAATGGCGGGGTTGGCGCGCCGTGCCCGCCGTCGGGCGAACCGTGAGGAGGAACCATGCCGATCCTGGTGACCGGTGCGACCGGGACCGTCGGAGGCAGCCTGGTCCGGCAACTGGTGGCCGCCGGCCACGACGTACGCGCGCTGACCCGTGATCCCGCGTCGCCGGCGGCCGCCGCGCTGTCCAGCGGGGTGGAGGTGGTGGCGGGCGACTTCGCCAGGCCCCACACGCTGGCTCCGGCGCTGCGCGGCGTGACGCGCATGCACCTGGTCGCCATGGACGGGTACGGGCCGCTGACCACCGGTGCGGAGATCCTGGAGCTGGCCCGGCAGGCCGGCGTCCGCCGGGTCACCCACCTCGGTCACAACGATCCGAGCCGGGCGGACGACGACCCGATCGAGGCACCCCACCGGCCCCTGCACCGGGCCGTCGAGAACTCGGGCCTGGAGTGGACGCACGTCTTTCCTGGCGAGTTCATGGCGAACACCCGGGACTGGGCGGCCGGCATCCGGACCGAGGGGGTGGTGCGGGCGCCGTTCGGGGACTGGAACAGCGCGTTGGTCCACGAGGCGGACATCGCCGCGGTCATCGTGGCCGCGCTCACCGAGGATGGCCACGCCGGCCGGGTGTACCAGCCGACCGGGCCGGATCCGGTGCGCCGCCGGGACGCGGTCCGGATGATCGGCGAGGCGATCGGCCGTCCGGTGCGGTTCGACGAGCTGACCCCGGAGCAGGCCCGCGCGCACTGGAAGGACCACTACCCGGCCGAGGTGATCGAGTGGTTCCTGGAGATGGGGCGGTATCCCGACGGCAACGGCTGGGTCGCCCCGGACGTCGAGCAGGTGACCGGCCGCCCCGGGCGCACGTTCCGGCAGTGGGCCGCCGAGCACGCGGACGACTTCCGCTGACGGCGCCCGGGGCGTGAGCTGACCCGGTGGTCAGGCCGCGTGGGCCGGACGCAGGTCGGCCAGCAGCCGCTCCACCTCGGCGTACGCCTCGGCGCTCAGCGGGCCGAGCGCCAGGGTGGCCAGGTTCTCCTCCGCCTGCGCCGCCGTGCGCAGGCCGGGGATGGGCACGGTACGCGGGCTGCGGGCCAGCAGCCAGCCGAGCGCGCCCTGGGCCAGGGTGCGCCCGTCGGCGGTGAGCGCCGCACGGACCTGCTCGACCCGGGCCGCCCAGCGCGGCGTCGGCCGGCCGTCGGTGAACCACTGCAGCCACTCGGGCGCCCGGCCGCGTACGTCGTCCGCGCCGACCGCCCGGGTCGACCCGGTGAGCAGTCCCATCGCCAGCGGGCCCCGGTTGAGGCTGGCCAGGTCGTAGCTGTCGCAGACCGCCAGCACCGCCGCGTTGTCTCGCAGCACCGACTCGTCATGCTGGATGGCGGCACAGTGCGCGCCGGCCGCCGCGAACGCCTCCGCCGAGGCCGGGTCGTCGGTGCTCCAGCCGTACGCCCGGATCTTGCCCTGGCCGACCAGGTCCTCCAGGGTGCCGACCAGGTCGAGCGCGGCGGGCACCGGCAGCTCGTTGATGTGCAGCTGGTAGAGGTCGACGTGGTCGGTGCCGAGCCGGCGCAGTGAATCCTCCAGGCTGCGCACCGCGAAGGCCGGGCTGGCGTCGGTGCCGAGCGCCCGACGGGTCGCCTCCTCGCTGGCGTTGCCGAATTTGGTGGCGATCACCGTGTCGTCCCGCCGGCCGGTCAGGGCCCCGGCCGAGGATCCGCTCGCTGTGCCCGGCGCCGTAGTTGCTGGCCGTGTCGAACAGGGTCACCCCGAGGTCGAGCGCGCGGTGGATGGTGCGGATCGACTCGTCGTCGTCCACCTCGCCCCAGCCGAACGGCTGCCCGCCGTCGCCCCACAGGGGGCCGCCGATCGCCCAGCACCCCATCCCGATCGCGCTGACCTCGATGCCGCTGCGTCCGAGCGTCCGTGTCGTCGTCATGCGGTCAGCTTCCAACCTGGAGTGCGCTCCAGGTCAACCACTAGCATCTCGGGGCAGACCGGTTACGCCCCCGCGGAGGCCGCCCGGCGCAGCGGCTTCAGCCTGGACACCCTGCGGTACTACGAGAAGATCGGCCTGCTCGCCGACGTGAGCCGCACGTCGGGCGGCCAGCGGGTCTTCACCGACGACGACCTCGGCTGGCTGGTGTTGTTCCGCTGCCTGCGCGACACCGGGATGCCGATCGCCCAGATGTGCCGTTACGCGCAGCTGGCCCGGGAGGGCGAGCACACCGCCGACGAGCGGCGTGAGCTGCTGGAACGGCACGCGGTGCGGGTCGAGGAGCAGATGCGCCTGCTCCAGCGCCAGTACGACCACCTGCGGGAGAAGATCCGCTTCTACGAGCAGCTGCCCGGATCGGTGTCGGAGGGCGGGTAGGCCACCCGCCCGGTGCCGGAGGCCCTCAGGTGATGGCGGCCAGCCGGGGGAGCAGAGGGGCCAGCGGATCGAGCGCGTCGGCCCGGACCACGTAGCGGGTCACGCCCCAGCGCCGCCGGTGCGCGGCCACCGCCGCGACGATCTCGTCCGCGGTGCCGATCAGCACGAACGGGGTGGCGAGCAGCTCGTCGACGGTCAGGCCGGTCTCCTCGGCGGTGTGCGCGGCGGCAGCCTCCGCGTCGTCGCCCACCACCACCCGCTGCACCAGCGCCTCCAGCGCGGGCGGGGCGTCCCGCCCGGCCGCGCCGGCCGCGACCGCGGCCAGTTGCGCCTCGATCTCCGCGGCCCGCCAGCGCACGTCGTGGCCGTGGCCGTCGGCGAGAGTACGACCGAAGCCGCTGAGCCCGACCACGTCGGCGTGCGCCCCGGCCCAGCGCAGCAGGTCGGTGTTGGCCGTGCCCACCGTCAACGGGATCCGCGGCTGCACCGGTCGGGGCCGGTCCAGTCGCGCGGCGTGCACCGCCAGGTCGGCGGTGTCGACCGTGACCTCCTCGCCGGCCAGCAGCGCCCGCACCGCCTCGGCCACCGCGATGCAGCGACGCACCCGGCCGGCGACGTCCGGGCGCTCCCGCCCCACCGCCCGCCACTCGATCGGGGTGTGGCCGGCGCCGATGCCGAGCCGGGCCCGCCCGCCGGAGACCAGGTCGAGGGTGGCCACGTCGGTGGCGAGCAGCGCCGGCTCCCGGACGCCGGCGTTGGCGACGTACGAGCCGAGTCCGAGCGTCGAGGTGACCGACGCGGCGGCGGCCAGCGCGACGAACGGCGCGGCGACCACGCCCGGGTGGTCGCCGACCAGCAGCGCGTCGTAGCCGGCCGACTCCGCCCGGCGGGCCAGCTCACACCAGCCGGCGGCGTCGGACGGGCTCGCCTGGATCGAGAAGGTGACCATGGGTCAAGCCTGCCGTCCACCGAGCCTCCCGGCCAGTGCGCAAGCGCCGGTTCTGCCGAGGGGAGACAGGCGTCAGCCGACGGGGGGCGCGGCCAGGCCGAGGAGTTCCTCGACCGTCCCGGGCCGACCGGTGAGCGCGTTGAGCGCGGTGACCAGCCTCTTCTCCTCGTACCGGAAGTGCGACTCCAGCAGCGCGGCCAGCCCGTCCAGCTCGGCGCGCAGCCGGGCCACCGGCACCGGCGTGGGATCGCCCAGCAGCTCCTCGACCCGGCCCAGGATCCCCGCGACCACCTCGTGGTCGGCGATCAGGTTGGCGAGGACCGGGCGCAGTTCGGGGACCTGGTCGGCCAGCAGCCGGAACGCGCCGTCGTCCTCACCGGTGTGGTGCCGGCCGAGCGCGGCACAGAAGGTCAGGCAGTGGGCCCGCAAATCCCGCGACGGGCGGGCCTCGCCGGGGCCGTCGGCGTCGAGGCTCGCCCGGAGGCGGGCCAGCTCCGCGCCGAGCCAGAGGTGGATCTCGATCATCTGATTGCCGACGGCGGCGAGCCGGCCGGCCGGTGAATCGGGTGGGTGCACGTTCGTCCCATGCTGTCCCCGCGCCTCCATGCCCACGGCGGCCTTCGTGCCGGGTGCACCGCGACGCTGAGCCGTAGCCTATCCGGGCGGGGTCACGGCGTGGTCGGCTCGTCGGGCTCCTTGAGGTGCCAGTCGGCCCGGAAGTCGGCCTCGTGGGCCTCGTGGACGGTCCGTTCCTGAAAGACGGCGGACCGCAGCGCGTGCCGCGACTCCGACATCACCAGCACCTCGACGGCCACCAGCCCGACGCAGATCGCGGTGAGGAGGGTGAGCGCGCCCAGCGCCGGCAGGTGCTGCCCGATCGGCAGGGCCGCCGCCAGCACCACCAGCACCCCGACCCGGGTCCAGGTGACGGTGTGCAGGGTGCGCAGTTGGAACAGCATGTTCGCGGCGAGGTAACAGATCACCCCGCCGAATAGCATCGGCACGGCGGGCCCCTCGATCCGTTGCGCGGGCCCGCCGGCCGGGTCGGTGATCTGGTGCAGGATCTCCTCGCTACCGATGGAGAAGAGGATCACCGCGGCGATCATCGGCAGGTAGAGGTACGCGTACGCGTCGCGGGCCATCGCCACCCGGGGGCCGCCCTCCGCCGCGTGCAGGGCGATCCGGGCGGCCGGGCCGATGAAGTCGAAGTGCGCCCACCACAGGGCGGCGGTGAAGAAGATTCCGAGCGAGGCGGCGGCCACCGCCGGCCAGGTGACCGGCTTGCCGACGAGCAGGTTGCCGCCGACGCCCACGGAGATCACGGACTCGCCCAGCGCGATGATCAGGATGAGGTCGTAGCGCTCCGTCCAGTGCTCGGCGCTGGTCACCCCCCAGCCCCAGGTGCCGACGATGAAGCCGGTGGCGTACTGGACCAGCACCACGGCGATCCACAGGGCGTCGCGGACCATCGCGGCCTGATCGGGCTCGGCGATCAGTGGCGGCACCAGCGCGGCGGCCAGCAGCAGGACGATGCTCGCCGCCAGCTCCGGGGCGAACCGGCGTAGCTGTCGGCGCTCCTGCGGGCTGTCCCGCACCACATGCTGGTACAAGATCATGTGGATGCCCCGGACCACGACGTAGCTGATGGCCACCAGCATCGGTCCGGCGGTGCCGCGCTTCGGGTCGGTGAAAGCCTGCGGCAGCGCCAGCGCGAACGCGAACAGGGCGGCCATGGCGATCACCATGAGCACCGGCACGTAGCCCTCGCCGAGCCGGACCCGGGTGGCGACCAGGCTGTGCACCACCCAGATCCACCAGAGCACGGCGAGCACCAGGCCGGCGTGCAGGAGCTGCCGGCCGGAGATGTTCGCGGCGGTCGCCCGCGTGATGATGAAGAACGAGAAGACGAAGACCAGATCGAAGAAGACCTCGAATTTGTCCACCCGGGCACCGGGGGCGATCGGGACGGCGGGCCCCAGTCGCCCACGCCGCCGGTAGCCGCCCACGGTCCCACTCTGGCAGCGTCCGGCATCACCGGAGGCCGGAACAGGTCAGCCGGCTCGACGGTGCCGCAGACCGTCCATGAGCAGGTCGAGCAGCCGGTCGGCCTGGGCGCGCTCGCCAGCGGCCAGGGAGATCCCGCTCAGGCTGACAAGCACGTCTGCGGCGTCGACGTCGGCCCGTACGGTGCCGGCCGCGGCGCCGGCGGCCAGCAGCCGGTCGAGCGCCTCCAGTAGCCGGTCCCGGCTCTGCGCGAACGGGTTGGTGCCGGCGGCGATCACCAGCCGCAGGGCGTCGGCCATCCCGCGCTTGGTGGCGAGGTAGTCGATGAACCGGGACATCCAGCCCCGTAGCGCCCGGTCCGGCGGTAGCTGGTCGAGCAGGTCCAACGCGGCATCGCAGAGTTTGCCCAGCTCGTTGCGGTACGCCGCCTCGATCAGCGCCTCGCGGGTGGGGAAGTGACGGTAGAGGGTGCCGATGCCCACCCCGGCCTCCCGGGCGATGGCGTCGAGCGTTACCTCCGGCCCGGGGCGGGAAAACGCCTGGATCGCGGCCTCCAGCAGCCGCTCGCGGTTGCGCAGGGCATCCGCCCGCAGCGGGCGGGGGCTGGTCTCCGGCACATCTTCTCCTTTGCTGGTGCGGGCCGACGGGTTCACCCCGGAAGTGGTATCCGGAGGAAGCTCCGGTTAGTCTCGAACGTAGCGGAGGATCCTCCGCTTCCATCGTAGCGGCGGGCCGGATCGGTCCGCCCCACCCGAACAAGGATGGATCATGACGACGAGCACCCCGATCACCACACCGTTCACCCATGACTCCACCGCCATGGACGTGATCCAGGGCGTGGACCTCGGCGGCCGGCGGGCGATCGTCACCGGCGGGTCGTCTGGCATCGGCGTCGAGACCGCCCGGGCCCTGGCCAGCGCCGGCGCGCAGGTCACCCTGGCCGTGCGCAACACCGACGCCGGGCAGCGCGCCGCCGACGACATCACCGCCGGCACCGGCAACGACCGGATCCTGGTCGCCCCGCTCGACCTCGCCGACCAGGGCTCGGTCGCCGACTTCGTGGCCAACTGGGACGGCCCACTGCACATGCTGGTCAACAACGCCGGCATCATGGCGTCGCCCGAGATGCGGACCCCACAGGGCTGGGAGATGCAGTTCGCCACCAACCACCTGGGGCACTTCGCGCTCGCCACCGGGCTGCGCCCGGCGCTGTCCGCCGCCGGCGGGGCCCGGATCGCCTCGGTCAGCTCCGCCGCCCACCTACGCTCGCCGGTGGTCTTCCAGGACATCCAGTACGAGCGCCGGCCGTACGAGCCGTGGGAGGCGTACGGGCAGTCGAAGACGGCGAACGTGCTCTTCGCCGTGGAGGTGACCCGGCTCTGGGCCGACGACGGCATCGTGGCCAACTCGCTGATGCCCGGAGCGATCCAGACCAACCTCCAGCGCTACGTCAGCGAGGAGGAGCTGAACCGGCTCCGCGCGGGCAACGCGGCGGCGTGGAAGACCGTCGAGCAGGGCGCCGCCACCTCGGTGCTGGTCGCCGCCTCACCGCTGCTCGACGGGGTCGGCGGGCGCTACTTCGAGGACTGCCAGGAGGCCGGGCTGGCCGCGCCCGGCGACCGGCGCGGTGTCGCCCCGTACGCGCTGGACCCGGAGGCCGCCGAGCGGCTCTGGCAGGTCTCGACCGCCCTGCTCAAGGGCTGAGCGGGCAGCGCCGGCCGGGGTCCGCCCCGACCGGCGCTCACCGCGCTACGGACCCAGGAACGGCGAAAGGGCGCCCCGGTCGACGACCGGGGCGCCCTTTCGACTGGCTCGGGATCAGGCCAGGCCCAGCTCCGACTCGAAGTTGCCGGCCTCCAGCCGCTCCTTGACCGCGGCCAGGAAGCGGGCGGCGTCGGCGCCGTCGATCAGCCGGTGGTCATACGACATGGCCAGGTAGACCATCGACCGGACCGCGACGACCTCGCCCAGATCCGGGTCGTTGACCACGACCGGACGCTTGACCACGGCACCCGTGCCGAGCATCGCCGACTGCGGCGACGGCACGATCGGGGTGTCGAAGAGCGCACCCCGGCTGCCCGTGTTGGTCAGCGTGAACGTCGCCCCGGCGAGCTCATCCGGGCTGATCTTGTTGGTCCGGGTCCGCTCGGCCAGGTCCGCGACCCGCTTGGCGATGCCGCCCAGGTTGAGGTCACCGGCGTTGTGGATGACCGGCACCAGCAGGCCCCGCTCGGTGTCCACGGCGATGCCGAGGTGCTCCGCCTCCGGGTAGGTGATCGTCCCGCCCGCCAGGTCCAGCTGGGCGTTGACGATCGGGTACGTCTGCAGCGCCTCGACGGCCGCCAGGGCGAAGAACGGCAGGAAGGACAGCTTCACGCCGTGGCGCTGCTGGAAGGAGTCCTTCGCCTGCGCCCGCAGCTTGGCGATCCGGGTGACGTCCACCTCGACGACCGTGGTGAGCTGCGCCATCTCGTGCAGCGACTCGTGCATCCGCGTGGCGATGGCCTTACGGATCCGGGGGAGCTTCTCGGTGGTGCCCCGCTTGCCGCTCGGCTGCGGCTTGGCGGCCGGCTTCGCCGGGGCCGCCGACGGCGCGGCGGCCGGCTGCTGCGGGGCGGCCGGAGCCGCCTTCGCCTTGGCCTTCTCGGCCGCCTCCAGCACGTCCTGCTTGCGGATCCGGCCACCCACGCCGGTGCCGTTCAGCGAGGACAGGTCGACGCCGTGCTCGCTGGCCAGCTTGCGCACCAGCGGAGTGACGTACCCGGCGGCCTCCTCGCCGCCACCCTGCGCCGGGGCGGACGGGCGCTGCGGCGTCGGGGTCGGCGCGGCCGGCTGCGAAGCCTGCTCGGCCTTCACCGGCTGCGCCGAGGTCTCGGCCTCCGCGGACGGCTCGTTGTACGACGTGCCCGGCGTGGGCTCCTCGACCTTCGGCTCCGGCTTCGGCTCGGCCTTGGGCGCCGGCCTGGCCTCCGCCTTCGGCTCGGGCTTCGGTTCGGGCTTGGGCTGCGCGGGCGCGGCACCGGCGACGCCGATGATCGCCAGGTCGGCGCCGACCGCGGCGGTCTCGTCCTCGGCGACCTTGATCTCCAGCACCGTGCCGGCGACCGGCGACGGGATCTCGGTGTCGACCTTGTCGGTGGAGACCTCCAGCAGAGGCTCGTCCACCTCGATGGTCTCGCCGACCTGCTTGAGCCAGCGGGTGACCGTACCCTCGGTGACGCTCTCGCCCAGGGCCGGCATCTTCACCGCGGTGCCCTGGCCCGCACCGGCGGCGGCCGGGGCCTCGTCCTGGGCCACCTCGTCCGCGGTGCCCTCGGCGGCGGCCGTCGGCTCGGCGGCCGGCTCGACCGACTCGGCCGGAGCCTGCTGCTGCTCCTGCGGGGCGGCCTCGCCGCCACCGGCCGACTCGCCCTCACCGGCGATGACAGCCAGCTCGCTGCCGACCTCCGCGGTCTCGTCCTCGCCGACCACGATCCGGCTCAGCACTCCCGCCGCGGGTGACGGGATCTCGGTGTCGACCTTGTCGGTCGAGACCTCGAGCAGTGGCTCGTCGACCTCGACGGTGTCGCCCTCCTGCTTGAGCCAGCGAGTGACGGTGCCCTCGGTGACGCTCTCGCCGAGCCGGGGCATGGTGACCGATACCGGCATGTTCTGAGACTCCTTCATTCCCCTGGTGGGATCTTCGCCCGTCGCCGGACGCCGCGGGTTGTCGTGATCAGGCGTGCGAGTGCAGCGGCTTGCCGGCGAGAGCCATGTGCGCCTCGCCCAGGGCCTCGCTCTGGGTCGGGTGGGCGTGCACGAGCTGGGCGACCTCCGCCGGGTAGGCCTCCCAGTTGTAGATGAGCTGCGCCTCGCCAACGAGCTCACCCACCCGGGCGCCGACCATGTGCACGCCGACCACCGGGCCGTCGTCCACCCGGACAAGCTTCACGAAGCCGGCCGTCTTGAGGATCTGGCTCTTGCCGTTGCCACCCAGGTTGTAGTTGTACGTCTTGACCTTGTCGGCGCCGTACTGCTCCTTGGCCTTCGCCTCGGTCAGGCCGACCGACGCCAGCTCCGGGTCGGAGTACGTGACCCGCGGGATGCCGACCTCGTCGATCACGGCCGGGTTCTGGCCGGCGATCTCCTCGGCGACGAAGATGCCCTGCTGGAAGCCGCGGTGCGCGAGCTGGAGGCCGGGCACGATGTCGCCGACCGCGTAGACGTTCGGCACGCTGGTGCGCAGCCGCTCGTCGGTCAGCACGTAGCCGCGGTCCATCTTGACGCCCTGCTCCTCGTACCCGAGGTTGGCGGTGGTCGGGCCGCGACCGACGGCGACGAGCAGCAGCTCGGCCTCGACGGTCTCGCCGCCCTGGATGGTCAGCTTGACGCCGGTCTCGGTCTTCTCGACCTTCTCGAACGGCTTGCCGACCTTGAAGTTGATCTTCCGCTTGCGGAACGCCCGCTCCAGCGCCTTCGACGACTCCTCGTCCTCGGCGGCCACCAGGCGGGGCAGCGCCTCGACGATCGTCACGTCGACGCCGAAGGACTTCCACACGCTGGCGAACTCGACGCCGATCACGCCGCCGCCGAGCACGATCACCGACGACGGCACCCGGTCCAGGGTGAGCGCGTGGTCGCTGGTGATGATCCGCTCGCCGTCGACCTCCAGGCCGGGCAGGCTCTTGGCGTACGAGCCGGAGGCCAGGATGATGTTGCGGCCGGTGTAACGCTTGCCGTCGACCTCGACCACGTTGCTGCCGACCAGCTTGCCGGCGCCGGCCACGAGGGTGATGTTCTTCGAGCCGCCCACCAGGCCCTGCAGGCCCTTGTACAGGCGGGAGATCACGCCGTCCTTGTAGGAGTTGACCCCGGCCATGTCGATCCCGACCAGCTCGGCCTTGATACCGAACTGCTCCGACTCGCGGGTCTGGTCGGCGATCTCGGCGGCGTGCAGCAGGGCCTTCGTCGGGATGCAGCCGTTGTGCAGGCAGGTGCCGCCCAGCTTGCCCTTCTCGATCAGCGCGACGGAGAGGTCCAGTTGGGCGGCGCGCAGCGCCGCCGCGTAGCCGCCGCTGCCACCTCCGAGGATGACGATGTCGAAGGTTGCGTCGTTCGGCTCGCTCACGTCCAACTCCCAGGTCGCGTCACTGCATCGGGGGTCACGGAGGGGTAACAGGGACACACCCCACCTCGGTCATCTTGTCACCACTGGGCACAGGGTGCGTACTGAGGTGCCCAACGACACGTCGGCGACACGTACCCTTGGCACCGTTATCGATGACGGAGCATGGGGGAGAGGTCCGGTGGGGTTGTTCCGGCGCCGCAAACAGGCGCGTGTGCCCAGCCACGACCGCGCGGCGGATCGTGGTGATCTGGATCATCTCGAAAACTTCGTCCGGAGCCGGCGTGGCGTCGAGGCGTACATCGAACCGCGGACGACGGTGACGGAGACCACCGTCATCCTGATCGCCGACGACGGGGAGTGGACCCGCCGGCGCATCGACGGCCCGGACGGCGCGCGGCGCTTCGCGTACCGGATGGGGATCCCGGTGTACGACGTCCGGCTGATGGGCTACCCGCAGCGGATGCGCGACTTCAACGAGCGCCGCAAGCGCCGGCCCGAGCGGTACTGAGATGCGAGGAAGGGCCCCTTGTTGACGCCAGGCGTCAACAAGGGGCCCTTCCTCGCATCTGTCAGCCGTTGACGGCGACGTCCTCGACCAGCTGCACCAGGGTGCGGACCGGCACGCCGGTGCCGCCCTTGGTCCAGTAGCCGGTCGGCTCGCCGGAGTGGTAGCCCGGCCCGGCGATGTCGATGTGCGCCCACGCCACGTCGTCGGTCACGAACTCGCGCAGGAACACTCCGCCCTGCAACATGTGCCCGGCCCGGTCCATCCCGGCGTTGACCTGCGAGATGTCTGCCACGTCGGAGTCCATGCCCTTGCGCACGTCGTCCGGCAGCGGCATCGGCCAGGCCGGCTCGCCGACCGAGTCGCCGACCGTCCGGACCCGCTCGCACAGCTCCGGGGTGCCCATGACGCCGGCCACGCGCTTGCCCAGCGCGATCACCTGGCCGCCGGTCAGGGTGGAGGTCTCGAACAGGTAGTCCGTGCCGTCCTCGCAGGCGCGGGCGATCGCGTCGGCCAGGATCATCCGGCCCTCGGCGTCGGTGTTGAGCACCTCCACCTTCTTGCCGCTGTACATGCTGATGACGTCACCCGGCCGGTAGCTGGTGCCCGACGGCATGTTCTCCGCCATCGGCAGGTAGGCGCTGACCGCCACCGTCGGCTTGAGCGCGGCGATCGCCAGCATGGCGGCACCCACGGCGGCGGCGCCCGCCATGTCGGACTTCATCTCCCACATGCCCTGCGCCGGCTTGATCGAGATGCCGCCGGTGTCGAAGGTGATCCCCTTGCCGACCAGCGCGACCCGCTTGCCGTTGCCGCCGTCCTGCGGGGTGTAGGTGAGCTTCACCAGGCGCGGCGGGGCCTCCGAGCCCTGCCCGACCGCGACGATGCCGCCGTACCCGCCGGCGGCCAGGGCCGCCTCGTCCAGCACCTCGACGCCCAGGCCCGCCGCACGGGCGGCGTCGGCCACCGCGTCGGCGAACGACGGCGGACGCAGCTCATTCGGCGCGGTGTTCACCCAGTCCCGGCTGAGCCGGACCGCGCCCGCCACCACCTGCGCCCGGCTGATCTCCGCCAGGGCGCCCGCGTCGCCGGCGTCCGGCACCGAGACCAGCACCTCGGCCACCGGCTCCCGTCGGGTCGGCTGCGGCCGGGTCTTGTAGCCGGCGAACCGGTACCCGCCGAGCAGCGCGCCCTCCGCGACCGCGCGCAGCGCGGCCGGCGCGTCGGCGTCGTCCGGCAGTGGCATGGCCAGCGCCACCTTCGACGCGCCCGCCAAGGCACGGATCGCGGCGCCGGCCGCCCGGCGCAGGGTCTCCGGGGCCGGGGCGGCACCCGACGGCTCCGGGCCGAGCCCGACCGCCGTGACCAGCGGGGCGGTGACCGTGCCCAGCGTGGCCAGCTTGATCACCTCGCCCGGGCCGCCGGTCGCGCCGAGCAGCGCCAGCGTCTCGGTCAGCTTGCCGTCGAACGCGGCGGCGATGCTCTCCGCGCCGCTGGCGAGCAGCAGGGTGCCGGCGAGGCCGCCGGTGGCGCCCTGCTCTCCGGTCTGGCTGTGCACGCCGATCACGATCGCGTCGACGGCGAGCTCCGCCGGGTCGGTGTCGACCAGGCTCAGGGTGGTGGTGCGGGGCGATGTCACTGAAGCTACTCCGGGCGGGCCGGGCCGGCCGCGTCGTCGCGTACCGGCGATGAAGGTCTCCGGCGGAACGTACCCGCCGGACGTCAGGGCTGTCCCGTCGATGACGCCGACGGGTCCCGCCGATGCTAACCAGCGGCGTTGCCCCCGGTAAGTTGCCACCCATGACCGACGTGACCTCCGACGCCGCCGCGACCCGGCTGCGCCGTTCCCCGCTGCACGAGCGGCACACCGCCGCCGGCGCCAAGTTCGCCCCCTTCGGGGGCTGGGAGATGCCGCTGGAGTACGCCGGCGGCGGGGTGCTCAAGGAGCACACCGCGGTGCGGAGCGCGGTGGGGGTCTTCGACGTGTCGCACCTGGGCAAGGCCCGGGTGAGCGGCCTTGGCGCCGCGGACTTCGTCAACGCCTGCCTGAGCAACGACCTGGGTCGGATCGGGCCCGGCCGGGCGCAGTACACGCTCTGCTGCGACGACGCCACCGGCGGCGTGGTGGACGACATCATCGCCTACCTGTACGCCGACGACCACGTCTTCCTGATCCCGAACGCGGCGAACACCGCCGAGGTGGTCCGCCGGCTGCGGGCCGCCGCGCCGGAGCAGATCACCGTCACCGACGAGCACGAGGCGTACGCCGTGCTGGCCGTGCAGGGCCCGCGCTCGGCCGAGCTGCTGGGCGCCCTGGGCCTGCCCAACGAGCACGGCTACATGAGTTTCTCCGCCGCCACCCTGGCCGGGGTCGAACTGACGGTCTGCCGCACCGGCTACACCGGGGAGCTGGGCTACGAGCTGGTCGTGCCGGCGGCGCACGCGGTCACGGTCTGGGACGCGCTCTTCGCCGCCGGCGAGAGCTTCGGGCTGCGCGCCTGCGGGCTGGCCGCCCGGGACACGCTGCGCACCGAGATGGGCTACCCGCTGCACGGGCAGGACCTGTCCCTGGACATCACCCCGGTGCAGGCACGGTCCGGCTGGGCGGTGGGCTGGGACAAGCCGGCCTTCTGGGGCCGCGACGCGCTGCGCGCCGAGAAGGCCGACGGCCCCCGGCGTACGCTGCGCGGCCTGGTGGCCGTCGATCGGGCCATTCCGCGGCCGGGGATGACCCTGCACGTCGGTGACGTGCAGGTCGGCACTGTCACCAGCGGCACCTTCTCGCCGACCCGCAAGCAGGGCATCGCGCTGGCCCTGCTGGACACCGACGCCAAGCTCGCCGACGGCGACCTCGTCGAGGTCGAGATCCGTGGCCGCCGCGCCCCCATGCAGGTGACCAAACCCCCGTTCGTCAACCCCTCAGTCAAGTAACCCCCCCCGTCCCCCACCCCGTCGATCATGAAGTTATTGCCACCGCTGTCGGCGTGTCCCGGCAATAACTTCATGATCAACGCCGAGGGTCAGGGGGTTGTGGGGGTTGGGGGTTCGCCGGAGTCGAGGACGGCCTGGGTCCAGCCGCCCTCGATCACGCCGGTGCCGTCCAGCACCGCCCAGTCGACCACGTCGGTCGCCTCCACCACGACCGGGGCGCCGATCCGCACCGAGGGGTCGGTGGCGGCGTCGCTGGCGCTCACGCCGACGATCCGCTCCGGGGTCTCCCACGAGGTGACGCCGGCCCAGACGTACTCCGGCCCGTCGTCGCCGGGCAGGCCGTACTTGACCACCAACTGGGACTCCGCGGGCAGCCTGCCGGCGACGAACCGGGCCCGCGCGTCGTCCAGCGCCGCCCGGGCGGTGGCGACCGCGCGGCTCATCGCGTCGCCGGAGCGGGCGTAGCGCACGTCCGGCTGGATCCCGGAGAACAGCGTCGCGCAGGCGGCGGCGTAGTAGCGCCCGTCCGGACCCGGATGCCCGGCCGGCGGGCGCAGGCTGAGGAACGAGTCGGCCTCCGGGTCGGTCGCCGGGTCCAGTTCCAGGCGCAGCAGCACCGGCGCGGTCGCACCGTGCTGCTCCGGGTTGCCGTACGCCACCGCAATGTCGTGCCCGGTCACCGTAGCCAGCACCGGCAGCTGCACGAACGCCGGCACCTCCTCGCCGGAGAGCCCGTCGGTCCAGTCCCGCAGCAGCCGTCGCGCCGCCCCGGTCATCACCGCGCCCCAGGCCCGGGTGAGGTGGTCGGGCACCCCCTGGGTCTGCAACTCCAGCAGCCCGAAGCGGCGCAGCCCCTTGGTGGTGAACCACAGCCCCTCCGCGTCGGAGGAGTACGGCACCAGCACCCAGTCCACCAGCCGGATCCGGCCCTGCTCGTCGGGGAGCGAGCGCAGCGCGGTCGCCGGGTCGAGGAACTGCAGGCCGAAGACGTCCACCACGTCGCTGTCGACGGACTCCGCCACCGCCGCCGCCACCGCCCGGGCCGCCCACTCGTGCGCCGGCGGCCAGCCGGGCCGGTACTCGGCCTGCACCACCACCAAATGGGTCGCCGCGGCCAGCCGCGCCAGCTGCGCCTCGGTGGCGCCGAACGCGGTGAGCAGATCCGGTGGCAGCTCGGGGAACTCGGCGATCGGCCGGGTGTCCACGCTCATCAGCGGGCTGTCCAGCATCTGCCGGGCCAGCCCGTGCACCGGCTCGGCCAGCCGGCCGGTCAGCGCCGCCACCGCGGTCTTCGCACTGACCTTCGGCAGCCCCGTCATCGGCACCAGGTAGGTCGCGCTGAGCGACTCCGGGACCGGTACGGGCAGGAAGTCGTCCGTGATGAGCATTCTCGTTCCCCCGAGGCCGCGCCGGCGCTGTCGAGGCGAACGCTACCCGGCCCGCCTCACCGGGTTCAGCCGGACAGCACCAGACCCAGGTAGACCAGCGTGGTGACAACCTCGACGGTCGCGCCGAGCACGTCGCCGGTCATCCCGCCGAAACGGCGTACCACGTGGGCCAGCAGCGGCACCGTGACGGCGAACGCGGCGGCGACGGCCAGCGGCCCCTGCCATGGGCGGCCCGGCACCGCGGGAACCGCCAGCAGCACGACGGTGATCGCGCCGGCGGCCAGCGCCACCGGGCCGACCGTGCCGGCCACCATCGCGCCCAGCCCGTCCGGCCGTGCCGCCGGTACGCCCCGCCGGCAGGCCGCCGTCACACCCAGCCGGCCGGCGGCGGTCGCCGCGACCACCGCCGCGAGGCATGCCGGCCAGGACCGATTGGCCAGTTCGGCGAGCGCCGCCGCCTGCACCAGCAGGACGACCACCAGGGCGACCACCCCGAACGGGCCGACGTCCGGCTTCTTCATGATCTCCAGCGCGGCCGCGCCCCGCCGGTACGAGCCGAGCGCGTCCACGGTGTCGGCCAGCCCGTCCAGGTGCAACCCCCGGGTGAGCAGGGCGGCCGCACCGACCGTCACGCCGGCGGCCACCAGTGGGGGAGCGAACGTGCCAGCCAGCAGCAGCACGCCGGCCAGCAGCGCGCCGAGCAGGGCGCCGACCGCCGGGGCGAGCGCCATCGCCGTGCCAGCCACCGGGCGGTCGATCCGTCCGGCCCGGACCGGCAACGTGCTGAACGTGGTGACCGCCAGCCGGGCCCCCGCGGCGAGCCGCGACTCAGCCGGCACGCCAGCCCGACGCCGGCTGCTCGTCCGCCCCGGTGGTGGCCGGGCCCGGCCCGGCCGGCTCCGGCTCGGCGTAGTCGGGCTCGGTGTCCTCCGGCTCGGTGTCCTCCGGCTCGGTGTCCTCCGGCTCGGTCTCCTCCGGCTCGGTCTCCTCCGGCTCCTCGGCGCCCTGGTCCGGCTCCCCGCCGCCGGCCAGCGACGGGTGGACCGGCAGCGCGGCGGCCAGGGACAGCACCGAGCGCAGCAGCGGGAGCGCGACCAGCGCGTTGGCCCCCTCGCCGAGATCCAGCCGCAGGTCGAGCAGCGGTGTGAGGCCGAGCACGTCGGCGGCCAGCCGCACCGCCGGGTGACCGCCGTCGTCGGCGAGCAGGCACCAGTGCCGCGCCTGCCCGGCCAGGTCGCGGCTGACCATGCCCGCGGCCAGCCCGACCGGCCCGTCCAGCAGCACCGGCATCCGGCGGGCGGTGGCGCCGAGCAGCACGCCGGTGGCCACCGCCACGTCGCCGCCGCCCAGTTCGGCCAGCACGTCCTTGGCGCCCCGAGGCGAGCGGCGGGTGCGGTGCAACGCGTCGCGTACCGCCGCGCAGCGGATCATCCACGCCGCGTCGTCGATCTCGCCGGAGTGGGTGATCACCCGACCGAGCACGGCCGGCGGCTCGGCGCCCGCGGTGGCCGCCAGCACCGCCGCGGCGGCGGCCTCGGTGCCGGCGCCGCACGCGGCCAGCACCAGCAGCTGTACGCCGGCGTCGGCGGCCTGCTCGGCCAACCGCCAGCCGTAGCGCAGCGCCGACTCCACCTGCTCGAGGGTGAGCGCCGGCTGGTCCTCCATGGGCGCGGCGCCTGGAGTGTCCACCACCTGGAGGCTGGCTCCACTCTCGGCGGCCAGCCGGGCCAACGCGCCCTGCCCGGCGCGGGCCTGCCCGGCCCGACGTGCCGACTCGCCGGCGACGGTGCCGGCCGAGGCCCCGCCAGCGTGGTCACCGTGCAGCAGCAGCACCCGCACGGAGTTCCAGGCGACCGGGGTCGAGGTGCCCTGCGTGGCGGCGGCAAAGCCGACGACGCGGTCCAGCACGCCCAGCCCGGCGCCGGGCACGTCCAACGTGGCCAGCCGGTCCACCGCCTGGGGGCCGGTGTACTCGTCGGGCATCGGCAGCTCCATGCCCGGCTGGATGACCAGCCCGGTGGCCACCATCGGCAGCGCCATGGTCGGCGCGGCCCAGGGGTTGCCGGGCTCCTGGTTCGGGGCAGCCGGCGGCGTGTGGGTCAGCACGTCCGGCAGCTGCACCTCGGGGGTGGGCTCGACGTCGGCCGAATCCACTCCGACCGGCCCGGACCCGACCGGCGCGGTCCGGGTGGCGGGTGCCGCCGGCACGGCACCGGCGGCGGTCGCGGGCGGCACGGCCGGCTTCAGCCAGGCCGGCTGGCCGGCGACCACCAGCACCACCGCGTCGCAGGCGTCGGCGACCGCCCGGTTGGCCGCGCCGAGCGCGTCGGTGAACGCCCGGCCCAGCGGCGTGGTGGGCACCAGGGACAACCCCACCTCGGGGCTGACCAGCACCACCCGCGCCGGGCAGGCGCGGATCGCCTCGGCCAGCTCAGCGATGGTCGCCACGTCGTCGGCGGGCTGATGGTCCGGGTCGAGCAGCACCGTCACCCAGCCGCCGAGGTCGTCCACGAGCAGCGTCTCGTTGGGCTGGGCGGACGCGAGGACGTCGGCCAGCCGCCGCGGGTCGGCCGCGGTCTCCTCGGTGCTCCAGCTGCCCGGCCGCCGGGCGCGGTGCGCGGCCAGGCGGCTCGCCCACTCGGTGTCCTCCGGGTCGCCCTCCGCAGCGGTGGCGAGATATCGGACCACCGGCGCGTCGGTGACCAGGGACTCGGCGAACTCGGACTTGCCGGACCGGATACCGCCGAGCACCAGGACCGTGTTCCACCCGTCAACGGACATGCCCGTACCTTAAGGCCGCCCGGCGTCCCGCTGCCTGCCGGCCCGGCGGTCGCGGTCTGGTCAGTCGCAGTGCTCGAATCCGCTGCCGTAGCTGACCCCGCCCGTGGCGCCACCCCATTTCACGCACGTCGCGGCGGCGCCGGCCCGCACCGGCCCGGCGTAGTAGTCGAAGGACCCGCTGTCGGTGCTGCGGGCCCGCCCCTGCACCTCCAGGTACGCCGACGCCGCCGACTTCGTGCCGACCGCGGTGTCCTTGAGCGTGACCACGCAGTTGTTGCCGGTGCCCGAGTGGTACAGCAGGTAGACCCGGCCCCGCCGGCGACCGTCGCCGCCGGTCAGCGTCGCCGAGTCGACCACCTGGTAGCCACTGCCGCACACCTGAGTCGCCGTGTACGGGTTGGGCCGCCCCGCCGGGCTGCCGCTGGACGTCGGCTTGCCGGTGGCGGCCGCGGTCGGCGTGCTGCCCGGCGCGGTGGTGCGTGGAACCGGGGCGCCGCTGGTCGGCGCTCCGGGCTGGCCGGCGGCCTCGGTCGGACCGCCGGCCTCGGTCGGGCCGGCGGCGCCGGTCCGGCTGGCGCCCGGCGTACCGCTGGGTCGGGGCCCCGGGGTGGCCGCGTCCCCGGTCGGCAGCGGGACGTCCGGCGCCGAGGCCGACCCGCCGGCGAGGGCCGGCGGCTGATCGGATCCACCAGGCCGCGCGTCCGGCTGCAGCGCCGCGACGGCCACGGCGACCAGCGCCACGAGGACGACCGCGGCGGCCCCGATGAGCACCCCCCGCCGCCGCCCGGACGGGGCTCTGCGGAGCGGGTCCTCCCGGGTCGGCCCGGTCGCCGGTCCGGCCTCGAAGCCCGCCGGGGAACGCAGGGCCGATGGCGGTGGCGCCGGCGCGGCCGGCGGTGCGGGGGTTGGAATGGGCCGCGCGACAGCCGGGGCCGGCGGGGCGGGGCTCGGTACGGGCCGCGCGACGGCCGGCGCGGCCGGGGCGGGGCTCGGTACGGGCGGGGTGGGGGCGGCCACCGCCCACGGCGGGCGATCGGCCGGCGGAATTCTCGCCAGGGTCGCGTCGCGGGCGTCGGCGGCGGCGCCGGCCAGCTCGGCGGCGCTGGCGAACCGGTCCGCCGGCCGCTTGGCCAGCGCCCGCGCGACGACCGCCACCACCGCCGGTGGGGTGTCCGACGGCAGCGGCGCCGGCTCGTCCTGGGCGTGCCGCAGCGCCACCGCGAGCGGGTTGTCACCGTCGAACGGCGGCTGCCCGGCGAGGCAGAAGTACGCCACCGCGCCCAGCGCGTAGACGTCGGTCGCCGGGGAGACCGGCTGCCCGGTGGCCTGCTCCGGGGACATGTACGAGGCGGTGCCGAGCACCATGTTCGCTGCGGTGAGCCCGGCCATGCTGCGGGACCGGGCGATGCCGAAGTCGACCAGCACCACCCTGCCGTCCGCCTTGACCAGCAGGTTGCCCGGCTTCACGTCCCGGTGCACGATGCCGGCGAGGTGGGCGGTGTGCAGCGCGTCCGCGGCCTGCGCCAGCACCGACATGGTGGTGGCCGGGTCCAGCCGACCCGCCACGCGCACCCGGGCGGACAACGGCTCGCCCTCGACGTACTCCATCACCAGGTAGTCGACCCGGCTGCCGTCGGCGAGCGTGGCCTGCCCGACGTCGTGCACCGCCACCACGCCGGGGTGCCGCAGCGCCGCCAGCATCTGCGCCTCGGCCCGGAACCGGGCGGTGAACTCCGGGTCGGCGACCAGCGACGGCAGCAGCACCTTCACGGCCACCTCGCGTTCCAGCAGCACGTCGGTGCCGCGCCAGACCGCGCCCATCCCACCTGTCGCCACCCGCTCGCCCAGCCGGTACCGGTCGCCGAGCAGCACTCCCCGTGTCAGCACCGGGCCACCGTACCGGCCGCCGCCGATGGGTTGATCAGCCCGTGGGTCGCGGGCGGGGCGAGCGAGCGGCCGTTCCGGGTCGGGCCGACTACGCTGGCGAGGGTTCGTCCCACGGGGACTTCAGCGGCGAGGGGAGACGCGGCATGGCGTGGAGCTGGCGGTACGAGGGCACGGACGGCCAGACGGTCGAGGGACCGGCGGAGTCGTTCGGCAGCCAGGCCGACGCCGAATCCTGGATCGGTCAGACCTGGCGGGAGCTCGCGGCGTCCGGCGTCACCTCGGTCGCGCTCGTGGAGGACGACCGCGTGGAGTACCGGATGAGCCTGCTACCCACGGCCGAGTGATGGGCTACGACCGGCCGGGCGGCGAGCGGCTGGTGCTCGGCGTGCCCAGGGCGGCGTTCCGGCCCAGCCCGGTCTTCCTCGGCCTGGTCGCCCTCTTCGCGGTCAGCGGGGTGCTGGCCTGGAACGGGTACGGCAGCGTCCGGTTCGACGTGTTCCTCTTCGTGGTCTCCGGGTGGCTGGTCTCGCTCTGCCTGCACGAGTACGCGCACGCGGTGGTGGCCTTCCGGGCCGGCGACCGGGACATCGCCCACCGCGGCTACCTGACGCTCAACCCGTTGAAGTACACCCACCCGCTGCTGTCGATCGTGCTGCCGGTGGTGGTGGTGCTGCTGGGCGGCATCGGCCTGCCCGGCGGCGCCGTGTGGGTGGACCGGCACGCCATCCCGGGCCGGTTGCGGCACACCCTGGTCAGCCTCGCCGGCCCGGCCACCAACGTGCTGTTCACGCTGGTGCTGGTGGCGGCGTTGCGGATCGGCATCCAGGCGGGCGGCCCGGTGGAGTTCTGGGCCGGAGTCGCGCTGCTGGCCTTCCTTCAGCTCACCGCGAGCGTGCTGAACCTGCTACCGGTCCCCGGCCTCGACGGCGGCAACATGATCCAGCCGTGGCTCAACCCGCAGTGGCGCCGAATGTACGACCTGTTCGCCCCGTACGGCTTCCTGCTGCTCTTCGCGCTGCTGTGGAACCCGCGCATCGGCGGCTGGTTCTTCGACGTCGTCTTCGCGATCGGGGACCTGCTCGGCCTGCCCTCGTGGCTCTACGCCGCCGGCCTAGACCTGATCCGCTTCTGGCAGTCCTAACCCCCGCCCCGCCCTCGTCCCCCGCCCGCCCCCGCCCCCCGCCCCCCGCGCCCCGCCCCTGACCCCCGCCGATCTAGGGCTTATCGCTGCTTGTTGATCTCCATCGGCAGCGAAATGCCCTAGATTGGCGAGGCCGGGGTCGGCGGGGTCGGGGCCGGCAGGGTCGGGGACCGGGGGGTGAGCGTTACGGGCGCTGTGCGGGGGACTCGGTCTTGGCCGGGTCCCGCTCGGTGACCGGCTCGACGATCTCGTCGATCGCCTTGAGCAGCTCGGCGTCGAGCTTCACCCCGGCCGCCTTGACGTTGTCGTGCACCTGCTCGGGACGGGACGCGCCGATGATCGCGGACGACACGTTCGGGTTCTGCAACACCCAGGCCACCGCGAGCTGGGCCATGCTCAGCCCGGCCTGCTCGGCCAGCGGCTTGAGCTGCTGAACCCGGGTCAGCACCTCGTCGGTCATGAACCGGGAGATGAAGCCCGCACCGGACTTCTCGTCGGTGGCGCGGGAACCGGCCGGCGGCGGCTGCCCCGGCAGGTACTTGCCGGAGAGCACACCCTGCGCCATCGGCGACCAGACGATCTGGCCGATGCCCAGCTCCTCGCTGGCCGGCACGACCTCGGTCTCGATGACCCGCCAGAGCATCGAGTACTGCGGCTGGTTGGAGACCAGCGGAATGTGCAGCTCCCGGGCGAGCGGGTGGGCGGCCCGCAGCTGCGCCGCGGTCCACTCGGAGACGCCGATGTAGTGCGCCTTGCCGGAGTGCACGACGTCGGCGAACGCCTCCATCGTCTCCTCGAGCGGCGTGCTGTGGTCGTACCGGTGGGCCTGGTAGAGGTCCACGTAATCGGTGCGCAACCGGCGCAGCGAGCCGTTGATCGACTCCATGATGTGCTTGCGGGACAGGCCGCGGTCGTTGCGGCCGGGACCGGTCGGCCAGTAGACCTTGGTGAAGATCTCCAGGCCCTCGCGGCGCTCGTTCTGCAGCGCCCGACCGAGCACGTCCTCGGCCCGGGTGCCGGCGTACACGTCGGCGGTGTCGAAGGTGGTGATCCCCGCGTCGAGGGCGGCCCGGACGCAGGCGAACGCGGCGTCCTCCTCGACCTGCGAACCGTGGGTGATCCAGTTGCCGTACGAGATCTCGCTGACCAACAGGCCGGAACGGCCCAGGTGTCGGAATTCCATGACCCGACCCTAGCCCTGGCGATTCGGGGTTGCCGAACCGCCGGTCAGAGCACCGGGTTGGCGTCGATGAGTAGCCGGTCGATCTCCGCCAGCACCGCGGCCCGGTCGCGGTGCACGGCATCGATGAGCGGCTCGCCGCGCCGGTCCAGGGCACCCCAGCGTCCGGTGCCGCTGCCGATCAGGAACGCCACCGGGTGGATGACCAGCATCGGGTGCGCTGGCGGCACCAGCACCGTGCCGCCGCGGTCCACCACGCCACGCCGGCCGCCCACGTCGACCACGGCGAGGCCCTCGTCGGTGAACCCGTCGACCTGCTGGCCGTCGGCCAGTTCGGTGGCGAAGCCGTGGTAGCGGGTAGGCAGCACGATCCGACCGGTCCGGTCGACCGCCCCCCAACCCTCGCGCCTGACCGCGGCCACCCCGCGGCGGAACGGGCGCATCTCGGCGAAGTTGGGCCGGACCTGCACCTCGCCGGTCGCGTCGATCGCCGCCCAGCCGCCGTCCGTGACCACCCAGGCCAGGCCGTCGCTGAACGGGCGCGCCGCGCGGTACGACGGCGGGATCACCGTCGTACCGAGCAGGTTGATCAGCGACCACCGGTCGGTGTCCGGCCGGCGGACCCAGGCCAATCCGTCGTGGAACGGCTGCGCCTCGGCGTAGCGGGCGGGGATGACCAGGTCACCCTTCGGATCGGTGTACCCCCACAGCGGTCCGTCCCGGCCCGGCATCGGGGGTCGGTCGCGGTCGAGCACCTCGTCCCGACCCCGGGGGTACGGCCCGAAGCCGTCAGCCGCGGCCCGGGTGGCGACCGCGTCGAGGGCCACCCGGATCCGGTCCAGGAGTTCGGCGTCGCCGGCGCCGCGCAGGTCGAGGGCCTGCTCGAAGTGGTGGCAGGCTTCCATCAGCCGGCCCTGGTCATAGCAGGACCGCCCGGCGTGCTCATGTAGGGCGGCCCGCAGCCGGTCGGGCAGTTCGACCGAGTTCGCTTTGGCGAAGAGTTGGTCGGCCTCGGCGAAGTCGCCGCGCCAGCGCAGCACGTGGGCCAGCCGTGCCTGGGCCAGCGCCGTCCGGCGCAGCTCGCCGGTGGCCTCGGCGTAGGTGAGGGCGAGCCGGCCGTCGGCCAGCGCGTCGTCCAGTTCGCCCAGGATCCGGGAGGCCACCGCCCGCAGGCTGAGCAGGCGGGCCCGAGCCCGGTTGTCGGCGGCAGAGCCCAACTTCTCGGTCAGCCGCCGCCGGATCGCCCGCATCTCGTCCGGTTCGGTCAGGTCCTCGCGCAGGGTGACCGGGTCCAGCCGCCACCGGTACGCCGCAAGAACCTGCTCCGGGTCGCCCTGCTCGGCCAGCGGCCGGCGGGTCGCCGGCGGCGCCGCGCCGGGTGGCGCGGACACCGGCACGCTTGCCTCCGGTGAGCCGCTCCACGGCCCGGGAACGGCTGCGGCCGGCGGCGCGGAGACCGGCGGCGCGGAGATCGGCGGTGCGGAGACGGGTGGCGCGGAGACGGGCGCCACCGAGACTGGCGGCGCGGAGACCGGTGGCGCGGAGACTGGCGGCGCGGAGACGGGCGCCACCGGGACTGGCGGCGCGGAGACCGGTGCCGCGGAGACCGGTGGCGCGGTGGTCGGTGGCGCGGACACGGGCGCCGTGAAGACGGGCGGCGCGGACACGGGCGCCGTGGAGGTCGGTGGCGCGGACACCGGTGCTGCGGGCGGGGCTGACACGGGCGCGGCCGAGACGGTCGCAGCCGAGTCCGGCCGTGTGGGCTCCGCCGGGACGGGCTCTTCCGGGTCGTGGTCGGACGGCGCAGACCGGGCCGACAACGCACCGGCGGCGGACACGTCGTCGGTCTGCGAGCCGGCCATCGGTTCGCCGGGGCTCCGACCGGCCGGCGCGTCCGCCGGCGGCGCGTCCGGCGCCGAGCGCGCGTCGTCCACCGGGTCGCGCTCGGACGGGTCACTGTCTCCTGCGGGCGGTGCGGAGAACGGCCGGTCCAGCGGTGCCGGTACCGGCTGGTAAGCGCCGATGTATGCGGGTGGTGCCGATGTCGGCCGGTCCAGCGGCTCCGGCTCGGCGACGCCCTCGTCCGTCCAGTCGTCGGGTTCGTCGTAGGCCGGCGCGTCAGGGGATCCGGAGACGTCGGGGTCGGTCTCGGCGGGCGCCGGATCGGTGCGCTGGTGCGGTGTTCCGCCGGTCTCCGGCGCGACGGAGACCGGCGGGTGGGCCTGCGCCGGTGCCGGCTCGACGAGGGGCTGTGCCTCGTCGAGCAGATCGTCCGCCCACCTGCGGGAGGCACCGGACGCCGGATAGGCCGGCGGTGCGGAGACCGGATAGGCCGGCGGTGCGGACACCGGATAGGCCGGCGGTGCGGACACCGGATAGGCCGGCGGTGCGGACACCGGATAGGCCGGCGGTGCGGACACCGGATAAGCCGGCGGTGCGGACACCGGATAAGCCGGCGGTGCGGACACGGGTCCGAGGGCGTCAATCGATGTCGACCCGACTGCGGGGTCAGGATCGGTGACCAGGTCGTCGGCCCAGGGGTCGCGATCGCCGGAGACCGGTTCGGCTGGCGGTGCGGAGACCGGTTCGGCCGGTGGTGCCGAGATCGGTCGCGCGGGCGGTGCGGAGACCGGCCGGACCTGGGGTGCCGGTGCCACGCCGCCCGGCTCGACCGTGGAGTCCGGGTGCGGGTCGGTCGTCCAGCCGTCGGCGGCCGACTCGGCAGCGGGCGTCAACGGGTCGGACTCCGCTCCGGTGGGCGCGGAGGAGCCGGCCGGGCCACCGGCCGCCGACCGGTCGTCGGTCGCCTCGGCTGGCCGGCGGTCCGTCTCCGGTTCGTCCTGGTCGGACTCCGGCTCCTGGGCGGGGCTGAACCAGGCGGCCGGCCCCCGGGTGACCGGAGCCTCGACCGGCTCCGGGGCGGGCGCCACCGGCGGCTCCGACGGCGGCGGGGGGACGTAGCGGCGCGGCATGCCGGGTGCCAGCGGGAGCGCCGGCTCGGCGTCCGCCGTGGGTGTCGCGGCCGTGGCTGTCGGGGTCGTGGGTGTTGGAGCCGTGGCTGTCGGGACCGGGGGATCCGAGGCCTGCCAGGCGGGCGGCGGCGCGAGCGGCGGTCGCGCGTCCGCTGTCGGGGCAGGCTGCTCCGACGGTGTCGGATCGGCCGGCGTCCGGGGTGCGGGTGACACCGGCGGGTCCGGGTGCTCGTCGGCCAGCGGCGGGTCCACCGGCGCGGGCAGGAACTCCAGCCGGAGCCGGGCAGCCGGTGGACCCGAGACGGGTACGTCCGCCGCCGGGGAGACCGGGGCCGCCGACACCGGCCGGTTCTGATCCGGGCGGCGCGGCGGGACGTGGTCGGCCGGTCGGCGCTCGTGGTCCGCTGGCGCGGGGGAGGCCGGGGCGGCCGAGATCGGCCGGTCCCGGCCGGGCGCGGCGGGGGAGACGGATGCCGGTGGCACCGGTCGCTCCGGGGAGACGGGCGGGACCGGGGCTGGGCGGCCGGCGTCCGGCCCGGCCGGGGAGACGGGTGTCGGCGGGACCGGGGTCGCCCGGCCGGAGGTGGCCGGTGCCGGCGGAGCCGCCGCGGCGGGACGCGCCGGTCGTTCGTCGTACCGGGACGGCGCGACGGGCGGCCTCTCGGGCCGGGTGGCCGGCCGCGACGGGACGCCCGGCTCGGAGACGGTGCGGTGCGGGTCGGCGGTGCGGTGCGCATCGCCCTGGTGGCCCGGCTCCGTGCGGTGCGGACGCACCGGACCCGGCGGTGGCCAGGGCAGGGTGCCGTCCGGGCGGTGGTCGGGCTGCGGCCGCTCCTCGCGGTACGTCTCCGGCTGGGTCTCCTCGCGGGGGCGCCGGTCGCGGTACGTCTCCTCGCGGTACGTCTCCGGCCGGGTCTCCTCGCGGGGGCGCCGGTCCGGGTACGCCTCGGCGCGGGCCGCCGCCTCGCGGGGCTGCTGCCTGTGCGGGTCGGCTGGCCGGCGCCGCTCGTCATCCCGGCGCGGCTGTCCCGGCAGCTCCGGTTCGGGCCGGTGCCGTCGTCCACCGTCCGGTGTCTGCGGTGCGCCGACTGCCTCGTCCAGGCGGTACCGCCGCTCCGGAGGCGCACCGGCGTCCGCACGGGCCCGCGCCGCCGGGCGCGCGTCGTCGACGAACCTTTCAGGGTGGCGGCCGTCGTCGGCGGCCCGCTCAGCGCGCCGTGCGTCGGCCGTCCGGTCTGGACGGCGGGTGTCGTCGGCGGCGCGATCGGGGTACCCGTCGGCGGGGTACCGCGAGCGGCCCTCCACGGGGGCCCACTGGCCGGCCCCGCCGGCGGCCCAGCCGTCGGCCGGGCGGCCCTCGTGGCCCCGGCTGGGCCGGGCAGGGTACCCGTCACCGGGGTGCCGGTCGTATCCGGCGGCCGGGCGCTCCTGCGTGCCACGCCGGCGCGGCGGCTCGTCCGGCTCCGGCACCCAGCCGGGCTCGGCCCGGGGCGCGGGGGACACCGGTGGCGCGGTCGGGTACCCCCGCTCCCGGTCGGCCGGATCGTGCCGGAGTCGGCGGCCGTCGTGCCGCTCGGCGGGCTGGTCCCGGTGCCAGGCAGCCTCCCGGGCCGGTGCCCGGTCGTCGTTCGGGCGCCGGTCGGACCAGGCGGTCCGCCGGTCTGATTCGGGGGAACGGCGGTCGTCCCGCCGGGTCGGCTCGGGCAGCGGTCGGCGGTACGGCTCATGGTCGTAGTGGCGGGATTCGGCACCGTCCGGCCGGCCGTAGGCGGACGCCTCGACGGGGCGTTCGCCGCCCCGTGACCCGCCGTGGGTCGGCGTTCCGGGCGGCTCCTCGTCGGCCCAGGACCGGCCGTACGGAGCCGTCTCGGCCGGCTCCTCGTCTGCCCAGGACCGGCCGAGGTAGGTGCCGTCCGGGCGGGTGGGCGCGAGCGGAGGCACCTCGGCGCGGCCGGCGACGGCCGCCCGGCCGCGCGGCGGCGGAGGCGGCTGGTGGGACATGCCGATGTCGCCGGGATAGCGCTGGCCGGGGAACTGAGGATGCCACTCGGTGGTTGGTTCGACCACCCAGGACGGTTCGTTCGGGTCCCGCCACCGGTCGGTGTAGCGGCCGTTCATCCGTCGAGCCCGTCGCCATACCCGGCCAGGTGGCCGATCGGTGCAAGAGGAGGGCGGTCCGCGTTCGCGCCCCGGTGGCCGCCGGGCGTCCGGTCGCCGCCTGCCACGCTCCGGTGGCCGGCTCGCGTCCGCTCGCTCACGGCGTTGTCACCTCGTTGCAGATTGTCGCGCTGGGCCTCGCGTGCCGGTCAGGTCGCCCGTTTCGGCAGGGCGTGGCTGCGGATGGAGGGTAACGGCGTGGGCTCGCTCACCGCCACTGTGGCGCCGCCCACGGGCGCAAACGTTATCCTATGGTTTCGGACAATTGGGTCGATAACCGAAAACCGGTCTCCGACGATACTCCACCGGCCGCCGGCTCGGCTCGCGCGGGATCGGGACCCGGTCAGGGGTGTTCCATGATGAGGACGGCGAGAGTGCCGGGGGCCAGCGCCTCGTAGCGGTGCGGGGCGTCGCCGGGGAACGTCGCGTAGTCGCCGGGGCCCAGCTCGACCGGGCCGGACTCGGGGCCCACCCGCAGCCGTCCGGCGGCGACCACCACGTGCTCGACGCTGCGGGGAGTGTGCCCGTCCGCGGCCCGGATCGCGCCCGGCTCCAGCTCGATCAGGTAGATGTCCCGACGCAGGTGCGCCGGCCCGGCGCTGAGCAGCGTCCCGGCGGCGTCGGCCTGCTCGGAGCGGACCTGGGGCCCGTCCCCGGCGCGGATGACCCGCACGGAGTCGTCGGCGGGCTCCACCAGCCGGCTGAGCGGCACGCCGAGCGCCACGCCGAGCGCCCACAGCGTCTCCACGCTCGGGTTGCCGGTCCCCGACTCCAGCTGGGAGAGGGTGGACTTGGCGACGCCCGCCCGCCGGGCGAGCTCGGTCAGCGAGATGCCGACCCGGTCCCGCTCGCGGCGCAGGGCGGCGGCGATGGTGCCGAGCGGGGCGGCCGGTTCGGGAGACATGCGTTCGCTCCGTTGGATCGACGTTCGGTTCGACGAACACCGGTGTGGTGTTCAGCACGGTGAACCATTCGTACGCTACAACGAACAACCGACGCCCGGATGCTTTATGACCTGCTCGCCCTCGGTGCGGCCATGATCGCGGTGCGCCCGCTCGGCGTGCCGTAAGCCGGGTTCAGACCTTGTCGCCGAGCTTGACCTGCGGAGCCGGGGCGCGCATCCGCCGGAAGGTGATCGACCGCATGATCGCGTACAGGTAGAGCGAGCCCATCCGCTGGTCGGTCTTCGGGAAGCGCTGCCGGACGAGCTTGCTGATCTTGCGACAGATCAACACCGAGTCGACGACCACACCGAGTGCCAGCGCGCCCCAGAGCACGTTGGAGATCAGCCGGACCACCGGCGGCATCGCCGCGTTCGACCCGATCAGCACGATCAGCGCGCCGCCGAAGAACCAGGTGCCGACGGTACGCCGGGAGTCGACCACGTTACGGGCCAGCAGCCGCTCCGGGCCGCGGTCGCGCGGGCCGCCCTCACGGCGGAACTCCGACGCGGCCTCGGCGCGCAACTGGCGGCGGCGCTCCCGCTCCTCCTCCTTCGTGAGGGGGCGGGTGGGGCCGGCCGGGCGGCGGCCGGCGGTCGGCCGCTTGGGCGTCTCCCGACCCTTGGCCGGGGTGTAGCCCCGGGGCCGCTCGGCGGTCTCCTCGGGCGTCACCGAGGAGACGGCCTCGTCGACGAGGTCGGTGGACTTGCGGCGAAAGAGCGACGGCACGCGGCAAGGGTAGCCAACGGTTCGCGCCCGGTGCACATCGCGGTGCACCGGGCGCGAACGAAACGTGTTCGAGGTTACGGACGCTCGGCGTGCGCGCCCAGGTCGGCGAGCTTCGCCTCGAAGTCCTCGTAGCCCCGGTTGATCAGGTCGACGCCGTACACCCGCGAGGTACCCTCGGCCGCGAGCGCCGCGATCAGGTGGCTGAAACCGGCCCGCAGGTCCGGGATGACCAGGTCGGCGGCGTGCAGCTTGCTCGGCCCGGCGATCACCGCCGAGTGCTTGAAGTTGCGCCGGCCGAAGCGGCACGGCGTGCCGCCGAGGCAGTCCCGGTAGACCTGGATGTTGGCGCCCATCGAGTTCAGCGCCTCCGTGTAGCCCAGCCGCTGCTCGTAGACCGTCTCGTGGACGATCGACAGCCCGCGGGCCTGGGTGAGCGCCACGACCAGCGGCTGCTGCCAGTCGGTCATGAAGCCCGGGTGCACGTCGGTCTCCAGCGCCACGGCGTTCAGCTCGCCGCCCGGGTGCCAGAACCGGATGCCACCCTCCTGACCCGGGTCGCCCAGCTTCGGCGGCCGGGCGTCGGTGACCTCGTACTCGCCGCCGACCGAGCGGAAGATGTTCAGGAAGGTCATCATGTCGGCCTGCTGCGCGCCGAGCACCTCGACGTGACCGCGGGTGGCCAGCGCGGCCGCGGCCCAGCTCGCCGCCTCGATCCGGTCCGGGATCGGCCGGTGGGTGTAGCCGTGCAGCTTCGGTACGCCCTGGATCTCGATCACCCGGTCGGTGTGCACCTTGATGATCGCGCCCATCTTCTGCAGGATGCAGATCAGGTCGATGATCTCCGGCTCCACCGCGGCGTTGCGCAGTTCGGTGACACCCTCGGCCATCACCGCGGTCAGCAGCACCTGCTCAGTGGCGCCGACGCTCGGGTACGGCAGGGCGAACTTGGTCCCGTGCAGGCCGTTCGGCGCGGACAGATGCAGGCCCTCGGGCCGCTTGTCGACCGTGGCACCGAACTCGCGCAGCGCCTGAAGGTGGAAGTCGATCGGGCGCGGGCCGATGTGGCAGCCGCCCAGGTCCGGGATGAACGCGTGCCCGAGCCGGTGCAGCAGCGGGCCGCAGAACAGGATCGGGATCCGGCTGGAGCCGGCGTGCACGTTGATCTGGTCGGTGCTGGCGCTCTCCACGTTGGCCGGGTCGAAGACGAGCTCGCCGTCCTCGGTGCCGTCGGTGACCTTGACGCCGTGCAGACCGAGCAGACCCCGGACCACCTCGACGTCGCGGATCTTCGGCACGTCGAACAGCCGGCTGGGGCTGTCGCCGAGCAGCGCGGCGACCATCGCCTTCGAAACCAGGTTCTTCGCGCCGCGCACGCGGATCCGCCCTTCAAGCGGAGTGCCTCCGTGCACGACCAGGACGTCGTCGGTCAACGCAACCTCCAGCGCGTCGGTGCTGCCGTGTTGATGGTGGGGAGCGTGAACTCCTTCGCTACCCCGGATGCGGCCATATCGAAACGGCCCGCTTGCGTCGTCGCTCCGGCAGCATAGCCCTCGGTGACGAGAAAGGACTCGGTCACATCGGCGTGTGTGGCATTAATCGGTGATCCGGCACTTTTGCGTACCAAGGGCGCTACGGATCGTGATCAGGCCGCAGCTGCCGGCGGGGTGTCCGCGCCGGGCAGGGCGAGCATCTGATCCAGCGCGACCCGGGCGTGGTGCGCGGTGTCGACGTCCACCGTGATCTGGTTGACCACCCGGCCGGCGACCAGCTCCTCCAGCGCCCAGACCAGGTGCGGCAGGTCGATCCGGTTCATCGTCGAGCAGTAGCAGACCGCCTTGTCCAGGAACATGACCTGCTTGTCCGGGTGTGCCAGCGCCAGCCGGCGGACCAGGTTCAGCTCGGTGCCGAGCGCCCACGCCGAGCCGGCCGGGGCCGCCTCGATGGTCTTGATGATGTACTCGGTCGAGCCGATGTAGTCGGCGGCCGTGACCACCTCGTGCCGGCACTCCGGGTGGACCAGCACGTTGACCCCGGGCACCCGCTCGCGCACGTCGTTGACGCTCTCCAGGGTGAACCGGCCGTGCACCGAGCAGTGCCCGCGCCAGAGGATCATCTTGGCGTCCCGCAGCTGCTCGGGGGTGAGCCCGCCGCCGGGCTTGTGCGGGTCGTAGAGCACGCAGTCGTCCAGGGACAGGCCCATCTCCAGCACCGCCGTGTTGCGGCCCAGGTGCTGGTCGGGCAGGAAGAGCACCTTCGACCCCTGCTCGAACGCCCAGTCCAGGGCGCGCTTGGCGTTGGAAGAGGTGCAGACCACGCCACCGTTGCGGCCGACGAAGCCCTTGATGTCGGCCGAGGAGTTCATGTACGTCACCGGCACGGTCTCGCCGGCGATGCCCAACTCGGTCAGCGTGTCCCAGGCCGCCTCGACCTGGCCCAGCACGGCCATGTCCGCCATCGAGCACCCGGCCGCCAGGTCGGGCAGGATCACCCGCTGGGTGTCCGTGGTGAGGATGTCGGCGCTCTCGGCCATGAAGTGCACGCCGCAGAAGAGGATGTACTCCGCGTCCGGGCGGGCCGCGGCCTCGCGGGCCAGCTTGAACGAGTCGCCGGTCACGTCCGCGAACTGGATCACCTCGTCGCGCTGGTAGTGGTGCCCCAGCACGAACACCTTGCTGCCCAGCTTCGCCTTAGCCGCCGCGGCGCGGGCCACCAGATCCGGATCGCTGGGCGCCGGAAGGTCGCCCGGACACTCGACGCCGCGCTCGGTGTCGGGGTCGCTGCCCCGGCCGAGCAGCAGCAGAGCCGTCGCCGTGTTGGAGGGTTCCACCCAGGTCGAAGTCACGTGACCCATGGTCCCACAGCACGAGCGTGGCGCAGCTTCTGTCGGTGTGGGCTGCCACACTGCTGGGCATGCGTGTGCTGCTCTGCCCGGACAAGTTCGCCGGCACCCTGCCCGCACCGGAGGTGGCCGCCGCGGTGGCCGCCGGTTGGCGCACCGTCGCCGAGGGCGACGACCTGCTGATCCGGCCACTCGCCGACGGTGGGCCGGGTTTCGTGGAGGTGCTCGCCGAGGCCCTCGGCGGCCGGCGGGTGCCGGTGCGGACGGTCGATCCGCTGGGCCGGCCGGCGGCCGGTGAGATCCTGCTCACCACCGACGGCGCGACCGCCTACCTGGAGAGCGCCCAGGCGTGCGGGCTGCACCTGCTCGCCAGCGCCGAACGTGACCCGAAGACCACCACCTCCTACGGGCTGGGCCTGCTGGTGGCCGCCGCGGTGGAGAGCGGGGCCCGGACGGTGGTGATCGGGCTGGGTGGCTCCGGCACCAACGACGCCGGCGCCGGAATGCTGGCCGCGCTGGGCGTGACCCCGCTCGACGCCGCCGGCGCCGCGCTGCCGTACGGCGGGGCGGCGCTGGCCGCGGCCGTCGCGCTGGACGGCGCGCCCCGGCTGCGCGGGGTCCGGCTGGTCGCCGCCACCGACGTGGACAACCCGCTGCTCGGCCTGCACGGCGCGAGCAACGTGTTCGGCCCGCAGAAGGGCGCCGACCGGGCCGACGTGCTGCTGCTCGACGCCGCGCTGGAGCGCTTCACGGCGGTGCTGGAGCGGGATCTGCCCGGTTGCCCGGCGGGGCTCGGCACGCTGCCCGGCGGCGGGGCCGCCGGCGGCATCGGCGCGGCCATCCTCGCCCTGGGTGGCGGCTGCGAGTCGGGCATCGGCCTGGTCACCCGGGCCACCGGGCTGGACGCCGCGCTGGACACCGCCGACCTGGTGATCACCGGTGAGGGGTCCTTCGACCACCAGTCGCTGCGCGGCAAGGTGGTCGCCGGGGTGGCCGGCGCCGCCCGGGACCGGGGGGTGCCCTGCGTGGTGGTGGCCGGCCAGGTGAGCACCGGCCGGCGGGAGGCCGCCGCGGCGGGCGTGACCGACGCGTACAGCCTGGTCGAGCACTTCGGCGGGGAGGAGGGCGGCGGGCTCAGCGCCGCCATGAGCCGGCCGGCGGACGGGCTGCGCGAGCTGGGCGCCCGGCTGGCCCGGCAGTGGAGCCGCCGCTGAGCGCTCGGGCCGGACGGCCGTCCGCGGCCACGACCGGGCCGACCTGCGGCGGGGGTCACGCCACCCGGGTGCGCCCGGCCGCGGCGGCGTACGATCGGAAATGGACCACACCGGGAATCACTGGACGGCGCGCGGCGTTGGCCAGTGCGTCCGGACCCATACCGCGCAGGGAGACTTCCACGTGACCACGCCAGCGCAGACCGAGTCGACCGAGGCCAAGGCCCCTACTTCCGTCGTCCTCACCGACGTCGCGGCGCAGAAGGTCAAGGCTCTGATCGAGCAGGAGGGCCGCGACGACCTGCGGCTCCGCGTCGCGGTGCAGCCGGGTGGCTGCTCCGGCCTGCGGTACCAGCTCTTCTTCGACGAGCGTTCGCTCGACGGTGACGTCGTCACCGATTTCGGTGGTGTCGAGGTCGTCGTCGACCGGATGAGCGCCCCGTACCTTTCCGGTGCGACGATCGACTTCGCTGACCGGATCGACGCTCAGGGCTTCACCATCGACAACCCCAACGCGGGCAACTCCTGCGCCTGTGGCGACTCGTTCAACTGAGCCGCACGCACCACGCACCATCACGACGGGGCCGTCCTGCGGGACGGCCCCGTCGTCGTGCGGGGTGCGGGAGTGGCCCCGAGGCGGCCCTGACCGGCCGGGTTGCCGGCCGGTTGCCGTTGTCCGACCGACCGGACACCGCCGGGTTGCCGGGCCGGTAGTCTGACCGCGCCCTGCTCCCGACCCCGAGGGTTGACATGAAGATCGCCGTGACCGGCTCGATCGCCACCGATCACCTGATGAGCTTTCCCGGTCGCTTCGCCGACCAGCTCATTGCCGATCAGCTGCACAAGGTTTCCCTCTCCTTCCTGGTGGACGACCTGGTGCTCCGCCGGGGCGGGGTGGCGGCGAACATCGCCTTCGGCATGGGCCAGCTCGGGCTGCGCCCGGTGCTGCTCGGCGCGGTGGGCGCCGACTTCGCCGACTACCGCTCGTGGCTCGAGCGGCACGGGGTGGACTGCGACTCGGTGCACATCAGCGAGGTGGCGCACACCGCCCGCTTCGTCTGCACCACCGACACCGACATGTGCCAGATCGCGTCGTTCTACGCCGGCGCGATGAGTGAGGCGCGCAACATCGAGCTCGCCCCGGTCGCCGACCGGCTCGGAGGGCTGGACCTGGTGCTGGTCAGCGCCAACGACCCCGAGGCCATGCTGCGCCACTCCGCCGAGTGCCGCACTCGCGGGTACGCGTTCGCCGCCGACCCCTCCCAGCAGCTCGCCCGCATGCCGGGCGAGGACGTGGTGGCGCTGATCGAGGGCGCCGAGTACCTGATGACCAACGACTACGAGAAGTCGCTGCTGCAGAGCAAGGCCGGGCTGAGCGACGACCAGCTGCTGGAGCTGGTCAAGGTGCGGGTCACCACGCTGGGCAAGCACGGCGTGGAGATCGCCGGGCGCGGCATGGACCCGATCCACGTGCCGATCGCGCGGGAGATCCGGGCGGTCGACCCGACCGGGGTGGGCGACGGCTTCCGGGCCGGGTTCTTCACCGCGCTCTCCTGGGGGCTCGGCCTGGAGCGGGCCGCCCAGGTCGGCTCGCTGCTCGCCACGCTGGTCCTGGAGACCGTCGGCACCCAGGAGTACGACGTCCGCCGCGACCTGTTCGTCAAGCGCCTCGCCGAGTCCTACGGCGACACGGCCGCCGACGAGATCCGCCCGCACCTCCTCCCGTAACCCCTAACCCGTACCCCCGCACCTCCCGCGATCTTGCACCTTGTGACGGCGATCCGCGCTTTATGCGCCTTTCGCCGGGACAGAAACTGCAAGATCGCGGGGTGCGGGGGGACTTCCGGTCAGTGGGCGCGGCGGATGTCGTAGGCGGGGCCTTCCGGGCCCGTTATGGCGGCGACGAACTCCTGGCCGCGCATCCGACACCAGGCGGGGATGTCCACGGCCGCGGCCGGGTCGTCGGCGAGCACCCGGACCACCGCGCCGATCGGCACCTCGGGCATCCGTCGGGCCGCCGCGATCACCGGCAGCGGGCAGCGCTGGCCACGGCAGTCGAGCACCTCGTCCGGCATCGTCACAGCCCCACCACCCCCGCCTCGGCGCGCAGCCCGGCGACGATCCCCGGCAACTCGGCGAGGAACCGCTCGACGTCCGCCTCGGTCGTCTCCCGGTGCAGGCTGACCCGGACGTTGCCGTGTGAGAGCACCCCCATCGCCTCGAGCACGTGCGACGGACGCAGCGTGGACGAGGTGCAGGACGAGCCGGACGACACCGCGAAGCCGCGCCGGTCCAGCGCGTGCAGCAGCGCCTCGCCGTCGACGTACAGGCAGGAGAAAGTGACCAGGTGGGGGAGCCGGAGCACCGGTTCGCCGACCACCTCCACGTCGGGCACCTCCGCCGCCACCCGCGCCCGGATCCGGTCCACCAGCGGCGCCAGCCGGGTCTCCTCGGCCGCCGCGTCGGCCGCCGCGGCGCGCAGGCTCGCCGCCGCCGCCACCACCGCGGGCAGGTTCACCGAGCCGGGGGTACGCCCGCCCTCCCGCTCGTCGGCCGGCCAGGGTGACTCCCAGCGGGTGCCCTTGCGGACCGCCAGCAGCCCCACCCCGGCCGGGCCACCCCACTTGTGCGCGCTGGCGGTGAGCACCGACCAGCCCGCCGGCAGGGGCACCCGACCGACCGACTGCGCGGCGTCGACGTACAGCGGCACCCCGGCGTCGGAGCAGGCGGCGGCCGCCTCGGCGACCGGTTGCACGGTGCCCACCTCGTGACTGGCGGTGATCAGCGCGGCCAGCGCGACCCCCGGGGCCCGGACCGCGTCCGACCAGGCGGTCAGGTCCAGCCGGCCTAGCCGGTCGACCGGTACCGGGTTGGCGACGCCGCCCGCCGCGACGTGCCGCTCCGCGGCGTGCAGCACCGCGGAGTGCTCGATCGCCGAATGCGCCAGCGTCGACCCGACCCGGCGCCGCCCGGCCAGGCCACCGAGCACCGCGCCGTGCGCGGCCGTCGTACCGCTGGAGGTGAAGGACAGTTCGTCGGCGCGGACGCCGAGCGTCTGCGCGGTGGCCTCGCGGGCGGCGTCGAGTAGTTGCCGTGCCCGGCGGGCCTGGGTGTACAGCTTGCCCGGGTCGGCCCAGCCGTCGTCGAGGGCGGCCAGCAGCGCCTGCCGGGCGACCGGATGCATCGGCGCGGCGGTCGCCGCGTCCAGGTATATCGGGGATGCGCTCACGGGCTCGCCTTCTGCTTGCGACTGCGGGGCTCGCAACCCCGGCTCACTCCTCGCGCTCACGGATCCCAACGCTATCGCGGCGGTATGCCCAGGATCCCCCCGATGGGGGCGGACAGTGACCCCACCACGGCCGAGTCCGTCATGGTCGAGTAATCTGCGACCGTCGGTGACGCCTTTGCCGCCGGTGCTGAGGAAAGACGCACCGCGGCGCGCTAGGGAGGCAGGACCAGGTGGTCGCAAGGAGTTCGGAGGTACGGCCGTCGGCCGTACGGCACAGCGCTTCCCGAGGGGTCGGTGGACGCCGGCGGCGTGGTGCTGGTCGGGTGGCCGGGCTCGGTCTCGGTGGCGTGGCGCTGCTGGTCCTGCTCACGGGCTGTGACGTCGGTCAGGCGTTCGACGGCTTCGGCTGGCCGCAGGGGGGCATCTCGGCCGAGTCCCGGCGGATGTACGACCTGTGGATCGCCTCCTGCATCGCCGCCCTCGCGGTCGGCGTCTTCGTGTGGGGTCTGATCTTCTGGTGCGTCATTCGTTACCGCAAGCGTGGCAACGCGCTGCCGGTGCAGACGCGCTACAACCTGCCGATGGAGTTCCTCTACACCATCGCGCCGATCCTGATCGTCTCCGTGCTCTTCTACTACACGGCGATCGTGCAGACCGACGTGGACAAGTTGTCGAAGAACCCCGACGTCACGGTCGAGGTCGTCGCCTTCAAGTGGAACTGGCAGTTCAACTACCGCGACGGGCAGGGCACCGACGCCCGCACCACCGCGTCGACGCTCGGCACCAGCGAGGTCATCCCGGTGCTGGTGCTGCCGACCAACCGGTCGATCCGGTTCGAGGAGACCAGCCGCGACGTCATCCACTCGTTCTGGGTGCCCGAGCTGCTGTTCAAGCGGGACGTCATGCCGGGCAAGATCCGCAACGTGTTCGAGGTCTCCAGCCTGGAGACCGAGGGTGCCTACGTCGGGCGCTGCGCCGAGCTGTGCGGCAGCTACCACGCGTTCATGAACTTCGAGCTGCGGGTGGTCTCGCCGGAGCAGTACGACCAGTTCCTGGCGGCCAAGCAGAGCGGCAAGTCCACCCAGGACGCGCTGACCGCCATCGGTGAGAAGCCGTACGCGGAAACCACGCAGCCGTTCGAGACCCGGCGGACGCGGAGCAACTTCAACCCGGACAGCGCTCCGGCCGGCACGGGAAGCTGAGGCAACGGCATGAAGACCGAATGGCGTATCTTCCTGATCATCGCCGCGTTCCTGTTCGGCGCCACGATCCTCTACGGTGCCTGGACGGCCGGTGCGTCGTCCGGCGGCGTCGAGTGGGTGGGCACCATCGCGCTGCTGCTGTCCTTCCTGCTCTGCACGATGTGCGGCGGCTTCTTCTGGTTCGTCTCGCGCCGTATCGACCTGCGCCCGGAGGACCGGCCGGACGCCGAGATCGCCGACGGCGCCGGTGAGGTCGGCTTCTTCAGCCCCGGCAGCTACTGGCCGTTCGGGCTGGCGTTGGCCGCCGCGATCGCCAGCGTGGGCCTGGCGTTCTGGCAGCTCTGGCTGGTCGGCGCCGGTCTGGTGGCGGTCATCTTCGCCGCCTGCGGGCTGCTCTTCGAGTACTACAGCGGCACCCGGCGCACCGCCGAGCACTGACCCACCCGGTCGCGGTCGCGGCCGGCCCATGGCAGCACGAAGGCCCGTTCCCCAGTGGGGGAGCGGGCCTTCGTCATGCCCGGACCCCTGCCCAGGTGATCGACCCTCACATCGCCGATGTGGGGGTGTCAGTGCGGCGGGATACCGCAACATCGGCGAAACCGAGTTGATCGAGCGGCAGCGTGACCCGAGCGGGCGCGGCGGCGCCGCCAGGTGATGGTGGCGGCGCGGGCCAGGCGGGTGAGGGGTGGCCGGGTCAGGCGGCGTGGCGGGTGGGTTGGCGACGTCGACGGTCGGCCAGGCGGGTGACGGGGCTGGTGAAGGTGGCGATCACCACGGCGGCGCCGCAGCCGGTGCAGATCAGCTCGGGACAGTCGGTGCCGTGGCCGTCGACGCAGGGCGGCACCTCGAACGGCGCCACGCACTCGCAGACGTCGCAGTAGAGCTCGCGGTCTGACACGGGCGTCTCCTCTCACTCCGGGCGGCCCGCCCCCGACGCGACAGCGACGCACAACGGAAGCGGAGAACTACTCGGCTGTAGTTTCCCACGCGGGTCCGACAATTCCCCGCGCACCGCCCGCTCGCGGGCCCCGGGAAGGCTCCGCGCCGGTCCGGCCCAGGTCACCGCATGATCCACTCGGCAGCATTGAACTCGGGCCGTTCCGGTCCACCGGACACTGCGGAAGGATCCCGAGCCGATCACGCCGCGCGCAGGCAGCGCGAGCGAGCGGGCGAGCAGGCGAACGAGCAGGCGAGCGGGCGAGCGGGGCGGGTCAGGCGGTGGTGGCGATCTCGATCCAGCGGTCGAGGGTGTCGGCCGCCGCGCCGGAGTCGATCGACTCGGCGGCGCGGTCCAGGCCGGCGCGCAGCGCCTCGGTCAGATCCCCGTCCAGCGGGCCCTGGGTGGCCAGCGCCGCCGCCGCGTTGACCAGCACCGCGTCCCGGACCGGGCCGGTCTCGCCGGCCAGCAGGCGGCGGGCCACGCCGGCGTTGTACGCGGCGTCACCGCCGCGCAGGTCCGCGAGGGTGGACCGGGGTACCCCCAGGTCCGTCGCGTCCAGCACGGCCTCGCGTACGGTGCCGCCCTGCGCCGCCCAGACCCGGGTCGGCGCGGCGGTGGTGAACTCGTCCAGCCCGTCCTCGCCGCGCATGACCAGCACCGAGTCACCGCGAGCGGCGAACACGCCGGCCATCACCGGAGCCATGCGGGCGTCGAAGCAGCCGACGGCGCCGGCGCGCGGCCGGGCCGGGTTGGTCAGCGGGCCGAGGAAGTTGAAGACGGTGGGCACGCCCAGCTCCCGCCGGATCGGGCCGGTGTGCCGCATGCCGGGGTGGAACCGGGCGGCGAAGCAGAACCCGATGCCGGCCTCGGTGACGCAGCGGACGATCGCGTCCGGGTCGAGGTCGAGCGGGACGCCGAGGAACTCCAGCAGGTCGGCGGTGCCGCAGGAGGAGGACGCGGCCCGGTTGCCGTGCTTGACCACCCGGACGCCGGCGCCGGCCACCACCAGCGCGGCCATGGTGGAGATGTTGACCGTGTGCGCGAGGTCACCGCCGGTGCCCACCACGTCCAGCGCGGTGGAGCGCAGCTCGTCGGGGAGGTCGACCGGGACCGCCCGGCTCAGCATCGTCTCCACCAGCCCCGCCAGCTCGGCCGACGTCTCGCCCTTGGCCCGTAGCGCCACGGCGAAGCCGGCGACCTGCGCGGCGCCCGCCGAGCCGGCCATGATCTCGCCCATCGCCCAGGCGGTGTCGGCGGTGGACAGCTCGTCGCCGCGCAGCAGCGCGTTGAGCAGGTGCGGCCAGGTCCGATCGCCCATGGCGGGCCTCCCGAGCGTGCGAAGTGCGGGTGGGCTGGAACCGGCGCCGACTCATCCGGCGCCGTGGCGGTGCCGGAGCGGGGGACGTCAGGCGGGTGCGTGCGTCCGCAGCAGCTCGGCCACCGTGCTGCCGGTGGTCACCGGGTCGAGCGGGTGCACCAGCGTCGCGTCGACCTCGGCGTACGCGGCGAGCCATCGGTCGGCGGCGCGAGCGATCACCACGCAGGTCGGGGGAGCGTCGTCCCGGTCGTCCTTGATCTGCCGGGCGATGCCGATGCCGCCGCCCGGGCTGGCCTCGCCGTCGAGCAGCAGTAGGTCGATCTCGTAGTCGTCGACCAGCCGGATGCTCTCGGCGTAGGTCGACGCGTCGACGAACTCGATCTGCAGCCCGGGTGCGGGCCGGGTGCCGACGGCCAGCCGCATCCGGTCACGGACCTGCGGGTCGTCGCTGTAGAGCAGGACGGTGCACTGACGATCGCTCATGGCTGGACTGGCTCCCACCTCGTAGCTGCCCGCCGATCGTACCGGTCGACGTGACGTAGTCGACATCCCGCCCGTCGCCGGCGCTCCGGCGTACCGTCGGCGCTGCTCAGGCGGGGGTGCCGGCGGCGCGGTCGCGGGCCTCCTGGCGGTCCAGTTCGCGGTCGACGCGGCGGGCCTCCCGCTCGGACTGCTTGATCCACTGCACCACCAGCACCGCGAGCATGGTCACGCTGACGAACTCGCCGCCAACCCACAGGATGCCGCCGGCGACGACCTGGTCGTCCCAGGGGTCGGACCAGCTCAGGTTGAGCGACGGGTACCAGTCGCCGCCGAAGAGCGTGCTGCTCTGCATGATGGTGAGCCCGAGCACGGTGTGGAACGGCACGGAGAGCAGCATCAGCAGCGCCCGGGCCGGGTACGGCCAGCGGCCCGGCAGCGGGTCGAGGCCGAGCAGTGGCCAGAAGAACACGCAGCCGGTCATGATGAAGTGCGCGTGCACCAGCTCGTGCGCCCAGGCGTGTTCCAGGGTGAAGCGGTACAGGTCACTGAAGTACAGCGCGAACGGGTTGACCACGAAGATGGCGAACGCCACCAGCGGGAAGCTGTAGACCCGGGCGACGCGGCTGTGCACGATCGCCAGCAGGCGCTTGCGCGCCCCGACCGGCAGGGTCCGCAGGGCCAGCGTCATGGGTGCGCCGAGCGCCAGGAAGATCGGCGCCACCATCGACAGCACCATGTGCTGGACCATGTGCACCGACAGCAGCGCGGTGTCGTACGCGTGCAGCCCACTGACCGTGACCAGCGCGATGCCGCCCAGGCCGGGGCCGAGGAAGAACACCGTACGGGAGATGGGCCAGCGGTCGCCGCGAAGGCGCAGCCGGTGCACCCCGTAGAGGTAGAGGCCGGCGGCGAGCACCAGGCCGAGGGCCAGCCAGCTGTCCAGCCGGGTCTCGGTCAGCACCGCGCCGACGGTGAACGGGGGCGGGGTCGCCTCGCCCCCTGCGGCCAGGGCTGGCGGGCCCGCCGGAGTGGCCGCGAGCACCGCGGCCGGGACGGCCGAGGTGGCGGCGAAGATCGAATCGACGTGCAGCACGCTTTTCAGGCTAGGCCAGGCGAACCGGACCCTGACGCTCGGGCCACGGAAGGCGCAGGTTTGCCACCCCGCTGATCGCCGGCCCCGGTCAGGGGCAATAATGACGGCGTGACTGCGGCCCCAGCCATTGACAAGAGCCGGATCCACTCTCTGACCCGACCGAACATGGTCAGCGTCGGGACGATCGTGTGGCTCTCCAGCGAACTCATGTTCTTCGCGGCGTTGTTCGCGATGTACTTCTCGATCCGTGCGGCTGCGCCGGAGCAGTGGGAGAAGCACACCGAGCACCTGAACATTCCGTACGCGACCACCTTCACCGTGATCCTGGTGCTCTCGTCGGTGACGTGCCAGCTCGGCGTCTTCGCGGCGGAGAAGGGTGATGTGCACGCGCTGCGGCGCTGGTTCACCATCACCTTCGTGATGGGCCTGATCTTCGTGCTCGGTCAGGTGAACGAGTACCGCACGCTGGTGCACGAGGGCGTCAAGATCAACGAAGACGGCTACGGCTCGATGTTCTACCTGACCACCGGCTTCCACGGCCTGCACGTGACCGGCGGCCTGATCGCCTTCATCATCTTCATGGTCCGTACCACCATGGGCCGGTTCACCCCGGCGCAGGCGACCTCGGCGATCGTCGTGTCGTACTACTGGCACTTCGTCGACGTCGTGTGGATCGGGCTGTACGCCATGATCTACTGGCTTCAGTGATCTTGGCGCGTCACGAACCGCGCCGCTGCTCCGTCCCCTGAGACAAGGTCCAACCCGGTTAAGGACACAGCTCATGACTTCTGACAACGACCGCCGACGCGGTCTGCTCGCGCGGCTGCGCGAGCGGCCCGCCGCGCGCAGCAGGGGCCGCCGCCGGCTGGGCGCCGCGGTCCGGCTGTTCGCCGCGCTGATGCTCGCCGGCGGCGCCTACACCGTCTTCGCCCCCGGTGCGCAGGCGCAGGACAACCCGCCGCTGACCGGCGCCGCCGCCGAGGGCAAGGCGCTGTTCGACGTGAGCTGTGTCACCTGCCACGGACGCAATGCCCAGGGCGTCGAGGGCCGCGGACCGAGCCTGATCGGCGTCGGCGCGGCCTCGGTCGAGTTCCAGGTCAGCAGCGGCCGCATGCCGCTGGCCCGCCAGGAGGCCCAGGCGCACCGCAAGCCCCCGCTCTTCACCGACGAGCAGACCCGCCAGCTGGCCCAGTACATCCAGGAGCTCGGCGGCGGCCCGATCGTGCCGGAGGGCGACAACCTCCGCGAGGACGGCAACATCGCTTCCGGCGGTGAGCTGTTCCGGATCAACTGCTCGCAGTGCCACGCCTTCGGCGGCGGTGGCGGCGCGCTCTCCTCGGGCAAGTTCGCCCCGAGTCTGCACCCGGCGACCGACCGGCAGATCTACGCGGCGATGCTGAGCGGCCCGCAGAACATGCCGGTGTTCGGTGACAACCAGCTCCGGCCGGAGCAGAAGGCCGACATCATCGCGTACATCCAGGAGACCCTGAAGCACGACCAGGACCCGGGCGGGTTCAACCTCGGCCGGTACGGGCCGTCCACCGAGGGCCTGGCGATCTTCCTGGTTGGCATCGTGGCGCTCGTCTTCGCTAGCCTGTGGATTGCGGGTAAGTCGTGACCGAGCGGAGCATCCGATTCAGTGCCGTGGTGCCGCTCGGCGCCACCCGTAGCGAGGTGACGGCATGAGCACCCACACCGAGCACCAGGCCCAGCAGGGCCGGGAGCCGCTCGACGTGAACACCCCCGGGCTGACCCGGTTCGACATCGTGCGCGAAGGCGCGCGCCGGGACGACATCGAGATCGTCCACTACGAGCCGCAGGTGCAGCCCGGCACCAAGGCCGAGCGCCGCCTGACCCGGGTGGTGGCCGGGTTCTTCCTGATCACCGGCCTGGCGGCGACCGCCTTCCTGGCCATCTACATCTGGTGGCCGTGGCAGTACGAGCCGGGCCGCGGCGGTGACAAGTTCTACACCCCGCTGCTGGGCGCCACCCTCGGCATCGCCCTGCTCGCCGTCGGTTTCGGCATCCTGACCTGGGGCAAGAAGCTGCTGCCCAAGGAGGTCTCGATCCAGGACCGGCACGAGGGCGCGGTGGACGCGGACGGCCGCACCATCACCGGTCAGACCATGCTCTACATGGCCGACGAGCTGGGCGTGAAGCGTCGCCCGCTGCTCGGCATCTCGCTGCTGGCCGGTCTCGTGCCGGTCGGGGCGGTGGTCGCGGCGCCCCTGGTCGGCGGCCTGATCTCCCAGCCGCACAAGAACAACCAGATGTTCACCACCGGGTTCGCCCCGGCGGAGGGCGGGCAGAAGATCCGGCTGGTCCGTGAGGACGGCCGGCCGGTCCGCCCGGCGGACATCAGCGCCGGCGGTCAGCTGACGGTCTTCCCGGGCATCGAGCACGGTGTGAGCAACCGGCACGCCGATTCGCCGACGCTGCTGATCCACCTGCGCGATGCGGATGCCCAGAAGTCCCGGGAAGCCAACTCGCGGCCGGACGTCGGCCACGGCGACTACATGTGGGGCAACTACGCGGCCTTCTCCAAGGTCTGCACGCACGCCGGTTGCCCGGCAAGCCTGTTCGAGCAGCAGACCAACCGGCTGCTCTGCCCGTGCCACCAGTCCCAGTTCCTGATCACCGACAACGCCCGGCCCGTCTTCGGCCCCGCCAGCCGGCGGCTGCCGCAGCTGCCGATCGAGGTGGACTCCGAGGGCTTCTTCGTGGCGAAGTCCGACTACACCGAGACCGTCGGGCCTGATTTCTGGGAGCGGCCATGAAGCGTCGAAAGTTTGACCTGGCAGCAACGCCGGGCAAGGCCGCGGTGGGAGTGGACGACCGCTTCCAGGTGGCCACCCCGCTGCGCCGGCTGCTGAACAAGGTCTTCCCGGACCACTGGTCCTTCCTGCTGGGCGAGATCGCGCTGTTCTCGTTCGTCGTGCTGCTGTTGACCGGTGTGTTCCTGACCTTCTTCTTCGAGCCGGCGATGACCGAGGTGGTCTACGACGGCAGCTACGCCCCGTTGCAGGGCACGCCGATGTCCGCCGCGTACGCCTCCAGCCTGGACATCTCGTTCGACGTCCGGGGTGGTCTGGTGATGCGGCAGATGCACCACTGGTCGGCGCTGCTGTTCATGGCCGCGATCGTCGTGCACATGCTGCGGGTCTTCTTCACCGGCGCCTTCCGCAAGCCGCGCGAGACCAACTGGATCATCGGCTCGCTGCTGTTCTGGGTCGGCTTCCTGGCCGGCTTCACCGGCTACTCGCTGCCGGACGACGGCCTGTCCGGCACCGGCCTGCGGATCGCCTCGGCGATCATGCTGTCCATCCCGGTGATCGGCTCCTGGCTCACGTCGTCGATCTTCGGCGGTGAGTTCCCCGGCACGATCATCATCAGCCGGTTCTTCATCGCCCACGTGCTGCTCATCCCGGGTCTGCTCGTCGCGCTGATCAGCGTCCACCTGGGCCTGGTCTTCAAGCAGAAGCACACCCAGTGGCCCGGCCCCGGCCGGACCAACGGCAACGTGGTCGGCGAGCGGATGTTCCCGCGGTACGCGCTCAAGCAGGGCGGCTTCTTCATGGTCGTCTTCGGCGTCATCGCGCTGATGGGCGGTCTGTTCCAGATCAACCCGATCTGGCTGTTCGGCCCGTACGAGGCGTGGGTGGTCTCGGCCGCCAGCCAGCCGGACTGGTACGTCATGTTCCTCGACGGCTCGACCCGACTCATGCCGGCCTGGGAGATCCCCATTCCGATCGGCGACGGGTACGTCATTCCACCGCTGTTCTGGCCGACGGTCGTCCTGCCCGGCATCCTGGTGGGCCTGTCGACGATGTACCCGTTCCTGGAGGCCCGGCACCTCAAGGACCGCAAGAGCCACAACCTGCTCCAGCGGCCCCGGGACGTTCCGGCCCGGACCGCGGTCGGCGCCATGGCGGTGTCGTTCTACGTCGTGCTGACGCTCTCCGGCGCCAACGACGTGATCGCCGACAAGCTCCAGATCAGCTTGAACGCGATGACCTGGGCCGGCCGGATCGGCCTGCTGGTGCTCCCGCCGCTGGCGTACTACATCACCTACCGGCTCTGCCTGGGTCTGCAGCAGCACGACCGCGAGGTGCTGGCGCACGGCGTGGAGACCGGCATCATCCGGCGCCTGCCGGACGGCCGGTTCGTCGAGGTGCACCAGCCGCTCAGCTCGGCGGACGGGCACGCGGACGGCCACGGCGAGCTGGAGTACGTCGGCTGGGTGGTGCCGAAGAAGATGAACCGGCTCGGGGCTCTCGGCCCGGCGGTCCGGGGCTTCTTCTACCCGATCGAGAAGCCGGTCGAGGCGCCGGTCTCACCGGGTCACCCGCCGGTCGAGCCCCGGCCCGAGCGCGAGGAGATCGTCAGCGGCGAGAGCCGCCGCTGATCTCCCGACCGCACCGTCACGTGGCGCCCGCCGGAATTCCGGCGGGCGCCACGTCGTATCTGCGTCCACCGCCCATCCGACCAGGAGTGGGACGGCCATGGCGCGACCGGTAGACCCCGCGCGACGGGCGATCGCAGGAATAACCCCGGTGAGCCGGGTATCCGTGCGGTCCAACGTCTCAAGGGGGGGAAGCATGTTGGGTATCAAACGCCTCGGCCTGTTGGCCGCGCTGGTACTGGTCGGCGTCGCGCCGGCAGCGGCCGCGCAGGCCGCGGCACAGCCGTCAACGCAGGACACCCAGTATCTGCAGGCGGTGCACCAGGTCAACCTGTTCGAGATCACCGCCGGTGACCTGGCCCAGCAGAAGGGCCAGAACCAGGGGGTCAAGGACCTGGGCGCGATGTTGAAGACCGATCACACCCAGCTGGACCAGACGGTGCAGCAGACCGCATCGCAGCTCGGGGTGGAGCTGCCGAACGAGCCCAGCGCCGATGAGCAGGCCGTCATCGACCAGCTGAACAACGCCAGCGGCGCGGAGTTCGACCGGCTGTGGGTGACCAGCGAGCTGGACGGCCACGTCCAGGCCATCCAGGCCACCCAGACGGAGATCTCGCAGGGCTCCGAGCAGTCGGTGGTCCAGTTGGCCCAGACCGCCCTGCCGATCCTGCAGACGCACTACGACGAGCTGGTCCAGCTCGCCAACCAGCTGGGCATCCCGGTCCCGCAGACGACCGCCAGCGGTACGCCCAGCCCGGGTGGCACTGGCACTGAGTCGCCAGCTCCGGGCGGCACTGGCACCGAGTCCCCGGCTCCGGGCGGCACCACCGAGTCGCCGCCTCCGGGCGGCGGCACCACCGAGACGCCGGCTCCCAACGAGAGCTGACGAAACGGCAGCAGACGGCCGGCCCACCCGCGCGGTGGGCCGGCCGCCGTGCGTCCGGCGCCCGTGCGTCAGTCCGCGCTGGCCAGACCGATCGCGAACGCCTCCTCCAGGTCGTGCTGGGAGTACGCCCGGAACGCGATGTGCGACTCGGTGTTCAGCACACCCGGCACCTTGGAGATGCTGCCCGCGATGACCTGGGCGATCTGGTCGAACTCGCGGACCCGGACGATGGCGATGAGGTCGACGTGCCCGGCCACCGAGTAGACCTCGCTGACGCCGGGGAGGTTGGCCAGATTCTCCGCCACCTCGGGGATCGCATCGGTGGCGCAGTCGATCAGCACGATCGCGGTGATCACGGGACATTTCTCCGTTCGTCGGCGTCGTGGCCCATGCTAGATGTTTCCGCCCGGGCCCGGAGGCGGGAGGCGTCGCGGCTCAGCCACGCGCGATGGCCGGCACGGTGCGGCCGTCCCCGGCGCGGATGGCGTCGTGCAGCCGCTCCCCGTCGCGCACCGTCGCGCCCGGCCAGACCACCGTGCGCCACACGTCGCCGTACACCCGCGCACCGGCGCCGACCACCGACTCCACGCAGCGACCGGCCACCGTGGCGGACGGGTCGATCAGGGCGCCGCCGGCGGCGGCGTGCAGGTTGGCCGCCAGGTAGTCGGCCGGGGTGCCGGTGTCGTAGAAGGTGCCCGGGTAGGCGATCACCTCCAGCGCGCCGGCCGCCTCGGCCGGCCGCCACACCGCGTGCACCAGGTCGGAGAAGATCACCGGCAGGTCGCGGACCAGCCGCCAGGGCAGCAGCGAGAAGCCGGTGAAGCAGTGCCCGGCGAAGGTGCCCGGCGCCGCCGGGTCCGCGGCGGGCTGACCGAGCAGGCGTACCCGGTGCCCGTCCCAGCCGTCCAGCAGTGCGGCCACGTCCGGGCCCGGCGGAGCCGCCGCGTCGGCTAGGTACGCGTCGGCGTTGCCGACCAGCACCGGCCGCCCGTCGATCCAGTCCCGCAGATTGGCCACCCCGCCGGCGGTGCCGAGCGGGTCGCCGGGCTCCACCGACAGGTGGGCGCGGTCACCGACGTGCGTGACCACCTGGTCGGCGAGGTAGCAGGCGTTCACCGCGACCCGTCCGGGACCGGTCAGGCCGAGCCCCGCCAGCCGGGCCAGCGCCCGGTCCAGCAGTGGCACGTTGCCCACCGGGCAGAGCGCTTTGGGCACCCGTTCGGTGAGCGGGCGCAGCCGGGTGCCCTCGCCCGCGGCGAGCACCACCGCGCAGACCTCCGCGCGTCGCTCGCCCGACTGTCCGTCGGTCGCCGGCACGCCGGCCGCCCCGGTCACGGCGTGGTGTCGGGCACCGGTGGCGGAAACTGCCCGGCCAGCGGCCCGATGTCGTAGTAGGCGAGCAGCCGGGCGGTCGGCCAGGTCAGCCTGGGCAGGTCGTCCAGCGGGTGCCAGGCGGCCTCGAAGACCTCCGCGCCGTCAACCGCCAGCTCGGTGTCGGAGGCCGGCACCTCCGCCTCGAAGACCATGTCCACCCAACCCTTGGCGTGCACGATCGCGTTCGGCACCGCGGGACGCAGTCGGGACGGGGGGAGCCGGATGCCGGACTCCTCGAACAGCTCGCGAGCCGCGCCCACCACCGGGGCCTCGCCCCGATCCAGCAGGCCGGCGGGGAGCGACCAGCCCTTGCCGGGCGGCTGGCGCAGCAGCAGCAACCGGCCCGCACCCGTCGCCTCGGCGTCGCGGACCAGGGTGACCGCGCCGACGATGTACTTGGGCACGGCCAGCCGGACCAGGCGACGGCGCACCGGCAGCGGCAGCCGGTAGAAGGCCTGGTAGAAGACGGCCCGACCGGTGGCGCGGGAGCGGGGGATCATGACCCCAGGCTAGTGGTCACGAATGTCCTTCGGACGCGCTGGGGCCCGGCCGGTCACTGTCGATGGTCGACCAGATCGATGAGCTGGCGTACCACCGTGTCCGGTTCGATCACGCGGTCGAAGACCGCGACCAGCAGGGTCTCCAGGTCGGGATAGCCCAGCTCCTCGGAGAGGCGCAGCAGTGGCAGGTCGCTGGCGAGGCCGCGGTTGTGCTGGCGCAGGGCGAGCCCGATGGTCGCCCGGCCGAGACGGACTTTGTCGCTGATCGTGATGCCCGGCTCGGTGTGCTCGGCGAACCACCGGTTGATCTGCATCTGCGCGTGCGGTGACTTGACGAAGTCGAGCCACTCCCGGCGCGGGCCGCGCGGCGCCTCACCAGCCTCGAAGCCGTTGTCCCCGTCATCCTCGGTGAAGATCTCCACCACGTCGCCCTCGTCCAGCTCGGAGCTCAACGGCGCCAGCCGGCCGTTGATCCGGGCGGCGAGGCAGTGGTCACCCCGCTCGCTGCCCAGCTCGTACGCGAGGTCGACCGGCGTGGCGCCGGCCGGCAGCACGACCTGCCGCCCGTCGGCGAAGACCTGGATCTGCCCCTCGGCGAGGTCACAGCGCAGCGACTCGAGGAACTGCGCCGGGTCGGCGGCGTCCGGCTCCCAGTCGAGGACCCGGCGCAGCCAGTCCAACTGCTCGGCACGGGCCGCCGCGCTGCTGCTGCCCGAGCGCGGGAAGCGGAAGTCCGCGGCGATGCCGTACTCGGCCGAGCGGTGCATCTCCTCGGTGCGGATCAGCACCTCGACGGTGCGGTCCTGCGGGCCGCAGACGCTGGTGTGCAGCGAGCGGTAGAGGTTGTTCTTCGGCGAGGCGATGAAGTCCTTGAACCGGCCCGGGACCGGTCGCCATGTGCCGTGGATCGCACCCAGTGCGGCGTAGCAGTCGGTGGCCGGGCCGTCGACCACGACCGCGATACGCGGCAGGTCGTACGGCGCGGTGTGGCCGCCGGCGATGGTGTCCTTCCAGATCGAGTAGAGGTGCCGGGGCCGGGGGCTCACCTCGGCGTCCACCCGGCTGCGGCGCAGCGCCGCCCGGGCCCGGGTGACCACCGAGTCGAGGTACGCGTCCCAGCCCGGCCGGTCGTGCACGTGCCGGGCCAGCCGGGCGTGCTCGTCGGGCTCCAGGTGCAGCAGCACCACGTCGTCCAGTTCTCGCTTGAGAGTCTGGATGCCGAGCCGGTCGCAGAGCGGGACCAGCACCTCCTGGGTCTTGCGGGCGATCCGTTCCCGCGAGGCCGCCGAGCGCACACCGAGGGTGCGCATGTTGTGCAGCCGGTCGGCCAGCTTGATGATCAGCACCCGGACGTCCTTGGCGGCCGCGACGATCATCTTGCGGATCGTCTCCGCCTCGGCGGCCTTGCCGTAGAACGCCTTGTCGAACTTGGTCACCCCGTCGACCAGGTGGGCCACCTCGCCGCCGAAGTCCTCCGACAGCGCCTGGAGCGTGTAGCGGGTGTCCTCCACCGTGTCGTGCAGCAGCGCCGCCACCAGGGTGGTGGTGTCCATCCCCAGCTCGGCGCAGATCTGCGCCACCGCGAGGGGGTGGGTGATGTACGGCTCCCCGCTCTTGCGGAACTGCCCGCGGTGCATGTTCTCCGCGATGGTGTACGCCCGGCGCAGCACCGCCGGGTCGGTGCCGGCGTGGATGCCGCGGTGGGTCCGGACCAGCTGGGTGACCGGGTCGGAGTCGGTGGTCGGCCAGGTGAGCAACGACCGCAGCCGGCGGGCCAGCGGCAGCTCACCCGACTGGGTCGGCAGGGCGCCCCCCAGGGCGGCGCCGTGTCCGGCGTCGACGTCCACGAGGGACACCTCCTCACCCCGGCCCCGCGGCCGCCGAAACCCGGCGACCGGGAGCAGGCCCACGAATCGGGCAGGACTGCACTTCTCTAACAGCCTAAGCGAGTCGACGTAGTCCGATCGGTCACTTGGTCATGAGCGTTCGGTCGAGAGTTGGTGGGACGCTCCGCTCTCGGCCTTGGCCAGCAGGTCCCGGAACCGCCCCGCGCCACCCGCCGGTGAGGACCAACCGGAGGACATCTCCACCAGCCGGGTCTCCGGTCGCTCCAACCAGGACAGGATGCGCTCGGACTCCTCCGCGGTGGCCGCCGGCACCGGGCCGTGCCCACCCGACACCGTCTCGGCGGTGATCCGGATGGCGTTCAGCGTGGGTCGCGGGTGGACGCCGGGCGGGGACACGCCCGCGCCCGCCAACCGCCCGTGCCGGACCAGGGCCAGCTCCCAGCCGCCCCGGGCGGCCGGCCGGGCCGCGGCCAGCTCGACGATCCCGGTCAGGGCGGCCAGCCGCTGCATCCGCACGGTGGCGCGCAGCACCGCCGCCAACCGGGACCGCACCACCGCGGCCTCCTCGTAGCGCTGGTCGCGGGAGAGCACGTCGATCCGGGCCAGCAGCGCGTCCACCACCGGCTGTGGGTCGCTGGCGGTGGCGGTGCGGAACGGCGCCGCGGCGCGGTGGTCGTACTCCTCGGGGGTGATCTTGTGCTCGCAGGGTGCCGGGCAGCGACCCAGCTCGGCCAGCGCGCAGGCCGGCGTGACGGTCCGCAGCGAGAGCCGGTGCGTGCACTGGCGCAGCGGCACGGCGTCGTGGAAGCCGGCGGCGGCCAGCTCCGCGGCCCGCCGGGAGGTGAACGGGCCGAGGTACGCGGTGTCGGTGGGGGAGAGGTCGCGGACCACCGACAGCCGGGGGTACGGCCCGTCGGTCAGCTTGAGCCAGACCATCCGCTCTGGGTATTTGGACCGCCGGTTGTACGGCGGGGCGTGCGCGGCGATCAACCGCAGCTCGCGGACCTCCGCCTCCAGCGAGTGCGCGCACTCCAGCGCCTCGACCCGCTCGGCCGCGGCCAGCATCTCGGAGATCCGGGCCCGCTTCTCGCCGGCCGTGAAGTAGCTGCGCACCCGGGTGGCGATGTCGCCGGAGGTGCCGACGTAGAGCGGCCGGTCGTCGGCGGCCCGGAAGATGTAGACGCCCGGCACCTTGGGCAGCCCCTCGGCCAGGTGTCGCTTGCGGCGCTGCGTCGGGGTGACCGCCCGGGCGAACTCGATGGCGTCGCCGACCGTGTCGACCCGGTGCCCGCCGAGTCGGGCGATCAGCCCGTGCAGCACGTCGACGGTGGCCTTTGCGTCGTCCAGCGCCCGGTGGGTGGGCTGGGTGGCGGTGCGGAAGTAGGCAGCCAGGGTGCCCAGCTTGCGATTGGGCACCTCGTCGCGGGTCAGCACCCGGCGGGCCAGCGCCGCCGTGTCCAACACGCGGGGGTTGGGCCAGCGGTAGCCGTGCTTCGCGCAGGCGGCCTTGAGGAAGCCCACGTCGTAGGGGGCGTTGTGGGCCACCAGGACCGCGTCGGCGATGAACTCCAGAAAGCTCGGCAGCACCTGCTCGATCGGCGGCGCCGGCACCAGCATGGCCTGGGTGATCCCGGTCAGCACGGTGATGAACGGCGGGATCGGCTGCCCCGGGTTGACCAGGGTGGCCAGCACGCCGAGCTGCTCACCACCGCGCACCTTCACCGCGCCGATCTCGGTGATGCCGCCGCCGTCCGGCGCGCCGCCGGTGGTCTCCAGGTCGACCACCACGAAAGTGGTCGCGTAGAGCGGCAGCGCCGGGTCCACCCCACCTACCGCCGCGTCGAGACCGGCCAGCGACTCCTGGACGTACTCCGCCTGTGCCATCGGCGGCACGCTAGCGCGCCGGTCCGACACTCCCGTCACAGCGGCCCCACCAGTCAGCATGGGGCTAGGATGAGAGATCGGCTCACTCACCGGGCGGTGGGCCCGGTCGCGGTGGGAGACTTGCCACATGCCCCTCACCGAGCCGTACGACGACCACCTCCCGCAGGAGGATCCGGTCGCGCGCGACGGTGCCGTGGGCGACCCGGACGACAACGTAGTCACGCGGACATCCGGCGCACCCAGCCCGGCGACACCGGGTGACGGGCCGGCGATCGAGCCGGAACCCACCCTGCCCGAGCCGGTCCGCCAGCGGATCGTGGCGCTGACCGCCGCGGTGCTGCCCACCCTCCCGGGCGACGAGGTGCCGGTGCCGTTGCGCCGGGTGGCCAAGTTCGCCCCGAACCGTCGGGCCCGGCTCGGCGCGCCGGCCATCGCCGCCCAGCTCACCGCCGACCCGCTGTTCCGGCAGCGGGTCACCGCCCGGGTGCTGGCCGACGCCGGTGACCTCGGCGCTGCCGTGGTCGAGGGCACCGCTCCGGCTGCCGCCGACCCGGTCGAGGTGGCCGCGCTGGCCTACCTGGCCCGGCCGCGCGGCTGGCGGGAGCTGATCGACGCCAGCGGCGCGGCGGTCCGCGCCGAGGCGGACAGCGCCGTCGTCGCCGAACTGGTCCGTGAGGCCGAGCAGCGGGCCACCCGGGCCGAGCACGACCGGGCGGTGGCCCGGGTGGAGGCGGAGAAGCTCCGCGACGAGCTTGCCCGGGTCCGGGAGGAGCTGGGCCAGCTCCGTGAGGAGTCCCGCCAACTGTCCCGCACACTGCGGGAGACCCAGGCCCGCGAGCGCAAGGCCACCGAACTGCTGGCCACCGAGCGCGGCCGGGCCGCGCGCGCCAGCGCCGACGTGGACGCCGAGCTGCGCCGGGCCCGCGCCCGGCTGGCCGAGGCGGAGGCAGCCGCCGGGGTGGCGCGGGCCAGCGCCAAGGAGGCCCGCTCGGTCGACGACGCCCGGCTCTGGCTGCTGCTGGAGACCATCGGCCAGGCCGCCGTCGGGCTGCGCCGGGAGCTGGCACTGGACCCGGTGGACAAGCTCCCCGCCGACTTCGTCGCCGACGCGTTCGCCGACCAGCCGGGCACCACCCCGGCCGGCCCGGCCGCGCGCGCCCGGGACACCGACGACCCGGCCCGGCTGGACCAACTGCTCGCGCTGCCCCGGGCGCACCTCGTGGTGGACGGCTACAACGTCACCAAACGCGGCTTCGGCGAGATGTCGCTGGAGCAGCAGCGCAAGCGCCTGATCACCGGCCTGGGCGGGATCGCCGCGCAGACCGGCGACGAGGTCACCGTGGTCTTCGACGGCGCCGAGCGGATGCACGGGCTGCCGCCGGCGCCGCGTGGCGTACGGGTGCTCTTCTCCCGCAAGGGCGAGACCGCGGACGAGCTGATCCGGCGGCTGGTCCGGGCCGAGCCGGCGGGCCGCCCAGTGGTGGTGGTCTCCTCCGACCGCGAGGTCGCCGACGGGGTCCGCCGGCACGGCGCCTACCCGCTGGGCGCCGACTCGCTGCTGCGGCGCCTCGCCCGCTCCTGACCGTGTCTGGCCGTCCCGCGCCGGGCGCTAAAGCATGATCGACTCCAGATCGCTGACACCGGGCCATCCTCGCCCGGGACACTGCGACATCGCCGAAACGGTGTCGATCAGGGAGTGGGGCCCGCCGCATTGGATCGTGAAGACGTTCCCCGATCCAGATCAGCTGACTCGGACACTTGAACGGCTCGGCTGTTCGGCGCGGGTGTGGCCCGCTGGGACGCGGTTGATCGCTGGCTCGGCCGCGCCAAAGCGCGGGTCTGGCCGGTTGCCAAGTGAGCAGCGCTCTCCTTCGTGTGATCGACACGAGGTCGGCGATGTCGCTGTGTCCGGCCGGTCGGGATACCCCGATATCGCTGACCTGGAGTCGATCTCGGCCGGTCGGGGCGGTTGTCTGGGTTTCTGTCGTACCCGGTGTCTAGCGTCGATGTGTGATCGCCCACCAGGACCGGCTGGCTCGCTTCGGCTTCGACTACCTCGCCCACGAGGCCCGGGTCGCTGGCTGCGCCATTATTGTCGCCAGTCAGGAGTCCTGGTCGCCGCGGGAGGAGATGGTGCAGGACCTGCTGGCTGTCGTGGACACCTTCTCCGGCCGCCTGTATGGGCTGCGCAGCTACGAGAAGCAGCTCAAGGCGGCGGACTTGACTGAGGGGTCGGCGTGACGACGACGCGGATCGCCTACTCGCACCGCCTCAACGCCGGTAAGCACCGTGCGCTCATGGAGCAGGCCCGGCGGCTGGGGCGGGTGCGCTCCGAGGTGTGGCAGCGCTACGGGTCGGTCAGCGGAGTTGGACTCACCGACCGCCAGGTCCGCGACCGGTGGCTGGCCAACGGCACCCACCACCAGTTCGGGGTGTTGGCCAACGCCTGGAAGGAGACCGTTCGCGACGCGATGGCCGACATCGCCGCGACCCGCGAGTCGGCGAAGGTGCAGGTGCGCCGGGCCATCCGGCGCCGCACCAGCGATCAGGCAGAGCTGAAACGATTGTTCGGTCTGCTGAAGGTTGACCGGTGGGCCAACGACCCGTACCTGTCGCGGCAGATGCGCTCACTCTGGCGGCGCGGGCACAACCGCACCCACAATCAGATCGTGGTGCGCGCGGACCAGCATCACACCCGGGCTGACGAGGGCGGGCGGTTGTGGCTGGCCGTACCCGGCCTGGTGCGGCGCCAGATGGTCCGCATCCCGTTGAACACCGCTGTCGCCCCGACGGGCACGCTGCGGCTGATCCTGCGCGGCGACCGCGTAGAGATCCACTACCAGATCGACGCCGCCACCATGAAAACCTCACAGCGGCCGTGTGGCACCGCGACACTCGGGGTGGACAAGGGTTACACCGAGGCGCTGACCGATTCCGACGGCAACCACCACGGCGGTCACCTGGGTGACCTGTTGACTGCCGAGGCTGATCGGATCAAGGAGCGCAACCGCCGTCGGGCGAAGGTGCGTTCGGTCGCCAACAATGCCGCCCGGCGCGGCGACCGGGCGAAGGCCGAGCGGATCGCCAGGAACAATCTCGGCACGATCAAGCGTGACCGGCAGGCTGCCCGTCATCAGGCGCGCGTGCGCACGGAGATCTTCACCGCCGTGCACCAGGTGGTGAACAAGGCCGCCGTCGTGGTGGCCGAAGACCTGACCAAAACGTTCACCGGGCGCAAACCGCTGGGCAAGAACACCAACCGGCGTCTCGCCGCGTGGACCAAGGGAGTCACCGCGGAGGCGCTGAAGAACGTGTCGGAGCGCAGAGGTTCTGCGCTCGTGCACGTCAACGCCGCCTACACCTCACAAGTCTGTCACCGCTGCGGCTGCTTCGGCCGCCGCGCCGGGGACCGGCTTCACTGCACCCTGTGCGGGGTGGTGTGGCAGGCCGACGTGAACGCCGCGATCAACGTCCTGCGACGACATGGTGACCCCGACATCACCCTGCATACCCCGCATCGTGTGGTGAGGCAGATAGTGCAGGCGCGGGCCGATCGCCACCGGAGCAGACTGCCGCTCCCGGACTCCATCCCGGCCCGCCCGGGCGGAGAGCGAATCATCCAACCTGCTCAGCAATGAGCATTAACTAGGAAGCAGGCGTGATGCTCATCGACTGCGACGGGTGCGCGAAGCGGGGCGACGGCTGTTCCGGCTGCCTGGTGACCGCCCTGTTCGACGAGGCGTCCCCGGCGGCCGGGCTGGCCGCCGCCGAGGTCCAGACGATCGAGGTGTTCGCCCGGGCCGGCTTCGACGTGGAGGTGCTGGCCGCGCCCGCGCGTCGAGGTGTCGCCCGCCGCCGCGCCGCCCGCCGGGTCGCCTGAGCACGGCACGACACCGCGCCGGGGAGCGGGCCCGCGTGGGCCATAGGATGGGCGCTCACGGCGGGAGGAGCGGCCAGATGAGCGGGGTACGACGCGACGACGGCGGGCCCGCCGGCGGCGGGAGAGCCCGCCGCGCGGCCAGCACGGCGGTGTCCCGGTGACCCCGCGCGGCTGGGCGCTGCTGACCCTGGCCGGGTTGACCGTCGCGCTGGTGGTGACCGCCGCGCTGCTGATCCCGTGGCACCGGCCGCCGGCGCCCCGGGCCGACCAGCTCGCCGCGCTGCGCGACCTGCCCGCCGAGCAGGTGGCCCGCGGGCGGGAGTTCCGCGCCGCGCTGCGCCCCGGCGGTTACGCCGCGCTCGCCGTCGGGCTGCTGGTCGCCCTCGCGCTGGGGCTGACCCCGCTGGGCAGCCGCCTGATCGAGCTGGTGGGCCGGCCGTTCGGAGGGCACTGGGCCGCGCAGGCGGTGCTCGGCGGGCTGGCCGTCGTGCTCGTCGCCGACCTGCTCACCCTCCCGTTCGCCGCCTGGCGGCAGAGCGTGCTCACCCGCTACGGCCTGAGCACCAACGGCTGGAGCGGCTGGGCGGTCGACCTGCTCAAGTCGTACGCGGTCAGCGCGGTGATCGGCGCGGTGGCGCTGTTCGGGTTCTACGCGGTCATCCGGCTCGCCCCGCGCTGGTGGTGGGCGCTCGGCGCGGCCGGCGCGGCCCTGCTGGTGGTGCTGCTGTCGTTCGTGCTGCCGGTGCTGGTGGAGCCGGTGTTCAACCGGTTCACCCCGATGGAGCAGGGCCCGCTGCGCACCGAGCTGATGAGCATGGCCGCCCGCGACGGGGTGCCGGTCCGCGACGTGCTGGTCGCCGACGCGTCCCGGCGCACCAGGGCGGTCAACGCGTACGTCTCCGGTCTCGGGCCGACCCGGCGGGTGGTGGTCTACGACACGCTGCTGCGCGAGGCCACCCCGGCCGAGGTGACCGCCGTGGTGGCGCACGAGTTGGGGCACGCGAAGGACCGGGACGTCGCGGCCGGCACGCTGACCGGGGCGCTCGGCGCCGCCGCCGCGGTGGTGGCGCTCTACCTGCTCGGCTCGTGGGGGCCGCTGCTGCGGATGGCCGGCGTCGAGTCGGTCGCCCACCCGCGCGCGTTTCCGTTGCTGGTCGCCCTGGTCACGGTGGCCGGGCTGGTCGCCGCACCGGTGCAGGCGCTGATGTCCCGGCGGGTGGAGGCGCGGGCCGACGCGCACGCGCTCGCGCTCACCCGTGACCCGGCCGCCTTCGAGTCGATGCAGCGGCGCCTCGGCTCGGTCAACCTCGGCGACCCCGACCCGCCGCGCTGGGAGTACCTCTACTCGGCCTCACATCCGTCCACCGTGGAGCGGATGGCCGCTGCCCGCGCGTACGCCCGGGAGGCCGGCCGATGAGCCGCACGCTGCTGATCACCAACGACTTCCCGCCCCGCCCGGGCGGGATCCAGTCCTTCGTGCACAACCTCGCGGTGCGTCAGCCGGCCGGCTCGGTGGTGGTGTACGCGTCGAGCTGGCGCGGGGCGGCGAAGTTCGACGCCGACCAGCCGTTCGAGGTGATCCGGGAACGCACCCGGGTGCTGCTGCCCACCCCGCTGATCGCCCGTCGGGCGGCGCGGCTGGCTCGCGCGTACGACTGCGACACGGTGTGGTTCGGCGCGGCGGCCCCGCTCGGGCTGCTCGCCGCCGGCCTGCGGCGGCGGGCCGGGGTGCGCCGGGTGGTGGCGCAGACCCACGGCCACGAGGTCGGGTGGGCGGCGCTGCCCGCCGCCCGGCCGGCGCTGCGCCGGATCGGTCGGGGCGTCGACGTGACCACCTACCTCGGCGAGTACACCCGCGTCCGGCTGGCCCGTGTGCTGGACGGGCTGACCGACCTGCGCCGGCTGGCGCCCGGGGTGGACGTGGACACCTACCACCCGACGGTGGACGGCGAGCCCGTCCGGGCCCGGCTGGGGCTGACCGACCGGCCGGTGGTGGTCTGTGTGTCGCGGCTGGTGCCGCGCAAGGGGCAGGACATGCTGATCCGGGCACTGCCGGAGATCCGCCGCCGGGTGCCCGACGCGGCGCTGCTGATCGTCGGTGGCGGGCCGTACCGGGCGACCCTGGAGAAGCTGGCCCGGCAGGCCGGGGTGGAACGGGACGTGGTCTTCACCGGTTCGGTGCCGGCCGCCGAGCTGCCGGCACACTACGCGGCCGGCGACGTCTACGCGATGCCCTGCCGCACCCGCAACCGCGGGCTGGACGTGGAGGGGCTGGGCATCGTCTACCTGGAGGCGTCCGCGACCGGCCTGCCGGTGGTGGCCGGTGACTCCGGGGGCGCGCCGGACGCGGTGCGCGAGGGGGAGACCGGCTACGTGGTCCGCGGCCGTGACGTCGCCCAGCTCGCCGACCGGGTGGCCCGGCTGCTCGCCGACCGGGACCTGGCCCGGCAGTTGGGCGCGGCAGGTCGGGCGTGGGTGGAGCGGGAGTGGCGCTGGGAGGCGCAGGCGCAGCGGATGGCCGCCCTGCTCGCCGGCTGACCGCCGCCCGTGCCTCAGCTGGGCGTCGACCGGGGCGGGGCGTAGCGGGGCACGTACTCCTGGCCGGTGAGCCGCTGGATCGCGGCCATCACCTCGTCGGTGACCGTCCGGATGTCGCGTGGCCCGTTGATCCGGCCGGCGACCGGGATCGGCGGGCCGAAGCGCAGGGTGACCGGGTGCCGGCGCGGCAGGCGCGCGTCGACGGGCAGCACCTCGGCGGTGCCGAGCACGCCGACCGGGATGATCGGCACCCCGGCGTCGCGGGCCAGCCGGGTCATGCCGACGCGGCCCCGGTAGAGCCGCCCGTCCGGGGAGCGGGTGCCCTCGGGATAGACGGCGACCAGGCCGCCGGCGCGCAGCACCGGCACGGCGGCGTCCAGGGCGCTGAGGGCCGCCCGCCCGCCGGCGCGCTCGACCCGGATCGCGCCCATGCCGGCGACGATCCGCCGGTTGAGCCAGCCGCCCGGGCCGCGGCCACTGAAGTACTCGGACTTGGCCCAGAAGGTGACGTGCCGGGGCGTCACGTTGACGAGGAACAGCTCGTCGGCGACGGAGAGGTGGTTGCCGGCGAGGATCGCGCCGCCGCGCCGGGGCAGGTGTTCCAGCCCTTCCACGCGTGGCCGCCAGCCCAGCCGCAGCATGGTGCCGACGGTCAGCTTGGTGAGGTCGTACAGCAGGGGCACGTGTCCTCCGGGTGCGGGGGTGGATGGTTCAGTCGGGGGCCGGGCCGAGGTGGGCGTCGAGTGCGGCGTGCAGCAGAGCGTCGTCGTCGGTGGCGCCCGTGGCCAGCGGCAGGCTGCCCCAGGCCCAGAGCTGGGCGATGCCGTGCAGGTTGGCCCAGAGCGCGCCGGCCAGCACCGGGGCCGGTGCGTCGGTCGGCCGGCGTACCTGAGCAACCAGGTCGGCCAGAACGGCGAACAGCGGCAGGCTCGTCTCGCGCAGCTGTAGCCGGCCGGTGGCCAGCAGGTCGTGCCGGAACATCAGCTCGAACATGCCGCGGTGTGCCGCCGCGAAGTCCAGGTACGTCCGGCCGAGCGCGATGAGCCGGGCGCGCGGGTCGGGGCCGGCGGCGCGCAGTGTCTGCTCGACGCGGGCGGCGAGGTCGGCGAAGCCCTCCCGGGCGATGGCCGAGAGCAGGTCGACGTGGGTGGGGAAGTAGCGGCGCGGCGCGCCGTGCGACACCCCGGCCCGGCGGGCGATCTCCCGCAGTGACACCGCCGACTGGCCCTCGCGCAGCACCAGGTCCACCCCGGCGGCCACCAGTCGGGCCCGGACGCTCGCCTCGGTACTCATAGACATTGTCTACCATGATGGGTAGACAGTGTCTACCCATCGCCCTGGTTCCGCGCCCCGGGTCAGCAGGGTGGGTCAGCGGATGCGGGCCAGGATCCGGTCGGCGGGGGCCGGTCGGCCGAAGTGCCAGCCCTGGGCGGCGTCACAGCCGATCGCCCGGAGCCGCTCGGCCTGCCCGGCGGTCTCCACCCCCTCGGCGGTCACCGTCAGGTCCAGCGCGTGCGCCAGCGAGACCAGCGAGGCGAGGATCCGCTCGTCGGTGCGCCCCACCGACGGCGACCGCAGCCCGGCCACGAACTCCCCGGCCACCTTCAGCTCGGTCACCGGCAGGTCCCGCAGGTACGCCAGGTTGCTGTAGCCGGTGCCGAAATCGTCGATGGCGATCCGCACGCCGAGGTCGGCCAGCACCCGCAGGGCGCGCACCGGCTCCTTGGCCGTGCTCATCATCGTGCTCTCGGTGATCTCCAGCTGGAGCCGCTCCGGCGGCAGCCCGGTCTGCCGCAGCAGGGCGCGTACCTCCTGCACCAGCCCGGGCCGGTGCACCTGCCGGACCGCCAGGTTGACGCTCACGAACGGCGCGGCCGTGCCGCCGGCCGACCAGGCCTCGGCCTCCCGGCACGCCTCGGCCAGCACCCACCCGCCCAGTTGCACGATCAGCCCGGTCTCCTCGGCCAGCCCGATGAAGCTGTCCGGCCGCAGCACACCCAGCTCCGGGTGACGCCAGCGGACCAACGCCTCCACGCCGATCAGGCGGCCGTCGCGAAGCGAGGTCAGCGGCTGGTAGTCGAGGTAGAACTCGCCCCGCTCCAACGCGGCCGGGATGGCCGCGGAGAGCGCGTACCGGGCCAGCTCGCGTCGGTTGCGCTCGGCGTCGTAGAGCGCCCAGCGCGCCCCGCCGGCCGACTTCGCCCAGTGCAGGGTGCTGTCGGCGGCCCGCATGAGGTCACCGGGGTTGGCGCCGGCCACCTGGCGCTCGACGATGCCGATGCTCGCCGAGACCTGAAGCTCGTGCCCGTCCACCAGCGCCGGTGTCCGGACGGCGGCCAGTGCGGCCTCGGCCACCGCCACCATGTCGTCGGTGCCGCCGCTGCTCTCTACCAGGATGACGAACTCGTCTCCACCGAGTCGGGCCACCAGGTGCTCGCCCGCGGTCTGACACAAACGCTCGGCCACTATGGACAACAGCCGGTCGCCGACCTGATGCCCCAGCGTGTCGTTGACGACCTTGAACCGGTCCAGGTCGAGAAAGCACACGCCGACCCGCCGCGCGCCCCGGCCCGGCTCATTGAGCGCGGCGGTGAGCCGCTCGGTGAACAGCGTCCGGTTGGGCAGGCCGGTGAGCGGGTCGTGGGTGGCCTGGTGCCGGAACCGCGCCTCGCTGGCCCGCAGCGCCCGCTCGGCGTGCGTGCGGGCCATCATGGCGGCCCGGCGGATCGACTCCTGCTCGTCGAGCGTCCGGTCCCGCAGCGCGCGGGCGTAGCCGGTCGCCACGGCGGCCAGCAGCCGTGCCATCCGGTCCTCGACGTCCTCGGCCACCAGCCCCAGGTCGCGGACCAGCCGGAGCTGGATGACCTCGACGGTACGGCCCAGCCCCTCCGCGGACGCGATGTGCGCGGCGACCAGTTCGGTGCCCACCCGATAACCGGCCCGGAGGTCGAACGGCTCGGCGAGCAGCGCGCCGGCCAGCTGCCCGGTGAGCCGGTGCAGCAGGGTCTCGAGCTCGGCCTGGGTCATCGGCAGATAGCTGGTGCCGGAGACGGCCTTGGCCCAGGCCCTGGCGAACGTGCCCGGGCAGGAGGTCGCCCCGGGCGACTCAGCCACCGAGGCGCCCGACGCCGCCCATGAAGACCGCACGCTCGGCGTCCTCCGCGCTCTCCGGGTTGTCCGGCCGCCACTGCGGCACCCAGACCACGCCCGGGTCGAGAAGCTCGAACCCGTCGAAGAGCGCGGTCAACTCGGCCCGGCTGCGGACCCAGAGCGGGTTGTCGGTACGCCGGTAGACCCGCTCCGCCTCGGCCCGCTCGTCCTGGCTGCGCCCGTCGTCGCTGGCCTGCGACAGCACCAGGTAGCTGCCCGGGGCCAGCGCGTCGCGCAGGGTCCGCAGCAGCTCCGCCGGGCGGTCGTCGTCGGAGATGAAGTGCAGCACGGCCACGATCATCACGGCCACCGGCTGGTCCAGGTCGAGCAGTTTGCGCACGTCCGGGTGGGTCAGGATCTTCTCCGGGCGCCGCAGGTCCTCCTGCACCACCACCGCGCGGTCGTTGCCGGCCAGGATCTCGCGGCTGTGCGCCACGGCCACCGGGTCGACGTCCACATAGACCACCCGTGACTCCGGATCGAGCCGCTGGGCGATCTCATGCACGTTGCCGACCGTCGGAATGCCCGAGCCGATGTCCAGGAACTGCCGGATCCCGGCCTCGGCGAGGTGGTGCACCGCCCGGCGCAGGAACGCCCGGTTGGCCTGGGCCATCAGCGGCGCCTCCGGCACCGCGGCCACCATCGCCTGTGCCGCGGCCCGGTCGGCCGCGAAGTTGTGCGAGCCGCCGAGGTAGTAGTCGTACATCCGCGCGACGCTCGGGCGCTCGATGTCGATGGTGTCGGGTGCCCAGTCCGGCCGCTGCATGCGCTCACCCCTCGAGTCCACGACGCGGGCGTCGTCGCCCGCGCGGGTATTGTGCCCCCGACGTTCCCGCCAGACCATAGCGTGCCGCCAGCTTCCCGCCGACGTCGGTCGATACGCGAAAGTCCGCGCCGGCCGGAGCTGGCGCGGACCTTCGGCCGCGGCGTCCCGCTCGACGAGCGGGGGCAGGTCAGAACTTCGGGGCGTCCGGCGCCTCGAGCAGGCCGAGCCGGAGCGCGGTCATCAGCGCCTGCGCCCGGTTGGCCGCACCGAGCTTCTCGTACAGCTTGGAGATGTGCGTCTTGGCCGTGGACTCACTGACGAACAGCTGCTTGGCGATGCCGGCCACGCTCATCCCGTCGGCGAGCAGCCGCAGCACCTGACCCTCCCGGGGGGAGAGCTGCGGACCGGACGGGGCGAGCCGGCGCTTCATCGCCTCGGCGAGATCGGCCGCGGTGAACGCGCTCGGCGAGGAGGCGGCGTGCCGCGCGGCGGCCACCACCTCGTCGGCCGGGGCGGTCTTCGGCACGAAGGCGCTCGCGCCGGCCTCCAGGGCGCCGAAGAGCTGATCGTCGCCGGCGTACATGGTCAGCACGACGATGCCCATCGAGGCGCTGGACTTGCGCAGCGCCCGGGTGGCCTCGAGGCCGCTGCCGTCGGGCAGCCGGAGATCCATGATCACCACGTCCGGCTGAAGCGCACCGGCCTGGCGTACCCCCTCCGCCGCCGTGGCGGCCTCACCGACGACCTCAAACTGACGGTCGCGCTCAAAGGCGTGCCGTAGGCCCTTGCGAATCAGGTCGTGGTCGTCGACAAGGAGGACCTTGGTGCGGGTGGCCGGTGTCGGACTGGTGGTCATCCTCGGGTTACTCCCCTTCTGCTGCTGCGCTACCGCGCAGGTTATCGCGCCGGGGCGAGGTGCCGAGAACCACCGCCACGGTTGTGCCGCTCGGTTGCCGGGGCCTGATCTCCAACCGGCCCCGGATACGTTCCGCCCTCTCGGCCATGATCGCAAGGCCGTACCGCCCGTCGGGGCGCTGGTCAGCCATCCCCTGACCGTCATCCGACACTTCAATCTGCGCGTACGGGGGGTCCACCTCGCACGTGACCCACAGATTGGAGGCACCGGCGTGCTTGCGCGCGTTGGTCACCGCCTCCTGGGCGATGCGCAGCAACTCGGCCTCGGTGGCCGCCGGCAGCCGCGCGGTGGACTCGTCCAGCGACAGGTGCACCCGCAGCCCGCCGGAGGCGCCCACGGTGCGCGCGTACTCGGCGATCGCCGCGGCCAGCCCGCCCTGCCGGTCCACCTCGCTGCGCAGCTCGAACAGGCTCAGCCGCAACTCGGTGATCACCCGGGTCACCTCGCCGCGCAGCGTACGCAGGGCCTCGGCGGTCTCGTCGGCGTCGTCGAAGACGGTGGCCAGGGCGTTGTCGATGCCGTAGCCGACCATCACCAGTTCCTGCGCCACCCCGTCGTGGATCTCCCGCGCCAGCCGCTGCCGCTCCTCGTTGGTGGCCAGCGAGCGGACCTCGTCGAAGAGCAGCGCCGCCTCCAGCCGCAGCGCCGCCGGGCGGGTCAGCGCGGTCACCCGGGACACCACCGGTGGCGGGTACGCCTGTGCGGCGTCCGCCTCCAGCACCACCAGCCCCACCGTGCGCACCCCGGCGACCAGCGGAACGATCAACGCGGAGACGTCGCCGCCGCGGTGCGAGCGGGACTGCGACCGCGCGGCGGTCTGGGCCTGCTGACTGGCCCAGGCGTCGGCGATCGCCGAGTCCGCGTCCAGCGTCGTCTCCCAGTCCACCCGGTCAAGCCCGGCCTGGGCGAGCACCACGAGGCGGCCGCCACCGCTGGCCGACAGCACCGCGCCCCGGTCCGCCCGGGCCACCGTGCGCAACTCCTCCAGCAGGTGCTCGGAGATGCCGCCCGGGTCCAGGGTCGCCCCGGGCAGTTGCCGGGCCACCGTGCGCAGCTGGGTCAGCAGCCGGGTCGCCTCGGCGTACGGCTGGGGCTTGCCCTCACCGCGTACCGCCATCACCTTCTGCAGCGTGCCGGCGGCGTAGAGCCCCAGCGCGGCCAGGATCAGCCACTGCGCGCAGACCGCGAGGTAGCCGAGCTGGCCGAGCTGGCGCTCCCCACCGACCTCGGTGAGCGCCCCGCCGACCAGCAGCGTCGCGGCGGTGACCGCGAGCAGCGCGGCGCCCTCGGAGAAGCGGCGGCGCAGCGCGGTGACGGTCACCGGCACCGCCAGGTAGGGCAGCACCGCCGAGGCGCCGAGCCCGTCGACCGTGCCGCCGATCGACGCGACCGCGGCCACCTGGCTCGCGGCCAGCCCCAGCACCACCACCTCGGCCACCCGGCTCAGCGGCCCGATCAGCCGGTGCTGAGGAGCCAGCAGCGAGGGCAGCCCGGCGACCGCCAGCAGCGCGATCCACCACAGCTGGGTGACGTCGCGGGTGGCGAACAGGGTCAGGATGGCGACCAGCGCCAGCATCACCAGGCGGGCGGCCGCGGCGAGGGGATGCGGGTGTGGTGCGGCGGATGTCGATGCGGGCACGTGACGGATGGTAGTCAGCCCCGGTAGATATCGGCGATCTCCGCCGCGTACGTCTTGTGGACAACCTGCCGCTTGACCTTGAGCGACGGGGTCAGCTCGCCGGTGGTCTCGGTGAAGTCGCGGGGCAGGACCCGGAAAACCTTGATCGCCTCGGCCTTGGAGACGGCCCGGTTGGCGCTGTCGATCGCGGACTGGATCTCCGCCCGCAGGCCCTCGTGCTCGCGCACCTCTTCGACCCGGGTGCCGGCGGGCAGCCCGGCCGACTCCAGCCAGCCGGGCAACGCCTCCTCGTCGATGGTGACCAGCGCCGCGATGAACGGCTGCCGGTCGCCGACCACGACGCACTGGCTGATCAGGGGATGGGCCCGGACCTGGTCCTCCAGCACCGCCGGGGCGACGTTCTTGCCGCCGGCGGTCACGATCAGCTCCTTCTTCCGGCCGGTGATGCTCAGGTAGCCGTCGTTGTCGAGCTGGCCCAGGTCGCCGGTGCGGAACCAGCCGTCGGCGGTGAGCGCCTCGGCCGTCGCCGCCTCGTTGTGCCAGTAGCCCTTGAAGATCAGGTCGCCGGAGATCAGGATCTCGCCGTCGTCGTCGATCCGGATGGTCACGCCGGGCAACGGACGGCCGACGGTGCCGATCCGGGTGCCGGTGGGCAGGTTCGCCGCCGCGGCGGGCGAGGTCTCGGTCAGCCCGTAGCCCTCGAGGACCGTCACGCCGATGCCGCGGAAGAAGTGACCGAGTCGGGCGCCGAGCGGCGCGCCCCCGGAGATGGCGTCCCGGCACCGGCCGCCGAGCGCGGCACGCAGCTTGCGGTAGACCAGCCGGTCGAAGACCGCGTGCTGGGCGCGCAGGGCCATGCCGGGCCCGCGTGAGGTCTCCAGCGCCTCGCTGTACGCGATGGCGACCTGCTCGGCGCGGGCGAAGATACCGCCCTTGCCGTCGGCCTCGGCCTTCTGCTTGGCCGCGTTGTAGACCTTCTCGAACACCCGGGGGACGGAGAGCACGAAGGTCGGCCGGAACTCCTGCAGCTCGGCGACCAGGTTCTTGGTGTCGGCGCAGTGCGCCATGGTGGCCCGGGCCTGCACCACGCCGATCTGGATCAGCCGGGCGAAGGCGTGCGCCAGCGGCAGGAAGAGCAGGGTGGCCGCGCCGGCGTGGAACAGGTTCGGCAGCACCGGCACCGCGTTCGCGATGTCGGCGTACATGTTGCGGTGGGTGAGCACGCAGCCCTTGGGTCGGCCGGTGGTGCCGCTGGTGTAGATGATCGTGGCCAGGTCGTCGGCGCGGACCGCCTTGCGGCGCAGTTCCACCTCGGCCGGCTCGACCGCAGTGCCGGTCGTGACCAGCTCGTCGACCCCGCCACGGTCGATCTGCCAGACGTGCTCCAGCTCGGGCAGCCGGTCCCGGACGTCGGCGACCAGGCTGGCGTGCGCGTCGGTCTCCACCACGACGGCGACCGCGCCGGAGTCGGCGAGGATCCAGGCGGCCTGCTCGGAACTGGAGGTCTCGTAGATCGGCACGGTGACCGCCCCGGCCGTCCAGATGGCGTAGTCCAGCAGCGTCCACTCGTAGCGGGTGCGGCTCATCAGCGCGACCCGGACACCCGGCTGGATGCCGGCGGCGATCAGCCCGCGGGCAACCGCCGCCACCTCGTCGCGGAACTGCCGGCAGGTCACCTCCGCCCAGGCGGTGCCGGTGCCGTCGGCGGCCCGGGTGCGACGGGCGAACTGCACGGCGTTCGGCGCGGCCTCGGCGTTGTCCCAGACCGGATCGGTGAGGTTGGCCGCGTCGCCAACGGTGACGATCGGCGGAACGGAGAACTCGCGCACCTGCACTCCTTCGTGCTCGCACTGGCCGGGCCGGCCGCCGTGGGCGTCGGCTCTGGTCGAAACCTACCCGGCGGCTGGGTCGGGTGGGACAAGCAGGATGGTCGGTGGGATTTCGTGGTGGTTGGCCCACGGCGCCGGGTGGGGGTGCCCGGCCCCGCCGCCGGGCGCGGCGGGGCGGCGTGGCGCGTGGGCGGTGTCCGCCGGGTAGCCTCCCCCCATGGCGGACTCCTCCACCCAGTCGATCATCATCGGCGCGTCACCGGATCGGGTGACGGCGGTCATCTGCGACTTCGCGCGCTACCCGGAGTGGACCGAGGCGGTGCGCCGCGCCGAGGTCATCGAGGAGTACGAGGACGGCTACGCCAGCCAGGTGCGCTTCACCATCGACGCCGGGGTGATGGCCGACGAGTACGTGCTCGCCTACGAGTACGCCGAGGACCTGTCCCGGATCGAGTGGCACCTGGTCGCGCCCTCGAAGATGCAGAAGAGCCAGCGCGGTTCGTACGACCTGGTGGGCAACCCGGACGGCGGCACCACGGTGACCTACACCCTGGAGGTCGAACTCTCCGTGGGGATGCTCGGCATGTTTCGGCGCAAGGCCGAGAAGATGATCATGGATACCGCGTTGAAGCAGCTCAAGCACCGGGTAGAAGCACCCGGTGCGGCGCAGTGACGCGTACGGCGGCACGGTAGAGGAGCCGACCATGGGCGGAACGGATCCGGGTTCGGCCCGGGAAGAGGCGGAGCGGCTGGTCGCCACCCTGCTCGCGGGTGCGCGGCTGGCCTCCGCCGGCTCGGCGGGCGGCGCGTGGGGCCCGCTGGGCGGGATGCTGGCCGGTGTCCTCGGTCACAGTGCCGCCCCCGGCGGGCACTCCGGCAGCGGTGGTGGTTTCGCCACCGGTTCCGCCGAATGCTGCGTCTGCCCGGTCTGTCGGGGCATCGCCGCGTTGCGCGACCCGAGTCCGGAATTCGCCGAGCGGCTGGCCACCGGCGCCGGTGACCTCGCGGCCGGCGTGGCCAGCCTGCTCCGAGCGTTCGCCCCGGCGGAGCCGCCTGCGGCCAACCCGTCGGCGCCCCCCACCCCGTCCCGACCCGCGCCCGCTCCGGCCGCCGGCGCCGACGTCCCGGAGCCCACGCCGGCCGACCGGTCCACCGGGGCTGGCGACGACCACGTGTGGCGCGATGCCACCCGTACCGGGCATGATTCTCAGCCGGCGCCGGAGCGGGACGTCTGGTCGGTCGCCACCCGGACGGCGGACCCACCCGCCCCGGCCACCGCACCACCCGTCGACGAGGCCGGGACGGTGGCCGCACCGGCGCCGACCGACCCACCCGTGGTGCCCGCGTCGCGGGTGCCCGACGACACCGGCGCGGTCGCACCGGGCGACGTCGCCTGAGTGCGGGACATCCCGACCCGGGCCGGCGTGTCGCCGGCGCGCGGGCCGGACAGCACAGCAGAGGGGAGCGGCAGCGGTGACGCTGACCATCGGAGTCGACGTCGGTGGCACGAAGGTGGCCGGCGGTGTCGTGGACGACACCGGCACGGTCCTCGTGCAGACCCGACGGGACACTCCCGCCGATGACGTCGCCAAGACCCGCGACGTCATTATCGACCTGGTCGGTGAGCTGGCTGCCGGGCGGACGATCGAGGCGGTCGGCATCGGCGCGGCCGGCTGGATCGACGCCCACCGCTCGACCGTGCTCTTCGCGCCCAACCTGGCCTGGCGGGACGAGCCACTGCGCGAGTACGTCGGCGCGGCGGTCGGGCTGCCGGTGATCGTGGAGAACGACGCCAACGTGGCCGCCTGGGCCGAGTTCCGCTACGGGGCGGCCCGGGACGCCGACGACTCCATGGTCATGTTCACCATCGGCACCGGCGTCGGCGGCGGCATCGTGCTCGGCGGTGAGCTGCTGCGTGGCGCGCACGGCGTCGCCGCGGAGCTGGGCCACATGCTGGCCGTGCCGGACGGGCACCAGTGCGGCTGCGGGCGGCTGGGCTGCATCGAGCAGTACGCCAGCGGCAGCGCCCTGGTTCGTTTCGCCCGGGCCGGTGCCCGGCAGGAGCCGCACCGGGCCACCGCGCTGCTGGAGCTGGCCGGCGGGGAGACCGAGGCGATCACCGGCCACATGGTGAGCGCCGCCGCGCAGGGCGGCGACCCGGTCTCCACCGAGGCGTTCGCGCAGATCGGCCGGTGGCTGGGCACCAGCCTCGCCGACATGGCGCAGATCCTCGACCCGCAGACCCTGGTGGTCGGGGGCGGCGTGATCGACGCCGGTGACCTGCTGCTCGGCCCGGCGCGCCGCTCGTACCTCGACGCGCTCGCCCAGCGGGGGCGCCTGCCGGTGGCCGAGGTGCTCCCCGCCGAGCTGGGCAACAGCGCCGGGGTGATCGGCGCCGCCGACCTGGCCCGGCGGATCTGAGGCGAGCCGGGATGGGTCAGGCTGGCGGCGTACCGCTGCGGGTGGTGTCGTACAACATCCACAGCCAGCGCGACGACACGGCCGCGCTGGCGGCGGTGGTCCGGGCCGTGACGCCGGACGTGGTGATCGTGCAGGAGGGGCCGCGCCGGTTCCGGTGGCGGCAGAAGTCCGCCGCGCTGGCCGAGTCGTTCGGCCTGGTGGTGGCCGCCGGTGGGCTGCCCGCGCTGGGCAACCTGCTGCTGACCAGCTTGCGGGTCCAGGTACGGGGCACCCGCTGCCAGCGCTTCCCGCTCACCCCCGGCCGGCACCTGCGCGGCGCCGCGTACGCCGACTGCCGTGTCGGGGACGCCCGGTTCACCCTCGCCGGATCGCACCTGTCCACCGATCCGGCCGAGCGTCCCGCGCAGGCCGCCGAGGTCAAGCGCGGCCTGGACGCGGCGAGCAGCCCGGTGGTGGCCGGGGCGGACCTCAACGAGGGCCCGGACGGGCCGGCCTGGGCCACCGTGGCGCGCGGGCTGACCGACGCCGCGGTCGACCGGGCGGACCGGCTCACCTACTCCTGCGCCGACCCGCGCCGGCGTATCGACGCGCTCTTCGTCGACCCGCGGATCACCGTGGTCGATTACGACGTGGTGGACACCCCGCAGACCCGGCGGGCCAGCGACCACTTCCCGGTCCTGGTCGACCTGCTGCTGCCCACCACCGGCTGACCCCCGACCGGCGCGACCGCCGATCCGTCCGCGCCGGGGCTGGACATCCGGCTCCGATGTGGAGAGGATTTCGCGGCGACCGGCACGCGTGCCGCACAAAAGGAGATGTCCCGGTGTCCACCTCCACCGACCACGGCCGGCCCGACCCGGAGGCGACCCCGTCCGCGCTGAGCCGCGACGGCCGCCCGGTCTCCGACCGGGGCGACACGGTCTGCGTCATCGGGGCCGGGGCCAGCGGCCTGACGGCCATCAAGAACCTGCGCGAGCACGGGTTCGGCGTGGACTGCTACGAGCGGGAGACCGGCATCGGTGGCGCCTGGAACTGGCGGCACGACCGGAGCCCGGTGTACGCCAGCACCCACCTGATCTCGTCGAAGCCGTTCACCCAGTTCCCCGACTTCCCGATGCCGGACTCCTGGCCGGACTACCCGCACCACAGTCAGCTGCTCTCGTACTTCGAGCGGTACGCCGACCACTTCGACCTGCGCTCGCACATCTGGTTCGGCACCGAGGTGATCCGGGTCGAGCCGGCCGCGGGGGAGCGTTGGGACGTGACCACCCGCTCCACCGGCGGGTACGGGCCGGAGCGCACCTCCCAGTACGCCGCCGTGGTGGTCGCCAACGGCCACAACTGGTCGCCCAAGCTGCCCCGCTACGAGGGGCTGGAGCAGTTCCGCGGCGAGATCATGCACGCCTCGTCCTACAAGGACCCGGCGCAGCTGCGGGGCAAGCGGGTGCTGGTGGTCGGCGCCGGCAACACCGGCTGCGACATCGCCGTGGAGGCCGCCCAGCAGGCGTCGCGGTGCTGGCACTCCACCCGGCGTGGCTACTGGTACGCGCCGAAGTACGTGCTCGGCCGCCCCGCGGACCAGGTCAACGACGCTCTGTTGGCATTGCGCGTGCCGCTGCGGGTGCGCCAGTGGCTCTACCACTGGACGCTGCGGCTGACCGTCGGCAACCTGACCCGCTTCGGCCTGCCCAGGCCCGACCACCGGGTGTACGAGACGCACCCGATCGCGAACAGCCAGCTCGTCTACTACGTGGGCCACGGCGCGATCGGCCCGGTGCCCGACGTCGCCCGGTTCCACCCGTACGCGGTGGAGCTGACCGACGGCCGCGAGATCGATCCCGAGCTGGTCATCTTCGCGACCGGATACCTGCCGCGCTTCGAGTTCCTCGACGCGTCGGTGTTCGGCGACAGCGCCGGCGTCGGCCGGCCCACGCTGTGGCTCAACGCCTTCACCCCGGGGCACCCGACGCTGGCGGTGGCGGGCCTGGTGCAGCCGGACTCCGGCCTGTTCACCCTGTCGCACTGGCAGACGGTGCTCTTCGCCCGGCTGCTGCAGGCCCGCCGGGACCGCCCGGAGCGTGCCGCGGCCTTCGCGCAGCGGGTGCGGGACCGGGCCGGGGAGCGCTACTCCGCGCAGGTCAAGGAGAGCAGCCGGCACTGGTTCGAGGTCGGTCACGCCGACTACCTGCGCGCCGTCCAGCGCGCCCTGCACGACCTGGAGGGCAAGTGAGCGCGAGGAGTGAGCTTGCGAGCCCGGCAGTCGCGAACGAAAGGTCGGCCCGGTGAGCGCGAGGAGTGAGCTGCGGATCATGCGGGGGCGGGAGTGGTCCCGCCCGGTCCGGCCGGCCCGGCGGGAGGTGCTCAGCGCCACCCCCGAGTTGGAGGAGGGGCGCCCGCCGCTGCTGTTCGTCCCCGGGTTCGGGCACGGCGCGTGGGCGTTCGCCGAGCACTGGTTGGGGCACGCGGCGTCGCGGGGGTTCCCGGCGTACGCGATGAGCCTGCGCGGGCACGGCGGCAGCGAGCCGGCGCCGGAGGCGACGCTGCGGGCGTACGCCCACGACGTGGTCCAGGTGGCCGCGGGCCTGCCGCGCCAGGCGGTGCTGGTGGGGCACGGCGCCGGGGCGCTGGTGGTGGCGCACGCGTTGGCCCGCTACCCGGCGCGGAGTGCCGTTCTGGTGGCGCCGGTCTTCGGCGGCTGGGGTGTGTTCGGCGCGGCGTTGCGCCGTAATCCGTCCGGCACGTTGCCGGCGGTGTTCGGTGGGCCCTTGCGGCTCAGCCGCAACCAGTTGTTCAGCCGCGACCTGCCCGACGCGGAGGCCCGGCGTCACGTCGCCCGGCTCGGTCGGGCCGGCCGGCGGGCGCAGTGGGCGCTGCTGGGCGAGCCGGAGGCCGAGCCGGCCGTGGGCGCGCCACCGGTGCTGGTGCTGGGCAGCCCGGACGACCGGGTGGTGCCGACGTCGACGTTGAACCGGGTGGCCCGCCGGTACGGCTCGGCCCCGCTGCTCTTTCCCGGGATGGGTCACGACCTGATGCTGGACGCGCGTTGGGCGGAGCCGATCGACGCGATCCTGGACTGGTTGGAGAAGGAGCCGGCGGCGCACTGAGCGTCCGCGACCGCGTCCCGTACGGCGTCGTGCCGGTCAGCCGCCGGCGTGCCGCGTGGCGGGGCTGCCGGCCGGGGCGGCCCGGGGCGCCGGTGCCGGCATCCGGCCGGTGCCGTCCGGGGTGCCGTCGGTGCTGGTCAGGCTGCTGACCAGGGCGCCCCTGTCGTCCAGCGCGCTCAGGTAGGAGCGGGCCCAGGCCCGGATGTCGTGCTGGTGCAGGTAGGCGCGCATGGCCCGCATCCGTGCCGTGACGTCGGCCGGGCTGGCGCGCAGCGCCGCGCGCAGCCCCTGCTTGAGCCCCTCCAGGTCGTGCGGGTTGACCAGGTACGCCTGGGACAGCTCGGCTGCGGTGCCGGCGAACTCGCTGAGCAGCAACGCCCCCGCGTCGTCCACCCGGGCGGCGACGTACTCCTTGGCGACCAGGTTCATCCCGTCCCGCAGCGGGGTCACCGCCATCACGTCGGCGACCCGGTAGAGCGCGGCCAGCTCGGCCCGGTCGAAGGGCTGGGTGAGGTAGTGGATGGCCGGCTCGCCGACCCGGCCGAACTCGCCGTTGATCCGGCCGACCTCGCGCTCGATCCGCTCGCGCAGGATCTGGTACTGGCCGACGCGTTCCCGGCTCGGCATCGCGACCTGCACCAGCACCGTGTCGCGGACCTTGACGTCGCCGCTGGCGAGCAGTTCGCTGTACGCCTTGAGCCGCTGCTCGATGCCCTTGGTGTAGTCCATCCGGTCCACGCTGAGGATGACCTGCCGGGGGTCGCCGAGGTCCTGCCGCAGACGGCGGGCCCGGGCGGCCACCTCGGGGCGGGCGGCGAGCGCGGCCATCTCGGCGGTGTCGATGGAGACCGGGAACGCGCCGATGCGCACCACCCGGTCGTCGATCCCGATCCGCCGGTCGGTGGCCGGCAGCTCCAGCACCTTGGTCACCAGCTGGGCGAAGTTGTGCGCCGCCTGGGCTCGCTGGAAGCCGACCAGGTCGGCGCCGAGCATGCCGCGTAGCAGCTCGGCCCGACGGGGCAACTGCATGAACAGCTCCGGCGGCGGGAACGGCACGTGCAGGAAGAACCCGATGCGCAGGTCCGGCCGGAGCGCGCGGAGCAGGCCGGGGACCAGGTGCAGGTGGTAATCCTGCACCCAGACCACCCCGCCCGGCTCGGCCACCTCGGCGGTCGCCTCGGCGAAGCGCTGGTTGACCCGCTGGTACGCCTCCCACCACCGGCGGTGGTGCTGCGGCTGCTCGACGGCGTCGTGGTAGAGCGGCCAGAGGGTGGCGTTGGCGAACCCCTCGTAGTGGTCGCGCAGGTCTTCGCGGCTGAGCGGGACGCTGTGCATCCGGACGCCGTCCACGTCCGGCAGTGCGGGGGCGGGCCCGGTGCCGCCGGCCCAGCCGACCCACGTCGCCGGGGTGTGCCGCAACAGGGGGTGCAGCGCGCTGACCAGCCCACCTGGGCTGCGCCGCCATTCGCAGGCCCCGTCGGGCGCCACACTGTCGTCGATGGGGAGGCGGTTGGCCACCACCACGAGGGAACTCTGTCGCATCTCGGGCATTCCGATCAGCAGAGGACTGACCGCCGCGAGCAAGGGAAAACCGGTCGGTCAGTCGGGGAAGTGACGTACGGCGGTATTCCTACTGACAGTAAGTTACACCACTGTTACGACCCGGGCGGGCCGGTGTCGTCCCGGGATGCGGTCGGCGGCGGCGTGACGGGGTCAGACGACGGCGCCGTCGTCCGGGTCGCGATCGTCATCGTCGCCGGGGCGCAGCCGCCAGATCAGCGTGACGAACCCGGCCAGGATGCCGGTGAACCCGAACAGGGTGACCGCCGAGCGGTCCACCGGCAGCAGGGCCGGGAAGAGGAAGAGCACGAACCCGACGATGACGGCGAGCGCGCCGACCACCGCGTACTTGGAGAGCCGGGGCAGCGGCGGCGGCGGGGGCGGGGTGTAGCCCTCTTCCTCCTCGTCGTCGTCGGGCAGGTCGGCGCCGAAGGTGTCCAACCCGTCCAGCAGCGACGGCTCGTCCGGCCGGGTGCCGCGCCCGATCGAGATTCCGGAGATGTCGGTGGCGGACGGCAGCCGACGGACGTCGGTGGCGGTCGGCCCGGCGTCGTCCGCGCCGGAGCGGGCCAGTGGACCGGCGGCCGGCTCGTCCCGGTCCTCCCGAGCGTCCACGTCCTCCGCGGCCGGCCAGGGGTGCTCGCCGGCCGCCGAGGTGGTGTGGAAGCCGGCGACGATCCGGGCCCACTCGGCGTCGATGTCCGGCTCGTCGCGGGCCGGTGGCTGCTCGGGGGCGGTCTCGTCGGCGAGCTGGGTGAGGTAGTCCCGCGCGGTGGTCAGGTGCGAACGGTCGACGTAGAGCCGGTCGACCGGGCGGGCCGGGACGGTGGTGGTGCGGGTGACCGGGTTGAGGTCCGCGGAGGGTTGCAGGTAGGCGGCGATCCCGCCGGCGGCCAGCACGTCGAGCAGGTGCTCGCCGACGCGCGGATCGACGTCGCCGACGACGGCATACTCGTTCGCGTCGAGCCCGTTGTCCCGCCGTCCCCGGCGGGCCCCACCCGCTGACACCCGGACATCCTCCTCAACGCGCCTTCCGGCGCGGCCGCCCAGCCCCCTCGACGCCCGTCCGCACGCCGTGCTCTGAATCGTGACACGTCAGGGCCCGGTTCCGGGAGTGCGTTGTGTCGCGTCTTCCAAAGTCAGCGTCCCCGCTGCTGGTGGCGGCCGTGCCCCTTTGTCCGTTCTTGCGCAACAAGTGCCAAAGGGGTTCCTTCGGGGCGCGGTGCCTGCATGATCGTTGACGCCGGTGCGATTCGACACGCCGAGAGCCGCGTTGTCGACCTGCCAACGATCGGGGCGGCCCCCGTGCTTTCGTCCGTTGTGGGGAGAGCGCACGCTTCGTAGGCTCGTCGGCGACGGCGGCGCTGCCCGGCTTGGGCGTGCTGTCGCGGGCACACCACGCGAAAGGACGCCGGTGCTGTACTGGCTGTTGAAGTACGTCATCCTCGGTCCGCTGCTCAAGCTGATCTTCCGCCCGCAGGTGGAGGGCCTGCACAACGTGCCGGCGACCGGTCCGGTGATCCTGGCCAGCAATCACCTCTCCTTCTCCGACTCGATCTTCACACCGCTGATCACCTCGAGGAAGGTCACCTTCGTGGCCAAGGCCGAGTACTTCACCGGCAAGGGGATCAAGGGTTGGCTGACCAGGATGTTCTTCGTCGGCACCGGCACCATCCCGGTCGACCGCTCCGGCGGCCGGGCGGCCCGCGCCGCGCTGGACACCCAGTTGCAGGTGCTGCGTGCCGGGGGAGTGGCCGGCATCTACCCGGAGGGGACCCGCTCCCCGGACGGGCGGCTCTACCGGGGCAAGACCGGGGTGGCCCGACTCGCGCTGGAGAGCGGGGCGCCGGTGGTGCCGGTGGTGATGCTCAACGCCGACGAGATCCAACCGCCGGGCAAGCTCATCCCCAAGGTCGCCCGGGTGAAGATCCGCTTCGGGGCTCCGCTGGACTTCTCCCGCTACGCCGGGCTTGCCGGTGACCGGTTCGTGGAACGCGCCGTCACCGACGAGATCATGTACGAGTTGATGGAGCTCTCCGGCCGGGAGTACGTCGACATCTACGCGCAGAAGCTCAAGGAGCCCCCACCCGTGCCCACGCCGGTCGCCGCCTGAGCCCGGCTCAACAGGCGACCGCCGGCCCGGTCGGGGCGATCGGCCGGCCGGCCAGCGCGAGCAGCCCGGGGGCGTCGTTGCGCAACGCGAAGGTGCGCACCTCGGCGCGCGGCACCCGGGCGGCGGCCGGGTCGCCGGCGCGGGTGAACTCCGCCGCCGCGAAAGCCAGCGCCAGCACCCGGTCGCTGACGTCCGGGATCCGGCCGTAGGTCTCGGCGGCGGCCAGGTGCAGCGCGGCCGAGCGCCGGTGGTCGCCGTCGGCCGCGGCCAGGGCCGCCGTCACGGTCCGCAGCGCCGCCTCCGACCAGGGCGTCCGATGGCCGACCCGGTCCAGCATCGCCCGGACCCGCACCGCGGCGTCCCGGCCGGCCAGCGCGGCGGCGTACGCGGCGGCGGCGATCCACTCCCCGCTCGCCAGCGCCGGCACCGCCGACCAGGAACTACCCAGCTCGTCGATCAGCGCCGCCGCCTCGGCGTCGCGGCCCTGCAGCGCCCGGCACAGCGCGGCCATGCTCAGCATCGTCCAGAGCAGCCGGTGGAAGCCGCTGCGCCGCGCGGTGTCCAACGCGTCGGCCACGTCGTCCGGGTCGTCGTCGTCGCGCAGCACCAGCAGGCAGCAGCGCAACCCCCGCACCTGCATGTCCCAGCTGCCGGTCGGGGTGTCCACGAACGCCTCCGCCGCGGCGAGCAGCCGACCGAAGTCGCCGTCGAACCAGGCGCGCATCGCCTCCGCCGAGTAGCTGGTGGTCAGCGTATGGCCGCTGGCGGTCCGGGCCGGCGCGGCCGAGAGCAGGGCGTCCGAACGCAGCCAGTCGCCCTCCTCCCGGATCGCCCACGCGAGGTTCTGGGTGGCCCGGGGCAGCGCGAGCAGCTGACCGGCCCGGCTGAACTCGACGATCGCGTGCAGCTCGTCCAGGCCGACCCGGTCGCCGGACTGGTAGCGGGCGGTGGCCGCGGTGATCCGGGCGTTGGTGCGGGTCTCGGTCAGGCCCAGCCGCTCGGCGATCTCCGCAGCGGTGTCCGCCGCCGCCACGGCCGGATCCCGCTCGTAGTTGAGCATGTGCAACCGGCCCAGCTCGGCGTACGCGTCCGCCTTCTGCGGGCTGTCCGGAAGTGGCTCGAACAGCTGCACCGCGCGGTCCAGGCAGGCCAGCGCGTCGCTGCGGTCGGCGCGCAGCCAGGCAGCCTGGCCGAGCAGGGTCCACGCCCGGGCCGCACAGGCGTCGTCGTCGTGCGCCAGCAGCCGGTCGGCGAGCGCGTGGACCTGCTCCGCCCCTCCGCCGGAGAGGAACGCGTTGCCGTCCCGGTAGAACGAGATCTCGGTGCTCAGCAGCTCCAGCTGGAGCCGGCCCACCGGGTCGCTGTCGTCGGCCAGGCCGAGCGCCCGGCCCGCGTGGCTGGCCGCCGCGTCCAGCCCGTGCAGCGCGTACGCCCGGCGGGCCGCCCGGTGCAGCGCCTGTCGCGCCGGCCCCGCGTACCGCCGGACCTGCATGCCGAGCGAACGCGCGATCTCGTGGGCCGCCCAGCGGTGGTGGGCGAGCACCTCGGCCAGATCCGTGTCACGGCTGTGGGACAGCGCGTCGAGCCAGTCCGCGGCCCGCTCGTGCCGGGCCACCCGTTCGGTGCGCGGCAGCCGCTGGTAGCAGACATCGCGCACCAGCACGTGCCGGAACCGGAACTCCGCCTGCCCGGCCATCGTCGACGCCGCCTGCTCGTGCACGAAGTCGCGCTGCTCCAGCCGGCGCAGCGAACGCTCGACCGACTCGACCTGCTGCCCCAGCGCGGCGGCCACCGCGCCGGGCCAGAACTGCACCCCGACCACCGAGGCGGCCAGCAGCACCGCGCGGTCCTTGGCGTCCAGCAGGTCCACCCGGTTGGCGATCACCGCGTGCACGCTCTCCGGCATGGTCAGCTCGAGCTGCTTGTCCAGCGACCAGCCCCGCCCGGACTGGCGCAGCGCGCCCTGCTCGATGAGCATCCGGACGTACTCGTGGGCGTAGAGCGGGTTGCCGCCGGCCACCTCGATCAGCGGGCTCAACATGTCGGCGGAGAACGCCGCCTGGCCGAACAGGTGCGCGTACAGCGCGGCGATCCCGGTGTCCCGCAGCGGCGGCAGGGTGATCGTCACCGAACCGGTGATGGTGCCGGCCCAGCTCGGGTCCCGGTCGACCAGCTCCGGGCGGGCGGTGCAGAGCAGCAGCAGCGGCACCTCACGGGCCGCCGCGCCGAGCAGCTCCACGAAGCGCAGCATCGCGTCGTCGGCCCAGTGCAGATCCTCGAAGACCAGCACGGTCGGGCGGCGGGCGGCCAGCGCCAGCAGGAAACGCCGCCACGCCGACTCCGCCTCCTCGGCGGGCAGCGGCGTGCCGGGCAACCCGACCAGCGGGCGCAGCGCGTCCACCACCCGGTCGCGTTCGCCCGGGCCGATCAGCTCGCCGACCGCGGCCGTCAACCGCTGCGCCGCGCTGCCGGCCGGGTCGGTGTCCAGGATGCCCGCCTCGGACTTGACGATGTCGGCGAGCGCGGCGAACGTGACGTTCTCCCCGAACGGCGGGCAGCGCCCGGTGCGCCAGGTCAGCGGCTCGTCCACGAGCCGACCGGTGTGCCGGTACAGCTCCCGCAGCAGCCGGCTCTTGCCGATGCCGGCCCGACCGAAGATGGTGACCACCTGCGGAAGCCGGTCGCGCAGCGACCGGTGCAGCGCGTTGACCAGCATGCCCAGCTCGTGTTCCCGGTCGACCAGCGGCGTGGTGTCCGGCTCCCGGTCGGTGGGCTGGCGGCGCATCGGCGACAGGGCGAGCCACACCTCGGTCGGCGAGGACCGGCCGCGCAGGGTGACCGGGGGCTGCTCCTCGTAGCGGATCGCGTCCTTGGTCAGCGCGTGCGTGTTGCCGCAGACCAGCACCCCGCCCGGCGGCGCGACCGACTGCATCCGGGAGGCGGTGTTCACCACGTCGCCGGCCACGATCGCCTGCCCGCCGTCACGGGCGGCGGCCACGTCGACCAGCGCCTCACCGGTGGCCACCCCGACCCGGAACCGCAGCTCGGTGCTGCCGGTCGGGGCGAACCGGGTGAGCACCCGTTGCAGCTCGAGCCCGGCCCGTACGCAGCGCAACGCGTCGGTCTCGGTGGCGATCGGGGCGCCGAAGAGCGCCATCACGGCGTCACCGATGTACTTCTCCACCACGCCGCCGTACTGGCCCACCACCCGGCGGGCCGCGGAGAAGAAGCCCGTCTGCATGCCACGGACCTGCTCCGGGTCGGCCCGCTCCACGTACGGGGTGAAGTCGATCAGGTCGACGAAGAGCACGCTCACCCGGCGGCGGTCCTCCTGCGGGCTGACCGCGGCCGGCCGGTCCGTGCCCGGCCGTGGCGACCCGCACGAGGTGCAGAACGTGACGTCCGACGCGAGCGGACGCAGGCAGTGCGGGCAGACCGCGCCCAGCTCGGCGCCGCAGCCACCGCAGAAGCGGTCACCCTCGGCGGCCGTGCGTCCACAGCGCCCACACTGCGCGGCGATGACACCCTCCACTGGCGAACCGGACGCCCCCCACGGCGTCGCGTCAGAGGAAGTATCACCGCCGGCGCCGCTGTCAGGTACCGGCCTGTTGGCTTGTGGACAGTCCACAAGCGGCTCGACGGACTAGATTCAGGCGGCCACATGTCGATCAGCGACCAGAGGGGGACAGGTCAATGGTGTACGTCAAGCTGGAGAGCGACTGGACCGACGGCAACGGGGTCAGCCACTCCGCGGGTGACTCGGTGGACGTCGACGCCGCCACGCTCGCCACCCTCCAGGCCGAGGGCATCGTCATCGAGCAGTCCCACGGCTCGGACGGTGACGGCAAGGGTCCGGACAAGTGGGCCGGGCCGGGCAGCTCCGGGGTCTGACTCAGCGCCGGTGACGCGACGACGCGGCCGGGTCGCCAACGGGTGACCCGGCCGCGTCGTGTCCGCTTCGGTGCGCTGCCCGCGCCGGCGGGTCAGCGGTCGTTCATGCCGGCGCGTCGGCGCAGCGCGGCGACGTCGGTCACCACGATCCGCCGCCCCTCGGTACGCAGCCAGCCACGACTGGCGAACGAGCCGATCGCCTGATTGACGCTCTGCCGGGAGCCGCCGGCCATCTCGGCCAGCTGGCTCTGGTTGAGCTCGATCGTGATCATCGGAGCCTGACTCTCGCCAGCGAGCCGGACCAGCGTCTTGGCCACCCGACCGGGCAGGTCGAGGAAGACGTGGTCGGCGTTCTGCTCGGTGAGCCGGCGGATCAGCGCACCCAGCGAGCGCATCACCGCGTCCAGGATGCGCGGGTTGGAGTGCACCAGCTCCATGAACGCCCCCCGGGAGAGCGCGAGCGCCGCGCAGTCCTCAATGGCCTCGGCGGAGGCGGACCGGGTGGAGGCGTCGAGCAGGGAGACCTCGCCGAGCACGTCCGGCGGACGGATCACCGACAGCACGGCCCGCTCGCCGGTCGGCGCGGTGCGGAAGACCGCCACCGCGCCCCTGCGCAGCACGATCAGCGACTCGCCCGGGTCGTTCTCCACGAAGAGCAGCTGACCCTTGCGGTAGGTGCGCGGGACGGCGGCGGCGATGACACGCTGCCGCACCTCGGGCTCCAGCCCGGCGAACATCTCGACACCCGTGAGCGCGTCACCCGGCTCCGGCAGGCGAACCTCCACGGCCCAACCCCTCCCCGGTCAAGGACCACAACTCGCTCACCGGGCGAACCTGTTGGCCCCGACATGGTGAACTGACACCGGTTAGGCGTCCGGTAGCGGTACACATCAGATCATGACGGTCCGGTCGCTTGCTGTACACCCCTCGAAGCACTTCCGTGACCGTCGCGAGCTGCGGCGTACCGCGTCCTGAGGTGCTGATCCGGGCCGGTGGCGCGGGTCACCCGCCGGCCGGGGCCCGCCGCCCGCGGGCCCCCCGCCGCCCACCGCCGGCCGGCGGTGGGCGAGGATGGCCGGAATGGTCTACCGCTACTTCTACGACTGCGAGTTCATCGAGGACGGCCGGCTCGTCGACCTCGTCTCGATCGGTGTCGTCGACGAGTACGGCCGCGAGTTCTACGCGGTCTCCACCGAGTTCGACGACTCCCGTGCCGTGCCCTGGGTCCGGCGCAACGTGCTGGACAAGCTGCCCTCGCCGGCGGACCGGGCCTGGCGCTCGCGGGAGCGTATCCGCGACGACCTGTACGACTTCCTCATCGAGCCGATCCGGGACCGGCCGGGGGAGCAGATGGAGCTGTGGGCCTGGTACGCCGCCTACGACCACGTGGTGCTCGCGCAGCTCTGGGGTGCGATGCCGGCGCTGCCCCGGGAGATCCCCCGGTTCACCAAGGAGTTGCGGCAGCTGTGGGACGACCGGGGCCGGCCGACCCTGCCGGACGCGGACGCGGCCCGGCACGACGCCCTGGTCGACGCCCGGCACAACCTGGCCCGCTGGCGGGCGATGACGGCCCGCTGAGCGGCGGTCGCCGGCGCGGTCGTGGCACCGGAGGTTTGACCGGTTCTGTCCGGGGCACCGGTTCGACGAGCCGGGGCACCGGTTGGACGAGTCGAGCCGAGGGAGAGTGCCATGAGCAACGAGCCGACCAGCGCGGCCGAGGCCCGTGCCCGGGTCACCGAGCTGGTTCGGGCCGCGCGGATCTGCATGCTCACCACGATCGCCCTGGACGGGCGGCAGGTGAGCCGTCCGATGGGGCTCCAGGAGGCCGAGTTCGACGGCGACCTGTGGTTCTTCGCCCACGCCGACTCGGGCAAGGTCCGCCAGATCCGGGTGAACCCGGAGGTCAACGTCGCCTTCTCCGACCAGAGGCACAACGCCTGGGTGTCGGTCTCCGGCACCGCCACCGAGGGGTTCGATCGGGCCCGCGCCGAGCGGCTGTGGAACCCGCTGCTCAAGGGCTGGTTCCCGGACGGGCTGGACACCCCCGGCCTCACGCTGATCAAGGTGCACGCCAGCTCCGCCGAGTACTGGGACTCGCCCAGCAGCACCATGGTCAACCTGCTCGGCTTCGCCAGGGCCGCGGTGACCGGCCGGCCGCCGGAGGCCGGCGAGAACCATGCGGTGACCTACTGACCGCCTGCCGGTGGCGGGTCGCCCCGTGGGGCGCGCTGTCGGTGTTCGGGCAGGCCGACTACAGTGCGCAGTGACGGCCCGCCCCGGGCCGGCAACGGCGCCGATGGTCTGATCTGACACATATCCTGGGGCTTAATCGGGCTTTACCTGATGCTCCAGGAGGATGAGCGGATCATGCGTATCGGCGTGCTCACCGGCGGCGGCGACTGCCCGGGTCTCAACGCGGTCATCCGGGCGGTGGTCCGCAAGGGCGTCGCCACCTACGGTCACGAGTTCGTGGGCTTCCGGGACGGCTGGAAGGGCCCGCTGGAGGGCCTGTCCCGGCCCCTGGACATCGCCGACGTCCGCGGCATCCTGCCCCGCGGCGGCACCATCCTCGGCTCGTCCCGGACCAACCCGTTCAAGATCGAGAACGGCGTCGAGCGGATCAAGGACAATCTCGCCGAGCAGGGCGTGGACGCGTTGATCGCGATCGGCGGCGAGGACACCCTCGGCGTGGCCACCAAGCTCTACGAGCTGGGCGTGCACGTGGTCGGCGTGCCGAAGACCATCGACAACGACCTGGGCGCCACCGACTACACGTTCGGCTTCGACACCGCGGTCAACATCGCGATGGAGGCCATCGACCGGCTGCACACCACCGCGGAGAGCCACCACCGCACCCTGGTCGTCGAGGTGATGGGCCGGCACGCCGGCTGGATCGCCCTGCACGCCGGCCTGGCCGGTGGCGCCAACGTGATCCTGCTGCCCGAGCGGCAGTTCGACGTCGACCAGGTGGCCGGCTACGTCGAGAAGCGTTTCCAGCACCAGTACGCCCCGATCGTCGTGGTCGCCGAGGGCGCCCAGCCGCTGGACGGCCAGATGGTCCTGGCCAACCAGGAGCTGGACTCGTTCGGCCACGTCCGCCTCGGCGGCATCGGCCAGTGGCTGGCCGAGCAGCTGGAGGCCAAGACCGGCAAGGAGGCCCGCACCGTGGTGCTGGGCCACATCCAGCGCGGTGGCACCCCGACCGCCTTCGACCGGGTGCTCGCCACCCGCCTGGGCCTGCAGGCCATCGACGCGGTGCACGAGGGCGACTGGGGCAAGATGGTCGCCATGCAGAGCACCGACATCGTCCGGGTGCCGCTGGCCGAGGCCACCCGCGAGCTGAAGACCGTGCCGCTGGAGCGGTACGCCGAGGCCGAGGTCTTCTTCGGCAGCTGACGAGGGCCCGGCGGCGAGGCGGGCCCTGAGGCCCACCCCGCCGCCACCCCACGCCGGCCACGCGCGCCGCGCCGCGCCGCCGCACCACCCGCCCCGTCGATCTAGGGCATGTTGCTGTTCGAGGAGATCAACTCACCACGATCCGCCCTAGATCGGCGGGGTCAGGGAGGGTACGTCGAGATGTCAGCCGGGGTGCACACCGTCGCGGTGATTGGCGCGGGCAAGATCGGTGAGCTGATGCTCTCCGGGTTGCTGCGCTCGGGATGGCCGGTGGATCGGCTGCTGGCCACCGCCCGCCGACCGGCCCGCGCCGAGGAGCTGACCGCCCGCTACGGCGTCCGGGTGGTCGACAACCTGACAGCGGTGGGTGAGGCGGCGGTGCTCGCGGTCTCGGTCAAGCCGCAGGACGCCGCCACGTTGCTGGACGAGATCGGCCCCAAGGTGCCCGCCGACAAGCTCGTCATCTCGCTCTGCGCGGGGCTGCCCACCAGCTTCTTCAACCGCCGGCTGCCCGAGGGCACGCCGGTGGTCCGGGTGATGACCAACACCCCGGCCCTGGTCGACCAGGCGATGACGGCGATCTCGGCGGGCGCGCACGCCACCGGTGCGCACCTGGCGCTGGCCGAGGAGATGTTCAAGCCCCTCGGTCAGACGATCCGGGTGCCCGAGTCGCAGCAGGACGCGGTCACCGCGCTCTCCGGCTCCGGCCCGGCCTACTTCTACCTCCTGGTCGAGGCGATGATCGACGCCGGGATCCTGCTCGGGCTGCCCCGGCAGGTGGCGCACGAGCTGATCGTGCAGACCGCGATCGGCTCCGCGGTGATGCTGCGTGACTCCGGCGAGCACCCGGTCAAGCTGCGCGAGGCGGTCACCTCGCCGGCCGGCACCACCATCTCCGCCATTCGCGAACTGGAGAAGCACGGCGTCCGGGCGGCACTGCTCGCCGCGCTCGAGGCGGCCCGGGACCGCGCCCGCGAACTGGCCGCCCAGGCGGACTGAGGCCGCGAAGCCTGGCCGCCCGGTGCGTGCCGCATACTGGCCCGGTGTTCACACTCGCCCAGGCCCGGCACCTGGTGGCCACCCTGCAGCCGCGCGTCGACGAGTTGATCCGGCTCCGGGCCGACCTGGCCGAGCTACGCGTCGACCTCGCCGACCACGGCGTCAGCGCGCTCGGCGGGTTGGCCGAGGCGAAGGGGCTGGAGGCCCGGCTGCACGCCGTCGTCGACGAGCTGCACCAGCACGACATCCAGGTCAAGGGCATCGCGCCGGTGCTGCTCGACTTCCCCGGCGAGCGAGCGGGCCGCGCCGTGCTCTGGTGCTGGCTGGAGGGGGACTCAGACGTGCGCTGGTACCACCGGGCCGAGTGCGGCTTCGCCGGCCGCCGCCCGGCCTGACGCCGGCTCAGCCGGCGGTGGACTCCGGCAGGACCGGGTCGGCGGCGTCGGCCACCGCGAACACCACCACGTTGTCCCGGTAGTGCCCGCGCCGCCGGTCGAAGTCGCCGCCGCAGGTGACCAGGCGTAGCTCCGCGCCGGGTGTGGGGCCGTAGACCAGGGCGGTGGGAAACCGGTCCTTGCGGGTGCGCAGCGACCCGGTCACCCGGAACGACAGCCGCTGCCCGCCGCGCCACACCTCCACCCGGTCGCCGGGACGCAGCTCGCCGAGCCGGGCGAAGACCGCCGGGCCGCGCCGCGAGTCCAGGTGCCCGGCGAGCACGGCCGGGCCGGTGTCACCGGGGGCCGGCCCGCCGCCGTACCAGCCGGCCGTGTCGAAGTCGGTCGGCGGAATCAGCGTGCCAGCGCGGTCCAGACCCAGCACGGTGAGCGTGGAGTCGACGCCGATCCGCGGCACGCGTACCCGGGTGGGTGGACCCTGCGGCGCGGGCGCGGCGGCGGACGGGCAGTCGTCGGTGCAGCCGGGCTGCCAGCTCGCCTCCGGCGGTGGCGGCGCCGGGCCGGTGGTGGCCAGCCCGACCCCGGTGCCGGCGGCCAGGCAGACCGCCGCGCCGGCCGCGACCAGCGCGGCCAGCGGCACCCGGCGGTCGCGGTGCCGTCGGATCGCGGGGCCGGGCCCGATGCTCACCAGGTGGTGCGCCGCCGCCGCCGCCGCCACAGCAGCAGGCTCACCGCGACGGCCGCCGCGGCCAGCCCGCCGGCCACCCGGGGGTACGCGCGGCGCCCGGCCGCGGCGGTGCCGCCGGCGCCGGTGTCCACCCCACCGGCGGGGACGACGGTGCCGCCCTCGGCGTCGCGGCGCAGCTCGGCGGTGAGACCGCCCTGCTTCGCGTCGAGCACCAGCAGGGAGTAGACCGCGCCGCCGGTGAGCCGCACCTCGGTGTCGGTGCTCGGCCCGCCGGCCCCGGTCAGCCGCAACCGCCAGCTGCCCGGCTCCACCTGCTGGTAGTCCGTGGTGGTGGCGAACTGCACGCCGTTGGCGATCATCGGGCCGTCGGCGGCGGCCACATCCAGCACCGGCGTCCGCACCGACGCCTGCACGACGCGCACCTTGGCGCGGCCCTCGGTGGGTGCGCTCAGGTCGTCGTCGAGCACCCGCAACCCCAGGTCGGCGTGCCGGCCGACGCCGGCCACCGTGTACGCGTCGCCACTGGTCACCGCGACCTCGGTGGTGAGGACCGGGGGATCGCTGGCGGGGGCGCCGGCCTCGCGCATCGCCACCGCGTACCGGCCGGGCGCCAGCTCCAGGTAGTCGGAGACCACGCCATAGCCCACCCCCGGGAAGACCCGTGGCTTCGCGGCGTCGGGGGCGGCCAGGTAGACGTCCACGGCCGGGGTGTCGGGGGAGAGATGGGCGAGCCGGACGTATCCAACGGTGTCCGCGCCCGCGCTGGCCGGCGTGGGAACGCCGACGGCGGCGAGGGTGGTGCCGAGCAGGAGCGCGCCGGCGCCGGCCAGCAGCCGGCGGGGCACGATGGTAGGGAGCATGCGCATGTCGCCTCCGAGAGCACGGTCGGTGAGCGGGCGGCAACCCAGGGAACAGAGTCCCGTGTACGGGACCACGACGCAAGTTGTCACCGGCATGTCGCTGTTTTTTGTCAGGTATCGATGAATGTCCGGGCCGATCAGCCGGAGTTTGACGCGATGTGGACGGGTCGCCGCCCACCGCCGCGGTCCCCTATTCTCGGTCGATGCGGGATCGCAGGGTGGCGCTGGTGTGGGCGGCCTTCGTCGTCGTCGCGTTGGTGTCCTGTGTGCTCGTACTGCGGCGCGAGGACCGGCTCTCTGACCTGCACATCTACTACGGAGCGTTGTCCGACCTGCAAACCGGGCGGCCGCTGTACGGGTACGTGGCGGAGAACGGGGGGCCGTTCACCTATCCGCCTTTCGCCGCCCTCGTGCTGGGGCCGATCACCGCCGTCAGCGAGGGCGTGTTGCAGGCGGTCTGGCTGGTGGCGACGTGCGCTGCGGTCGTCGCCATCGCCGGGTCGGTCGGTGTCGCGCTGACCGCCCGACGGTCCCGTCGCCCGCTCGTCGTGGCGGTGGCGGCCGCGGTGCTGATGCTCTCCGCGCCGGTGCAGAGCAACCTGCGCTTCGGGCAGGTCAGCATCTTCGTCGTGCTGATGGCCCTGCTGGACGGGATGGGCCTGGTTCCACCCCGGGTGCGTGGCGTGCTGGTCGGGGTGGCCGCGGCGATCAAGCTGACCCCACTGCTGTTCGTGGTCTACTTCCTCGCCACCGGTCGCTACCGCGACGCCGCCCGCGCGGCGGCGACTTTCGTGGGCTGCGCCGGGCTCGCCGCGATCGTGCTGCCCGGCGAGAGCTGGACCTACTGGACCGAGGCCGTGCGGCAGACCTCCCGGATCGGCAACCTGGCCTCGCTCGGCAACCAGTCCGTGCACGGGATGCTGCTGCGCATCGGGGTCGACGAGACGGCGCTGCCCCTCCTCTGGGCCGGCCTGGTGGCGCTCATCTGCGCGGCGGCGCTGCTGCGCGCCCGGCAGTTGACCGCGCAGGGCCGCCCCGGGCACGCCGCGGTGCTCGTCGGCTGCGCCACCGTGGCCGCGTCCCCGGTCTCCTGGACCCATCATCAGGTGTGGCCGGTGCTCGCCGCGATGCTGCTGATCGGCGCGTCCGGCGTCACCCAGCGGGCCGCCGGCGCGGCGCTGCTCGCCGCCATGGTCGTCTCGTTGGGCGCGGTGCTCAGCCCGGTGTCGATGCGGCCGGGCGTGCAGTTCCTGTTCGAGAACGCCCGCGCCGTCGGGGTGTGCCTGCTGTGCCTGGCCGGCTTCGGTGGCGTCGCGGTCGCCGCCGCCCGGACGAACCGGCGACCGGCCGTCGGGCGGGCCTGGTGGCGGGTGGGCGTCACGGCCACGGTGGCGGTGGCGTTCTTCGCCGTGCAACCGCTGCCCGCCGGAGCGGATCCGACCTTCAAGGCGTACACCCTCGACGACGTGGTCAACCCGCGATACTTCTTCGTCTGCCGTGGCCCCGTCGAGTGCGTCGCCTACGGCACCGAGGCGCCGGTCACCTTCGGCACCCGGGCCGAGAAGACCAAGGTGCGTGTCAACGGCGTGGTCTCCGGGCAGGTGGCCCGATTGGAGTACTACTCCGCGCCGGGCGGGGCGCCCCGGACCATTCCCCTGCTCGCCGCCTACCCGGGGACGCGGACGTTCTCGTTCCGGTCGGCGAGCATGGCACAGGGTCGGCTCGTCGCGTACGCCTCGGACGGCCAGCCGATCGCGAGCTACGACGACGAACTCGCCGCCGCCCTACGGACGACCACCCGCTAGGCGAGGCCGCAGATGGCCCCGCCCAGCGGTGACGGTCAGCGGATGGCGGCGGCCAGGAGGGCGCGCAGCGTGTCGGCGTCGCCCCGCTTCGGGTGCTCCCAGTTGGTCGGGTCGGCCGAGTAGAGCGTGCCGTAGGCCGGGGTGTCCGGCTGGTAGCGCCACCCCTCGGCCAGCGGGCCGACGTCCACCGCGTCGTAGCCGATCCGGTCCAGGAATTCCGTCACCTCGGCCTTGGCGGCGGCGTCGTCGCCGGCGATCGCGAGGGCGCTGCGGTCGGCCGCGCCCAACGGCCGGGCCAGCGAGGCCAGGTGCTTGAAGAAGATGTTGTTGAAGACCTTGACCACCCGGGCGTCCGGCAGGTGCTGCTGGAGCAGTTCGCTGCTGGTGACCTCGCCGGAGTCCAGCTCCGGGAAGTTCCCGTCGCGCTGCGGGTAGTAGTTGTTGGTGTCGATGACGACCTTGCCGGCCAGCGGCTCCACCGGCACCGCCCGGTAGGCCTTCAGCGGAACGCTGACCACCACGAGGTCGCCGACCTGCGCCGCGTCCTGTGCCGTGCCGGCGCTGGCGTGCTCGCCCAGCTCGTCGACCAGGTCGGTGAGCGTCTCCGGCCCCCGCGAGTTGCTCAGCACCACGTCGTAGCCGCCGGCCACCGCCAGCCGGGCCACGGTGCCGCCGATGTTGCCACTGCCGATCAGTCCCACAGTTGTCATGTTGGTTCCCAACTCCGTCCACCCGCGACACATTCCCGACCGCCGTGGTGGGTTATTCCGGTTGTCGAGGCGTCGACGGGTGCGCAGAATGCCTCCGTGCAGTGTCTGACCGAGGATCTCGCGACCTTCGCCGCCGCAGCCGACGCCTGGTTGCATCGCGAGCCCGTCCTGCACAACGTACTGCTCACTCTGGTCGGGGACCGGCTCTCCGGTGACGTGCCACTCTCCGGGGGCGAGCGGTTCGTCCGGGTGGTCGACGGAGCGACGGTGGGTGCGGCGGTGCACACGCCGCCGCGCGGGCCGCTGCTCGGCGCGGTGTCGGCGGAGGTCGCGCGGGCGCTCGCCGAGCACTTCGTCCGGGCGGTGCCGCCGCTGGTCGAGGTGCACGGCCCGGTCCCGGCCGTGGCCGAGTTCGCCCAGCGGTACGCCGAACACGCCGACCGGATCGCCGTACCCGGCACCGCGCAGCGGATCTTCCGACTGGACGCGGTCCGGCCGCCGGTGGGTGTGCCCGGACGCGCCCGCCCGGCCGCCGCCGCGGACCGGGACCTGCTGATCGCCTGGGCCGCCGCGTACGCCGCGGAGACGATGCCCGACGGTCCGCCGGTCGACGCGGCCGGGCAGATCGGCGCCCGCCTGCCGCACGGCGACCTGCTGTGGCTGTGGGAGCAGGCCGGCACACCGGTCTCGACGGCCTGGCTGAGCCGGCCGGTCGCCGGGGTGGTCCGAATCAGCGGCGTGTACACGCCCCCGGCGTGGCGGGGGCGCGGCTACGCCAGCGGCTGTGTCGCCCACGTCAGTCAGTACGCCCTGAACACCGGTGCCACCGCGTGCGCGCTCTACACCGACCTGTCCAACCCGACCAGCAACAAGATCTACCGATCCCTCGGCTACCACCCGCTGTCCGACGCGGCGCAGTGGCGCTTCGTCGCGCGCTGACGCCCTGCCGCCCGTCGATCATGGGGTCGTGGTGGGGGCGAGTCCGGCGAAGCGCCGCAGGTCCGGCACCACAGGTCCATGATCGACGCGGGGCGGCGGTCGGGGTCAGGCCGTGGCGGCGGGTAGCACCTTCTCGATGGCGGCGCGCAGCTCGTCGGCGCCGGGCTCGACCGTGGGGGCGAACCGGGCGGCGACCGTGCCGTCCGGCGCCACCAGGAACTTCTCGAAGTTCCACCGGACGTCCCCGGTGTGCCCGTCGGCGTCCGGGGTGTCCACCAGCGCGGCGTAGAGCGGGTGCCGGTCGGGGCCGTTGACGTCGACCTTTTCGGTCAGCGGGAAGGTGACGCCGTAGTTGACCTGGCAGAAGTCGCTGATCTCGGCGGCGCTGCCCGGCTCCTGCCCGGCGAACTGGTTGCAGGGCACGCCGAGCACCACCAGGCCGCGGTCGGCGTAGGAGTCCGCGAGGGTCTGGAGGCCGGCGTACTGGGGGGTGAGGCCGCAGCGGGAGGCCACGTTGACGACCAGCAGCGCCCGGCCGCGGTATCGGGCGAGATCGGCGGGGCCGCCGCTGAGGGCGTCGATCGGGATGTCGAAGACGGTCATGGCCCGAGGCTACGCGCCGGCTGGCGGGGCTCCGGTGACGGGCGGAGCAGGTGCGGTCCACGCACCAGTAGAAATCGAAACATGTACATCTTGACGAAGTGATGACGCCGTGAGTACCGTCTCACCATCTCTTTTGGAAAGTTTCCTAACAGTTCGGGAGACGCCTCATGAAAAGATCGCTCCGCCGGGCCCTCTGGGCCGGTGCCGTGGTCGCCGCGACCGTCGCGGCGGTGCCGATGACCACCGCGTTCGGCGCCGGCACGGTCACCACCACGTTCACCAAGGCACAGGACTGGGGGACCGGTCACGAGACGAGGGTGACCGTCACCAACGGGTCGAGTGCCACGGTCAGCACCTGGCGCATCGAGTTCGACCTGCCGTCGGGCACCACCATCAGCAGCTCCTGGGACGCCGACGTGACCAGCAGCGGCAACCACTACGTCGCGGTCAAGAAGAGCTGGGGCGGCGCGCTCGCCCCGGGCGCCTCGTTCAGCTGGGGCTACAACGGCACCGGCGCCTACAAGGCGCCACTGAACTGCACCGTCAACGGCGCAGCGTGCGGCGGTGGCACCCCGCCGCCGACCACGCCGCCGCCGACCACGACCCCGCCCCCACCGCCCACCACGCCGCCGCCGACCACGCCGCCGCCGAACCCCGGTGCCAAGAAGGTCGTCGGCTACTTCGCCGAGTGGGGCGTGTACGGGCGCAACTACCACGTCAAGAACATCCAGACCAGCGGCTCGGCCGCCAAACTGACCCACATCCTGTACGCCTTCGGCAACACCACCGGCGGCCGCTGCGCCATCGGGGACAGCTACGCCGACTACGAGAAGGCGTACACCGCGGCGGACAGCGTCGACGGCGTCGCCGACACCTGGGACCAGCCGCTGCGCGGCAGCTTCAACCAGCTGCGCAAGCTCAAGCAGATGAACCCGCACCTCAAGGTGATCTGGTCCTTCGGTGGCTGGACCTGGTCCGGCGGCTTCACCCAGGCCGCGCAGAACCCGGCCGCCTTCGCCGAGAGCTGCTACAACCTGGTCGAGGACCCGCGCTGGGCGGACGTCTTCGACGGCATCGACGTCGACTGGGAGTACCCCAACGCCTGTGGCCTGACCTGTGACGCCAGCGGCCCGAACGCGTTCAGGAACGTGATCAGCGCGCTGCGGTCGAGGTTCGGCTCCAACGCCCTGGTCACCGCCGCGATCACCGCGGACGGCAGCAACGGCGGCAAGATCGACGCCACCGACTACGCCGGCGCCATCGGCAACCTCAACTGGCTGATGCCGATGACGTACGACTACTTCGGCGCGTTCAACGCCCAGGGCCCGACCGCCCCGCACTCCCCGCTCACGTCGTACACCGGCATTCCCCAGCAGGGCTTCAACTCCGACGCGGCGATCCAGAAGCTCAAGAGCAAGGGCATCCCGGCCAACAAGCTGCTGCTCGGCATCGGCTTCTACGGCCGGGGCTGGACCGGCGTCACCCAGGCCGCCCCGGGCGGCAGCGCCACCGGCGCGGCGCCGGGCACGTACGAGGCGGGCATCGAGGACTACAAGGTCCTCAAGAACACCTGCCCGGCCACCGGCACGGTCGCCGGCACCGCGTACGCCAAGTGCGGCAGCAACTGGTGGAGCTACGACACCCCGTCGACCATCAACGGCAAAATGACGTACGCGAAGAACCAGGGCCTCGGTGGCGCGTTCTTCTGGGAGCTCTCCGGCGACACCGGCAACGGGGAGCTCATCGGCGCCATCAAGGGCGGTCTCGGCTGAGCCGAGGGCCGACGCACCACCCACACGGCGGGTAGGGGCACGCACCGCCCCTCCCCGCCCGCGACGTACCGGCCCGGTCGACGCCCAACGTCGGCCGGGCCGCCGGCGTTGGGCGGGGCCCGCCCGATGTGGCAGACTCGCGGCTCGGCAGTCTCGATGTCCCCGTCGACGGAGGTGGTCATGCGCCCGACCCACCGCAGGCTGGCGGCCACCGCCGCCGGGCTGGTGCTGCTGCCGGTCGCCCTGGTCGGCTGCGGGCTCACCGGTGGTGGCGACGAGCCGGCCGCCAAGCCCGAGCGGGCGCCCGCCGAGGAGGCCGCCACCCGGTCCCGCGAGCGCGTGCAGGCGTACCTCGACGCGATGACCGCCAAGGACGTCGCCGCCGGCCGGAGCCAGCTCTGCGCGCTGCTGCACGAGGGCTTCGACCTGGGCGCGACCGGCCCCAACGGCGACTTCGCCGATCACTTCGAGGTGCCCGAGGCGGCGATCACCGACGTCCGGTCCGGCCCGCGCGGCCAGGAGGTCAGCGTCTCGGTCGCGGTCACCGCCGGCAAGCGCAAGATCACCCGGCCGCTGGTGTTCACCGTCACCCGGGACGGCGGCGACTGGTGTATCGCCGGGGAGGTGCCGGGCGGCGCCCCGCCGGCCGGCCCGACGCCGGCCGGCGTCGTCCCCTCGCCCGCTTCCTGACCCGCGCCGGCTGGGACTGGTCTCCCATCTGCCGGAACCGTCCCCCTCGCCGCCCAGGCACCCCGGCGGTCGCCGTACGCTTTCTGTCATGCGCCATGAGTGGCATCAGCTGAGCCATCCCGCGGTGGGCAGCCCGGGCCTGCAGACCAGCCGACCGACCGTCGACTCCGCCGAGGACGCGGCCCTCGGCCTCGACCGCTGGCGGGACCTGCCCCGCGAGCAGACCCCGCCGTGGTCCGACCCGACCACCGTCGCCGAGGTCTGCAAGGTGCTCGACACCGTGCCGTCGGTCGTCGCGCCCTACGAGGTGGACCAGCTCCGGCAGAAGCTCGCCCTGGTCTGCGAGGGCAAGGCGTTCCTGCTCCAGGGCGGTGACTGCGCCGAGACCTTCGCCGACAACACCGAGAGCCACCTGCTGGCCAACGCCCGCACCCTGCTCCAGATGGCGATCGTGCTCACCTACGGCGCGTCGCTGCCGGTGGTCAAGGTCGCCCGGGTCGCCGGGCAGTACACCAAGCCCCGCTCGCTGCCCACCGACGCGCGCGGTCTGCCCGCCTACCGCGGCGACATGATCAACTCGCTGGAGGCCGACCCGGCCGCCCGGGTCGCCGACCCGCAGCGCATGATCCGGGCGTACGCCAACTCGGCGGCGGCCATGAACATGCTCCGGGCCTACCTCGCCGGCGGGCTCGCCGACCTGCACGCCGTGCACGACTGGAACAAGGGCTTCGTGAAGAACTCCCCGGCCGGCGAGCGCTACGAGGCGATCGCCCGGGAGATCGACCGGGCGCTGGCCTTCATCCGGGCCTGCGGGATGACCGACGACGAGGCGCTGCGCACCGTCACCCTCTACTGCTCCCACGAGGCCCTCGCCTTGGAGTACGACCGGGCGCTCACCCGGGTCTCCGACCGCCGGGCGTACGGGCTCTCCGGGCACTTCCTCTGGATCGGCGAGCGCACCCGGCAGATCGACGGCGCGCACATCGACTTCATCTCCCGGATCGCCAACCCCATCGGCGTCAAGCTCGGCCCGTCCACCTCGCCCGACGAGGCGATCGAGTTGTGCGAGAAGCTCAACCCGGACAACGTCCCCGGCCGGCTCACCCTGATCAGCCGGATGGGCAACCACCGGGTGCGCGACGCCCTGCCGCCGATCGTGGCCAAGGTCACCGCGGCCGGCGCCAAGGTGGTCTGGCAGTGCGACCCGATGCACGGCAACACGCACGAGTCGTCCAACGGCTACAAGACCCGGCACTTCGACCGCATCGTCGACGAGGTGCTCGGCTACTTCGAGGTACACCGCGGGCTGGAGACCCACCCCGGTGGTCTGCACGTCGAACTGACCGGCGAGGACGTCACCGAGTGCCTCGGTGGCGCCCAGGGCATCGAGGACCTCGACCTGCCCGACCGGTACGAAACCGCCTGCGACCCGCGACTGAACACCCAGCAGTCGTTGGAGCTGGCTTTCCTGGTAGCGGAGATGCTCCGTGGCTGACGCGAGGCGTGAGCTTGCGAGCCCCGCAGTCGGCGGCCGAAAGGATGATTGTGGCTGACGCATTCGTGGACCTGCGGTCCGACACGGTGACCCGACCGACCCCCGGCATGCGGGAGGTGATGGCCACCGCCGAGGTCGGCGACGACGTCTACGGCGAGGACCCGACCGTCAACGCGCTGGAGGCCGAGGTCGCCGCGCTGTTCGGGCACGAGGCGGCGCTGTTCGCGCCAAGCGGGTCGATGGCCAACCAGATCGCCCTGCAACTGCTGGTGTCGCCCGGTAACGAGCTGCTCTGCGACGCCGACGCGCACGTGGTCACGTACGAGATCGGCGCCGCGGCCGCGTACGGCGGGATCTCCTCCCGGACCTGGCCCGCGGTCGGCGCGGACATCGACCCGGAGACGGTCGCCGGGATGATCCGGCCGGATGGCTACTTCGCCGTCCCCACCCGGGCGATCGCGGTCGAGCAGACCCACAACCGGGGCGGCGGGGGAGTGATCCCGCTGGCCACCCTGCGGGAGCTGCGCCGGGTCGCCGACGAGGCGGGGGTGGCCCTGCACTGCGACGGCGCCCGGATCTGGCACGCGCACGTCGCCGACGCCGTGCCGCTCGTCGAGTACGGCCAGCTCTTCGACACGCTGTCGGTCTGCCTCTCCAAGGGCCTCGGCGCGCCGGTCGGCTCGCTGGTGGTGGGCAGCGCGGAGAAGATCGAACGGGCCCGGTTGATCCGCAAGCGGATGGGTGGCGGCATGCGTCAGGCCGGCATCCTCGCCGCCGCCGGCCGGTACGCGCTGGCGCACCACGTCGACCGGCTGGCCGAGGACCACGCCCGGGCAGCCCGGCTCGCCGAGGCGGTCGCGCCGTTCGGCGTGCTCGCCGCCCCGGTCCGCACCAACCTGGTCCCGTTGGACCTGAGCAAGCACGCGCTGGACGCACGCGCCCTGGCCGCCGCCGCGCGGGCCGAGGGCGTGCTGATCTCGGTGCTCGGCCCGCGTACCGCCCGCCTGGTCACCCACCTGGACCTCGACGACGCTGGCGTCACCCGCGCCGCGAGCGTCCTGGCCCGCCTCCTGGCGGCCTGACCCCCCGCGCGACGCCCCACGCCCCGCGCTCCCGCCGCCCCCCGCCGCCCCCCGCCGCGTCGATCTAGGGAGAATCGTCGCTAGTTGATCTCCAACCATGCCGATTTCCCCTAGATCGACGTGGCGGGGGCGGCGGACGCGGCGGGGCGCGACGCGGCGGGGCGCCGACGGGGCGCGACGCGGCGGGGCACGCCTGGCGCGACGCGCGCTGGGCGGCGCGGCTCGCGGCGCGGAGGGCGGGAGTGGGGTTAGGGGCGGAGGCGGCTGAGGGTGGCGATGTCGGCGGCGTGGCCGATTTGCTTCTCGCTGGGCGTCTCCACGACGATCGGGACGCCGGCGGTGGCCGGGTGGGCCATCAGCTCGGCGAAGGCGGGTTCACCGATGGTGCCCTTACCGATGTTCTCGTGCCGGTCCCGGGTGGAGCCGCACAGGTCCTTCGAGTCGTTGGCGTGCACCAGCCGCAGCCGGTCCGCGCCCACGGTGGCCACCAGCGTGTCCAGGGTCGCTGTCATGCCACCCTCGGCCGCCAGGTCGTGCCCGGCGGCCCAGGCGTGGCAGGTGTCGAAGCAGATCCCGAGCATGGGGTGCCGGTCCACGGCGTCCAGGTAGGGCCCGAGCTGCTCCACCCGGGAGGCGAGCGACCGGCCGCCGCCCGCGCTCGGCTCGACGAGCAGCATCGGCCCGCCGGTCTCGGCAGTCCAGTCGAGCAGCGGCAGCAACTCCTGGCGGACCTGTCGCATCGCCTCCTCGGCGTACCCCTCGTCCACCGAACTGCCCGCGTGGAACACCACCGCCCGGGCGCCGATCGCCACACCCCGGCGCAGCGCGTGCGCCAGCGTCTGGGCCGAACGTTCGACCGTGGCCGGGGTGGGCGAGCCCAGGTTGACCAGCAGCGAGGCGTGGATGAAGGCCGGGATGCCCCGCTCGGCGCAGCCGTCGCGGAACAGCATGTCCTGCGCCGGGTCACCGGGGGGCAGCGCCCAGCCCCGCGAGTTGGAGACGTAGACCTGCACCACCTCGGCGCCGGTCGCGTCGGCGTACGGCAGGGCGGCTCTGGCCAGCCCGCCGGATGTGGAGGTGTGCGTGCCGACCGGTCGGGAACGGGTCACCGTCATGTCAGAAACACCCGATGGTGACCTGGGTGCCGGGCGGCACCTGTGAGTTCTCGCCGGGGTTCTGGAAGCGGACGGCGGCGTTCGGGTTGAGCTGGATGGCCACCGGGAAGCCCTGGCTCTCCAGCACCTGCTTGGCCTGCGGGCAGGGCAGGTCGACCACCCGGGGCACGACCACCAGCGGCGGGCCCTTGCTGACGTCCAGCTTGACCTGGGTGCCCTTCTCCACGCCGGTGCCGTCGGCCGGGCTCTGGCTCAGGATCTCGTCCTTGGGCTTGTCGGAGTCCTTGTAGGTTTCGACCGGCACCAGCTTGAGCTGGGCCAGGGTGGTCCGGGCCTCGGTCAGGCTCTTGCCGACCAGGTTCGGTACCGACACCGGCGCCCGGCCCCGGCTCAGGATGAGGGTGATCTTCGCGCCCGGTTTGACCTCGGCGCCCACCTTGGGGGAGCTGTCCACCACGACTCCGGCCGGCAGGTTGTCGTCGTAGCGGGCGGTGCCCTTGGCGACCACCAGCTTCGCGTTGACCAGGTCGGCCTCGGCCAGCTCGAACTCCTTGCCGATCACGTCCGGGACGGGGAAGCGCTCCGGACCGAGGGAGAGGGTCAGGGTGATCGTGCCGCCCTTGACGATCTTGGTGGCGGACGCCGGGCTCTGCCCCAGCACGCTGTCCTTCGGAGCCTTCTCGTCGTAGCGCGGCTCGCCGTAGGCCAGGGTGAGCCCGGCGCGGTCGACCTGCGCCTGCGCGTCGGCCTTGCTCAGGCTGACCAGCTGCGGGGCCTCCGTGTAGCGGCCGACGCCGAACCACCAGCCGCCGATCGCGGCCACCAGGCCCAGCACCACCACCACGGCTCCGACGGCCAGGCGGCCGCGCGGGTTGCCCAGCACCGTGCCGCGCAGCGCGGCGAGCCGGGACCACAGGCCATCCGACGGCTCCGGGGCGGCCCGCCGCCGGCCCGGCCCCTGCCCGCCGCCCTCGGGCAGCCGGGCCCAGGCGGGGCGCTCGGCCGGGCGGACCGTGGCGACCATCATGGTCGGCTGGGACACCGGCGGCTCGTCGGTCACCCGGCGCAGCACGGCGGTACGGGTGTTGGCGTCGCCCAGGTGGTCCCGGGCCGTCTGCACCTCGGCCAGCAGCGCCCCGGCGTCGGCGGGCCGGGCACCGGGATCGCGCCGGGTGGCCCGCTGAACCAGGTCGTCGAGGATCGGCGGCAGGCCGGGCACCAGCGTCGACGGTGCCGGCACGTCCCGGTCGACGTGCTGCCAGGCGACGTCCACCGGGCGGTCGCCGTCGTAGGGCACCCGACCGGTGAGCATCTCGAACAGCACGATGCCCGCCGAGTAGACGTCGATGCGCGGGTCGGCCCGGCCCTCGGTGACCAGCTCCGGGGCGACGTACGCCACGGTGGCCATCAGCTGGTTGCCCTGCTCGTCGTCGGCGCTCGCCTCGACCGCCCGGGCCAACCCGAAGTCGGCCACCTTGACGACGCTGTCCACCAGGTTGGCGACACCACCGGTGGGCGCCTCGGCGACCAGCACGTTCTCCGGTTTGACGTCTCGGTGCACCAGGCCGGCGCGGTGCGCGGCGGCGATCGCGGCGAGCATCTGCTCGGCGATGGCCAGCACCTCGTCCGGGTTGAGCCGGCGCCGCTCGGCCAGCACGTCGCGCAGTGTGCGGCCGCGGACGTACTCCATCACCAGGTACGGCAGCCCGCCGTGGGTGCCCTGGTCGTAGACCGCCACCACGTTCGGGTGGGTCAGCCGGGCGATGGTCTTCGCCTCGTCGGTGAACCGGGCCACGAAGTTGGCGATCCGGGCCCGGGCCTCGGGCGCCTGGGTCGGGTGAATGATCTTGACAGCGACGGTGCGCTCGAGGCGTTCGTCGGTTGCGGTGTACACGGTCGCCATGCCGCCACGGGCCACGCGACCGCGAATGCGGTAGCGCCCGTCGATCAGCGAGCCCAGCAACGTGTCGGCGACCTGTGTGTCCATCGGCAGGGAGTCTATGTGTCCAGGGGGCAAAGGATGAACAGGATGCTACAGCCGGCGGCGAACCTGGTCCGTCCCACCGCGCTCACCGCCCCTGTCCCGACCCCTCATCCGCTGGTCGCCGGCGGTCCGCCGAGTGTTTGGACGGGTCGTCCCGGGGTGCCCGGTGGCTCGTCCGGGCAATGGCGTGGCAGGGTGATCGGGTGACCGAACCCGTACCCGACCAGGCCGTGCCCGGCCCCGAGCTCGCCGGACCCGCCGACCCGGCCGGCTGGCTCACCCTGCCCGACGTCGCCGAGCGCCTCGACGTGTCGATCAGCAAGGTGCACCAGATGATCCGCGACCGGGAGCTGCTGGCGGTCCGCCGCGACGGCATCCGCCGGGTGCCGGCGGACCTGGTGGCCAACCAGACCGTGCTCAAGCACCTGCCCGGCGTGCTCAACCTGCTCTCCGACAACGGCTACGACGACGAGGCCGCGCTGCGGTGGCTCTACGAGCCGGACGACACTCTCCCCGGCGCCACCCCGGCCGCCGCCCTGTCCGGCGACCAGGCCCGCGAAGTCAAACGCCGAGCCCAAGCCCTCGGCTTCTAACCCTCCCGCCCCTTTCCGCGTCGATCATGGAGTTGGCGGCGCCGGCAGCGGCCTGTCGCCTCGCCAACTTCATGATCACCAGCGGGGCGGTCCCGCCGGGCCGGGGGAGGGGTCAGTCGGCGCGGCGGGTGGCGGCGATCGCCAGGTCGACCAGGGCCTGACGGGCCTCGGTGTCGAGGTCGACGGCGGCCAGCGCCGCCAGCGCCGCGTCGGTGAGCGTGACGATCCGCTGCTCGGTGCGGGCCAGCGCCCCGCTCGCGGAGATCAGCTCGCGCAGCTGGGTCACCCCCTGCTCGTCGAGCTCAGGGTCGCCGAGCCGGCTGAGCAGAAGCTCCCGGCCGGCGTCGTCGGTGGCCTCCACGGCCGCCGCCACGAGGTACGTGCGCTTGCCCTCCCGCAGGTCGTCCCCGGCCGGCTTGCCGGTCTGCGCCGGGTCGCCGAAGACCCCCAGCACGTCGTCCCGGAGCTGGAACGCCTCGCCCAGGGGCAGCCCGTACGCCGAGTAGGCCGTCCGCACGTCCGCCGTCGCGTCGGCCAGCGCGGCGCCGAGCAGCAGCGGACGCTCGACCGTGTACTTCGCCGACTTGTACCGGGCGACCTTGCTGGCCCGTTCCACCGAGGTGTCCCCGGTGACCTGGGTCAGCACGTCGAGGTACTGCCCGACGGTGACCTCGGTGCGCATCTCGTCGAAGACCAGCCGGGCCCGGGCCACCGCCCGCAGGTCCAGTCCCGCGGAGTGCAGCAACTCGTCGGACCAGACCAGGCAGAGATCGCCGAGCAGGATCGCGGCAGCGTCGCCGAACCCGTCCGGATCACCGCCCCAGCCGGCCGCCCGGTGCCGGGCGGCGAACCGCCGGTGCACCGCCGGCTCGCCGCGCCGGGTGTCGGAGCGGTCCATCAGGTCGTCGTGGATCAGCGCGCTGGCCTGCACGAATTCCAGCGCGGCCAGGGCGGTGAGCACCTGGTCGCTGTCCACCCCGCCGGCGCCCCGGAACCCCCAGTACGCGAAGGCCGGCCGCAGCCGCTTGCCGCCGCCGAGCACGAACGCCTCGATCGCCTCCGCCACCGGGACCAGGGCGTCGTCGACGCCGGTCAACCGGGCCCGCTGGCCGGCCAGGAACTCGGTGAGGGCCTTGTCGACCCGCTGCCGCAGGCCGGCACGGTCGACGGGGGACACGGGAGCAGCGTGGGTCACGCCACGACGCTAGCCGGTCGCCGCGTACCGCGCTCCACCGCCACGCGTAGTCCCGCCGGCCCGGCCGCCGGTGCGGCCCCGGCCTGCCCGTCCGCCCGGCCGCGCGCCGGCCGTGGCCCGGCCCGGCCCGACGGCCCGGCCCGACGGCCCGGGCCGGGCCGGCTCGCCGGGTGACCGCGGCGGCCTCGGCGAGCGCCACCAGCGGCACGTCCAGCACCACGGCGAGCCAACCGAGCCAGAACCCTCCCGGGACGCGTCGTTGCCGTTCCCACCGGGACACCTCGTGTCGGCTCAACGTCGGCACCCCCGCGGCGGCACACAACTCGGCGGCCGTGCGCTGCTGGCTCCAGCCCCGGGCCAGCCGGCACCGGGCGAGCAGCGGGCCGAGCTGTGCCGGGCGCGGCGGTGGGGGTGGGGTCATGGGTCCTCCAGGCGGGCGTCGGTGCGGTGACGAGCACCCGCCCGACCGGACGGGAGCGGCGTCACCGCTCGGCTGCTGACCCCCGCGCGTCCCCCCGGGTCGCCCCCCGCCGACCCTCCCGCGCCACCCATTACTACCCCGTGGGTACGACGGCTTTCCGCCCGCCGGGCCGGGCGCGTGGGGCGGCACCGGCCAACGGGCGGCCCACGGATCCGTCGATCCGTGGGCCGCGATGGGAAGCGCCTGGGTGGTGCGGACGCTGACCGCTAGAGTCGGGTCGTGGCGCTCGGTCTTCCCTCGGTACTCCCCAATCCGCAGCCGGCGATCGGGGAGCTCATCCGTGACCGTCAGCCGACCTTCTCGTTCGAGTTCTTCCCGCCCAAGACCGAGGCGGGGGAGCGGCTGCTCTGGCAGGCGATCCGCGAGCTGGAGTCGCTGCGCCCGTCGTTCGTGTCGATCACCTACGGCGCGGGCGGCTCGACCCGGGACACCACCGTGTCGGTCACCGAGAGGATCGCCACCGACACCACCCTGCTGCCGATGGCCCACCTGACCGCGGTCAACCACTCCGTCGCCGAGCTGCGGCACGTGATCGGTCGGCTCGCCGGGGTGGGGGTGCGCAACGTGCTGGCGGTGCGCGGCGACCCGCCGGGCAACCCGGGCGGCGAATGGGTTCGCCACCCCGCGGGCGTGGACTACGCCGAGGACCTGGTACGCCTCGTGCGGGACGCCGGTGACTTCAGCGTGGGCGTGGCGGCCTTTCCGTACAAGCACCCCCGCTCACCCGACGTGGCCAGCGACACCGCGCACTTCGTCCGCAAGTGCCGGGCCGGCGCCGAGTTCGCGATCACGCAGATGTTCTTCGAGGCCGACGACTACCTGCGGCTGCGCGACCGGGTGGCGGCCGCCGGCTGCGACACCCCGATCCTCGCCGGGGTGATGCCGGTGACCCAGATCGGCACCATCGAGCGGTCCGTGCAGCTGTCCGGGGCGCCCTTCCCGCCGGCGCTGGCGGCGCGCTTCGAGCGGGTCGCCGACGACCCGGAGGCGGTCCGCCGGCTCGGTATCGAGCAGGCCAGCGAGATGTCCCGCCGGCTGCTGGACGAGGGCGTGCCGGGGATCCACTTCATCACCCTCAACCGGTCCACGGCGACCCGCGAGGTCTGGCAGAACCTCAAGGCCGGCGCGCGGATGTGACCCCGGAGCCTGCGACACCTGATGCCCGGCACGACGGTTGATCAGTGGTGGGCACACAGCTGAACTGGGACCAGTACGCCACGGCGTGGGCACGGTTGCACGGCGGGTTCGACCCCCGGACGGCCGCGCCGGTGGTGCGCGCCTGGCTGCGGTTCGCGTACCACGTCGGGTACGTGCTGGGCCGGCTGCGGGTCGGCCCCACGGCGGTCACCGTGGCCGGGGTGCTGCTCTGCTTCTGCGTACCGCTGCTGGTGACCCGGCCGGCGGACGGGCCGTTTCTCGGCGCGCTGTTCGTGCTGCTCGCCTCGGTGGCGGACAGCGTGGACGGGGCGGTGGCGGTGGCCACCGGCCGCACCACCCGGCTCGGCTACGTCTACGACTCGGTCGCCGACCGGCTCGGTGAGGTGGCCTGGCTGCTGGCGTTCTGGCTGGTCGGCGCGCCGGGTGCGCTGGTGGTCGCGGGCGGCGCGCTGTCCTGGCTGCACGAGTACACCCGGGCCCGAGCGGTCTCCGCCGGCATGCGCGAGATCGGCGCGGTGACCGTGGGCGAACGCCCCACCCGGGTCTCGGTGGCGCTGGTCGGGTTGCTGGTCGCCGGGCTGGCCGGGCTGATCGAGCCGGATCTCGCCGCCGGCACCATCACCATGGCGACCGCGGTGTGGGTGCTGCTGGCCGGCTTCGGTCTGGGGCAGCTGCTCTCCACCGTCCGCCGCGCGCTGCTCGACGTCGGCTGACCTCCGTGCCGCGATGTTTGGAAGGGACCCTTCCCATACCGCAGGCGTTAACAAAAGGCCCTTCCTTGCCGACTACCAGGCGGGGCCGATCTCGTCGGCGACGATCTGCGCGGAGAGGGTCACCATCGGCAGTCCACCGCCGGGGTGGCTGGAGCCGCCCACCAGCCACAGCCCGTGCGCCGGGCCCCGGTTGGCCGGGCGGAGCAGTCCTCCGGCGGTGCCGTAGATCGAGCCACCCGGCGCGCCGGTAGCCGCGTCCAGGTCGGCCGGGGTACGGACCTCGCGAAACAGCAGCCGGTCGCGGACGTCCACGCCACGCTCCGCCAGCACCGCCAGGATCCGGTCGGCGTACGCGTCGGCCAGCCCCGGGCGTCGCCAGTCGACCGCGCCCGCGGCGGTGCCCTGCCGGGCGGCGTTGACCAGCACGAACCACGCCTCGTGCCCGGCCGGGCGGGCCATCGGGTCGTCGGCCACGGTGACGAACACCGTCGGGTCGGCCGCCGGCCGGGCCCGTACGCCGCGCCCCGGGTCGCCGAAGACCGCGTCGAACTCCGCGTCGTAGTCGCGCGGAAAGAAGACGTTGTGGTGCGCCAGCCCGGTGCTGCCGGAGACGCCGAGCAGCAGCACGAAGCCGGCCAGGCTGCGGTCGGCCAGCCCGGCCAGTCGGCGCGCGTGCGGCAGCAGGTCGCGGTAGACGGTGAGTGCGTCCACGTTGGCCACCACCACATCGGCGGGCACCGGCCCGGTGACGCCGGCGAGGCGTACCCCGTGCACCCGGCCGCCGGCGGCGTCGATCCGGGTCACCGTGGCGCCGGTCCGCACGACCACGCCGAGGTCCAGGCAGCGCGTCAGCAACGCGTCGGCGAGCGTGCCCAACCCGCCGCGCAGGTACCAGCCGCCGAAGGTCAGCTCGGCGTAGGGGACCGCCACCAGGGCCGCCGGCGCCCGGCGGGGGTCGGCGCCGGTGTAGGTGGCGTACCGGTCCAGCAGCATCCGCAGCCGAGGGTCGGACAGGTGCCGGCGGCCCAGTCCGCGCAGGGTGCGGCCCGGGGCGATGGCGGCGAGGTCGCCGACGCGCCAGGCCAGCGACGCCAGGTCGCGGGGGGAGTCGACGGTACGGCGCAGGATGTCCCGTGCGGAGGCGTGCCACACCCGCGCCGCCCGGCGCCACAGCCGTTGCCAGTCGGCCGCCGCCCGGTCACCGAAGGCGGCCCCGATCCGGGCGGCGAACTCCACCGGGTCGGCGCAGGAGTCCAGTGCCGGGCCACCGGCGGGGAAGACGTGCCGGACGATCGGGTCCAGCGGGGCCAGGTCGAGGTACTCGTCGAGCTTGGCCCCGGTCGCCTCGAACAGGTCGTGGAAGAGCTCGGGCAGGGTGAGCAGGCTCGGCCCGGTGTCGAAGTGGAACGACCCGGCCGGGGTGTCGTGCACGTACCGGCCGAGCTTGCCGCCGACCGTGTCGGCCCGCTCGAAGACGGTCACCTGGTGCCCGGTGGCGGCCAGCCGGGCGGCGGTGGCCAGGCCACCCACCCCGGCGCCGACGACCACGATCCGCGCCATGCCGCGCCCTCCTAGCTGACCGGGCGGCCCCGCCAGGTCAGGCGGCGCTGCTTTCGCAGATGGTACGACCGCAGAGTCAGCCAACCGAGGACCACGACCGACACGGGGTGTGCGAGCGCGTCGGGCCACCACCGGCCGCCGGTCGCCCGGGCGGTGAGCACCCGCCCGGCCACCCCGAGCAGGTAGCCGGCCAGGCCCGCGGCGGCCACTCCCGGCGCGCCGGCCGCCAGGGCCACCACCGTGACCAGCGGTGGGGCGGTGTAGAGCAGCAGCAGCGACGCCACCACGGTGGCCGCCGCGCCCGGGTGCCCGAACGACGCCCACAGCGACTTCGAGTACCCGTCGCGCAGCTGCGGCCAGTCGTCGTACATCCGACACGTGGCCAGCCGGGAGCCGTCGGCCAGGGCGATCCGCCCACCGGCCCGCTTGACCACCCGGGCCAGCTCGACGTCCTCCAGGATCTTGTCGGCGACCGCGGCGTGCCCACCGGCGGCGGTGTAGCCGGCCCGGTCCAGCACCAGGAACTGCCCGCCCGCCGCGGCCAGCGACGGCCGCGGCGAGCGCTCCATCGCGCGCAGCGGCAGGAAGGTCAGCCAGAGCCACTGCAACAGCGGCTGCACCAGCCGGTCGGCCGCCGTCGCCACCACGATCCGGGGGTACGGCGACAGCAGCGCCGCGCGGGCGGCGCGCAGCTCGGTGACGGCCGCCGCCACGGCGTGCGGGGCGAGCACCACGTCGGCGTCGACGAAGACCAGCGCGGTGGCCGCCGGGTCGGCCCGGGTGGCCAGCTGCCAGCAGGCGTGCGGCTTGCCCAGCCAGCCCGGCGGCGGGGCGACCCCGGTGAGCAGGGTGACCCGCGGGTCGTCGCCGGCCACCGCCCGGACCACGTCGGCGGTGCCGTCGGTGGACCCGTCGTCGAGGACCACGACGCGCAGCCCGGGCACACCGCGCTGGGCGAGCAGAGCGCGCAGGCAGGGGGCGACCCGGGCGGCCTCGTCGCGCAGCGGCAGCAGCACGGCGACCGGCTCGCCGACCTCGTCCGGTCGGTCGGTGGGCCGGCGCAGCCAGCGCGAGGCGTTGACCCAGGTGTGCCCGGTCAGCGCGGCGACGACGAGCAGCAGGGCGAACAGGACGATCATCGGGTCGCGTCGACACCGGGGCGGTGCGGCTGGTGGCCCTCCCGGTGGGCGTCGGGGGCCCGCCGGGCGCGCAGCAGGATCACCGCCAGCGGCACGGCGGTCACCGACATGCCGGCCGCGCCCCAGAGCGCCGAGGCGGGCAGGTCGAGGAAGACCGCGTGGGCCAGGATGCTGGAGAAGTACGTCCACAGGTAGAGCGCGATCATCGGGTGGTCCCGGTGGTCGGTGCGCTCGGCGTCCGGGCCGGCCAGCGGGCGCAGCGCGCTCATCAGCAGCACCGCGAAGAGCAGCCAGCCCAGGTAGTTGCTGATCGGGACGCCGGGCAGGCCGGGCAGCGCCGGGGTGGCGTCCCGCCAGGCCCAGTACCCCTCGGCCACCATCTGCGGATCGAGGAAGAGGTCCCAGGTGGCCAGCCCCAGCGCGGCCAGCGCGGTGCGGCGCACCCGCCGGAGGGCCGGCGACCCGGTGCCGCCGGTCAACCGGACCGCCGCCAGCCACGCCGGCCAGGCCATCCAGGTCCAGGCCAGGGGGATGATCAGTGGTACCCCGGCCAGTTTGGGGCCGAGTTCGCCGGAGTAGTCGTAGCTGCCGAACGGCACGCCCGTGGCGACCCCGACCGCCTCGATCGCGAACCCGCCGCCGGTGGCCACGGCGACCAGCGCCGCCGCTGCCCGGGGCCCCCGGCTGAGCAGCGCGTGGCCGACCGAGAGGAGCCAGCCGAGCACGACGGTGGCCACGGTGAGCCCGGCCCGGGTGGCGCCGGTGGTCAGCGGGTAGCAGATCTGGGCGAGCACCAGGACGGCGAGCAGCGTCCAGGGGATCCCCCGCCGGGTCATGACGCCGGGCGCTCGAGAGGCAGATCCCGGCCGAGCACGCCGAACGGCCGCTCGTCGCCGGGGAAGTGGAAGTCGCGCAGGACGTCGACGAAGCCGAACCGCCGGTACAGCCGCCAGGCCCGCGAGGTCTGCTCGTCGGCCTCCGGGGTGGACAGCAGCGTGGTGTCGCCCTCGGCCATGGTGAGCAGGGCACGCAGCTGGCCGGCGCCCAGGCCGTGCCCCTGCGCCGGCGGCCGGACGTGCAGCTCGACCACCTCGAAGCAGTGGGTGAGCCAGCGCTTCCGGGTCGGGGCGTCCAGCGCCCGGTGCACCTGGTCGTGCCACCACTGCCCGGGCCCGCCCAGGTAGCCGTAGCCGAAGCCGGCGAGGTGACCCTCGCTGGTGAGGCTGGCCACGGCCCGGAACCCGGGCCGGCGGACGTGGGTGGCGATGTAGCCGCGCCGGGCCTCCAGCAGATCGGTGCGGTATCCCATCGCCTCGCCGTAGACGGCCACCACGTCGTCCAGCCGCCGGACGAGATCGTCCGGCGTCCAGCGCACCAACCTCATGCCCGTCCACCCTTCGCCGTTCCTGGATCGCCGTCGGCGACCCACCCGAGCACCGTCCGGTCGCCGACCACGTCGCGCACCTCGAACCGTGCGAACAGCTCCTCGGCGTACCAGCCCGCGGTGGGGGTTCGCATGATCGCCGCCCGGTGCTCCGGGTGACGGTACGCGAACGCCACCAGGTCCGCCGGGGTGCGCCACACGCTCACCGTGCCCTGCCAACCCAGCGGCGCCTCGCCGACACCGAACCGGGCCAGCAGCCCCGGCGCGTCGCGCAGGGCGGCGGCGACCGGGGGGATCGCCTGCCAGAAGGTGGCCGCCCGACGGGCCCGCAGCCGGGCCCGGGTCAGTGCCAGCACCGGGCCGCTGACCGGGCCGCCCGGTGGCTCGCCGAACGGGCGCCGACCGGACCACTCGCCCCGGCTGCTCAGTGGCCGCAGGTCGACCCGGGCGTGGGCGCGGGCGATCCGCGCCCAGGCGCGGCCCACCGGCGAGTCGGTGAAGCCGGCCGCCGCGGCGGGCGAGTCCCAGACGGTCAGCGCCGCCCACCGGGTCAGGTCGGCGTCACCCGGCCCGAAGCCGGTGTCCGTCCCGGTGCCCAGCAGCTTGCCGAACCGGACGCCCGGCAGGGCGCGCAGCCGGCCCGGGTCCACCGCCATCCGGGCCAGCGCCCGGGGCAGCGCGCCGCGGGAGGTACGCCACACGTGCAGGGTGACCAGATCCGGAACGGTGCTGCTGTGCCTGCTGGTTCGCTCGCTCACGCCACCTCGGCGGGGGTGCCGGCGGTGACCCGCAGCAGCTCGGCGTAGGTGGTCGGGAAGACCGCCTGCGGTACGCCGCCCGCGGCCCAGATCTCCGAGTACGCCGCCAGCGCGGTGTCCACCAGGGTGCGCAGCGGTCGTGGGTGCCCGAGCGGGGCGACCCCGCCGATCGGCTGCCCGGTGTGCGCGCGGACGAACTCCGGGGTGGCCCGGCGCAGCCGGGTGGCCCCGATCGACGCGGCCAGGCCGGCGGTGTCCACCCGGTGCGCGCCGGAGGTGAGCACGAGCAGCGGCGCGTCGTCCGCGTCGAAGATGAGCGAGTTGGCGATCTGGCCGACCTGGACGCCGAGCGCCTCGGCGGCCGCCGAGGCGGTGTGCACCGCGTCGGGCAGCAGGCGGACCGTGCTGGGCTGGCCGGCGCCGTCGAGCGCGCCGGAGCCGTCCAGCGCGTCCTGCACCGCCCGTACGTTCGGGTGTGGCTGCATGTCGCCATTCTTCCCGGTCCGCGGTGCCGGGTTCACTCCGGTGCACCGGGCGGCGCGTCACACGTTGCATTTTCGTCGGAGGGGAGGTGTACTGTCAGCAGCAGTTAGAACGAGTGTTCGATTGCCTCGAACGCCCGTTCCAACCAGCCGGAGCGCGGCGTTTCGCGGCGCCAGCTCCGGCCGGTGCGGCTCCGCGGGCCGCACCTGGGTTTCCGGGCAGTCGCGAGCCCGGTCCCGACAGGCAGGAGCGTCGCCCGCCGCCCACGACCCCCGGGCGGCGGGCGACGAACCCGCCGGTACGCCGGCCGGGTGTGGTGTGGGGAAGCATCCACACCCGGCCGGCCACACCCGGTGCGTCTTCCTCCGCACCACCCGACCTCGGCATCCCGTCGGCGGCACCAGTGCCCCGAGGCGACGCCCCGGCCAGTGGAGGAGACAGTCCATGCCGACCAACCCGGCTCAGGCACCGATGGTGCCGGCGCACGTGCTGCCGCACCGCACCCCCGCGCAGCTCCTCACGTTGGCCCGGCGCGGGCTGGTCGAAGCCGGCCAGACCCGACCCGACGGCCTGCGCTACGCGGCCGCCCACCTGGCGGCGCTGCGCGCGGCGGCCGCACTGCTGGCCGCCCGTGCCCGACCCGCGCCCAGCCGGCGCAATCGGATCACCAGCGTCTGGGTCCTGCTCTGCGCCGTAGCCCCCGAGCTCGACGAGTGGGCCCGGTTCTTCGCCGCCGGCGCCGGCAAGCGGGCCGCCGCCGAGGCCGGCATCCCCCGGGTGGTCAGCGCCCGGGAGGCCGACGACCTGCTCCGTGCGGCCGAACAGTTCGTCACGGTGGTGGAGACCGCGCTCGGCGTGGCTCACCAACCGGCCCTGGACGGCCTCGCCGCATGATCCCGCCGTGACGCCGGCCGCCCGGCGGGGGAGTCGGGCGGCCGGCGTCACGGCGTGCCGGTCCTGATCTGATCCACAGCAACGACGGGGGGTTGGTCCAATGGCGGGCCGCATGGTGGTCGGTTCCGCCGCACTGGCCGATCTGGTGCGCCCGGCGAGCGCACCCGACCCGGTCGGCGGCCACCGGGTGCTGCCGGTGGCACCCGAGCTGACCGGCCTGCTGCCCAACCGGGGCCTGCGACGGGGCAGCACCATCGCGGTCGCCGTCGGCCAACCCCGGCGCAGCGGCGGCACCTCGCTGGTGCTGGCCCTGCTCGCCGAGGCGTCCCGGGCCGGCTCGTGGTGCGCCGTGGTCGGGGTGCCGACGTTCGGCGCGGGCGCGGCCGCCGAGCTGGGCATCGCCCTGGACCGGCTGGCGCTGGTGCCGGATCCCGGCCCCGAGTGGGCCACCGTGGTCGCCGCGCTGATCGACGGGGTGGACGTCGTGGTCACCGCCGTGCCGGCCGCGGTCTCCGCCTCGGTCGCCACCCGGCTGGCCGCCCGGGCCCGGCAGCGCGGCAGCGTGCTCGTCCCGTATGGCCGGTGGGACGGCGCGGACGTGACGCTGCAGGTGGTCCGTGGGGTCTGGGAAGGGCTCGGGTCGGGCCGGGGCCGGCTGCGCCGCCGGGAGGTCACCGTCTCGGCGCGCGGGCGCGGGGCGGCCGCCCGACCCAAGGAGATCAAGGTCTGGCTCCCCGGTGACGAGCTCACCCGGGTGATCCCTCGTACGGTGCCGTCGACCGTGGCCCGGCCGGCCGTGTCGCTCAGTCTGGTCGGTTCGGGGTGACCGGCTCGCCGGTACGGACCCTGCTGCTGTGGTGCCCGGACTGGCCGGTCCTCGCCGCCGAGATCGTCGACGGGGTGCCGGCCACCGGCCCGGTCGCCGTGCTGCACGCCAACCGGGTGGTCGCCTGCTCCGAGCGGGCCCGCGCCGAAGGGGTGCGCCGAGGGCTGCGCAAGCGGGAGGCGCAGGGCCGCTGCCCGCAGCTCACCGTCGTGGAGTACGACCCGGGCCGGGACGCCCGGGCGTTCGAGCCGGTGGTCGCCGCGGTGGAGGAGCTGGTCGCCGGCGTCGAGGTGGTCCGCCCCGGCGCCTGCGCGGTGGCCGCCCGGGGCCCGAGCCGTTACCTCGGCGGCGAGGAGGCGGCCGCCGAGCGGATCGTCGAGCACGTCGCCCAGTCGTGTCTGGTGGAGAGCCAGGTCGGCATCGCCGACGGGGTCTTCGCCGCGGGGCTGGCCGCCCGCGCCGGCCAGGTGGTGGCGCCGGGCGGGACACCGGAGTTCCTGGCCGGGCTGCCGGTCGAGGCGCTCGGCCGGTCGGCGCTGGCCGACCTGCTGCGCCGGCTGGGGGTGCGGACCCTCGGCGACTTCGCCGCGTTGCCGGCCGGCGACGTGCTGGCCCGGTTCGGGTTCGACGGCGCGCTCGCCCACCGGCTGGCCGCCGGGCGGGACCATCGCCCGCTCGCCGTCCGGCAGCCGCCGGCCGACCTGACGGTGACCGCCGAGCACGACGAGCCGATCGACCGGGTCGACGCGGCGGCGTTCGCCGCCCGCGCGCTGGCCGAGCAGCTGCACGACCGGCTGGCCGGGCACGGGCTGGCCTGTACCCGGCTCGGCATCGAGGCGGTCACCGCGCACGGGCAGGAGCTGCACCGCGTGTGGCGGCACGACGGCCTGCTCACCGCCGCGGCCATCGCCGACCGGGTGCGCTGGCAGCTCGACGGTTGGCTCTCCGGCAGCAACGGTCGGGCCGGTGCCCGACCGGCCCGGCCGACGGCCGGCATCATCCGGCTGAGGCTGGTCCCGGACGGGGTGATCGCCCAGGCCGGCCTGCAGTCCGGCCTCTGGGGGGAGGCCGGCGAGGAGCGGGAGCGGGCGCACCGGGCGTTGAGCCGGGTGCAGGGCATCCTCGGCCCGGAAGCGGTGGTCACCGCGGTGCTCGGCGGCGGGCGTTCCCCGGCTGACCAGGTGCGACTGGTGCCGTGGGGCGACGAACGCCTCCCTGCCCGCGCCGGTGCCCCGCCCTGGCCCGGCCGGCTGCCCCCGCCGGCGCCGGCGATGGTGCTGGCCAGCCCGCTCGTGGCGACCGTGCAGGACGCTGCCGGCGAGCCGGTGGTGGTCAGCGCTCGGTTGGCGGTGAGCGCCCCACCCGCACGGCTGCTGGTCGGCACCGGCCGGCCGGCGGACATCGTGGGCTGGGCCGGGCCGTGGCCGGTGGACGAGCGCTGGTGGGTGCCGGCGGAGGCCCACCGCCGGGCCCGGTTCCAGATCGGCCTCGCCGACGGTACCGCCCTGCTGCTCGCCGTCGAGGCCGGGCAGTGGCTGGTGGAGGCGATCTATGACTGAGCTGGTCCCTGCCCGGTCCATGCCGGAGGCGGATGCCCCGGCGAGCGATATGACTGTGAGGCATATTTATGACTCTCAGGTATATCGCTCACCAACCCTCTCGCCCGCGGGGGCGGCCGGATGAGCTTTCACAACCCGAAGATGCCCTGGTCGGATCTGGAGCGGGTGCTCTCCGGGCGGGCCGACGACAAGCGAGGGAGCCGGGGCGAGCGGCACCTGCACGTGGTGGATCCGCTCGCCGTGGACGCCGACGGCGGGGACTCCCCGGCCTGGAGCCGCCGGCGCGAGCAGTACCAGCCGCCGGAGCTGGCCCGCCCCGACGGCGTGGTGCCCTACGCGGAGCTGCACGCACACACCAACTTCAGCTTCCTCGACGGCGCCAGCCATCCGGAGGAGCTGGCCGAGGAGGCGGCCCGGCTGGGGCTCACCGCACTCGCCGTCACCGACCACGACGGCTTCTACGGGGTGGTCCGCTTCGCCGAGGCGGCCCGCGCGCTGGCCCTGCCGACCATCTTCGGCGCGGAGCTCTCCCTCGGGCTGCCCGGTCCGCAGAACGGCGAGCCCGACCCGCACGGCGCGCACCTGCTGGTGCTCGCGCACGGCCACGAGGGGTACGCCCGGCTGGCCACCACCATCGCCCGCGCTCAGCTGCGCGGCGGGGAGAAGGGCCGCCCGGTCTACGGGGAGCTGGAGGAGGTCGCCGCCGAGCTGCGCGACCACGTGCTGGTGCTGACCGGCTGCCGCAAGGGGCACGTGCCGGCGGCGCTGCTCACCGAGGGGGTGGACGCGGCGGCCCGCGAGCTGGACCGGCTGACCGCGCTCTTCGGCGCGGAGACGGTGGCGGTGGAGCTGACCGACCACGGCCACCCCGTCGACGCCGACCGCAACGACGCGCTCGCCGACCTGGCCGCCGCGGCCGGGCTGCCGACGGTGGCCAGCAACAACGTGCACTACGCCAGCCCCGGCCGGCGACGGCTGGCCACCACGGTCGCCGCCGTCCGGGCCCGGCGCAGCCTGGACGAGATCGACGGCTGGCTGCCCGCGGCGGCCACCGCCCACCTGCGCAGCGGAGCGGAGATGGCGGCCCGGTTCGCCGCGTACCCGGGCGCGGTGGCCCGGGCCGCCGAGTTCGGCGCCGAGCTGGCCTTCGACCTCCAACTGGTCGCGCCGCAGCTGCCGGCGTACCCGGTGCCGCCGGGGCACACCGAGATGAGCTGGCTGCGGAAACTGACCGCCGACGGGGCACGGGAGCGTTACGGCCCCCCGCAGGCGCACCCGACGGCGTACGCGCAGCTCGACCACGAGCTGAACATGATCGAGGAGCTGGGTTTCCCCGGCTACTTCCTGGTGGTCTACGACATCGTCGCGTTCTGCCGTGAGCAGGACATCTACTGCCAGGGCCGGGGCTCGGCGGCCAACTCGGCGGTCTGCTACGCGTTGCGGATCACCAACGTGGACGCCGTCCGGCACCGTCTGCTCTTCGAGCGCTTCCTCGCCCCGGAGCGGGACGGCCCGCCGGACATCGACGTCGACATCGAGTCCGACCGCCGGGAGGAGGTGATCCAGCACGTCTACACCCGCTACGGCCGGGAGCACGCCGCCCAGGTCGCCAACGTCATCTCCTACCGGCCCCGGTCCGCGGTGCGGGACGTGGCCAAGGCGTTCGGCTTCTCACCCGGCCAGCAGGACGCCTGGAGCAAGCAGATCGACCGGTGGGGCTCGGTCGCCACGGTCGACGTCGAGGACATCCCCGAGCAGGTGGTGGAGTACGCCAACGAGTTGCAGACGTTCCCCCGGCACCTGGGCATCCACTCCGGCGGCATGGTGATCTGCGACCGGCCGGTGATCGAGGTCTGCCCGGTGGAGTGGGGGCGGATGCCCGGACGCAGCGTGCTCCAGTGGGACAAGGACGACTGCGCCGCGGTCGGCCTGGTCAAGTTCGACCTGCTCGGCCTCGGCATGCTCTCCGCGCTGCACTACGGCTACGACATGATCGGGTCCCGGCTCGATCTCGGCGACATGACGCTGGACGACCCGGAGGTCTACGACATGCTCTGCCGGGCCGACTCGGTCGGGGTGTTCCAGGTGGAGAGCCGCGCCCAGATGGCGACCCTGCCCCGGCTCAAGCCCCGCGAGTTCTACGACCTGGTGGTCGAGGTGGCGCTGATCCGGCCCGGCCCGATCCAGGGCGGCTCGGTGCACCCGTTCATCCGGCGCAAGAACGGCCTGGAGCCGGTGACCTTCGCGCACCCGCTGATGCGCAACGCGCTGGAGAAGACCCTGGGCGTGCCGCTGTTCCAGGAGCAGTTGATGCAGCTCGCCATCGACCTGGCCGGCTTCGACGCGGCCGAGGCCGACCAACTGCGCCGGGCGATGGGCGCCAAACGCTCGGTCGAGCGGATGACCCGCATCGCCGACCGGCTCTACGCCGGGATGGCCGAGCGGGGCATCACCGGCGAGCTGGCCGATGACGTCTACCGCAAGCTCACCGCGTTCGCCAGCTACGGCTTTCCGGAGAGCCACGCGATGAGCTTCGCCTACCTGGTCTACGCCAGCTCCTGGCTCAAGCGCTACCACCCGGCGCCGTTCCTGGCCGCGCTGCTGAACGCCCAGCCGATGGGCTTCTACTCCCCACAGACCCTGGTGGACGACGCCCGCCGGCACGGGGTGGAGGTACGCCGTCCAGACATCAACGCCAGCGGGGCGAAGGCGGTGCTGGAGTCCACCCCGGACACCCGGTGGGGCAGCGGGCCGGGAGAGCCGCCGCACGCCTGGGGGCTGGGCGGCCCGGCGGTCCGGCTCGGGCTGTCCGGCGTACGGACCCTCGGCGCCGAGGTGGCCGAGCGGATCGAGGCCGAACGGGCGACCGGTGGGCCGTACCGGGACATGCCGGACCTGGCCCGGCGGGTCGGTCTCACCGCCGCGCAGCTGGAGGCGCTGGCCACCGCGGACGCCTTCGCCTGTTTCGGGCTGACCCGGCGGGAGGCGCTCTGGGCCGCTGGCGCGGCGGCCCAGGACCGGCCGGGTCGGCTGCCCGGCACGGTGACCGGCGCGGCGGCACCCACGCTGCCCGGGATGGAGGCGGTGGATCGGCTGGTCGCCGACGTGTGGGCCACCGGGCTGTCGCCGGAGAGCCATCCGGCCCGGTTCATCCGGGGTCAGCTCGACGTGCTCGGCGCGGTGCCGATCGCCCGGCTCGGCCGGGTGGAGCCCGGGCAGCGGATCCGGGTGGGCGGCATCGTCACCCACCGGCAGCGCCCGGCGACCGCGGGCGGGGTCACCTTCCTCAACCTGGAGGACGAGACCGGGATGCTCAACGTCACCTGCTCGCCGGGGCTGTGGCAGCGCTACCGACGGGTGGCCCGGACCAGCGCCGCGCTGGTGGTCCGGGGGCGGCTGGAGCGGCACGAGGGGGTGACCAATCTCGTGGCCGACCGGCTGGACGCGATCGAGCCACCGGTCAGCCCCGCCTCCCGTGACTTCCGGTGACCGACAAGCATCGGCCTTCCATGTTCGGAATCCGGAGATTAGGAGAAGTGCAGGTCGCGCGGGCAGGGTGGCCCGTGCGAATCGGGAGGGTCTCACGTCACGGACAGTGCGGGTGACGGCGTTCGCCGGGGTGCTCACCCTGGCGCTCAGCGGCTGCGGGGGAGTCGGCGGCGGCAGCGACGCGGGGGGCGGCACCGCCACCAAGGGCGCGCTCAGCACCATGGGTTTCGGCTTCTCGGACGAGATCGCCATCACCCGCGTCGACGCGTTCAAGCGCGACCACCCGGACGTCGACCTGAAGGTCACCGAGGGCAGCTTCGACGAGCAGCAGTTCCTCTCCGCGGTCGCCTCGGGCAACCCACCGGACCTGGTCTACATGGACCGCAAGCTGATCGGCACGTACGCCAAGCGCGGCTCGATCCAGCCGCTGACCGACTGTGTCAAGAAGCAGGGCATCGACCTGGAGCAGTACCGGCCGGCGGCCCGCGCCCAGGTCACTCTGGACGGCACCGTCTACGGCATCCCGGAGTTCTCCACCGTCCGGGTGGTCTACCTCAACGAGGGGCTGCTGAAGAAGGCCGGGATGACCGCCGACCAGATCAACCTGGCCGACTGGGCGGCGCTGCCCGGGCTCAACGCCAAGCTGGCCACGGTGTCCGGTGGCCGGCTCTCCCGGATCGGCATCGACCCGAAGATCCCCGAGTTCCTGCCGATGTGGGCCAAGGCCAACGGTGTCGACATGCTCTCCGCCGACGGCCGCACCGCCCGGCTGGACGACCCCAGGGTGATCGAGGCGCTGACCACCGGGGTGAACCTGATCCAGCAGCAGGGTGGTTGGGGCAAGTTCAAGTCCTTCCGGGACACCTTCGACTTCTTCGGCGCGCAGAACCCGCTGTCCAAGAGCCAGATCGCGGCCTGGCCGATGGAGGAGTGGTTCCTCAACCAGGCCGCCAAGAACAGCCCGGACGCCGAGCTGGTGGTCAAGCCGTTCGTGGACCGGCAGGGCAAGCCGCTGACCCAGTCCGCCGGGCAGGCCTGGGTGATCACCAAGGGCGCGAAGAACCCGGACGCCGCGTGCGCGTTCGTCAAGCAGATGACCGCCACCGACACCTGGGTGGCCGCCGCGAAGGCCCGGGCGGACGCCCGCAAGGCCGCCGGCCAGCCGTTCACCGGCGTCTACACGGCCAACGCCGAGGCCGACAAGAGGATCTTCGAGGAGCTGTACCAGCCGACCGGTAACAAGCGCTTCGACGACGCGGTGGCCACCATCCGGTCGGTGCAGGACGCCGCGTTCGCGATGCCCGCCTCGCCGGCCGGCGCGGAGTTCGACAAGGCGTACTACGACGCGGTCAACCGGGTGCTCGCCGGCCAGGCGCAGCCCGCGCAGGCGTTGCAGCGGGCCCAGCAGGAGGCCACCGCCGCGCTGGACAAGGCCGCGAAGTAGCCCGCGATGGCCACCGTCACCGCTCCCGCTCCGGGCCGGCGCCGCCGTACGCCGACTGGCCCGGCGGGAGGCGCGCTGGGCGTACCTCTTCCTGGCGCCGTGGATCGTCGGGTTCCTGATCTTCTACGCGGGGCCGATGATCGCCAGCCTCTGGTTGAGCTTCACCGAGTACGACGTGATCAATCCGCCGGAGTACACCGGACTGGACAACTACCGGGAGCTGATGAGTGACCCGGCGGTGGCCCGCAGCCTGGGCAACACCGTCTACTACACGGCGCTGCACGTACCGCTGGTGATGCTCATCTCGCTCGGCCTGGCGCTGCTGCTCAAGCGGGTCGGCCGGTTGCAGGGCTTCTTCCGCACCGTCTTCTACCTGCCGGTGATGACCCCGGCGGTGGCGGTCGGCATCCTGTTCCTGCTGCTGCTCAACACCCAGGACGGCCTGATCAACCGGGCGCTCGGCCTGGTCGGGATCGACGGTCCGAGCTGGACCACCGACCCGCACTGGGTGATGCCCGGCATCATCCTGATGAGCCTGTGGAGCCTCGGCTCCACCGTCATCATCTACGTGGCCGCGTTGCAGAACGTGCCCCGCGACCTGTACGAGGCGGCCGCGATCGACGGCACCGGCCCCTGGGCCCGGTTCCGGTCGGTCACCCTGCCGATGATCTCGGGCGCGCTGTTCTTCACGCTGATCGTCAACACGATCGCGTCGCTGCAGATGTTCACCGAGGTCTACACCATGTACTTCGGCAACCGCGAGACCCAGAACACGTTCAACAGCGACGCGGCCACCTTCTACGTGATTCACCTGTTCCAGGAGGCTTTCCAGTTCCTGCACATGGGCTTCGCCTCGGCGATGGCCTGGCTGCTCTTCGTGATCATCTTGATCATCACCCTGATACAGGTGAAACTCAGCAACCGGTTCGTGTACTACGAGGGAGAAGACAAGTGACGGGGATGAACGGCCACAACGGCGTGGCCAACGCGCGACGCACCCGGCTGACCGCTGGCTGGGTGCCCGAGCAGCACCTCGAGCCGCGCGAGTACCAGCTCACCGACGGCCCGGTGGCCAACGCTCGGCGGTCCCGGGCCGAGGACGATCCGGCGGCTGGGGCCGAGTCGTGACCACCGCCGTCGAGCGGGGCACCGCTCCGCCGGTGCCCGGCATCTCGCCGGCCCGGCCGGCGGTGCCCCGGTCGGCGGCCGGTGAGGGCCGCCGGCCACTCTGGCAGCGGGTGCTCTTCGTGGCGGCGCTGGTGGGCACCGCGGTGATCTTCATGCTGCCGTTCGTCTGGCTGATCAGCGCCTCGCTGCGCACCCGGGAGTACGTCTTCGCCCCCGGCTTCCTGCCGGTCCCGTTCGCTCCGGAGAACTACGCCGAGGCCTGGCGGGCCGTGCCGCTGCTGACCTGGTTCGGAAACAGCGTGCTGGTCGGTGTGGCCGCCGCCGCGGCGGTGACCCTCTCCAGCGCCTGGGTGGCCTTCGGCTTCGCGTACTTCCGCTTCCCCGGCCGCAAGGTGCTCTTCGGGCTGGTCCTGGCGACCATGATGCTGCCGTTCGCGGTCACCATGATCCCGACGTACCTGATCTGGTCGAACCTGGGGCTGACCGACACCCAGGTGCCGCTCTGGGCGGGCAACCTGTTCGGCTCGGCGTTCTACATCTTCCTGCTGCGGCAGTTTCTGCTCTCACTGCCCAGGGAATACTTCGAGGCCGCCCGGGTGGACGGGGCGAGCTACCCGCAGCTGTTCTGGAAGATGGCCTTCCCGCTGATCCGACCGGCGCTGCTGGTCGCCTTCGTCTTCGAGTTCAAGGCCAGCTGGACGGACCTGCTCAAGCCGCTGATCTACCTGCGCAACGAGCAGCTCTACACGTTGCCGCGCGGGCTCAAGGTGTGCTGGACCGGTTCGGCTACGGCGGCGAGCAGCAGTGGGAGAACGTGCTCGCCGGGAGCGTGCTGGCCACCGTACCGATGATCATCCTGTTCTTCCTGGCCCAGCGGCACTTCGTCGAGGGCATCGCCACCACCGGCCGCAAGGTTTGACTGGACCGGGTGACTAGGCTCGACCGGGTGGAGCAGACCCGAGGCCGGTTCACCGGGCCGCCGCTGACCCCCCGTACCGCCGTGATCTGGTCGGTGCTCCGCGCCGAGCTGGACCGACGCGGCGACGCCGAGCTCACCGTGCTGGACGTGGGCGGCGGCACGGGTGGCTTCGCCGTTCCGCTGGCCCGCGCGGGGCACCGCGTCACCGTGGTCGACGCCAGCCCGGACGCGTTGGCGGCGCTGACCCGCCGGGCCGCCGAGGCGGGGGTGGCCGACCGGATCGCCGCCGTGCAGGGCGACGGGGACGCGCTGGCCGGTCTGGTCGAGCCGGCCGGCGTCGATCTGGTGCTCTGCCACGCCGTGCTGGAGGTGGTCGACGACCCGACGCCGGTGGTGGCCGCGCTGGCCACCGCGCTGCGGCCGGGCGGTGCGGCCAGCGTGCTGGTGGCCGGCCGGGCCGCCGCCGTGCTGGGCCGGGCGATGAACGGTCACCTGGACGTCGCGGCCGCGCTGGCCGCCGACCCGGCCGGCACCGCAGGGCCACGGGACACCCTGCGCCGGCGCTACGACGCCTCGGGCGCCGCCGCGCTGCTCGGCGCCGCCGGGCTGGTGGTCGAGGAGATCCACGGGGTACGCGTGCTGGCCGATCTGCTGCCGGCCGCGGTCGCCGACGGGCAGTCGGCCGCGCTGGTGGAGCTGGAACGGGCGCTGGCCGCCCAACCCCCGTACCGGGATCTGGCGGCCCAGCTGCACCTGTTCGCCCGCCGGCGGGCATGACCGCGCTGCCGGGTGGCGCGCCGGCGCCGCTGGCCGTCCTCGGTCCGGGCCACGGCGGCGGTCGCCTCGCTGACGTGCTGCCCAGCGCGCTGGCCGTGCTGGGCGTGCCCGGGTCGGCCGACCCACTCGGGCTGGTCCCCGCGCTGGCCGGGGTACGCCGGATCGCCGTGCTGCTGGTCGACGGGCTCGGCTGGTATCAACTGCCGACCGCCGCGCCGTACGCGCCGATCCTCGCCGGGCTCGCCGCGACGGTGGGCCGGCCGCTCATCGCCGGTTTTCCGTCCACCACCCCGACCAGCCTGGTGAGCCTCGGCACCGGCGTCGCGCCGGGCGCGCACGGGGTGCTCGGCTTCACCGTGCGGGTGCCCGGCACCGACCGGGTGCTGACCCACACCGACTGGGCCGCCGACCCGTCGCCGCTGCGCTGGCAGCCGGTGCCCACCCAGCTGGAGCGGGCCCGTGCCGCGGGGGTGGCGGTGACCGTGGTGAGCCGGCCGGAGTTCGGTGGCAGCGGGTTGACCCTGGCCGCCAACCGGGGCGGCGACTTCCGGGGCGCCGCCGGTGCGGACGCCGTGGCCGCCACCATGCTGGCCGCGCTGGCCGTCGGCAGTGGACCCACCCTGGTCTCCGGCTACCACGCGGACCTGGACCGGCACGGCCACCTCACTGGCGTCGACTCGGCGCCCTGGCGGATCGCCGCCGCCGAGGTGGACGCGCTGCTCGCCCGGTTGGTCGACGGGCTGCCGCCGGACGCGGCGCTGCTGGTGACCGCCGACCACGGCCAGCTCGACGTGCCCGCCACGCACCGCTTCGACCTGGACACCGATCCGCGGCTGCGCGATGGTGTGTGGCTGGTGGCCGGTGAGGCCCGGGTGCGCTACCTGCACGTCGTACCGGGTGCGGTCGACGACGTGGTGGCCGCCTGGTCGGCGGTGCTGGGTGACGCGGCGCGGGTGCGCACCCGCGACGAGGTGGTGGCCGGCGGCTGGTTCGGGCCGGTGCCCGAGGAGCACCTGGGGCGCATCGGCGATGTGGTGGTGACCTGCAACGACACGTACGCGGTCATGGCCACCCGCACCGAGCGGCCGATGGCGTCCCGGCTGGTGGCGTACCACGGGTCGGACACCGCCGCCGAGCTGACCGTGCCGCTGCTGGTGGTCCGCGGCTGACCGACGGACGATCCGACCCGCCGGCCGCTGGTGATGTCGTACGCCCGGGTTAACCTGCCGGGATGGGCCGCAGCCAGTCGTTGCCCCGGGGTGGCGATCCGCGCTTCGGGCCGGACGCCGACGACTCCGGCAGCCCGATCCTGCACGTCGACATGGACGCCTTCTTCGCCGCCGTCGAGGTGCGCCGCCGGCCCGAGCTGCGGGGCCGACCGGTGATCGTCGGCGGCGTCGGGCCGCGCGGCGTGGTCAGCTCGGCCAGCTACGAGGCCCGCCGTTACGGCGTTCGCAGCGCGATGCCGACCAGCCAGGCCCGGGCCCGCTGCCCGCACGCGGTCTACCTGCCACCGGATTTCACCGCCTACACCGCCGCCTCCCGGGCGGTCATGCAGATCTTCCGGGACGTCACCCCGCTGGTCGAGCCGCTCTCCCTCGACGAGGCGTTCCTCGACGTGACCGGAGCCCGTCGGCTGTTCGGCTCCCCGGCCACCATCGCCCGGCTGATCCGCCGCCGGGTCGCCGACGAGCAGGGGCTGACCTGCTCGGTCGGGGTGGCGTCGAGCAAGTTCGTGGCCAAGCTGGGCTCCACCCGGGCCAAGCCGGACGGCCTGCTGGTCGTGCCCCCCGGTCAGGTGCTCGACTTCCTGCACCCCCTGCCGGTGGACGCGCTCTGGGGGGTGGGGGAGCGCGCCGCCGAGACGCTGCGCCGGCTCGGCCTGGCCACCGTCGGCGACCTCGCCGACGCACCGGTGGGCATGCTCCGCCGTGCGGTGGGTGCGGCGTCGGCGGCGCATCTGCACGAGCTGGCCTCGGGGCGGGACCCGCGCCGGGTCAGCCCCGAGCACGTCGACAAGTCGATCGGCGCCGAGGTGACCTTCGACGCCGACGTGGCCGACCCGGTGGAGATCCGCCGCGCCCTGCTGGCGCTCAGCGCGAAGGTCGGCGTCCGGTTACGGGGCTCCGGGCAGGTGGGGCGCACCGTGACGCTCAAGGTGCGGCTGGCCGACTTCCGCACCGTCAACCGGTCCCGCACCCTCGGCGCGCCCACCGACACGGCCCGCGAGATGTTCGACACGGTCTGGGCGCTCTACACCGCCCTGGACCCGGGCGAGCGGATCCGACTCGTCGGTGTCCGGGTGGAGGGGCTCGCCCCGGCACAGGGTGCGCCCCGACAGCTCACCCTCGGCGCGCCCGAGCGTGGCTGGCGTGAGGCGGAAGCTGCCGCGGACGCCGCTGCTGCCCGATTCGGGCGGTCCGTCATAGGTCCGGCCAGTCTGCTGGGCGACCGTGACCCCCGTCGAAACGAAAATCCACCCCACCCGTAGGTCGTCCCGCTTTCCGACGCGCGACCCCCCTCGTAGACTTGCGGGTAAGCAGCCGGATGGCTGCCACGGTCTGTCGGCCCGAGTGGGCCCGACCAACGTGACCGGGGAGGAGTGCCGTGCCGCTCTCGGAGCACGAGCAGCGGCTGTTCGAGCAGATCGAGCGGTCGCTTGCCGAGGACCCCAAATTCGCCTCGGCCGTGCGCGCCAGCGATCCGCGCTTCCACGCGCGGCGTCGCCTGCTCGTCGCCGCCGGCGTGATCATCGCTGGCTTGGCTCTACTGGTCTATGGCGCGGTGATCAAGACTCCACCGCTGGCGGTGGCGGGCTTTGTCGTCATGCTGGCCTCGGCCGCGTTCGCGGTGCAGTCGCACCGGCGGGCGCAGTCACCCGACCTGCACGTGGTGGGGGGCACGACCAGCCGCCGTCGTCCACGCGGCGGCCGATCCGGTCGCCGGCCGTCGATCCTGGACCGCATGGAGGACAGGTGGCGGCAGCGCCCGGAGGGGCACCGCTGAGCCGGTCCCGCCGCTGAGGCGGGCCGTACGCCGCGACGAGCGGGTCGCCGGGCACAGCCCCGGCGACCGCTGACGTATCCGCGTGCCCGTCGCATGATGGGCGAACGCCGTCTGCCCCGCCGCTCAGCCGTCTGCCCCGCCGCTCAACGGCCGCAGGCCGCGCACCGACTCCAGCACCCACCCGCCCGCCTCGCGCGGCGCGTCACCTCGCGCCCATGATCACTTGATGCTGGGCAGGTCCGTGCGGCTTCTGGCGACTACCCGGATCAAGCGATCAGGGGGCGCGGCGCGGCGGAGAGCAGGATCGGCCCGGGGCGACGGCCTCGTGGACCGCCGCCCCGCAAGCCGGACGGACGTCGCTCAGCGGGCCGCCCGGTCGGCCAGCAGCCGACGCGGATTCCAGCGGAGCAGCCGGTACCGGGCCCGCCCGGTCAGCGCCACCATCTGGCCGGAAGTGTCCGCCAGGGCGGTCCGCCAGCGCAGCAGCACCGACGGCGGCAGCACGGCGGCGAGCAGTCGGGTCCGTCGGCCCGCCCGGGCGGCGAGCGCCCTGCGGACCGCGCGCAGAGCCGGCACCAGCGGTTCACCGGTCAGCGGATCCCGCGCGTAGCGGGCCCGCTCCTCAGCCCGGCCGAGCAGCCGCGCCGCGCCGACCGCCGCGGTGTCATCGCTGAAGGTCTCCCGGACCAGCCGGTCCGCGGTCGCCCGGGGCGTCTCGGTCCGGTCGACCCGGACCTTGAAGTCCACCAGCGTGTCGAGCAGCTCCGCCCAGGCGGCGTGCGCGTCCGCGCGGGCCCGGTTGGCGTCCGGCGCGATCACCACCACACGCGCCCCGTCCACCGGTGCGGCGTCGTTCCGGGTGGCGGCCATCGCGGCGCCAGCCGCCCGGCCACCCCGCCGGCGGCGCAGCGCCAGCCGACGCAGGGCCGGCACCGCCAGCAGTGCCAGCAGGGCCAGCAGGCCCGCCGTCCACCAGGGCCACACCGGCGACTGCTCGGCCGGCGCCTCGCCGGCGAGGGAGAGCCCCGAGTCGGTGTCCCGGTCGGCGTTGTCCCGGTCGGTCGGACCGGCGGACGCGTCGGGGCCCGGCGCGGTGTCCGTGGCGCCGGGGTTCGTGGTGGATGGTTCCGGCACGTCGGTGTCCGGTGCCCAGGCCGACCGGGTGGAGCCCGGCACACCGTACGACGGCGTGGCGTCGAACGGCACCCAGCCGACCCCGTCGAAGTAGACCTCGGTCCAGGCGTGCAGGTTGAGGTTGGTCAGCGTGTAGGTGTTGCCGTCCTGCTTGCTGCCGTTGGTGAACCCGAACGCCACGCGGGCCGGGATGCCGGCGCTGCGCACCAGCCAGGCCATCGCCGCGGCGTACTGCTGGCAGTAGCCGACCTTGTTGGTCAGGAAGTTGACGATGTCCTCGCCGCTGCTGCCGCTCTCGGTGCTGAGCCGGTAGCTGAACCCGTTGTCCGCCGAGAAGTGCCGGTAGATCGCCAGCACCCGGTCGTAGTCGGTGCGCTTGCCCTGGACCAGACCCTGGACCAGCTCCTCCACCTCGGGCACCGGCCCGGGAGTGGCGGTCAGCTGCCGGCTGACCGGGTGGTCGGCCGGCAGCGGCGGTGCGGCCCGCAGCGCCGCCGGCGTGTACGTCGAACGGATGTAGTCGAAGGAGTACTTCTTGCCCCGGGAGTTGTCCCGGTTGGAGAAGACGACCTGCTGGTTGGGGTCGTAGAGCCAGTTGCCGTTGAGGTCCTCGGTGCGCACCGGCTCGGCGTACACCGGCATCAGGGACATGCTCAGGCTCTTGGTGACCTCGACGGTCGCCCGGTAGTGGGTCTGCTGGACGCCCGGGCCGGCCCGCTCGGTCGGGTCCGGCAGGTCCCGGTTGACCGGCCGGCCGCTGGGGTTGCGCGCCTGGAACCCGTTCGGGCGCAGCTCGTCCGCGACCGCGTAGCGCAGGTAGAACGGACTCGGCTCGGACGTGGTCACCTTGACCAGGTCCGCCACCTCGGACTGGTTGAGCTGACCGGCGAGCGAGGCGAACAGGTCGATCCGGCCCGTTGAGCCCGCACCCGCCCGGCCGCTGCCGTTGCCGTTGCCCGTACCGCCGCCGAGCGTGTCGAGCAGCCCGCCGGTCATGCCCGGCACGGCCAGCGGCAGCGCCACGGCGATGGCCACCCCGACCACCGCGAGCCGGCGGCCGGCGGAGGCCAGCGGCGAGGCCTCCCACACGTCGACGTCGCGGCCGTCGCCGGTGAACCGGCGGCCGAACCGGCGGACCCGGTCGACGTTGTCAGTGACCAGCAGCCAGAGGTACCCGGCGGCGCCCACCACGAACGGCACCGGGGGGACGCTGTTGACGTAGACGGCGACCGGCACCGAGTAGATGGCGAGCATCGGCAGCCCGGCCAGCGCGGGCCGGCGCAGACCCACCGCCAGCACATCCACCAGTACGGCCACCCCGCCGACGCCCAGCACGGTGATGAACAGCAGCGGGTCGGTGTCCGGTACCTCCACGCCGTACGAGCGCATGTCCTGCATGGAGCCGGTGAACAGGTCGGCGAAGTGCCCGAAGGTGCCCGGCGTGGGCAGGAAGGTGAGCAGCTCCCCGCCGCTGGGGAACAGCCAGGTCAGGGCGAGCACCAGGGCGGCCAGCATGCCGAGGACCTGACCCCACAGCGGCGCCCGGATCAGCCGGGTCAGCGCGGCGACCCCGGCCACCACCGCGACCGCGATCGTGGACTGGATGAGCCACGTCCAGGTCTCGAAGATGGCCGACAGCGGCGCGGCGGCGAGGAGGGTGGCGGCGGCCGCCACCGGGCCGATGTTCCGACTGGCGATCATGAGGGGAACCTTCCGTTCATCGCACGCCGCCGGCGACCGTCTCGGCCAGCGCGGCGCGCAGGGCGAACCCCTGGGAGCCCCGGCCAGCCTGCGGCCAGAGCACCGGCAGCCGGCTGCCGTGGTCGACGCCGACCACCCGCCAGCCGCTGTGCAGCATGGCGAGCACGGCGGCGCCGTGCGCGTGCTCCGCCTCGGCCCGGGCCTTCTCGGGCAGGCTGAGCCAGGTGGAGCTGTTGAGCAGGAAGCCGACGCAGGTGGCGCCGTTGCCCCGAAGCCCGGCCAGCACCTCGGCCTCTGCCACGCTCACCGCGCCGAACAACCCGATGATCAGACCGCCGTCGGAGCGCTGCCGGACCCGCTGCACCAGGCTGGTCACCTCGGCCCGCTGGTCCAGCCGGACCTCGGCGAGGTGGTCGAGCAGCGCCCCGTCGCCGCCGGCCTCCGAGGCGTCCACGTCGACCCCCGAACCGGTGACCAGGCGCAGCTTGTAGCCGGCCTGCCGCAGGTGCACCGCGATGCTCGCGGCGGCCGAGACCGCCCACTCGAAGCTCGCCGTCGGACCGTCGCCGCGGTGGCCGTACGCGCGGGTGTCCAGCACGACCGTGGCCCGGCTCTCCCAGGGCTGCTCCTCGCGGCGCACCATCAGCTCGCCGGTGCGCGCGGTGGACTTCCAGTGCACCCGGCGCAGGTCGTCGCCGCGCCGGTACTCCCGGGTCGCCGCGTCGTCCTCGCCGTGCACCGCCACCGAGCGGGCCCGGCTGTCGCCGCTGCCCGCGTACTCCCCGGGGAGCCGGACCGACGGCAGCGGAGTGACCTGCGGGATGACCGTCAGGTGGTCGGTGCTGGGGAACGCCCGGCTGAGCTCGCAGAGACCGAACGGGTCGGTCATCCGGACCACCAGCGGGCCCACGTCGTAGCGGCCCCGCACGTCGGCCCGCACGGTGTACGCCACCGAGCTGGCCTGGTGCGCTCCCAGCCGCTCCAGCACCACCCGGGGCCGGCTGCCCAGGGCGTAGGGCAGCCGGTCCTCCAGCAGCAGGGTGCCGGTCGGCAGCCGGGACAGGTTCTGCAGGCGCAGCACCACCCGGGAGTTGGCCCCGACCGGGACTCGGTGCGGATCCAGGGACCGGTTGCAGGCCAGCTTGTAGCGGCTGCGCCCGACGTAGGCGGCGGCCAGCAGCGGCAGGATGCCCAGCAGCACGGCCACCCGGAGCAGGTCCTTCTCGCCCAGGATGCCAGCCGAGATCGCCGCCGCGACCGCGGCGGCCAGGAACGAGCGCCCGCGGGTGGTCAGCCCGCGCAGCCCGGCACGCACGTCACGGCCTCCGGGGCTCGTAGGGCGCGCGACCGTTGCCGGTGGCGGGCCGGGTGTCGTAGGGGGAACGCTGCCGGTCGTGTGGCAACGGCAGTCGGTGCACCAGCTCGGAGACGATCGCGTCGGTGGTGCGTCGGGCGAGCTGTGCGTCGGCGGTCGGGATGATCCGGTGCGCGAGCACCGGCACCGCGAGGGCCTGCAGATCGTCGGGGAGGACGTAGTCGCGCCCCTCTAGGGCGGCGACCGCCCGGGCGGTGCGCAGCAGCTGCAGGGTCGCCCGGGGGGACGCGCCCAGACGCAGGTCGGGGGCTTCGCGGGTGGCGGTGACCAGGTCGATGGCGTACTGCTTGACCGCGTCCGCGACGTGCACCTTCCGGACGGTGGCGATGAGCTGCCGGACGATGTCCGCGTCGGAGACGGCACGCAGCTCGTGCAGCGGGTCCGTGGCGCCGTGCCCGTCCAGCATCGCCAGCTCGGCGCCGGCGTCCGGGTAGCCCATCGCGATCCGGGCGGTGAACCGGTCGCGCTGCGCCTCGGGCAGCGGGTAGGTGCCCTCCATCTCGATCGGGTTCTGGGTGGCGATGACCATGAACGGGGTCTGCAGCTGGTACGTCACGCCGTCGACGGTGACCTGCCGCTCTTCCATGCACTCCAGCAGCGCCGACTGGGTCTTCGGCGAGGCCCGGTTGATCTCGTCGCCGACGACCAGGTTGGCGAAGACGGCACCGGGGCGGAACTCGAAGTCGTGCGTCTCCTGGTTGTAGACGCTGACGCCGGTGACATCGCTCGGCAGCAGGTCGGGGGTGAACTGGATCCGGCGCACCGTGCAGTCGATGGACCGCGCCAGGGCCTTGGCCAGCTTGGTCTTGCCGACGCCGGGGACGTCTTCGATGAGGAGGTGGCCCTCGGCGAGCAGGACGGCCAGGGCGAGCCGCACGGTGGCGGTCTTACCCTCGATGACCTGCTCGATGTTGGCCACGATGGCCTCGCTGGCGGCGCGGAACTCGTCGTGCGGCAGCAAGCCGCCCACCTCGTCCCAGGTCTGTTGTGTCACGGGCCTCCTCCTCGTCGGTGTCACGGCAGCTCTATAGAGAGCACCTGGACCCGCCGTTGGGTTCGCGACGTCGAGCCTCGTTTGCCGCAGAAATCTCATTGGCCTCTCAGGCTAACCATGTTTGTCGTTATCGCCGACCCCCGCAGGTAGTCCGTCGGTTACGCACCGATATTCGCCAAGTCGAGGGATGCGTGACCTTCTCGCCCCCGGATATCCGGCGTGCCGGTCCGCGTGAGCAGTCCGATCGGCGCGGCGAGGAACCCCGGGAGGGCGCTGTGAGGCGGGAGCGGGACATCTACGGGGAGACCGACGACGGCGGAGTACGGCTCGGCGGCGGCGCGGCACAGTGGCGCCTGCACGCCGACCACGTCGATGTGGCGGCCGGCGCCGGTGGACGGCGGGCCCGGCTCGCCGCCGCCGGGTGACCGTTCCGCTGCCTGGTGGCGGGCACATCGCCGGGCCTGGCGGCGAGGTACACTGCCGGACATGGCCGGAGCTTTCCTGCTTCTTACCGGGCCGTGCTGATGCGCTGAACGCGCGACAGCACGGCGGCCCCTCCTGCGCGAGGGGCTTTTTTGTGCCCGTCGCCGGCCCGGCCCGGTGGCGCCGAGACGAAGCGAAGCGAAGCGAGGAGAGACGATGAGTGAGGCAGCCGCACCGGCGGGCGACATCCCCCCGTTCCGGTACACCGCGGCCCTGGCCGACGAGATCGAAAACCGTTGGCAGGACATCTGGGCGCGCGAGGGCACCTTCCACGCCCCGAACCCGACCGGCCCGCTGGCCGACCCGGCCCACCCGCGGGCCGGTGCGGAGAAGCTGTACGTGCTGGACATGTTCCCCTACCCCTCGGGCGCCGGCCTGCACGTCGGCCACCCGCTGGGCTACATCGGCACCGACTGCTACGCCCGCTACCAGCGGATGGCCGGGCGCAACGTGCTGCACGCGATGGGCTTCGACGCGTTCGGCCTGCCCGCCGAGCAGTACGCGGTGCAGACCGGCACCCATCCGCGGACCACCACGGTGGCGAACATCGAGCGGTACAAGGCGCAGCTGCGCCGGCTGGGGCTGGCGCACGACCAGCGCCGCTCGGTGGCGACCATCGACACCGACTTCTACCGCTGGACCCAGTGGATCTTCCTGCAGATCTTCAACTCGTGGTACGACCGGGACGCCGGGCGGGCCCGCCCGATCGCCGAGCTGATCGCCGAGTTCGAGGGCGGTAACCGGCCGACCCCGGACGGCCGGCCCTGGGCCGAGCTGAGCGTCGCCGAGCGCCGCCAGGTCGTCGACGACCACCGGCTGGCGTACGTCTCGCAGGCCCCGGTGAACTGGTGCCCGGGGCTGGGCACCGTCCTGGCGAACGAGGAGGTCACCGCCGACGGCCGCTCCGAGCGGGGCAACTTCCCGGTCTTCAAGCGCAACCTGAAGCAGTGGATGATGCGGATCACCGCGTACGGTGACCGGCTGCTGGACGACCTGGACAGCCTGGACTGGCCCGAGCCGATCAAGCACATGCAGCGCAACTGGATCGGCCGCTCCACCGGTGCGCACATCGACTTCCCGACCGCCGGCGCGCCCGTGCGGGTGTTCACGACCCGGCCGGACACCATCTTCGGCGCCACCTACATGGTGCTGGCGCCCGAGCACGAGCTGGTCGACACGCTGGTGCCGGCCGCCTGGCCGGAGGGCACGCGGGACGCCTGGACCGGCGGGCACGCCAACCCGCGTGCGGCCGTCGAGGCGTACCGCAAGGCGGCGGCGGCCAAGACGGACGTCGAGCGGCAGGCCGACACCAAGGAGAAGACCGGCGTCTTCATCGGGGCGTACGCCACCAACCCGGTCACCGGCGGGCAGATCCCGATCTTCATCGCCGACTACGTGCTGGCCGGCTACGGCACCGGCGCGATCATGGCGGTGCCCGCGCAGGACGAGCGGGACTGGGCCTTCGCCGAGGTCTTCGAGCTGCCCATCGTGCGTACCGTGCAGCCCTCGGAGGGCTTCGACGGCAAGGCGTACACCGGGGACGGCCCGGCGATCAACAGCGCGGCGCCCGAGCGCGGCCTGGACCTGGACGGCCTGGGGGTCGCCGACGCCAAGTCGGCGATCATCGCCTGGCTGGAGGCGAACGGGCACGGAGCCGGCGCGGTGACCTACCGGCTGCGCGACTGGCTGTTCTCCCGGCAGCGCTACTGGGGTGAGCCCTTCCCGATCGTCTACGACGAGACCGGCGCGGCGATCGCCCTGCCGGAGGAGATGCTGCCGGTCGAGCTGCCGGAGGTGGACGACTTCTCGCCGAAGACGTTCGACCCGAACGACGCCGACTCGAACCCGGAGACCCCGCTGTCGCGCCGCCGCGACTGGGTCGAGGTGAAGCTGGACCTGGGTGACGGCCCGAAGCGCTACACCCGGGAAACCAACGTGATGCCGCAGTGGGCCGGCTCCTGCTGGTACGAGCTGCGCTACCTGGACCCGACCAACAGCGAGCGCTTCGTCGACGCCGAGAACGAGCGGTACTGGATGGGCCCGCGCGGCGAGGGCGACTGCGGAGGGACCGACCTGTACGTCGGCGGCGCCGAGCACGCCGTGCTGCACCTGCTGTACGCGCGGTTCTGGCACAAGGTGCTGTTCGACCTGGGGCACGTGTCGTCGGTCGAGCCGTTCCGCAAGCTGTTCAACCAGGGCATGATCCAGGCGTACGCGTACACCGACTCGCGCGGCAGCTACGTGCAGGCCGAGGAGGTCGTCGAGCGCGACGGCGCCTACTACCTGGGCGACCTGGTGGTCAACCGTGAGTACGGCAAGATGGGCAAGTCGCTGAAGAACGTGGTGACCCCCGACGACATGTGCGCCGCATACGGCGCGGACACCTTCCGGGTGTACGAGATGTCGATGGGCCCGCTGGAGGTGTCCCGCCCGTGGGAGACCCGGGCGGTGGTCGGCTCGTACCGGTTCCTGCAGCGGGTCTGGCGTGCGGTGGTCGACGAGGAGACCGGCGCGCTGCGGGTCACCGACGAGCCGGCCGACGAGGCGACCCGCAGACTGCTGCACAAGGTGATCGACGGCGTCCGCGGCGACATGGACGGCATCCGGTTCAACACCGCGATCGCGAAGCTGATCGAGCTGACCAACGGGCTGACCCGGCTGTCGGCGACGCCGCGCGAGGTGGCCGAGCCGCTGGTGCTGATGGTGGCGCCGTTCGCCCCGCACGTCGCCGAGGAGCTGTGGCGCCGGCTGGGCCACGACACGTCGCTGACGTACGCGGACTTCCCGACGGCTGACCCGGCGCTGCTGGTGATGGACACGGTCACCTATCCGGTGCAGATCAACGGCAAGGTGCGTGGCCGCATCGAGGTCCCCGCCGACTCGTCCGAGGAGACCGTTCGCGCGGCCGCGCTGGACGCGGTGGCCACCGCCCTGGCCGGCAAGGAGCCCCGCAAGGTCATCGTCGTCCCGGGTCGGGTGGTCTCGGTCGTCGCCTGACAGTGCCCTGACGATCAGGGGGCGACGGTGGGTGACCGGCGGGCGCGCTACGCGGCGTGACGTCGACGGCGGCGGACGCGGTAACGAGCGTTATGACTCAGAGGCATATTTATACCTCTGAGTCATAACGCTCTCCGGCGCATCCGTCGCCGGGCGCGGCACGCCGTCGTCTCCGCCGGGCGGCGAGCCGCCGTCGCCAAGCGCGGCACGCCGGTCGTTCGACGTGCGGCACCGCCTCAGGCGGTCAACGCCGCCAGCACGGCGGGGCGGTGGGTGAGCAGCCAGTCCTGCCAGCGGCGTACCCCCTCGACCGCGCCCAGGTCGCGTAGCCGGCGCATGCCCGGCTCGTCGCGGTCGGCGCCGGCGTCGATGCTCCGCCAGGTGCTCTCGATCTGCCGGAGCATCACGTCCACCAGCTCATCGCGGGGCAGTGCCGTCCGGACGGGTGCGGTGGACACCGCGTCGTAGGCGTCGCAGAGCACGCGGCAGCGTCGGCCCAGCTCGGTCGGGTCGGCGCCCTCGCCCAACGCCGCCCAGTGCCAGCCAGCGAACGCCACGTCCTCGATCCGTCGGCCCGGCCTGGCCAGATCCCAGTCGAGGAAGGTCGCCGGCAGCGGCCCGGCCGGGAAGTCCCGGTACACCGTGTTCTTCGGAGACAGGTCGCGGTGGCACACGGTCTCGGCGTCGCCGGCCAGCGGGGTGCCCGCACAGACGTCGTGCAGACGTCGGATCAGCTCGGCCAGCCGCACCAGCGCCGGGTCGGCGAAGAAGGCGGGGTCCTCCCGGTCCCGCCACGGCACCCGACCCGCCACGTAGCTGAGCATCTGCCGGCCGTGGGCGTCGACGCCCAGGTAGCGGGGCGCGAGGTCCGCGCCCACCCGGTCCAGGTGGTGCAGCAGCGCGCCGACGAAGTCCAGGTTGGCCGGTGGCGTACGCCGGACCGTGTCGCCGACCCGGACCACCTCGGCGACGAAGCCGCCGGCGAGCCGCTGCTCGCCGGGCAGGTCGGGCAGGTCGGGCCCGCTCATGGTCGGCTCAGCGCCGAGCGGCGCTGCCGCTCGGCGCGCCACCACTGGGAAATCAGCACCACGCTGGCGATCAGGCCGAGGCTGGCGGGGGCTGCGGCGTACCAGTTGATGTGGCCGGGGGAGGTGACCGCCGCACCGATCGCGGCGTACCCGAAGGCGGTCGGGGCGGAGGCGATCACGCTGCCGGCGAGGAACGGCAGCACCCGGGCGCCGGTGGTGCCGTAGCCGTAACTGACCAGTCCGAAGCCGGCGATCGGCAGCAGCCGGACGGTGACCACGCCGAGCACGCTCTGCCGGGCGAACCAGCCGTCCAGGCGGGCCAGCCGGCCACGGACCCGCTCGGCGACGAACTCCCGGCCGAGCAGCCGGCCGACCGTGAACCCGACCGCCGCCGCCACCAGCGCGGCGCCCAGGGCGTACGCGGCGCCCTCCAGCGGACCGAAGATCGCGCCCGCGGCGAGCGTGATGAACGTCCGGGGGACCAACGCGACCAGCAGCAGCGCGCCGCCGAGGATCGCCGTCAGCGGGGCGAGGTCGCCGAGCTGGTCAGCCAGCTGCGGCAACTGCGCCGGATCCGGCCGGGGTGCCAGGAGCACCAGCAGCGCGCAGAGGCCGATCAGTAGCACGAGCAGGGCGAACCGGGCGGCCGGCGGCTGCCGGAGCAGCCGCCGGACGGCCCGGATCATGCCCGGGCGGCGGCCACTGCGGCGCGGCGCTCGCTCCGGAGCCGGTCCGACCAGGTGTCGTCCAGCGGCGGGAGCTGGTGCGCGCCGGTGGCCCAGCGCAGCAGCAGGTCGGCCAGGGCGGGGTTGCGGGCCAGTGCGGGGCCGTGCGAGTAGGTGCCGAGCAGCTTGCCGCGCCAGGCGCCCTCGGTGCTGCCGTCGTTGCCGACCCCGGCGGTGATCCGGGCCAGCGGCGCGACCTCCGGGCCGAGGTGGGTGCGGCCGCCGTGGTTCTCGAAACCGGTCAGCGCGGGCAGGCCCAGCCGCGGATCGATCTCGCCGGCCAGCTCGCCGACGGCCCGGCTCGAGCCCCGGTCGGACTGCAGGTCGAGGAGCTCCAGGCCGCGGCACTGCACGCCCTTGGCGAAGAAGGAGGTGCCGAGCAGTTGGTAGCCGGCGCAGACGCCGAACACCACCGAGCCCTGGGCGACCGCGCGGTGCAGGCCGCCGTCGGCGATCAGACGTTGCGCGCCCAGCGCCTGAGGACCGTCCTCGCCGCCGCCGACCAGGTAGATGTCGGCGGTCGCGGGCAGCCGCTGGTCGGAGCGGACCTCCAGCACCTCGACCGGCATGCCGCGCTGGCGCGCCCGTCGGGCGAGGATCAGGGCGTTGCCCCGGTCGCCGTAGGTGGAGAGCAGGTCGGGGTAGATCCAGACGATGCGCAGGCTCTCAGTTGACACGGTCCAACTCCGCTCGGATGTCCTGGAACGCGGTGTAGTTCGCGATGACCTCCAGCCGCCCCGGCGGGACCGACCGGATCGCGTCGTCGAACGTGCGCACGTGCTGGAACGGCACGTCGTTGACGTCCAGTCGGACCGCCAGGTCGTACGCCCGGTCGCCGGTGATCAGCACCTGCCGGCCACGCAGCGGGGCGAAGTCGACGTCGAAGAGCCAGGAGGTGTCCAGCCCGTCGGGGTCGCGCGCGTTGATGGAGAGCAGGGTGGGCGCCTCGTCGGCCATGTCGAAGGCCTCCAGCCAACTGGCCGGGTTCTTGGCCAGCAGCAGCCGGATGTTGCGCCCGTCCTTGTCCACCTGCGCGTAGCGCCCGGCCACCGAGGTGACGATGCCGAGGCGGGACACCGCGTCGACCGGGCGGACGCCGAACTCGGCGGCCACGGCCAGCGCGGTCGCCGCGTTGCCGAGGTTGACCTTGCCGGGCAGTTGGAGGGAGACCTTGTGCCAGGCGCCGGTAGGGTCGAGCACGCCCTCGTCCTCGACGATCCACTGCGGCTCCGGCCGGCGCAGCGCGCAGCCGGTGCACCACCACTGGTCGCCGGAGCGCTGGATGGTGGAGCCGCACTCGGGGCAGACCCAGGAGTCGTCGTGCCAGCGCTGGCCGGCGCTGAACCAGGTCACGTGCGGCGGGTGGATGCCGTTGGCGGGGTCGGCCGGCGGGGTGGCGGCCCACACCACCAGCGGGTCGTCGGCGTTGGCCACCACCCGCACGTCGGTGTGCCGGACCAGCGCCGCGCGCCAGAGCTGCGCCATCATGGCGACCTCCTTGGCCCGGTCGAGCTGGTCGCGGGAGAGGTTCAGCAGCGCGACCACGTGCGGCTCGGTCGCCTCCAGCACCTGGGCGAGGTAGTGCTCGTCGACCTCGAGCACCGCGTACGGGGTGCTGCCGGCCTTGGCCAGCGCCGAGGTGTGCCCGCTGGGCATGTTGGCGCCGAAGGAGTTGGTGGCGACCCGGCCGAGCACGCCGACGGCGGCGGCGGCCAGCCGGGTGGTGGTGGTCTTGCCGTTGGTGCCGGAAACGAGCGCGATGGCGCGCCCGGCCGACAGGTGGGCCAGCAGGTCCGGGTCGATCTTCAGGCCGATCCACCCGCCGATCACCGAACCGTCGCCACGGCCGGCCGCCCGGGAGAGCGCCGCGGCAGTCCGGGACACGGAGCTGGCCACCTTGGCCCGTAGGGGCATTTTCGCGTCCGTCACGCGAGCGAGGTTACCGGACCGCCCGCCCCACCAGATCGCCGCCGACGGCGAACCGTTCGGTTGTGGCGCGGACGCGGGCGGCCAGGTCGGCGTCCACCGGACGGAGTCGATCTATGTCGGAAAGCGGACCACGCCGGGCGACGGCCGTGGCCCTCCACTCCGCTCCACCCCTTTTGACGTGCGGTTTTGCCCACGGATCGGGCGCGCCACGCGGTCGATTCTGGTTGCAGGTGGAGGGAAGTGGAGTAGAGTGGGGCCCAATGGTGAGGCCGGGAGGGCTCACCGGCCCGGGGGGTCAGCGGCGCCGCGAACGCCGCTTAAGGGCGAGGGGGTAGGGCCGTGTTTCTCGGCACCCACACTCCGCGCCTGGACGACAAAGGCCGGTTGATCCTTCCGGCCAAGTTCCGGGACGAGCTGGCGGGGGGTGTCGTGATCACCAAAGGGCAGGAGCGCTGCCTCTACGTCTTTCCGACCCCGGAGTTCCAGCGGATCGCGGAGCAGTTGCGCGCGCAGCCGATGACGCACAAGGCGGCCCGGGCCTACAGCCGGGTCTTCTTCGCCAGCGCGCACGACGAGGTGCCGGACAAGCAGGGCCGGGTGACGATCCCGGCCCACCTGCGGGCGTACGCCGCGCTCGACCGCGACCTGGTCGTGATCGGCGCGAGCACGCGGGTGGAGATCTGGGACCGGGTCGCCTGGGAGACCTACCTCGCCGAGAGCGAAGACGACTTCGCCGACATCGAGGAGGGGGTGCTGCCCGGCGGTCTGTAGGGCGGAACGGCGCCCGACGTACTGCGAGATCTCCAGCCGCTTTCGAGTTCCTGGCATCCCTTCCCCGGTGCCAGGCGCACGATCCAGTCATCGGGCGAAAGCCTGGTGCCCGGCGGGAGCGGATGGGGATCTGGCGGTACGACGGCGGCGCCGTCCGACGACAGGCGCACGAACGAACGGACGTTTCAACCAGTGGGGGTCAAGATGGGGGAGCTGCGCGGCACGCACGTGCCGGTGCTGCTCGAGCGGTGTCTCGAGCTGTTGGCCCCCGCGCTGGGTCGGGGCGGCCGGACGGTGTACGTCGACGCGACCCTGGGCCTGGCCGGGCATGCCGAGGCGATGCTCGAGGCGCACCCGGAGACGGTCCTGATCGGGCTCGACCGGGACACCGAGGCGCTCGCCCACGCACGGGTCCGGCTGGCCCGGTTCGCCGACCGGGTGCACCTGGAGCACGCCGTCTACGACGAGCTGCCCGAGGTGCTGGACCGGCTGGGCTATCCGGGCATCGACGGGATCCTGTTCGACCTGGGGGTCTCGTCGTTGCAACTGGACGCGCCCGACCGCGGGTTCGCTTACGCGCAGGACGCGCCGCTGGACATGCGGATGGACCAGACCCGGGGGGTGACCGCCGAGGAGGTGGTCAACACCTACGCGCATCCGGACCTGGCCCGGGTGCTGCGGGTCTACGGCGAGGAGAAGTTCGCCGGCCGGATCGCCTCGGCGATCATCCGGGAGCGGGAACGCGCCCGGATCACCTCGTCCGCGCGGCTGGCGGAGCTGGTTCGGGACTCGATTCCGGCACCAGCCCGACGAACGGGTGGACACCCGGCAAAGAGAACGTTTCAGGCTTTACGGATCGAGGTAAACAAGGAGCTGGCAGCGCTGGAGTCAGCGCTGCCGTCCGCGCTCGACTCACTGACCGTGGGCGGTCGCATGGTGGTCCTGTCCTACCACTCGCTAGAGGACCGGCTCACCAAGGCGGCGCTCGCGGACCGGGTCCGCAACAAGGGCCCGGTCGACCTCCCGGTCGAACTGCCCGGGTCCGGTCCGACGTTCCGGCTGCTCAGCCGGGGCGCCGAACTGGCGGGGGAGGCGGAGGTCGCCGCGAATCCGCGCGCCGCATCGGTGCGGCTGCGGGCCGCGGAGCGGCTCGACCCGAACGCGACACAGCAGGGGCGGACCGACCGCGAACGGTCCCGCCGACGGGTGAAGGCGATGCACCAACCGGGGACGGGGTCCGCGGGATCCGTGGGGGATCCAGGGACGCCGGGGGACGACAGAGGGACGGATGTAGAGGGGGAGGGACATGAACATTGACAAGCGCGAGCGTCGGGACGTCACCGGCGCCGGGCAGCGCACACCGCGGTCGGGGGGCCGGACCGCGGCGGAGCGGGCTCCGCGCGGGGGCAACGGTACGCCACGCATCGATCGAGTGAACCGGCAGGGGGAGGCTCGCGCCCGGGGGGCGCGCGAGTTCCCGACGCAGGGCACCGCCGCGCTGCGGCCGGCCGAGCGGGCCGGCGTCGCCGCCAGCGCCCGCCCTCCCCGGCTGCGGGTGGCGCCGCCGCCTCCGGTGTCGGTGCCGCGCGCGCCGTTCGCGGCGCTGATCGTGGTGCTGGTGGTCGGCGGGGTGCTGGGCATCCTGGCGGTCAACACCAAGATCAATGAGAACGCGTTCCGGCTGGAGAAGCTGCAGCAGCAGCAGGCCCGGCTGGACCTGGAGAAGCAGCAGCTGGACAAGCAGATCGCCGAGGCCAAGGCGCCGGGCAACCTGACCGCCGAGGCGCGACGGCTGGGCCTGGTGGACGCCGGCGAGCCGGCGTACATCCGGCTGCCGGACGGCCGGACCATCGGCGTGCCGAAGCCGGCGACCGGCGAGCCGTCGGTGACCAGCCAGCAGGGCTCTGGAGGCTGACCGGTGCCACCGAGGTCGGACGAGCCGCGCCGGGATCCCAAGGGGTCCCGGCGCGGCTCTTCGCGTGACGGCGGCCCCGTCGACGGGGAGCCGCGTACCGGGGAGCCGGGCATCGGGGGCATCTCCGGCGCCCGGGCGTACACCCCGCGGGGCCGGACCGTCCGGGAGGAGCGCGGCACGCCACCGCGCAGCGGGGGTGCCGAGCAGCGGCGTACCCCGCGCAGCACCCGGTCCGGCGATCCGTTCCGGCCCGCGTTGCAGGTGCTCGACGGCGGCCGGGCCGCCACCCGTTCCGGCCGGCGGGACGCCCCGGCGGCGGGACGCGGCGGGGTCGTGCGCACCGTCGCGCCCCGTACCCCGCGCGGCCCGGCCGGCGACGAGCCGCCGTCGCGCCGGCGGACCACGCCGCGCGCGCCGCGCCGCGCCGACCGCCCGCCGGCCCGCCGGCCGTCCCGCAAGCCGCCGCGACCGCCGAAGCTGGCCGACCCGCGGCTGCGGCTGCGGCTGGGCACCGCCCTCACCCTGACGCTGTTCGCCGCCATCGGCATCCGGCTGATCTTCCTCCAGGCGGTGGACACCCCGGCGTACGCCGGGGGCGGCGTCGCCGACCGGACGCGCACGGTCGAGCTGCCCGCGCCGCGCGGCGCGATCTACGACCGCACCGGTGAGCCGCTGGCACACAGCGTCGAGGCGCGGTACGTGTTCGCCGACCCGACCGAGATCGAGGACGCAGCCGCCACCGCGAAGGCGCTCTCCCCGCTGCTCGGCATCCCGGTGTCGAAGCTGACCGAGCTGATGAAGCCCCGCAAGCTGGAGAACGGCAACCCGTCCCGGTTCGAGTACCTGGCCCGGGGGGTGGAGATCCCGACCGCCAAGCAGGTGCTGGCGCTCGAGCTGCCCGGCATCGGGGTGCACCGTGACGAGCGCCGCGAGGTGCCCGGCGGCGACCTGGCGGCCAACCTGATCGGCTTCACCAGCCAGGACATGGTCGGGCTGGAAGGACTGGAGGCGCGCTACGACGAGCAGCTCGCCGGGCAGGACGGCAAGCGGGTGTACGAGGCCGGCCTCGGTGACCTCGCCGCGCCGATCCCGGGCGGCTACAGCCGGACCACCCCGGCCAAGCCGGGCAGCTCGATGACCCTCTGCATCGACCGTGACCTGCAGTTCCGCACGCAGCAGATCCTCAGCGCGGGGATGGCGCAGCAGCACGGCGGCACCGCCGCGGCCGTGATCATCGACGTGCCCACCGGCGAGGTGCTGGCCCAGGCCAGCCAACCCACCTACAACGCGGCGAAGCCGGTGCCGAGCGACCCGGTCGCCCGGGAGGACGCCGCGACCAGCTTCGTGGTCGACCCCGGCTCGGTGCACAAGGCAATCACGTTCGGCGCGGCGTTGCAGGAGGGGGTGATCACCCCGGACACCACGCTGCCCATCGCGAACAGCATCAAGAAGGGCGACACCTGGTTCTCCGACACCCACTACGCCAACGGCCGGCGGATGAGCGTGCCCGGGATGCTCGCCTACTCGTCGAACGTCGGCACCATCACCATCGCCGACCGGCTCGGCCGGGACCGCCTGATCGACTACCAGAAGCGGTTCGGGCTCGGCCAGCCCACTGGTGAGGGGGTGCCCGGCGAGGCCAGCGGCCGGCTGCTGCCGGCCGACGAGTGGAGCGGGTCGTCGTACGGGTCGGTGCCGATCGGGCACAGCGTCGACGCCACGCCGCTGCAGATGGCCGCCGCGTACGCCGCCATCGCCAACGACGGCACGTACGTGCAGCCACACCTGGTCAAGGAGACGATCGGCCCGGACGGCAAGCGCACCCCTGCGCCCGCGCCGGTCACCCGGTCGGTGCTCAGCCCGCAGAACGCGGCGGCGCTGCGCACCATGCTGGAGGCGGTCACCACGGTCGAGGGCGCCACCGGCGTTGGCGCGGCGGTCCCCGGCTACCGGATCGCCGGCAAGACCGGCACCGGCTGGCGGCTGGTGGACGGCAAGAAGCAGCCCGGCGAGGTGTCCTCGTTCATCGGCATGGCTCCCGCCGAGAAGCCCCGGTACGTGATCGCGGTCTTCGTGTACGCGCCGGGTGGCGGGGGCGCGGCGGTCGCCGTGCCGGCGTTCCGGGACATGATGCAGTTCACGCTGCGTCACTACCGCGTACCGCCGTCCACCGGCGGTTCGGCGCCCAAGTTCGTGGTCTATCCGCGCTGACCAGCGACGGCGGGACATCATCGGTGAGTGCCGAAGAACCACCGGGGCGGCTGTGCGGCCGGAACCGTGCGACCGGGTAGGGTCTGACGCCGTGCCCGGCAATCCACGTCCACGTACCGTGACCGGAGTCCGGCTCGGTGATCTCGCCGTCCGGCTCGTCGTCGACCTCCCGGCGGACGACGCCGGAGTGGTAATCACCGGGGCGACCCACGCCAGCCAGGAGGTCTGCCCCGGCGACCTGTACGCGGCGTTGCCCGGCGCCCGCCGGCACGGCGCGGAGTTCGCCGCCGGCGCCGCCGAGGCGGGCGCGGTGGCCCTGCTGACCGACCCGGCCGGCGCCGAGCTGGCGGCGGGGACCGGCCTGCCCGTCCTGGTGGTGCCCGACCCCCGCGCGGTGCTCGGCGAGCTGGCCTCGGCCGTCTACGGCGACCCGACCGCCGACCTCACCGTGATCGGCGTGACCGGCACCGCCGGAAAGACGTCCACCGCCTACCTGATCGAGTCGGGGTTGCGCGCCGCCGGGCACACCACCGGGTTGATCGGCACCGTGGAGACCCGGCTCGGGGACCTGGTGATCGACAGCGTTCGCACCACCCCAGAGGCGACCGACCTGCACGCCATGCTGGCCACCGCCCGCGAGCGGGGCGTCACCGCGGTGGTCATGGAGGTCTCCAGCCACGCGCTGGCCATGGGCCGGGTGGGCGGTGTCCGGTTCGCCGTCGGCGGTTACACCAACTTCGGTTCCGACCACCTGGACTTCCACGCCGACAGCGCCGAATACTTCGCCGCCAAGGCGCAGCTCTTCGACGGCCGGTGCGCGGTCGAGGTCCTCAACCACGACGACCCGGCGCTGAAGCCGCTGTACCGGCCGGCGACGGTCAGCTACTCGGCGGCCGGCGACCCGGCCGCGACCTGGTGGGCCGACGGCGTGGACGGCGAGGGGTACGCCCAGCGGTTCACCGCGCACGGCCCGGACGGCGTGGTCCTGCCCGCCGGGGTGGCGCTGCCCGGGCGGCACAACGTGGCCAACGCGCTGCTGGCCATCGCCGCGCTGGTGGGCGCCGGGGTGGACCCGTCGACCGCGGCCGCCGGCGTGGCCGCCTGCGGCGGTGTGCCCGGCCGCCTGGAGCTGGTCGACGTCGCCGGGCCGGTGCGCGGGGTGGTCGACTACGCGCACAAGTCGGACGCGATCGTGGCCGCGCTGGCCGCGCTGCGTGAGCTGAGCGCCGGCCGGTTGATCTGCGTGATCGGCGCCGGCGGGGACCGGGACCGGGGCAAGCGGCCGGTGATGGGCGCCGCCGCGGCGGAGGGGGCCGACGTGGTGCTGGTGACCGACGACAATCCGCGCACCGAGGACCCGGCGGAGATCCGCGCCGAGGTGCTCGCCGGTGCGTACCGGGCCGGCACGGCCGCCCGGATCATCGAGGTGGCCGGCCGCCGGGCCGCGATCGACGAGGCCGTCCGGCTGGCCGCGCCGGGCGACGTGATCGCGCTGCTCGGCAAGGGTCACGAGCGGGGCCAGGAGGTGGCGGGCGAGGTGTTCCCGTTCGACGACAGCATCGAGCTGGCCGACGCGCTGCGGGCCCGCTTCGGGGATCTGGCGGGTCAGCGGTGATCGCGCTGAGCCTGGCCGAGGTGGCCGCGGCGGTCGACGGGCGGCTGGTCGCCGCCGACCCGGCCGCCACCGTCACCGGCCCGGTCGAGTTCGACTCGCGCAAGGTGGTGCCCGGGGCGCTCTTCGTGGCCTTCCCGGGGGAGAAGGTCGACGGGCACGACTACGCGGCGGCGGCGATGTCGGCTGGAGCGGTGGCCGTGCTCGGCACCCGCGAGGTGCCCGGGGTGCCGATGGTGCTGGTCACCGATGCGTTGACCGCGATGGGCCGGCTGGCCCGCGCGGTGGTGGACCGGCTGCCCGGGCTGACCGTGATCGGCCTGACCGGCTCCTCCGGCAAGACCACCACCAAGGACCTGATCGGCCAGCTCACCGCCCGGCTCGGGCCCACGGTGGCGCCGCCCGGCTCGTTCAACAACGAGCTGGGGCACCCGCACACCGCGTTGCGGGCCGGGCCGGACACCCGCTACCTGGTGCTGGAGAAGGGCTCGCGCGGGGTGGGGCACGTGCGCTACCTGTGCGAGATCGTCCCGCCGCGGATCTCCGTGGTGCTCAACGTCGGGACGTCGCACATCGGCGAGTTCGGCTCGCAGGAGACGATCGCCGTGGCCAAGGGGGAGCTGGTCGAGGCGCTGCCGCCGGACGGGCTGGCGGTGCTCAACGCTGACGACCCGCGGGTGGACGCGATGGCGAGCCGGACCCGGGCCCGGGTGGTCCGCTACGGCGAGGCGCCGGACGCCGACGTGCGGGCCGAGGACGTCACGCTGGACGACCGGGGGCGTGGGTCGTACACCCTGGTCACCCCGGAGGGGAGCGCGCCGGTGCGGCTCGGGCTGACCGGCCGTCACCAGGTCTCCAACACCCTCGCCGCGGCGGCGGTCGCCCGGGAGCTGGGCATGCCGCTGGCCGAGCTGGCCACGGCGCTCGGCGAGCTGGGGCTGGTCTCGACCCGGCGGATGGACGTCTTCGACCGCCCCGACGGGGTGACTGTCATCGACGACTCGTACAACGCCAACCCGGCCTCGATGTCGGCGGCGCTGAAGGCGCTCGCCAGCCTCGGTCAGGGTCGGCGTACCGTCGCGGTGCTCGGCTACATGGCCGAGCTGGGCCCGTTCGAGCGGGACGGCCACGCTGAGGTCGGCCAACTCGCGGCCGAGCTGGGTGTCGACCGGCTGCTCGTGGTGGGCGAGCCGGCCGCGCCGATCCATGAGGGCGCGACAGCGGTAGGGAACTGGGGAGGAGAGTCGGTGCTGCTCACCGATCAGGCGGCGGCCGTCGAGGTGCTGCGGGGCGAGCTACGGCCGGGCGATGTCGTCCTGGTCAAGGGCTCCCGGTACCGGACGTGGGAGGTGGCCGACGCCCTGCGCGCCGACGCCACCTCCGGGAACGGAGCTACCGCGTGAGGGCGGTCATCGTCGCCGTCGGGGTGGCCTTCCTCGTCTCGCTCTTCTGCACCCCGATCGCGATCAAGGTGTTCACCCGGCTCAAGGCCGGCCAGCCGATCCGGGCCGAGGGCCCGGCCATGCACCAGACCAAGAAGGGCACGCCGACGATGGGCGGCGTGGTCTTCATCCTGGCCACGGTGATCGCGTACGTGGCCGGGCACCTGGCCCTGACCTCCCTGCCGGACGCGCAGATCGCCCAGGTGGAGCCGACCATCACCGCGTTGGTGCTGCTGGGGCTGATGGTGTTCTCCGGCGCGGTGGGCTTCCTCGACGACTTCCTCAAGGTGCGCAAGCGCAACAGCGCCGGGCTGAACAAGCGCGGCAAGCTGCTCGGCCAGATCCTGGTCGGCGCGGTCTTCGGCGTGGTGGCGCTGTACTTCCCGAGCACGATGACCGACGCGACGGGCAAGGTGACGAACACCGAGACGGTGGGCAGCACCACGCTGAGCTTCATCCGGGACATCGACGCCCTGGAGGTCAGCAAGATCGGCGCGGTGATCATCTTCATCTTCGTGGTGATGGGTGCGACGAACGGGGTGAACCTCACCGACGGCTTGGACGGTCTGGCCACCGGCGCCTCGGTGATGGTGCTCGCCGCGTACGCGTTGATCGCGTTCTGGCAGTACCGGCACTGGTGCGCCGACCCGAGCTACACCCAGGACTACTGCTACGCCGTCCGTGACCCGTTGGAGATCGCGCTGATAGCCGGGGCGGCGGCGGGGGCCTGTGTCGGCTTCCTGTGGTGGAACACGTCCCCGGCGCGGATCTTCATGGGTGACACTGGCGCGTTGGGGCTGGGCGGCCTGATCGCCGGCATGGCGATGTCCACCCGGACCATCCTGCTGCTCCCGATCATCGGCGGGCTCTTCGTGATCATCACGATGTCGGTGGTGATCCAGATCATCTCCTTCCGGACCACCGGCAAACGTGTGTTCCGGATGTCGCCGTTGCAGCACCACTTCGAATTGGCCGGCTGGAGTGAGGTCAACATCGTGGTCCGGTTCTGGATCATCGCCGGCATCGGCGTGGCCATCGCGCTGGGCCTGTTCTACAGCGAGTTCCTCGCCAACATGACCTGACCGGCGAACGCCGGCCATTCCACCACGGCCCCCGGTCCCGCCTGCGGCGGACGACCGGGGGCCGTGGCGTGTCCGCCCGACACGCCGGGGGCACCGGTGTGGGCGTGCCCGGCGCACGAAGCGGTGATGATGTCCCGGTGGGGGAGGAACCAGGCACCGAGGACAGGACAGCCGGCCGGCCGCGGCGGTCGCCGGGCGCGTCGCGTACCGCGGCGCCACGCGGCCCGGACGACAAGCGCGGCCCGGACGACAAGCGCGGCGCCGAGCCGGGCGCGCCTCCGCGCGAGCCGGAACCGGTCGCTGTCGCGCCGCTGCGCGGACTGGACGCCGCCGGCGGGCTGGCGGCGCTGCGCGGCCTGCTGGACCGGCCGCTGGCGTCCTACTACCTGCTGCTGTCCAGCGCCGGCCTGCTGCTGCTGATCGGGCTGACCATGGTCTTCTCGGCGACCAGCGTGCGCGACTACGCCGAGGACGGCAACGCCTCGGCCTCGGTGACCAAGCAGGCCATCTTCGCCGTGATCGGCATCGGGGTGTTCTGGGCCTGCCAGCGGCTGCCCGCCAGCACCTACCGGTCCTTGGGCCGGCCGCTGCTGATCACCGCGGTGGCGCTGCTGCTGGTGCTCAACCTGCTGCTCGCGTACGCCCGGCTGACCGACCAGGACTCGGCCCGGATCGGCCCGATCGAGGCGCGGCTGCTCTGGCTGTTCATCGGCGGGATCCAGGTGCAGCCCTCCGAGCTGGCCAAGTTCGCGCTGGTGCTGTGGGGCGCGCACCTGATCGCCCGCAAGGGCGCCGCGCTGGGCTGGTGGCGGGAGCTGGCCACACCGCTCTTCCCGGTGATGGGCCTGCTCTTCGTGCTGGTCGGCTACAACGACGTGGGCACCATGCTGTGCCTGCTGGCCCTGGTGGTCGGCCTGCTCTGGGCCGCCGGGGTGCGGATGCGGGTCTTCGGCGCGCTGACGGTGGTCGGGCTGCTCGGCGTCGGCCTGCTCATCGCGGTGGCGTCGCTGGGCGCCGGCTCGGGCGAGCGCGGCGAGGACAACTACCGCCTGGCGCGACTCACCCTCTTTCTCAACCCGCCGCCGCCGGACCAGTGCGGGGACCCCTGTTACCAGTTCTACCAGGGGCGACTGGCCATCGAGCACGGCGGCTGGTTCGGCGTCGGGCTGGGCAAGAGCAGCCTCAAGTGGGACTGGCTGCCCGAGGCGCACAACGACTTCATCTTCGCGATCATCGCCGAGGAACTGGGCGTGATCGGCTGCGTGGTGGTGCTCGCGCTCTTCGCGGTCCTGGCGTACACCGGGCTGCGGATCGCCCGACGGGTCGACGACCCGTTCCGGCGCCTCGCCGCCGCTGCGGTGACCACCTGGCTGGTCAGCCAGGCCGTGATCAATATCGGTGGGGTGGTCGGGCTGCTGCCGATCACCGGCCTGCCGTTGCCGTTCATCTCCGACGGCGGAAGTGCCCTGGTCGTGACGTTGGCCGCGATCGGCATGCTGGCGTCCTTCGCGCGCGCCGAACCCGATGCGGCCAGAGCACTGCATGCCCGTCCGCCGGCCCGGTGGGTCCGACTACTCTGGGCCCCGTTGCCGCCGCTTCCCGGCCGGCGTCGCCGGCCGGCGACGCCGCCGGCTGGCCGAGGGTCCGTGCCCCGGTCCCGCGAGCGGCGCCAGGACGACCAGGCCGCACCGCGCGGGGTCCGGCAGGACCGGAGCCGCCGCGGTACGGCGAGCGAGAGGAGACGCTGATGGGTCCGCTGCGTTCGGTGGTGCTCGCGGGAGGTGGCACCGGGGGGCACGTCTACCCGCTGCTCGCCTTCGCCGACTGCCTGCGCCGACACGACCCGGGCGTCCGGATCACCTGCCTCGGCACACCACGCGGTATGGAGAACGAGCTGATCCCGCCGCACGGCTACGACCTGCGGCAGATCCCGGCGTACCAGCTGCCCCGGTCGGTCAACATGAACCTGGTCCGCACCCCGGGCCGGATGTGGACCGCGGCGCGCGCCGCGGGCAAGGTGATCGACGAGGTGCAGGCCGACGTCGTGGTCGGCTTCGGCGGGTACGTCTCGGTGCCGGCCTACCTCGCCGCCTGGCGCCGGGAGCTGCCCATGGTGATCCACGAGGTGAACGTGCCACCGGGGGTGGCCAACCGGCTGGGCATGAAGTTCACCAAGAACGTCGCCGTCGGGTTCCCGCACCAGCCGAGCCAGGCCGAGTCGCTGCGCGACGCCACCGTGGTCGGAGTGCCGCTGCGCCGCAGCATCGCCGCGCTGGACCGGTACGCGCTGCGCAACGCCGCCCGCGCCCACTTCGGGCTCCGCCCGGACCTGCCGGTGCTCTTCGTCGCCGGCGGCTCGTCGGGCGCCCGCTCGATCAACCTGGCGGTCTCCGGGGCGGCCAAGGAACTGGCCCGCAACGGCGTGCAGGTGCTGCACGTGATGGGCGCCCGCAACGAGCCGGTGCCGATCCCCAGCGACCTGCCGGTGCCGTACGTGACGCTGCCGTACCTGTCGGAGATGGAGCTGGGCTACGCCGCCGCCGACCTGATGCTGGGCCGGGGCGGGGCGATGACCTGCGCCGAGGTGGCGGCCATCGGGTTGCCCACGATCTACGTGCCGTACCCGCACAGCAACCAGGAGCAGAAGCGCAACGCGCTGCCCGTGGTGGAGGCCGGCGGCGGGCTGCTGGTCGACGACGCGGAGCTGACCCCCGACTGGCTGGAGCGCACCGTGATCCCGCTGATCCGTGACCCGCAGCGGCTGTACGCGATGGGCGCCGCGGCGTCCGCGTACGGGCGGCGCGACGGTGACGAGGCGCTGCGCTCGTTCGTCATCGAGGCGGTGGCCCGATGACCGCGCAGTTCACCCCGGCCGGCACGCGCACCGCCGAGGACCTGGGCACCATCCACCTGATCGGGGTGGGCGGGGTTGGCATGAGCGGGCTGGCCCGGCTCTTCCTCACCCGGGGCATCCCGGTCTCCGGCAGCGAGCTGCGCGAGTGGCCGTCGCTGGCCGGCCTGCGGGCGCTGGGCGGGACGATCCACATGAGCCACGAGGCGACCAACCTCGATGGCGTGGACACCGTCGTCTACTCATCGGCCATTCCGCAGGACCACCTGGAGATGGTCGAGGCGCGCCGGCGCGGACTGCGGGTACTGCACCGCTCCGAGGCGCTCGCCGCGGCGATGACCGGCCGCCGGGCGGTGGCCGTCGCGGGCACCCACGGCAAGACCACCACCACGTCGATGGTGACCATGGTGCTCCAGCAGGCCGGGGTGGACCCGTCCTTCGTGATCGGCGGGGAGATCTCCGAGGTCGGCTCGGGCGCCCACCACGGCACCGGTGAGTACTTCGTGGTCGAGGCGGACGAGAGCGATCGCTCGTTCCTCATCTACCGCCCGTACGTCTCGATCATCACCAACGTCGAGGCGGACCACCTCAACACCTACGGCGACTACGCGACGCTGGAGGCCGCGTTCGTCGAGTTCGCCCGGCTCACCGACCCGGACGGGTTCATCATCACCTGCGCCGACGACCCGGGCGGGCGGCGGCTGGCGGAGACCCTGCGCGCCGAGGGGCGGCAGGTGCACACGTACGGCGAGGCAGCCGACGCCGACCTGCGGCTGACCGAGATCGTCTCGTCCGCTCGCGGGGTGCGCTACCTGGCCGCGATCGACGGCCGGTCGCTGGGCGAGTTCCGGCTGCCGGTGCCGGGGCGGCACATGGGGCTGAACAGCGCCTCCGCGGTGCTGGCCGCGTATCTGCTGGATCTGCCGCTGCCGGCGGCGGAGGCCGCGCTGGCGGTCTTCCCCGGCGTGCGGCGGCGCTTCGAGCGCAAGGGTGTCGCGGACGGCGTGCTGGTCTACGACGAGTACGCCTACCACCCGACCTCGATGACGCTGGCGTTGCAGACGCTGCGCGAGGTGGCCGGGGAGGGGCGGGTGATCGTGGTCTTCCAGCCGTACCGGCTGTACCGCACCCGCGACTCCCAGGCGGAGATCGCCGAGGCGCTGGCCATCGCCGACGAACTGGTGCTGCTTGAGGTCTTCGGGCCGGGCGAGCTGCGCCAGCCCGGTGAGGGCTCGGCGGCGCTGATCGAGGCGGTGGCGCTGCCCGCCGACCGGAAGGTCTTCGTCGACTCGTGGGAGGAGGCGCCGGTCGAGGTGGTCCGGCGGGCCCGCCCGGGGGACGTGGTGGTGACCATGGGCGCCCCGCCGATCTCGCTGATGGGTGACGAGCTGCTGTCCGGCCTGCTCGCGCGCGCCGGTTCCGCGCCGACCGCGACCGTCGACCCGGTGGCGACCGCCCCGGCGGTCGGCGGTCCGGTGCCCGGCGGGGCCACCGCCGGTGGCGACGGAGCGGCCCTCGGTGGCACCGCCGCACCGGACGGCGCGGCGCCCACGGCCGGATGAGCCCCGGCCCGGCCCGAGGGCGGACCAGCGCCGCCGAGGGCGGCGCCCCGCGGCGTGGTCCGGTCCGGCGCTGGCAGCTGGTCCGGGCCGGCCGCGACGCGGTGCCGCCGTCGACCCGCCGGTTCATGGCCCGGGCGCGCCAGCGCCGGATGCGCGCGGCGCTGCCGTGGGCGGTGGCCGCCGGGGTGCTGGCGCTGGTCGGGCTGGTCGCCTGGACGGTCCTCGGCACCGGGCTGTTCGGGGTCCGCGAGGTGCGGGTGGAGGGCGCCGGCCTGGTCACCCCGGTGCAGGTGCGCGACGCGGTCGGGGTGCCGGACGGGGTGCCGTTGGCCCGGGTGGACCTGGCCGCCGCCGCCCGGCGGGTCGGTGCGTTGGCGCCGGTGGAGCGGGCCACGGTGTCCCGGGACTGGCCCGGCGCGCTGGTGGTCCGGGTGACCGAGCGGACTCCGGTGGCGGCGGTGCCGCAGGGGGAGGCGTTCGCCCTGATCGACCGGACCGGGGTGGCGTTCCGGACGGTCGCCCGACGCCCCGACGAGCTGCCGGTGGTGAAGGTGGCTCGGCCGGCCGTCGACGATCCGGGCACCCGGGCCGCGCTCGAGGTGCTCGTCGCGCTGACCCCGCAACTGCGTGCCGAGCTGGTGGACGTGAGCGTGGAGGGGTTGGCCCGGATCAGCCTGCGGTTGCGCGGTGACCGGACGGTGGTCTGGGGCGACGCGACCCGGAGCACGGACAAGGCCCGGGTGTCCACCGCGCTGCTCGGCGAGGACACCGACCGGATCGACGTGAGCGCGCCGGATGTGGTGACCTTTCGCTGACCGGAGGGCGCGTCGCGAGGTGCGGAAAGGTGACTCGTTGCGCTCCGGGCGGCGACACGCCGGGCGGGTCCTTGGCTCATCGCGCGGCGGCGCTTACGTTGCCCCGAAGAGGATCAGTGGTTGACATAACTGTAAGCCTCTAGTAGAGGGTGAGGGTTCAGCTCTGATCCTCGCTGGTGACAGCTCTCGTCGGCCGCCGGTCTGGCCACGCCGTACCCGGTCGGCCGAAGCCAATCTCGAAGGGAAGGACCGGAGATGACACCTCCGCACAACTACCTGGCGGTCATCAAGGTCGTCGGCATCGGGGGAGGCGGCGTCAACGCCGTCAACCGGATGATCGAGGTTGGGCTCAAGGGCGTCGAGTTCATCGCGATCAACACGGATGCCCAGGCGCTGCTGATGAGTGACGCCGACGTCAAGCTCGACGTCGGCCGGGAGCTGACCCGTGGGCTGGGCGCCGGCGCCAACCCGGATGTCGGCAAGAACGCCGCCGAGGACCACCGGGACGAGATCGAGGAGGTGCTCAAGGGCGCCGACATGGTCTTCGTGACCTGCGGTGAGGGCGGCGGCACCGGCACCGGTGGCGCGCCCGTGGTGGCGAACATCGCCCGCAAGCTCGGCGCGCTGACCATCGGCGTGGTGACCCGGCCGTTCTCCTTCGAGGGCAAGCGCCGCCAGGTGCAGGCCGAGTCCGGAATAGACGAACTGCGCAACCAGTGCGACACCCTGATCGTCATCCCGAACGACCGGCTGCTGGCGCTGGGCGACCGTGGCATCAGCATGATGGACGCGTTCCGCACCGCCGACCAGGTGCTGCTCTCCGGTGTGCAGGGCATCACCGACCTGATCACCACCCCGGGTCTGATCAACCTGGACTTCGCCGACGTCAAGAGCGTGATGAGCGGTGCCGGCAGCGCGCTGATGGGCATCGGCAGCGCCCGCGGCGAGAACCGCGCGGTCGAGGCGGCCGAGGCGGCCATCTCCAGCCCGCTGCTGGAGCAGAGCATGGACGGCGCGCGCGGCGTGCTGCTCTCCATCGCCGGCGGCTCCGACCTGGGCCTGTTCGAGATCAACGACGCGGCCCAGCTGGTCACCGACGCGGCCCACCCGGACGCCAACATCATCTTCGGCGCCGTGATCGACGACGCGCTCGGCGACGAGGTGCGGGTGACGGTCATCGCGGCGGGCTTCGACGGGGGCGCGCCGGCGTACAAGGCGGCCGAGCCGACCCGCAAGACCAACACCAACCAGCCGGCGGCGCAGAGCGCCCCGGTCCCGGCGCCGGCCACCATGCCCGCGCCGACCCAGTCGCCGCGCCGGGTGCTCTTCGACGACGTGGACGTGCCCGACTTCCTCAAGAACGGGTCCTGAGCACCGCCGATGACCGACAGCTCAGCCACGGTACGACCGGACCGGCGCGCCGAACTCGCGGCCGGCCTGGCCCAGGTTCGGGCCCGGATCGCCGACGCCTGCGCCGTCGCCGGCCGGGATCGTGCCGAGGTCACGATGATCGCGGTGACCAAGACCTACCCGGCCAGCGACGTGTTGGCGCTGGCCGGGCTCGGGGTGACCGACGTGGGGGAGAACCGCGACCAGGAGGCGGCCGGCAAGGCCGCCGAGGTCAGCGCGGCCGGGGTGAGCCCGCGGTGGCACTTCATCGGCCAGTTGCAGCGCAACAAGGCCCGCTCGGTGGTCCGGTACGCCGACGTGGTGCACTCCGTCGACAGTGTCCGGCTGGCCCGGGCGCTGGCCACCGCGTCGGCCGACCGGGAGCGGCCGCTGGACGCTCTGGTCCAGGTGAGCATCGACGGCGACCCGGCCCGGGGTGGCGCGTTGCCGGGCTCGGCCGACCCCGGGGTCGGGTTGGAGCCGGTGGCCGAGGCGGTGGCCGACTCGCCGATGCTGCGGCTGGCCGGGCTGATGGCGGTGGCGCCACTGGGTTGGGCGCCGGAGCGCGCCTTCGCCCGGCTGGCCGAGGTGGCCGAGGCGTTTCGCTTGGTCCATCCGGGAGCGGTCGCGTTGTCCGCCGGAATGAGCGGCGACCTGGAAATCGCGATCCAATACGGCGCGACACATGTCCGCGTCGGTAGCGCGTTACTCGGAATGCGCCCCACGCTGCGGTAGCCTGACCGCGATAGAAGCAAATTACATCAGTGTTGTTTCAGGAACGGCGTCTCCTAGTCGGGGGTCGTGACGCGCGACGCGAATCGCGCGTCAGGGGATTGCCGTTCCGGTCCGATGGGCATGATTGTCCACTCGCGACGGGCGACATGGCACGGGGGCGCGTGCCGCACGGCGGACGGAAGGGCGCGGGATGGGTGCACTGCGCAAGGCGGGGGTCTGGCTCGGTCTGGTCGAAGAGGACGATGAGCGGGCCTACGACGACGGTGGCTACGACAAGGGTGGCTACCGCGACTCGCGTTACCGGCAGAGCCGGTACGCCGAGGAGTTCGCCGACGACGACGACGAGGACGCCGAGGAGCCACCGGCTCCCCGGCCACGGGGCAGCGAGCGGACTCGGCTCTCCGAGCGCTCCAACGGGCGGGTCGGCGAGTCCGACCGGGGCGACGGCGAGCGTCCGGAGCGCGTCGAGCGGTCCAGCGTCCGGTCGATCACCCGGTCCTCGGCCGGCGAGACCTCCGGCGCGCTGACCTACCACACCCGGGACAACCTGGCTCTCGCGCCGCAGGTCACGGCACGGGAACGGGCGGTGCCCGAGGAGGAGCAGCGTTACCAGATCACCACGCTGCACCCGACGACGTACCGGGAGGCGCGCACCATCGGTGAGCACTTCCGCGACGGGGTCCCGGTGATCATCAACCTCACCGAGATGGATGAGGCCGATGCCCGCCGTCTGGTTGACTTCGCCGCCGGTCTGGCGTTCGGGCTGCGCGGTACGATCGAGCGCGTGACCAATCGGGTGTTCCTGCTCTCACCGGCCAATGTCCAGGTCACCGCGGAGGACAAGGCCAAGATCGCTGAGGGCGGATTTTTCAGTCTGAGTTGATCGCCCGACCCGAGGGACGTCGCTGACCGTGTTGTCGATCTTGCTGCAAGTGTTGTACCTGATCCTTTATGTCTTCCTGCTCCTTCTTCTGTCCCGGTTTGTGCTGAGCGCCGTCCTGCAGTACGGCCGCCGGTGGCAGCCGGGGCGTGGAGCATCGGCTGGACTGGAATCCGTGTGGAGCGTCACTGATCCCCCTCTCAACGCGTTGAGGCGTGTGATCCCTCCGCTGCGAATTGGTACCGTGAGCATCGACCTGGCCTCCCTTGTGCTCCTGGTTATCCTGTTCGTGCTGATGGAGTTCGTGTTAGGGCCGTCGATCAGGGCATCTGCCTGATGACCGACGCGCTTTCGCGGCCGCAACTGACCCGAGGAGTTTCGATGCCGCTGACCCCGGCCGACGTACACAACGTCGCCTTCAAAAAGCCGCCGATCGGCAAGCGGGGGTATGACGAGGAGGAGGTCGACGCCTTCCTGGACGAGGTTGAGCGCGAGCTCGCCCGTCTCATCGAGGAGAACAACGAGCTGCGCGCCCAGGTGGAGCGCGGCGGCCGTGGCGGTGCCCCCGCCGGCCCCGGCGGCGACGCCCGACTCGCGGCGGAGCTCAACGACGTCAAGGCACAGCTGGACCGGGTGCAGCGCGACAAGGCGGCGGCCGAGCAGGCCGCCCGCGCCATGCAGTCCGAGCTGGAGCAGGTCCGCGCGACCGGCGGCCCGGGTGCGGTCACCGGTGACGGCGAGCAGCAGGCCCTGCGAGTGCTGATGATGGCCCAGCGCACCGCCGACGACCACGTGTCCGACGCGCGCCGCGAGGCCGACCAGCTCCTGTCCGAGGCCCGCAGCAAGGCCGAGGAGGTGACCCGCGAGGCTCGCGCGAAGGCCGACGCCCTGGAGCGGGACGCCCGCCAGCGGCACCAGGAGGCCATGGGCGGCCTGGACGCCAAGCGCACGGCGCTGCAGAAGCACATCGAGGAGCTCAAGCAGTTCGAGCGCGAGTACCGCACCCGGCTCAAGGCGTACCTGGAGAGCCAGCTGCGTGACCTCGACGGTCGCGGCCAGGGCCTCGAAGCCGAGATGACCCGCTCCGAGGCAGGCCGGGTCGCCGGTGGCAACGGGCTGGCCGCCGCGGGTCTCGCCGGTTCGTACGGCGGCGGGCGCTCCGGCGCCCTCGAAGCCGGACGCTGAGCACCGGCCGGCGATCGCTGTCCGCAGATGGTGACAGTCGCCGGCACCGCCTGGACGGTACGACGCGGCGGGGGTGAGCCGTGATAGTCGCGAGTCTCCTGCTCATCCTCGTCGCAGTGGTGCTACTGGTGCTCGGCCTGGCCGGTGGCTCCAGCATCATGTTGATCATCTCCATCGCGGCCAGTCTGCTGGCCGCCGTGGCGTTGGTGGTGGGCGCCCGCCAGGCAGCCGCCACCCGCGCCACGGCGGAGCCCGGCCGGACCGGCCGGCGGAGCCCCGGAGCGCCCCGCACGGCCAGCCAGGCCGGACCGGGTGTCGCGTACGGGCCGCCGCTGGTCGAGCCGGAAGTGCCGGTCCAGCACGTGCCCACGACGGTCGGTACCGGCGGCACCGGGTGGCGGCAACCACCCGAGCCGTCGGCCGACCAGGGATCGCCGTTCGAGACCCCGGCCGATCACGCTTCCGCCCGCGCCTCGTCCGCCAGTCAGGCGTCGCCCTTCGCGACGCCGGCCGACGAGGCGTCCGGCGTTGGTGCGCCAGCGACCGATGCCGTGGCGGACGAGGAGCCGGCCGCGCAGCCGGTCACCCCCGCCGAGGCGGCCCGGGTGGCCCGGCTGCCCGACCCCGTCCAGGTGGTGGACGGTCGACCCCGCTACCACCTCGCCAGCTGCCGGCACCTCGTCGGCCGGGCGTCGGAGACGCTGCCGGTCGCCGAGGCCGTCGAGCTCGGCTTCACCCCGTGCGCGCACTGCGCGCCGGCCACCGCCCTGCTCGCCGACGCCCGGCCGATCTGAAGCGGCACCGGTGCCCGCGCAGGACACGCTCACCGTGGCGGTACGGGTGAAGCCCGGCGCCTCCCGGGACCGGGTCGGTGGCCGGTTCGACGGCCCGCACGGCCCGGCCCTGGTGATCGCGGTGCACGCCCCGGCCGTGGACGGTCGGGCCACCGAGGCCGCCCGCCGGGCGTTGGCCGGCGCGCTGGGTGTCCGGCCCGCTGCGGTGTCGCTGCGTACCGGCGCGGCCAGCCGGGACAAGCTCTTCCTCGTCGACCGTCCCGACCCGGCGCTGTCCGAGGTGCTGCGCCGGCTGCGCGACGGATCCGCCGGGTGAGGAACGCCCGGGCCAGGGCCTGTGCCGGCTCGACCGAGGACGTCGACACAGGCCCTCGGCAACCGTGACGCCCGGGCTGGATATCGCGCTGCTGCTCGGCGCGGCGGTGCTGCTGGTGGCGGTCGGCGCGGTCCGGCTCTCCACCCGACTCGGGGTGCCCAGCCTCCTGGTCTACCTGGCGCTCGGCGTGGCGATCGGCGAGTCCGGGCTGGGCATCCGCTTCGACGATGTCGACCTGACCCGGACCCTCGGCTTCTGCGCCCTGATCGTGATCATCGCGGAGGGTGGTCTGACCGCCCGGTGGAGCACGTTGCGGCCGGTGCTCGGTCTGGCCGTCGCGCTGTCCACAGTGGGTGTGGTGGTCAGCATCGTGCTGGTCGGCGTCGCCCTGCACCTGCTGCTGGGGCTGGACTGGCGGCTGGCGCTGCTCTACGGCGCGGTGCTGTCCTCCACCGACGCGGCCGCCGTCTTCGCGACCCTGCGCCGGCTGCGCCTGCCACCCCGCCTGGTGGCCGCGATCGAGGCCGAGTCGGGCATGAACGACGCCCCGGTGGTGCTGCTGGTGGTGCTCCTGTCCCACCAGGGCTGGGCGCACCCGTGGTGGTACGAGGCCGCCCTGGTCACGTACGAGCTGGGTGTCGGGGCCGCGGTGGGCGTGGGCGCCGGCGTCGCCGGCACCTGGGCGCTGCGCCGGGCGGCGCTGCCCTCGGCCGGGCTGTACCCGATCGCCGCGGTGGGGATCACCGTGCTGGCGTACGCCGCGGGGGCGGTGCTGCACGCCTCGGGGTTCCTCGCCGTCTACGTCGCCGGGGTGCTGCTGGGCAACGCCCGGCTGCCGCACCGGCAGGCGATCCTCGGCTTCGCCGACGGGCTGGCCTGGCTCGCCCAGATCGGTCTGTTCGTGCTGCTCGGGCTGCTGGCCTCGCCGGGCCGGCTGGACGCGGCGGTGCTGCCGGCGGTGGTCGCCGGGCTGGCGCTGGTGCTCCTGGCCCGGCCGCTGTCGGTGGTCGTGTCGGCGCTGCCGTTCCGGGTCGGCCTGCGCGAGCAGGCGTTCCTGTCCTGGGCGGGGTTGCGCGGGGCGGTGCCGATCGTGCTGGCCACCATTCCGCTCTCCGAGCGTGTGCCCGGCGCGGAGCGCCTCTTCGACGCGGTCTTCGTGCTGGTGGTGATCTTCACGCTGGTGCAGACCGGGACGCTCGGGCCGCTCTCCCGCCGGCTGCGGATCGCCGCGCCAGCCGAGGCCACCGAGATCCACGTCGAGACCGCCCCACTGGAGCGGATGCGGGCCGACCTGCTCCAGCTGGAGGTGCCGCCGGGCTCGCGGTTGGCCGGCGTGCACGTCGACGAGTTGCGGCTGCCGCTGGGCGCCTCGGTCACTCTGGTGCTGCGGGACGGGGTGGGCTTCGTGCCCGGTCCGGACACCCGGCTGAAGACCGGCGACAGCCTGTTGATCGTGGCCACCGGCGGGGTGCGCGACGCCGCCGAGCGTCGGCTGCGGGCGGTCAGCCGGCGGGGTCGGCTGGCCCGGTGGTTTGGTGAGTACGGGGATGAGGCGGACCTTTGATCTGCTAGCGTTCCTTTTGTCCCAGTTAGGCAGGGCTCGGGGCTGTTAAGCGGTGCGACGGTGCGGCACGTTGTCGGACGCCTGTACGTTCCGTATTCTTGCCAACCTCCGGAGTGCGCGGCCATCGTCGCCGCGCGCCCCTTTTCGTACATAGGGGACGCCCTGGTCGGCGCCCCCTGACCAGGCGCCGCGGACCACGTGGTGCCGCGGCCGAGGGAGCGACCCATGGCGAAGCCAGCCGACACCAGGACCGCCGGCCGCAAGCCGGTGGCCAAGGCCACCCGCAGCGCGGCGGAGACCGAGAAGATCCGGGCGGCGTTGGCGGCGCGGCGGGACGAGCTTCGCGCCGAGTACGATCAGACGCTGAGTGAGATCACCGAGCTGCAGCGCGATCGGCTGACCGACTCGGCCGGGGACGACCAGGCCGACACCGGCACCAAGACGCTCGAGCGGGAGCAGGAGATCTCTCTCGCCAACAGCATCCTGGAAAGGATCACGCAGGTCGAGCGCGCCCTGGAGCGCCTCGACGAGGGTGGTTACGGCTGGTGCGAGCGGTGCGGCAACCCGATTCCGGTCGAGCGCCTCGCCGCCTTCCCGTCGGCCACCCTGTGCGTGACGTGCAAGCAGCTGGAGGAGCGGCGCTGAGGTCCGCTCCCCGGCGGCGATGAGACGGTGAGCGATCACCGCCGAGACTGTCGATGGGGAGCGCATGACCGCAGCACCGTCCGCCGAACCCGGCCGCACCGACCCGGGCGGCGACAAACCCCGGCCGAGGGCCGTCGCGATCCTCGCCGGGGTCGCCCTGGTGGCCCTGCTGGCCGACCTGCTCACCAAGCACCTCGCGCTGGCCACGCTGACCGACCGGGAGCCGGCCCGGCTGCTCGGTGGGCTGGTCTACCTGAGTCTCACCCGCAACAGCGGTGCGGCGTGGAGCATCGGCGCCGACCACACCTGGGTCTTCCCGCTGATCACCATCGGGGTGGTCGGCTGGATCGTCTGGATGGCGCTGCGGCTGCGTTCGCTGCCCTGGGCCATCTCCCTCGGCCTGGTGCTCGGCGGCGCGCTGGGCAACCTCGTCGACCGGATCTTCCGGGCGCCCTCGCCCTTCCACGGCCACGTGGTCGACATGATCAGCCTCTTCGACCCGTACGGCCAGGTCTGGCCGGTGTTCAACCTGGCCGACAGCTCGCTGGTCTGCGGCGTGCTGCTGGCCGTGCTGCTGGAGCTGACCGGCCGCCAGCGTGACGGGCGGCGGGTCGGCCGCGACGGCGACCCGGCCGACGCGAGCGCCCCCCAGGGCGCCGACCAGCGGGAGCGGGCGTGACCTCCGCGTTCGCCGCTGGCGGCGACCACCGCTCACTGCCCGTGCCGGACGGGCTCGACGGGATGCGGCTGGACCAGGCGGTGGCCCGGCTGTTCGGGCTCTCCCGCACCGCCGCCGCGGCCCTGATCGATGCCGGTGACGCGCTGGTCGACGGCGCCGCGCGGCCCAACTCGCACAAGGTCAAGGCCGGCTCCTGGCTGGACGTCACGCTTCCCGCCGCGGTCGCCCCGCCGACCGTGGTGCCGCAGGCGGTGCCGGGCCTGCGAGTCGTGTACGCCGACGACGACATCGTGGTGGTGGACAAGCCGGTCGGCGTGGCCGCGCACCCGAGCCCGGGCTGGACCGGCCCGACGGTGATCGGCGCCCTCGCCGCGATCGGGCACCGCATCTCCACCAGCGGCGCCGCCGAGCGGCAGGGCGTGGTGCACCGGCTCGACGTGGGCACCACCGGGATCATGGTGGTGGCCAAGAGCGAGCAGGCGTACACCGCGCTGAAGCGGGCCTTCAAGTACCGCGAGGTGGACAAGGGCTACCACGCGGTGGTGCAGGGGCACCTGGATCCGCTGCGGGGCACCGTCGACGCGCCGATCGACCGGCACCCCACCCACGACTACCGCTGGGCCGTGGTCTCCGGCGGCAAACCGAGCATCACCCACTACGACACGCTGGAGGCGTTCCCGGCGGCCAGCCTGGTCGACGTTCGTCTGGAGACCGGCCGAACCCACCAGATCCGGGTGCACTTCTCGACCCTGCGGCACCCCTGTGTGGGCGACCTCACCTACGGCGCCGACCCCACCCTGTCGGCCCGGCTCGGGCTGGCCCGACAGTGGCTGCACGCCCGCGAGTTGAGCTTCCTGCACCCCCGAACGGGGGACGAGGTCCGGTTCGTCAGCGACTACCCTGACGACCTGGAACGCGCGCTTGAGATCCTGCGTGACTGAGCGGCGACCGCCCGACACCGATCCGACGAGGGGATCCCGCCCGTGCGCGCCGGCGACCTGCTGCGGCAGTTGGACCAACGGCTGCTGCCGCCGCTGACCCGGGCCGTGGCCCGGCTGGGCGACCGGTCGGCGCGGTCCGGGGTGTTCACCTGGGCCGCGCTGCTCTCCTCGGCGGCGGTGCTGGGCACCGCGGTCTGGGCCGCCGACGACGCTCCGGTCGGCGACCGGACGGTGGGCGAGGTGACCCGGGTCGGTGTGGTCGACGGCGACTCCGTCCCCGGGTACCTGCGGTCCGCCGCGGCCGACCTGGCCGCGCTGCCCACGGCGGCCCCGGTCACCGGGCAGGAGACCTACGCCCTGGTCACGCTGGACGCGTACGTGCCGCCACAGCGACTGTCGGCGGTGCTCGGCGACGTATCGGTATCGACGGTGTTCGGGCGGGTGCCGCTGCCCGGCCGGCAGACCGAGATCGTCAAGATTCCCGCGCTGCGGGTGCCGGACGACGTGGTCGCCGGGATGGCGCAGGTCGCCGTCCGCAAGGAAACCGAAGCCGCGGACTACCGGGCGAGGGCCGCCGCGGTGAGCGGCGACGGTGTGGACGAGCGGGAGCTGCGCGAGCGGTACGCCAGCGGTGCGGACGTGGCGGTGGCCGAGGCGGCCGCGTACCGCGCCGGCTGCGCCTGCGTGTACGCGGCGGTGGTGCGGGCGGCGCCGGTGGCGCTGCGCGGCGTGGCGACCCGGGCGGACGTGCGGGCGGTCGACCCCGCCCCCGAGGTGTACCGGCTGGAACGGACGGTCTTCACGCCGCCACTGCCCGAGCAGCACGACGTGGTCCGCCCGCCGGCCGACACCGGCCCGAGCGCGGAGCCGACCCCGGAGGTGCCGGTGGAGTCGACGCCGGTCGCGCCGGTGCCCTCGGCATCGATGGGCGAATCGTCGGAACCCGCACCGGTCGTGACGATCCCATTACCGGAGCCGTCGGCGACCGAGCCCACCGAGGTGGCCACGCCGAGCGTCACCACCTCCCCGGACGCCATCGGCACCGGGCCGCCGGTGCCCTCCCCGTCGTGATCCGTGCCGGGTGGTGTGCGTGCCGTGGTGTGGTCCGAATAGGGTTTCCTTCGTAGCCTGTCAGACGGAGATCGATGGCGCTGGGAGGGCGGGCCGTGGAGGGCAGTGAGACCGGCTGGGGCCGGCCGGCCGAACCAGCGCCGAGGTGGCGGGCGCTGCTGGACCGCGCCCGGCACGGCGCCCGCGCGCCCGAGCAGGCCGAACCCGACCGGCGAGCCGACGAACCACCGCCGGATCCGCTGCCGCGGCGCGCGGCCCCCAACGGCAACGCCGGGCGGGCGTCGGCCATCGGGCATCCGGCCGAACTGTCGTACGGCGCGGACCCGGGTTACCGGGCCGAGGCGAGCTACCGGGTCGACCCCGCCTACCGGGCCGAGCCGGCGTACCGGCCGGAGCCGGACTACCGGGGTGAACCGGGTTACCGGGGCGAGCCGGCGTACCGGGCCGAGCCGGTCTACCGCGCCGAGCCGGATTACCGCGCGGAGCCGGCGTACCGTGCCGAGCCGGACCATCGGGCGGAGCCGGCGTACCGGGCCGAGCCCGAGCCGGAACGGCCGTCCCGCCGGGCCGAGCCGGTCGAGTCGCGCTACTCGCTGCTGGACAACGGCTACCGGCACGGCAGCCCGCCGGCCGAGTCCCGGTACGCGCTGCTGGAGACGGGTTACCAGCCGGAGACCGGCTACCCGCCGCCGGCCGCTTCTCGGGTCGCGCCGCCGCCGGCCGCTTCTCGGGTCGCGCCGCCGCCGGCCGCTCCGCGGGTCACGCCGCCGCCGGCTGCTCGGGTCGCGCCGCCGGCCGCTCCTCGGGTGACGCCGCCGGCCGTCCCGCCGGTCACGCCGCCGCCCGCTCCGCCGGTCAGCTCGGCCATCGCCGAGCGCGGCTTCCCGCCGCGCGTCGAGTGGCGTCCGCAGGGCGTCGACCAGGAGTTGGAGCGGGCCACCGGGGTGCTCCGCCGCGACCTCGGCACGCCGCGGGTGTTCGCGTTCGCCAACCCCAAGGGCGGGGTGCACAAGACCACCGCCACCGTGCTCGCCGCGGCCACGGTCGGCAGCGTTCGCGGGCGGGGCGTGCTGGCCTGGGACGACAACGAGCTGCGCGGCACCCTCGGGCTGCGCGCCGGCAGCGCCCGGCACGCCCGGACCATCCGCCACCTGATCGGCGAGCTGGCCCAGATCGAGATCCTGGAGGGCTCGACCCTGCTGGAGCGGCTGGACGACTTCCTGCGGCACGCCTCCGACGGCTCGTACGACGTGCTCGCCGGCGAGGAGAGCCCACGCTTCGCCCAACGGCTGGACCAGTTCACCGTCCGGCGGGTGCTGGAGCTGCTGCGACGTACCCACGACGTGGTCTGTGTGGACACCGGCAACAACGTGGAGAGCGCCAACTGGCGCACGGTGATGCAGGCCGCCGACCAACTGGTGGTGACCACCGTGCCGCGCGAGGACGCGGCGTTCAGCGCCGACTGGATGCTCGACCTGCTGCACGAGGAGGGCATGGGAGAGCTCGCCGACAACGCGATCACCCTCATCTCCTGCCCCACGCCGGGCCGCTCCGCGCTCCAGGACGACCTGGAGCGGCACTTCGCCACGCGTACCCGCGCGGTGGCCGTGGTGCCCTACGACCCGGCGCTCGAGACCGGGTCGTCGATCGAGTATCACCAGCTCCAGCCGGAGACCCGGCAGGCGTGGCTGCGCGCTGCCTCGGTCATGGTGGAGCCGTTCGCCCGGTGACCGGAGGCGGTGCGGTCACGTCATCGGGCGGGAGCGCGGATGACCGTGCACGGCCCGGGCGGCGAGCTGAGAGGATCATCGGGTGAACCCCGACAGCCCCGAATCCGACCGGCCCACGCCGCCCGGCGACGAGCCGTCCGCAGCACCGGCACCCGCCGACCCGGTCGCGGACCAGCGTCCGGGCGGAGGGCCGCCCGAGATGGCCGCGGACTCCGGCCCGCTCCCGGCCGATCGGCCGCGCAGGCCGGCGCGGACCGGGGCGACGGTGGCCGGAGTCGTGCTCGCGCTGGCCGTGCTGGGTGCGCCGCTCGGGCTGCTCTGGGCCGCGCTCGCGCCCGACACCCCGGTGCTCAAGACCGCCGAGGGCGCGATCTACGCCGAGCCGCAGCCGGAGCAGCCGATCGCCGCGGACGGCTGGTTCAGCCTGCTCGGGCTCGCCTTCGGGGTGCTCGCGGCGCTCGTCCTGTGGTTCGTGCTGCGCCGGCGACGCGGCCCCGTCGGGCTGCTCGCCGCCGTGCTGGGCGCGCTGGCCGCCGCGCCGGTGGCCTGGCAGGTGGGGCGGCGGGTCGGCCTGGCCACCTTCGACCGGCTGCTGGACAGCGCCCCGGCCGGCCAGGCCTTCACCAAACCGGCCGACCTGCGGGCCGGTGGCGTCGACTGGCTGCTCGGTGTGCTGCCGGTGCCGCACGGCAACCTGCTGCTGCCGGCGTTCGGCGCCGCGGTCACGTACACCCTGCTCGCCGGATGGTCGCGCTGGCCGTCGCTGCGCCCGGAGCCGGAGCCCGACCCGACCGCGCTCAGTTGGGTGTCGGCGGGGAGGCCAGCTCCGCCAGCGGCACCGGAACCGCCCGCACCTGGCGCAGCAGAGCCGCCTCGCGGTTGAGCAGCCGCAGCTCGGCGCGGAGCCGGGCGGCGGTGTCGTCGATCGCCAGCAGCCGCTGCCGGTCGTCGACGGTCAGCGCCGCGGTCGCCGCCACCAGGTGGGAGAGCACGGTCGGGTCCTCCGGGAGCTGCTCGGAGATCTCCTCCGGGTCGGACCGGACCAGGCCGAGGTACTGCCGGAACACCGCGATCACCCGGGCGGCCAGCAGGTCGGCCACCTCGTCGGGCCCGGCCGGCTCGGGCAGCCACTCGACCTCCGCGGTCAGGTACGGCGCGGAACTCTCGTCGACCTCGGCGATCCGGAACCGGCGCCGGCCGACCGTGACGATGTCGAAGCCCCCGTCGGCCAGCTCGGTCACCTGGCGCAGCTCGGCGGTGCAGCCCACCTCGTGCAGGGTGACCTCGCCGGCGGCGGGCGTGGGCCGGGCGCCGGGACCGGCCGGCGCGACCTCCCAGCCGGCCTGGATGGCGACCACCCCGAACTCGCGCGAGGCGCCCTCGGGCAGGTCGACCAGGTGCCGCACCAGGGCGCGGTAGCGCTCCTCGAAGATGTGCAGCGGCAGCACCAACCCGGGAAAGAGCACCGTTGCGAGCGGGAACACCGGCAGCCGTGCGGTCACAGGTGGAGCCTAGCCAATCTCGCCCCCCTCGGCGTGGCCTGGCTCACCGTCCCGGCGGACGGGCGGTTCGGGTGCGCTCCGGCCTGGCCGCCTAGACTCGCAAGGGTGCTGAATCGGATCGACCTGCGCAATGGTCTCGGTGACCCGCGCCGCCTGCTGCCCCGTGCCCAGCTCGACGTGTCGGTCGCCGTCGAGCGGATCCGGCCGCTCGTGGAGGCGGTCCGGGAGCATGGGTACCCGGCGATCCGGGAGGCCAGCGACCGGTTCGACGGCGTCTCCCCGGAGGTGTTGCGGGTGCCGGTCGAGGCGATCGCCGAGGCCGAGGGGGTGCTCGACCCGGACGTGCGCGCGGCGCTGCTGGAGTCGATCGCCCGCGCCCGCCGGGTGCACGCCGACCAGCGGCGTACCGAGCACACCACCCAGGTGGTGCCCGGCGGCACGGTCACCGAGCGGTGGCTGCCGGTCGACCGGGTCGGCCTCTACGTCCCCGGTGGGCTGGCCATGTACCCGTCCACCGTGGTGATGAACGTGGTGCCGGCCCAGGCGGCCGGGGTGCGCTCGCTGGTGGTGGTCAGCCCGCCGCAGAAGGACAACGACGGCCTGCCCGACCCCCGGGTCCTCGCCGCGTGCGCGCTGCTCGGCGTCGACGAGGTCTACGCCGTGGGCGGAGCCCAGGCGGTGGCGATGCTGGCGTACGGGGCGGCGGTGGACCCGGCGGGGGACGCGCGCTGCGAGCCGGTCGACCTGGTCACCGGCCCGGGCAACATCTGGGTGACCGCCGCCAAGCGGCTGCTGCGGGGCGTCGTCGGCATCGACGCCGAGGCCGGGCCGACCGAGATCGCCATCCTGGCCGACGACACCGCCGACCCGGCGCACGTGGCCGCCGACCTGATCAGCCAGGCCGAGCACGACCCGCTCGCCGCGAGCGTGCTGGTCACCCCGTCGGTGGCGCTGGTCGAGGCGGTCGAGCGGGAGCTGGCCCGACAGGTGCCGGCGACCAAGCACACCGAGCGGGTGACCACCGCCCTGACCGGCGAGCAGAGCGGCGTGGTCCTGGTCGACGACCTCGAGGCCGGGCTGCGGGTGGTCGACGCGTACGCGGCCGAGCACCTGGAGATCCAGACCGTCGACGCCCGCGAGTGGGCGCTGCGGGTGCGCAACGCCGGAGCGATCTTCGTGGGCGCCTGGTCGCCGGTGTCGCTCGGCGACTACTGCGCCGGCTCCAACCACGTGCTGCCCACCGGCGGCTGCGCCCGGCACTCCTCCGGGCTGTCCGTGCAGTCCTTCCTGCGCGGCGTGCACCTGATCGAGTACTCCCATGCCGCGCTGCGCGAGGTGGCCCCGCACGTGGTCACCCTGGCCACCGTGGAGGACCTGCCCGCACACGGCCAGGCCGTCCGGGCCCGCTTCCCGGGAGGGCCGGCGTGACCTCGCTCGACGACCTGCCGATCCGCGACGACCTGCGCGGGCTGTCGCCGTACGGCGCGCCGCAGCTGGACGTGCCGGTGCGGTTGAACACGAACGAGAACTCCTACCCGGTGCCGGAGCCGGTGGCCGACGCGATCGGCAAGGCGCTTGCGGCCGAGCTGCGCGAGCTGAACCGCTACCCGGACCGGGACGCGGTGGCGCTCCGCGCCGACCTGGCCGGATATCTCGGGCACGGGCTCACCGTCGAGCAGGTGTGGGCGGCCAACGGCTCCAACGAGGTGCAGCAGCAGCTGCTCCAGGCGTTCGGTGGCCCGGGTCGCAGCGCGCTCGGCTTCGTGCCGGCGTACTCGATGCACCCGCTGCTGGCGCTCGGCACCGGCACCCGGTGGGTGCCGGCGCGGCGCGGCGTCGACTTCGGGCTGACCGCCGACGAGGCGGTGGCCCAGGTCCGCGAGCACCGGCCCGACGTGGTCTTCCTCTGCTCGCCGAACAACCCGACCGGCACCGCGCTGGACCCGACGGTGGTCGCCGCGGTCCTCGACGCCGCGCCCGGCATGGTGGTGGTCGACGAGGCGTACGCCGAGTTCGCCCGGCCCGGCACGGTCAGCGCCCTCGCGGTGCTGCCCGGGCACCCGCGGCTGGTGGTGACCCGGACGATGAGCAAGGCGTTCGGCTTCGCCGGCGGGCGACTGGGCTACCTGGCGGCCGACGCGGCGGTGGTGCAGGCGGTGCAACTGGTCCGGCTGCCGTACCACCTCTCCGCGCTGACCCAGGCCGCCGCCCGCGCGGCACTGGCCCACCGCGACGCCCTGCTCGGTACGGTTAGCGCGATCATGGCGCAGCGGGACCGGATCGTGGCGACGCTGCGTGGTCGCGGGCTGCGGGTGGCCGACAGCGACGCCAACTTCGTGCTCTTCGAGGTGGGCGGCGACCAGGCCATCGCCTGGCGCGCACTGCTGGCGCACGGGGTGCTCGTCCGCGACGTCGGCCTGCCCGGCTGGCTACGGGTCACCGCCGGCACCCCCGCCGAGACCGACGCGTTCCTTTCTGCGATGGAGACAATCTCATGAGCCGGACCGCCCGGGTGGAGCGGATCACCAAGGAGACCAAGGTCCTCGTCGAGATCGACCTCGACGGCACCGGCACGGCCGAGATCAGCACCGGGGTCGGTTTCTACGACCACATGCTGCACCAAATCGCCCGGCACGGCGGCTACGACCTGACCGTGCGCACCGTCGGCGACCTGGAGATCGACGCGCACCACACCATGGAGGACACCGCGCTCGCGCTGGGCGCCGCGTTCGACCAGGCGCTGGGCGACAAGGCCGGCATCCGGCGGTACGGCTCGGCGACCGTCCCGATGGACGAGGTGCTGGTCCGGGCCGCCGTGGACCTGTCCGGCCGGCCGTACGTGGTGCACGACGAGCCGACGCTGGCGCCGTACATCGGGCCGGTGTACCCGACCAGCATGACCCGGCACATCTGGGAGTCCTTCGGCCAGGCGGCCCGGATCACCCTGCACGTCGACGTGCTGCGGGCGGCCCGGCCGGGCGGTAACCCGGACGCGCACCACGTGGTGGAGGCGCAGTTCAAGGCCGTCTCCCGGGCGCTGCGCGAGGCCACCGCGGTCGACCCGAAAGCGGCGGGCGCGATTCCGAGCACGAAGGGAGCCCTCTGATGGGTGCGGCGCTGCCGACGCTGTTGCTGATCCTGGCCGGGGTGCTGGTGGGCGGGGTCTGGTCGCTGTACCGGCAGGGCGCGCCGAGGAGCGCGGTGGTGGTCACCGCGCTCCTGGCCGTGTTGGCCACCGTCGGCGGGGTGCTCTGGCTGCTTCCGGAGTCGGGCTCATGACCGGCGTCGTGGTTCTCGACTACGGCTCGGGCAACCTGCGTTCCGCGGAGCGGGCGCTGGCCGCCGCCGGCGCGGACGTACGGGTGACCGACGACCTCGCCGCCGCGGCCGCCGCCGACGGTCTGGTGGTGCCGGGGGTGGGCGCCTTCGCGGCGTGCATGGCCGGGATCGAGGCGCTCGGCGCCGGCCCGGTGATCGCCGAGCGGGTTGCCGCCAACCGGCCGGTGCTCGGCATCTGCGTGGGCATGCAGGTGCTCTTCGAGCACGGGGACGAGCACGGTGTGGTGACCAAGGGGCTCGGTCTGCTGCCCGGCGGGGTGACCCGACTGGCCGCCACCCGGCTGCCGCACATGGGCTGGAACACGGTCCGGGCGCCCCGGGATTCGGTGCTCTTCGCCGGCATGCCGGCGCAGAGCAGGTTCTACTTCGTCCACTCGTACGCGATGGGCGACCCGGCGGCGCTGGCCGCCGCCGACGCCACGGTGACCACGGCCCACCATGACACCGACTTCGTCGCCGCGGTGGAGCGCGGTCCGCTCTCGGCGGCCCAGTTCCATCCGGAGAAGTCCGCCGACACCGGTGCCGCGCTGCTGCGCAACTGGCTTGCCGCTTTGCCCAGCGGTGGCTGAGCGTCGTCGCCATCCGGCGCCCGCCCGGCGGGGGTCGCGGTGAGCAGGGAGCGGGCGCGGCGCCGGGCGGAACGCGAGGCGGAGCAGGCCCGGGAGCGGGCGGTCCGGCAGCGCCGGGTGGTCCGACGTCAGCGCCGCCGGGCGGTGGTCCGCCGGTTGACGCCGCAGTTGCGGCGGGGCCGGTCGGGTCGGCTGGCCCGGCACAACCGGGGCGAGCGCGCCGCGATCGCGCTGCTCACCGGGGCGGCGCTGATCCTGATCTGGACGTTCGTCGACAATCTGGCGTTGCGTATCGCGCTGATCGTGCTGTTGCTGCTCGTACTGCCGGCGATCGTGGTGATCGCCCTGGACCGTCGTACCTGATCGAGGAGAAGACGTGAGCCTCACCCTGTTACCCGCCGTGGATGTCGCCGACGGCCGGGCCGTCCGGCTCGTGCAGGGCGCCGTCGGTAGCGAGAGCATCTACGGCGATCCGCTGGACGCCGCACTGGCCTGGCAGCAGGACGGCGCCGAGTGGATCCACCTGGTCGACCTCGACGCGGCTTTCGGCCGGGGCACCAACGCGCACCTGCTCGCCGAGGTGGTGCGTCAGCTCGACGTGAAGGTGGAGCTCTCCGGCGGCATCCGCGACGACGAGTCGCTGCGCGCGGCGCTGGGCACCGGGGCGGCCCGGGTGAACATCGGCACCGCGGCTCTGGAGGACCCGGTCTGGTGCGACCGGGTGGTCGGGGAGTACGGCGACCGGGTCGCCATCGGGCTGGACGTGCGCGGCCGTACCCTCTCCGCGCGTGGCTGGACCCGTGACGGCGGTGACCTGTACGAGGTGCTGGAGCGGCTGGACAAGGCGGGTGCCAGCCGGTACGTGGTCACCGACATCACCAAGGACGGCACCATGCGCGGGCCGAACCTGGACCTGCTGCGTGAGGTGTGCGCCCACACCGACGCCCCGGTGATCGCCTCCGGCGGCGTGTCCACGCTGGACGACCTGCGGGCGCTGGCCACCCTGGAGCCGCTCGGGGTTGAGGGTGTGATCGCCGGCAAGGCGCTCTACGCGGGCGCCTTCACGGTGGCCGAGGCGCTGCGGACGCTGGCCGAGGCGTGACGGTCACGCGGCTCGGGTCGGGCGGCCCGTGGGAGCAGCGGTACGGCTACTCCCGCGTGGTCCGGGCCGGCGATCTGGCGTGGACGGCCGGCTGCACGGCCACCGTGGACGGCCGGGTGGTGCACGTCGGGGACCCGGCCGCGCAGACCGCGCAGGCGCTGCGGATCGGGCTGGCCGCGCTCGCCGAGGTGGGTGCGGAGCCGGGCGACGTGGTCCGGACCCGGATGTACGTGACCGATCGGCTGCACGCCGACGAGGTGGGCCGGGCGCACAACGCGGTCTTCGGCGCGGTCCGGCCGGCGGCCACGCTGGTGGTGGTGGCCGGCCTGCTGGATCCGGAGCACCTGGTCGAGGTGGAGCTGGAGGCGTACCTCGCCGACCGCTGAGGCGGGGTCTCGGCGTTGCTGGCGGTGTGCGCGGTCCGGCGGTGACCGCCGTCATGGCCGATTCCCGACCTGATTGGTTGTGCACAATTTAATTGTGGGCTACGGTTCAGCGGTGACCGATGACCTGGTGCTGCGCCGGCAGGTGTGCTTCGCGCTCTACGCCGCGTCGCGCGCCCTGACCGACGTCTACCGGCCGATCCTCGACCGGTTCGGGCTGACCTACCCGCAGTACCTGGTGCTGCTGGTGCTCTGGGAGCGCCCCGACGACGCCCCCACGGTCTCCGAGCTCGGCGCCGAGCTGCGGCTGGACTCCGGCACGCTCTCGCCACTGCTCAAGCGGCTCGAGGGGGCGGGCCTGGTGGTGCGGCAGCGGTCCGCGCGCGACGAGCGGCGGGTCGAGGTGAGCCTCACCGAGCAGGGCCGGGCGCTGCGGCAACAGGTGGACGAGATCCCGCTGCAGATCGCCCGGGCCACCGGGCTCGACATCGCCGAGCTGGTCGCGCTGCGCGACACCCTCACCCGGGTCACCGACACCATCCACCGACAGAAGGAGCAGTGACCATCATGCAGGTGCTCTACACCGCATCCGCCACGGCCAGCGGCGACGGCCGGGACGGCCACGTCGAGACCTCCGACGGCACGTTCACGCTCGACCTCGCCGTGCCGAAGGAGATGGGTGGCGCCGGCGGCGCCGCGAACCCCGAGCAGCTCTTCGCCGCCGGCTACGCGGCCTGCTTCCACGGCGCGCTGCGGCTGGTCGCCCGCCGGGCCAAGGCCGACGTGACCGGCTCGGTCGTCGCCGCCGAGGTGGGCATCGGCCCGAACGGCAGCGGCGGGTTCGGGCTCACCGTGCAGCTCGTCGTCGACCTGCCCGCCGTTCCCCGGGACGCCGCCGAGCAGCTGGTCGAGCAGGCCCACCAGGTCTGCCCGTACTCCAACGCCACCCGCGGCAACATCGACGTCGCGCTGACCGTCCGCGAGTCCCTGGCCGCGTGACGTCGCGGACCCAGGCCCCGACCGCGGACGAGAGGACGACCACCCCGTGACCAGCAACCGTGAGATCCACCTGGCCAGCCGCCCCCAGGGCTGGCCCACCGAGGAGAACTTCCGGCTCGTCGAGACCGACGTCCCGACGCCCGGCCCGGGCCAGATCGTGGTCTGCAACCAGTACCTGTCGGTCGACCCGTACATGCGCGGTCGGATGAACGACGTCAAGTCGTACGTGGCGCCGTTCGCGCTCGACGCCCCGCTCGACGGCGGCGCGATCGGCGAGGTGGTGGCCAGCGAGGCAGCGGACGTCGCTGTCGGCGACACCGTGCTGCACGGGCTGGGCTGGCGTGAGTACGCGCTGCTCGACGCCACCGCCGCCCGCAAGGTCGACCCGAGCCTGGCCCCGGTCAGCGCGTACCTCAGCGTGCTGGGCATGACGGGCCTGACCGCGTACGCCGGGCTGCTGGAGGTGGCCGCGATGAAGCCCGGCGAGACGGTCTTCGTCTCCGCCGCGGCCGGCGCGGTCGGCAGCCTGGTCGGCCAGATCGCCAAGCTCAAGGGCGCCGGCCGGGTGGTCGGCAGCGCCGGCTCGCCGGCCAAGGTCGAGCGGCTGCGGGCATTGGGCTTCGACGCCGCCTTCGACTACCACGACGGGTCGGTCCGCGACTCGCTGAAGGCGGCCGCCCCGGACGGCGTCGACGTCTACTTCGACAACGTCGGCGGCGATCACCTGGAGGCGGCGATTTCGGCGATGAACCTGCACGGCCGGGCCGCCATCTGCGGCATGATCGCGCAGTACAACGACACCGAGCCGCCGGCCGCGCCACGCAACCTGGCGCTGGTCATCGGCAAGCGGCTCACCCTGCGTGGCTTCCTGGTCGGCGACCACGGCAACGTGCGCGAGGCGTTCGTCCGCGACGTCGCCGGCTGGCTGCGCGAGGGCCGGCTCTCCTACGACGAGACGGTCGTGGACGGCATCGAGAACGCCCCGGCGGCGTTCCTCGGCCTGCTGCGTGGCGACAACCTGGGCAAGATGCTCGTCCGGGTGTAAGCAAGGGCCCCCTGTTAACGCCTGCGGTACAGGAAGGGCCCCTTCCTGACCCGCGAGGGCGCACGGCACCCACGGTGGCCGGCCACACAGGCCGGCCACCGTCGTGTCACGGAGGGATAGGCTGGCGGCATGACGGTGGCGGTGCGGGTGATCCCCTGTCTGGACGTGGACGCCGGGCGGGTGGTCAAGGGGGTCAACTTCCTCGACCTGCGTGACGCCGGTGATCCGGTGGAGCTGGCCGCCGCCTACGACCGGGCCGGCGCGGACGAGTTGACCTTCCTCGACGTCACCGCGTCCTCCAGCGACCGCGGCACCATGCTCGACGTGGTGCGCCGCACCGCCGAGTCGGTGTTCATCCCGTTGACCGTCGGCGGCGGCGTCCGGCAGGTCGCCGACGTGGACACACTGCTGCGCGCCGGCGCGGACAAGGTGGGTGTGAACACCGCCGCCATCGCCCGGCCGGAGCTGATCACCGAGATCGCCGACCGGTTCGGCCGGCAGGTGCTGGTGCTCTCCCTCGACGTGCGCCGGGCCCCGGCCGGCAGCACGCCCAGCGGCTTCGAGGTCACCACGCACGGCGGTCGGCGCGGCACCGGGATCGACGCGGTGCACTGGGCGCAGCGGGGGGCCGAGCTGGGCGCGGGGGAGATCCTGCTCAACTCGATGGACGCCGACGGCACCAAGGCGGGCTTCGACCTGGAGCTGATCGGCGCGGTGCGGGCGGTGGTGGACGTGCCGGTCGTGGCCAGCGGCGGCGCCGGCGAGGTGGCCCACTTCGCGCCCGCCATCGGGGCCGGCGCGGACGCGGTGCTCGCCGCCAGCGTCTTCCACTTCGGCGAGCTGACCGTGGCCGAGGTCAAGGACGCACTGCGCCGCAGCGGCCACCCGGTGCGCTGAGTTCCGCCGGGCCAACCGGCCCGGCGCGGCCGATCAGTGGCCGCCGGAGTGACCCTCCGGTGAACGCCGGGGTGAGGGAATCGAGCGGACCGCGTACTCCTGGACAGCCGCCGCGTGGTCGGCCTCGTCCAGGCTCCACTCGGCGCTGCCCGGCGCGGGCCGGCGGCTCAGCACGCCCTGCACGGTGTCCACCATGGTCGCCACGCCGGCGCGCGGCCGGGAGCGCCACAGCTGCTCGCCCTCGGCGGTGATCCGGAACCAGCCGTCGGCGACGCTGACCAGCCCGGCGCCGACCAGCCGACGGACCGCGGCCTCCACCTCGTGCCGCTGCGGGATCGCGTGGTTGAGGTGGTCGGCGGTGGAGAGCACGTCGGTCAGGCGGACGCCCTCCGGCCGACGGCTGGTCGCGGACCGACGGTGCCGCCCGGCCCCGCTCGCGATCACCAGCGACACGAAGATCCAGGCGTCGGTCCAGCGCCAACCGTTCTCCCCCATGCAGAGATGATGACGGCGAGCGTCGCGGAAGGGAACACCCACCCGCCATCCGGCCCGCATCCACCACCGCCGCGTGCCGGTCCGTGACCGTCGGTGAACGCTCAGCCGGCCGGGGTCACCGGCGCGACGGCACCCGGTGCGGGCGCGGTGGCCGAGGGGTCGGGCACGCCGGCCTGTGCGTCGGGCCCGGTGGTGGGCGCTTCCGGTATCGCGAACAGCGGAATGAAGAGCTGCGCCAGCGGACCGATGGCCAGCGCGTACGCGACGGTGCCCAGGCCGACGGTGCCGCCGAGCAGCCAGCCCAGCGCCAGCACGACGACCTCGATGACCGTGCGCACCAGCCGGATCGACCAGCGGGGTCGGCGGGCCACGAAACCGGTCATCAGCCCGTCGCGGGGGCCGGGGCCCAGCCGAGCGCCGAGATACAGACCGGTGGCGGCGCCGTTGGCGACGATCCCGCTGATCAGCAGCCCGATCCGGACGCCGAGTGGGCCACCGGCCGGCAGCAGGGCCAGTGTGGCGTCCACCACCAGGCCGATCACCACCACGTTGCTGACCGTGCCGAGCCCGGGACGTTGTCGCAGCGGGATCCAGAGCAGCAGCACCAGCGCGCCGACCCCGATGGTGACCATGCCGATGGAGAGCTCGGTCAGCTCGGACAACCCCTGGTGGAACACGTCCCACGGGTCGAGGCCCAGGTCGGAGCGAACCATCAGCGCCATGCTGATCCCGTACAGGGTCAGCCCGGCGTAGAGCTGGGTCAGCCGTTGCACCGGCCGGTGCCGCAGATTGCCAATCAGTGCCATGCATGCCACCCTAGGTGCCAATCCTCCCGGAGGAAGAAGCCAATATCCGAGGAGTGGCCATGACAGGTCAGGTGCGCGGCGTCCAATTGGCCCGCCTGCTCGGGCAGTGGCACGCCCTGCCGGGTCGTCGCCGCAGCCCCGACTACGCCGCCCTGGCCGGCGCGGTACGCGGGCTGCTCGCCGACGGCCGGCTGCCGCTGGGCGTCCGCCTGCCGGCGGAACGGGAGCTGGCCGAGGCGCTGCGGATCAGCCGGACCACGGTCACCGCCGCGTACCGGCAGTTGCGCGAGACCGGGCACCTGGCCAGCCGCCGCGGCGCCGGCAGCTGGACCATGCTGCCCGGCAACCACCGGGTGGCCAGCACCGGGTTGTGGACCCCGCTCGACGACCGGGAGATGATCGACCTCGGCGTCGCCGCACTGGCCGCCCCGCCGCAACTGCTGGCCGCCGCCCGCGCTGCCGCCGAGGACCTGCCCCGCTACCTGGGCGGGGCCGGCTACCACCCGACCGGCATCATCGAGCTGCGCGAGGCGGTGGCCGACGGGTACACCGCCCGGGGGCTGCCCACCTCGGCCGACCAGATCATGGTCACCAGCGGCACACAGCACGCGCTGGACCTGGTGCTGCGACTCGCCCTGGCCCCGGGTGGCAGCGTGCTGGTCGAGTCCCCGACCTACCCCAACGCGCTCGCCGCGCTGGCCGGCCGGCGCGCTCGCATCACCACTCACGGCCTGGCCGCCGACGCCGGCGGCTGGGAGTCCGACCTGCTGCTGGGCAGCCTCCGGCAGACCCGGCCCAAGCTGGCCTACCTGATCCCGGAGTTCCAGAACCCGACCGGGCACCTGATGCCGGCGTCGCTGCGCGAGCGGGTGGTGGCCGCCGCCCACGCCGTCGGCACCGACCTGGTCATCGACGAGTCCTTCGTGGACCTGCCGCTGGACGGCACCGAGCTGCCCCCGCCGACGGCCACCTTCGACCGACACAGCCGGGTGATCAGCATCGGTGGGATGAGCAAGCCGTACTGGGGTGGCCTGCGGATCGGCTGGGTGCGTGCCTCCGCGCCGCAGGTGCAGCGGCTGGCCGCCGTCCGGGTCGGTGTGGACATGGCGAGCCCGGTGCTGGACCAACTGGTCGCCGTGCACCTGCTCGCCGACGCGAAGGCCATCGTCGCGGACCGACGCACCCAGCTCGCCGCCCAGCGCGACGCGCTGCTCGGCGCGCTGGCGCACCGGCTGCCGGACTGGCGGGTCACCGTGCCGCGCGGCGGCGTCACGCTCTGGGCGGAGCTGGACGGCCCGGTCTCCAGCGCGCTGGCCCGGGCCGCCGAGGAGGTGGGTGTCCGGCTGGCGCCCGGGCCCCGGTTCGGCCTGGACGGCACCCTGGAGCGCTTCCTGCGTCTGCCGTTCACCCTGCCCGCCGCCGACCTGGTGGAGGCCGTCGGGCGGATCGCCGCGGTCCGCTACGACCTGGACCGGACCGGCCGGCAGCGGTGGCGGGAGCCCGCCGTCATCGCCTGAGCCCGTCGCCCGGCGCACCCGCGGCGGGCGGATCAGCGGCGCACCGTCGCAGGGGCCCCGCCGGGCCGGCCCGACTGCGAGACTGTGCGCCGTGGCGAATAGCGGTACGACGCGGCGGACGCCGCGGATGCGGGCGATGACCGAGGGGTCCACGGTGACCCCGCTGGAACTCTTCTTCGACCTGGTCTTCGTCTACGCGCTCACCCAGGTGACCGCGCTGATGGCGGACGACCTCACCGGGCGCGGCCTGCTGCGGGGCCTGCTGCTGCTGGCCCTGCTCTGGTGGTGCTGGTGCTGCTACGCCTGGCTCAGCAACACCGTGCGGGCCGACGAGGGTCTGGTGCGGGTGGTGCTGTTCGCCGTCATGGCCACCATGTTCGTGGTCGCGGTGACCATCCCGGAGGCCTTCGACGACCTGCCCGGCGGGCTCTCCGGCCCGGTGGTCTTCGCCGCCTGCTACCTGGTCGTCCGGGTGCTGCACCTGGTCCTCTACTTCTTCGCCGCGCGCGGTGACGCGGGGCTGCGTCGCCAACTGCTGCGCGCCGCCCTGCCGATGCTCGCCGGGGCGCTGCTGCTCTTCTCCGCCGCGCTGGTGCCGCAGCGGCTGACCGACTCGCCGCAGCAGGTCGACACCATCCGCACGGCTCTCTGGGTGCTCGCGCTGGCCGTCGACTACGGCGGGATCATGGCGATCGGCGCGCGGGGCTGGCGAATCTTCTCCGCCGCGCACTGGACCGAACGGCACGGCCTGATCATCATCATCGCGCTCGGCGAGTCGCTGGTGGCCATCGGCGTGGGGGTCACCGCACTGCCCATCTCCTGGCCGATCATCGTCGCCTCGGTGCTGGCCATCGCGGTCACGGCCGCGCTCTGGTGGGCGTACTTCGATGTGGTGTCGATCGCCGCCGAGCGGGTGCTCCACCGGGCCGCGGGCGCCGCCCGCGCCGCGCTGGGCCGCGACTCCTACACCTACCTGCACCTGCCGATGGTGGCCGGCATCATCCTGCTGGCCCTCGGGTTCAAGAAGGTGCTGGCGTACGTGGGGGACGGCACCGAGCACAAGCTGACCGACCCGCTGCACGGGCTGGGTCTGCTGGCTCTCTACGGCGGCGTGATCCTCTACCTGCTCGGCCACATCGGCTTTCGGCTGCGCAACATGGGCTCGGTCAACTGGCCCCGCGCGACGACGGTGCTGCTGCTGGTGGTGCTGTTGCCGGTGGCCGACCGGCTGCCGGCGCTGGCCGCGCTGGGTCTGCTGGCGGCCGTCTGTGTCGGAATGGTGGTCGCCGAGGTGCGGCTGTTCGGCGCCGCCCGCCGCGAGCTGCGCGACTCCTTCCTCGCCGAACACGGCGCGAGCCCGGCGCCGGACGGCCACTGACCGGAGCACGCGCGGCGGGCGACCACCGACCGGAGCACCTGACCTTGCTGGGCGGCGGCACCACCGGGCCGCCGAGGTCGCCGATCGAGCCTGCCCGCACGGGCGGGCTGACAGGCTGCCGAAGTGGGCAGCGGCGGAGGGCTCCGGTGGTCGCGCGGCATCCGGCCGGGCGCCCCCGGCTCGAGCATCTCAACGCCGGCGGCCCCGAACCCTTGAAGGGTGCGGGGCCGCCGGCGGTCGACGCAGGGGCTCGGCTCAGAGCTCGGCGAGGGTGCCCGCGTACATCTTGTCGATCTCGGCGGCGAAGTTGCTCTCCACACCGCGCCGCTTGATCTTCAACGACGGGGTGATCTCGCCGTCCTCGATCGTCAGGTCGCGCGGCAGGATCGCCACCTTCTTGATCGTCTCCCAGCGGTTGAGCTTGGCGTTCAGCTGGGCGACGTACTCCTCGACCATCGCCTTGGCCTCTGGCGAGGCGACGATGGCCGAGTAGTCGCGGCCCTCCAGCGGGCCGCCGGCCACCCATCCCCGGATCGCGTCCGGGTCCAGCGTGACCAGCATCGTGCAGAAGTTGCGGGCCTGCCCGACGACGACCGCCTGCGAGGTGTAGGGGCAGATCGCCTTGAACATCCCCTCGATGTGCGACGGCGCGATGTACTTGCCGCCCGAGGTCTTGACCAGGTCCTTCTTCCGGTCGGTGATCCGCAGGTAGCCCTGTTCGTCGAGACTGCCGATGTCGCCGGTGCGGAAGAAGCCGTCCTCGGTGAACGCGGCGGCGGTCTCCTCCGGCAGGTTGTGGTAGCCGCGCATCACCGGCCGGCCGCGGACCAGGATCTCCCCGTCGGTGTCGATCCGGCACTCCAGGTCGCCCATCGCCTTGCCCACGGTGCCGATGCGCAGCCCCGAGGGCGGGTTGACGAAGTTGCCGGCGCTCGTCTCGGTCAGGCCGTAGCCCTCGGAGATCGGCAGGTTGGCGGCGGCGAAGAAGGTGGCGATCTCCGGGCTGAGCGGAGCGGCGCCGGAGACCAGCACCCGCATCCGGCCGCCCAGGCGGGCCTGGAGCTTGCTGAACACGAGCTTCTCGGCCACCCCGTAGCGCAGCTTCAGCCCGGCCGGCACCGGCTTGCCGGCCTGCTCCAGGGCGACCTTCTCCTTGCCGACCCGGACGCCCCAGGCGAAGATCTTCGCCTTCGCGCCACCGGCGCCCTGTGCGGTGGTCACGGCCTTGTTGTAGACCTTCTCGAACACCCGGGGAGCGCCGCACATCAGCGTCGGCCGGATCACCGAGAGCAGGTCGACCAGCTTGTCCACCCGCCCGTCGACGTAGGTGGGCAGGCCGACGTGGATGGCGCCGCAGAGCAGCGTCTTGCCGAACGAGTGGGCCAGCGGCAGCCACAGGTACTGCAGGTCGTCGTCGCGGAGCAGCCCGACCTCGGCCTGCGCCACGGCCTCCCAGCACCAGCCGCCGTGCAGCAGCTCGACGCCCTTGGGTCGGCCGGTGGTGCCGGAGGTGTAGATCAGGGTGGCCAGGTGGTCCGGACCGATGCCGGCCACGAGCATGTCGATCAGATCCGGCTCGGCGGCCAGCGCGCGGGTGCCCCGCTCCTCCAGCTCGGCGAGAGTGAGCTGGGGGACCGTGGCGGTCGCGTCGGCGGCGCCGTCGAGGAGCACCACGTGGGTCAACACGGGCAGGTCGGCGCCGGCGATCTTGGCGGCCTGGGCCGGGTTCTCCGCGAACAGCACCTTCGAACCGGAGTCGGCGATGATGAAGGTGGCGTCCGCCGGCTCGGTGGTCGGATAGACGGTGGTGGTCGCCCCGCCGGCGCACATGATGCCGAGGTCGGCGATCACCCAGTCCAGGCGGGTGTTGGCGAGGATCGCGACCGGATCCTCCTGGCCGACGCCCAAGCCGTGCAGGCCGGCGGCGACCGCCTTGGCGCGCTGGCCGACCTGGTCCCAGGTCAGCCAGACGGGGCCCGAATCGTCAGGGGCCGGGGAAGCGAACGCGTGCCGGTCGGGGGTGGCCGCCACGCGCTTGAGGAACATGTCCGGGATGGAGCGGTACGGGACATCGAGAGCCATCGCTGTAGCCGCCTTCGGGGGTGGTGGCGTGACGGTCGTCACGTCATAGTGGTTACCGAAGGGTATTGCCTGTCACCGGGCATCGGCTAGCCCTGGTGATCGTCCGGGGCCCCGTCCCGCCAACCGGTACGGCCGGATCAGGCGTAACGGGCGGCCACCAGTGACCAGTCGTAGGTTGCCCGGATCCAGTTGCGCCGGGCGGCGAGCGCCGGGCGCAACCTGTCGTCCCCGCTGGCCAGCAGCGCGTCCTCCGCGCTCAGGTATGCCGCCAGCCCCTGGTTGAACCGGTCGGCCGCCGCCCGCAGCGCGCCCGGCTCGTCCGCGTCGATCTCCTGGGCGATCACCGTCACCAGGTTGTGCGCGTCCGGGTCGGCCCGGCTCTCCTTGCCGTAGGAGAAGAGGTCGTTGCACCAGCAGACCAGGTCCACCGCCAGCAGGTCCAGGGCCGCCAGCGCCGGGTCGGCGTGCCGGCCCGCCTCGGGCGGCTCCCCGGACGCCAACTCGGTCAGGGTCAGGCAGGGGCGCGCGCCGCCGATGTGTCGGCGCAGTTGGACGTAGTCCGCCACCTCGGGCACCCGCCGGCGCTCCCGGTTGGCCGCCTCCCAGAGCAGCGCCAGCAGATACTCCCGTATCTGGCTGACGAACCGCAGCAGCAGCGCCGGGCGGTCGTGCAGCCGGGTCCGGCGGCACAGGTCGTGCAGCGCGTCGCCCAGCGGCCCCGCGGCGGGCGGAACGACGGCCGGGTCACCGCACCGGTCCAGCACGTCGAGGAGGGTGCCGATCGCCGGCGCCAGCCGAGCCGGGTCGGCGCCGAGGCCGTCCTCGTCGCAGGCGTCGTCCATCACGAAGAGCCAGGAGATCAGGTCGGTGAGCAGCCGCAGCCCGTCCGCCGACCCGTCGGGGCAGGCCCGCCCGGCCAGCCCGGCGGCGTCCGCCCGCTGCAGCCGGTGGACCCGATGGCTGGAATCGATCAGCCCGAACGCGCGCGCCCACTCGACGCTCTCGCCCGCCACCCGATCCGTGGCCTCATGGCGCCCCGCGGGAAACGGGGGCTCCCGCAGCGCCGAGATCGCGAAAGTTCGCATAGTGCGCCCCCACTCGTGCCGCCCCGGCGCGGAACGGCGCGGTGAAGCGTACGGGAGCAGGGATCGTTCTGCGTCGCTGGGAGCGACGCTCTTCACGGCGAGTCCGTGACCGTTTAAGTGCAGACGGTCACATTCCCAGGCTGGCGTTGCGGAGCAGTCGCGTGGACGCCGCCGGGCCGTCCAGCTGAACGCGGGCCACCCGTTGCCGGCCGGAGAGGAACAGGGCCAGCTCGGCCGGGGCGCCGACCACCCGCAGCCGCTCGCCGCCGCGGCCGACGGAGATCTGGCCGTACCCCGGCGCCTGTACGTAGAGGTCCGCCGGAAAGCGACGCAGGGCCAGTCGGGCCAGCGGGGCGGCCCGCCTCCAGAGCGCGGCCTGCAGGTCGGGTGGCAGCTCGCGCGGCAGCCAGCCGGACCCGGCCCGCCGCACGTCCTCGTGGTGGATGAAGAACTCCAGCGTGTTGACCAGTTCGTCGGTCACCGGGTTGCTGACCGGGCTCCACACCGGCGGCCGGCGCACCTGCGCCACCAGGTCGGGGTAGGGCCGGGCGGCAAGGTGGCGACGGACCCGTTCGGCGTACCCGCGCAGCGGCGCCAGCATGATCCCGCTGGCCGCGTCCGGGCGGCGCTCCCGCAGCACCAGATGCGCGGCGAGGTCACGGGTCGCCCAGCCCTCGTTGATCGTTGGCGCGTTCGGCCCGAGGGCCAGCAGGAGATCGGCCAGCGCCTCGCGCTCGGCTCGGGCGTACCGCGGCATGGCCCGATCGTAGGCCCGCGGGCCCTTCGACGCCCGCCGGTGGATGCCCGCCCGGCATGGCCGGTCTCGTCGCCCTCCGGTACGTGATGGTCGACATATGGGTCCGGGTCGGCGGGGCTGGTCCGGACCGGTAAGGATGAGGAGGATAATGGTGGCTTACGGCGGGGGAGAGCGTGGCGAGCAAGACAAGTCGGGATGTGCTCGGCCGGGGGCTGGGGGTCCTCCGGCAGGCGATCCGGGAGCAGCCACGGATCTTCGCGGTGGCGGTGGTCGGCAGCGTGCTGTTCGGCTCGATGGTCATCGTCAGCGCGTACGTGGTCGGCGGGGTCGTCGGCGATGTGGTGGTGCCGGCCATCGCGCGGGGCGAGGTGGCCACCGGCAGCCTCGCGCTGGCCGCGATCGCCCTGTTCGGCATCAGCGTCCTGCGGGTGGTGGGCATCTTCGGCCGCCGGCTCGGTGCCGGCTACATGCAGTACCGCCTCCAGGCCGCCTACCGTCGCCGGGTCACCCGCCGCTACCTGGACCTGCCGCTGTCCTGGCACCACCGCAACGCCACCGGCACCCTGCTCTCCAACGCCAACTCGGACGTCGAGGCGGCCTGGTACCCGATCGCGCCGCTGCCCTTCGCGGTCGGAACCCTCGTGATGCTGGTCGGCGCGATCGTCTCGCTGTTCGCCACCGACTGGGCGCTGGCACTGGTCGGACTTGCGGTCTTCCCCGCGCTGTTCGCGCTCAACGTCGTCTACTCCCGTCGCATGGCGCCCCGGCAGGCCCGGGCGCAGCGGCTGCGTGCCGAGGTCAGCGGCATCGCCCACGAGAGCTTCGACGGCGCGCTGGTCGTCAAGACGATGGGCCGTGAGGCACAGGAGACCGCCCGGTTCGCCGGCCGGGCCGGCGAGCTGCGCGACGCGCTGATCGCGGTCGGCCGGCTGCGCGGCGTCTTCGACCCGCTGCTGGAGACGCTGCCCAGCCTCGGCACCCTGGCCGTGCTGGTCGTCGGGGCGTTCCGGCTGCGCCAGGGCGCGATCAGCGTCACCGAACTGGTCAGCGTGGCCTTCCTCTTCACCGTGCTGGCCTTTCCGGTGCGGGCCATCGGCTGGGTGCTGGCCGAACTGCCGCGCAGCGTCGCCGGCTGGGACCGGGTCCGCCGGGTGCTCGACGCGACCGGCGAGATGCCGTACGGGCAGCGGGTGCTCGACCCGGCCACCGCCGGCCCGGCCACCCTCACCTTCACCGACGTGCACTTCTCCTATCCGCCGGCCGAGGCGCACCAGCCCGGCGCGCAGGTGCTCGGCGAGGTCGGCTTCACGGTGCCCGCCGGGCGGACGGTGGCCCTGGTGGGGTCGACCGGCGCCGGAAAGTCCACCATCGCCTCGCTGGCCGTGCGCCTGGTCGACCCGGACGCCGGCACCGTCCAGCTGGACGGGGTGGACATGCGCGAGCTGACCGCCGCGTCGCTCGCCGGCACGGTCGCCCTGGTCGCCCAGGTGCCGTTCGTCTTCGACGACACGGTCCGCGCCAACATCGCCCTCGACCGGCCGGGCATTGACGACGAGGACGTCTGGGCGGCGCTGCGGCTCGCCGAGGCGGACGGGTTCGTCGCGGCGCTGCCCGACGGTCTCGACACGATGGTCGGCGAGCGGGGCACCTCGCTCTCCGGTGGGCAGCGGCAGCGGCTCACCCTGGCCCGCGCGCTGGCCGGCCGGCCGCGCCTGCTGGTGCTCGACGACGCGACGAGCGCGGTCGACCCCCGGGTGGAGGCGGCCATCCTGGCCGGTCTGCGCTCCTCGGCGGGTGCGCCGGGGGTGCCGGCCGCGTCGATCCTGGTGGTGGCGTACCGCCGGGCCACCATCGCGCTCGCCGACGAGGTCATCTACGTCGAGCAGGGGAAGGTGATCGCCCGGGGCACGCACAGCGAGCTGTTGGCCACCGTGCCCGGATACGTCGACCTGGTCACCGCCTACGAGCAGGCGGAGGTCGACCGCGCGCAGGAGCGTCCGTACGAGGACGAGGTCGCGCCGCTGCCCTCGGGCCTGGAAATCGAGGTGGACCGGTGAGCGCGAGGAGTGCAGCGCAGCGGAGCCCCGCAGTCGCGAACGAAAGGCCAGCCCGGTGAGCGCGAAGACCGATGAGCGGGACGAGAGGGCCGAGACGACCTGGCAGACCCTGCGGCGAGGGTTGTCGCTCTCTCCGGAGCTGCGGACCGGGCTGGCGGGCACCCTGGCCCTGGCGCTGGTCTACATGGTCGGCCGGGTGGCCGTGCCGGTCGCCGTGCAGCAGGGCATCGACCGCGGCATCATCGGTGGGCTGAACCTGGACGTGGTCTGGTCGGTGGTGGCGATCACCGCCGCGATCCTCACGGTCACCACGCTCTGCGGCTACCTGATGATGCGCCGGTTGTTCACCGTCAGCGAGACGGCGCTGGCCAACGTGCGGACGAGGGCGTTCCGGCACGTGCACGACCTGTCGATGCTGCACCAGCAGTCGGAGCGGCGCGGCTCGCTGGTCTCGCGGGTGACCAGCGACGTCGACCAGATCACCCAGTTCCTCCAGTGGGGCGGGGTGATCCTGCTGGTCAACCTCGGCCAGCTGGTGGTCACCACGATCGTCATGCTGGCGTACTCCTGGCAGTTGACCCTGGTGGTGCTGGTGGCGTTCCTGCCGGCGGTGTTCATCATCCGGCAGCTGCAACGCCGCCTCGGCGCGGCGTACGCGACGGTGCGTCAGCGCACCGGCACGCTGCTCGGCGCGATCGGCGAGAGCGTGGTGGGCGCGCCGGTGATCCGGGCGTACGGCATCGCGGGGCGCACCGCGCGGCGGCTGGACGAGGCCATCGACAGCCAGCGCATGGCGCAGCAGCGGGCGATCCGGATCAGCATCGTGGGCAGCTCGGTCGGCGAGCTCGCCGCCGGGGTGGCGCTGGCCGGCGTGGTGGTGCTCGGGGTGACGCTTGGGGTGGACGGCACCCTGTCGATCGGCCAGCTGACCGCGTTCCTCTTCCTGGTGACGCTCTTCATCCAGCCGGTGCAGATCGCCACCGAGGTGCTCAACGAGGCGCAGAACGCGATCGCGGGCTGGCGCCGGGTGCTCGACGTGCTGGACGTCGCTCCGGACGTGGCCGATCCGGGGGAGCAGGGGCGGGAGCTGCCGGGCGGGCCGCTGGACATCCGCTTCGCCGGGGTGCGGTTCGCCTACCCTGGCGGTCCTCCCGTGCTGCACGACATCGACCTGGAGATCCCGGCGAAGAGCCGGGTGGCGGTGGTCGGGGAGACGGGCAGCGGCAAGACCACCTTCGCCAAGCTGCTCACCCGGTTGATGGACCCGTCGGCGGGTGCCGTGCTGCTGTCCGGGGTGCCGCTGGCTGAGGTCCGGTTCGACTCGCTGCGCTCCCGTGTGGTGATGGTCCCGCAGGACGGGTTCCTCTTCGACGCGACGGTGGGGGACAACGTCCGGTTCGCCCGGCCGGAGCTGACCGACGAGCAGCTCGGCGCCGCCTTCACCGAGCTGGGCCTGGCGGACTGGCTGGACGGCCTGCCGGCCGGCCTGGACACTCCGGTCGGCGAGCGCGGTGAGGCGCTCAGCGTCGGGGAGCGGCAGCTGGTCGCGCTGGCCCGGGCGTACGTGGCCGACCCGGACCTGCTGGTGCTGGACGAGGCGACCAGCGCGGTGGACCCGGCGACCGAGGTACGCCTGCAACGCACCCTGGACGCGGTGACCCGAGGTCGCACCACCCTGGCCATCGCCCACCGGCTCTCCACGGCGCAGGCCGCCGACGAGGTGATCGTGGTCGATCGGGGGCGGATCGTGCAGCGTGGTCCGCACGACGAGCTGGTCCGCGACGCCGGCTCGACCTACGGCCTGCTCTACGCCTCCTGGCTGGAGCAGACCCGGTAACGGACCGGCGTCCACCTGCACCGGGATGGCTGGACGCCACCGGCCGAGTGCTCTACGCTCCGGGTTAGGTAAGCCTAACCTCAAAGGAGGTCGCGCCATGCGGCCCAGCCCCGCCGAGATCGTTCGTACCCTCGTCGCCGGCCGGCTGCCCGGTCTCGTGCATCTGGCCCACCGGCCGGGCCCGCACCACGCCCGGCATGTGACCGACCCGGACGGCCGGGTGCTGCTGCTGGTCCCGGTGGCCAGCCACCTGGCCGCCGCGCTGCGGCCGGCCGCCGGGGGCACCGACGTCGCGGTGGTGCTCGACGTGCTCGACCTGCCACCCGCGGCCGGCGCCCCCGGGCTCGGGCGGGCCTGGGTCTCCGGCTGGGCCGCGGAGCTGCACGGCGCCGAGGCCCGCCGCGCGGCGGTCGATTTCGCCGCGGTGGAGCCGACCGGCGATCTGCTCGACCTGGGCGTCCGGTTCCGGCTGTTCCGCTTCGAGGTGGTCGAGGTCCGCTGGGAGCGCGCCGGCGCCGTGCGGCGCATCGACCCGGCGGAGTACGCCGAGGCCGAGCCGGACCCGGTGCATCCGGTCGAGGCGCGACTGCTGGCCGACCTCACGGAGCGCGACGCCGGCCAGCTGACCGAGTACCTGCGTCGGCAGCTCGGGTTGACCGAGCAGACCCCGGACGGGCCGCCCCGGGTGGTGCGCATCGACCGCTACGGGCTGGTGGTCGCCCTCGGTCGCCCCGGCGCCCGGCGGCGGGTCCGGCTCGCCTTTCCGTGCCCGGCGGCCGACCCGGACGACCTGGTCCGGCTGCTTCCGCCGCTGCGCCGCCGTGCCGAGGCCCGCCCGCCGGGCTGACCGCTCGCCAATTCACGGCGGTTCGCGGGCGCTACGTGGACAGCGGCCCGGTCAGGTAGCGCTGCACGGTCGGGCCGATGGCCGCGACCAGCGTCTCCGGGTCGGCGGACGCCACCGGCTCCAGTCGGATCACGTGCCGCATCATGCCCAACCCGATCAGCTGGCTGGCGACCAGCGAGCCGCGCAGTGGCAGCTCGGCCGGGTCGACGTCGAGCTGGTCGAGCACCCGGCGCAGCACCTGCGTGGTGATGAACTCGCGCAGCAGCCGCGCCGTCCACTCGTTGCTCACCGCGGAGCGCAGCAGCGCCACCCCGGCGCTGCCGAACGGTGAGTCCCAGACGCCGAGGAAGGTGCGGACCAGCCGCTCGCCGATGCCGTCCTGGCCGCCCGCGAGCACCCTCGGCACCACCTCACCCGGGTCGACGGGGAAGTTCATCGCGGCCAGGAAGAGCTGGTCCTTGCTGCCGAAGTAGTGGTGCACCAGCGCCGGGTCCACCCCGGCGGTGCCGGCGATGGCGCGGATCGAGGCGGCGTCGAAGCCACGCTCGGCGAACGCCGCCCGTGCCGCGTCGAGGATCGCCTCCCGGGTGCCCTGGTTGCCGGGTCGCCGGCCGGTCCGCCGCGCCATCGCCGCCCTTCGTTCGTCCGTCGGTCAGCCGCTCCGCCGGCGCAGGGTGGCCGCCGCGAGCACCAGTGCCAGCACCACCGCGCCGAGCACCACCACCACGTCCCGCCACATCGTGCCGGTCGGCTCGGCGTTGGCGCCGACCTCCTGCAACGCCTCGATGGCGTACGACAGGGGGAAGGCGTCGCTCAGCGCCTGGAGCCAGCCGGCCATCTGGTCGCGGGCCACGAACAGCCCGCAGAGCAGCAGCTGGGGGACCACCACGACCGGCAGGAACTGTACTGCCTGGAACTCGGTGCGGGCGAAGGCGCTGCAGAACAGCCCGAGGGCGACGCCGAGCACCGCGTCGATCACGGCGATCCCGATCACCAGGCCGCTGCTGCCAGCGGTGTCCAGGTCGAAGACCCAGTACGCCACACCGGCGGCGACCGCGGCCTGCACGGCGGCGGCCAGCCCGAACGCGATGCCGTAACCGAAGAGCAGGTCGAGCTTGCCCAGCGGGGTGGTGAGCAGCCGCTCCAGGGTGCCGGAGGTGCGCTCGCGGAGCATGGCGATGCTGGTCACCAGGAACATGATGACGAACGGGAAGATGCCGAGCATCACCAGCGCGATCCGGTCGAACGCCGACGGCTGACCGGGTGGGGTCGGCTGGTCGGCGTACATGAAGTAGACCAGGGTGAGCAGGGCGGACGGCACCACCACGAGCAGCGCGATGGTGCGCCGGTCGTGCCGGAGCTGGCGCAGGATGCGGCCCGTGGTGGCCGCCAGGATCCGCGGGTTCACGACATGCCTCCAGTCCGCGACCGCGTCGCCTCGGCCGGGCCGGCGGGGCCTGGCTCACCGGCCCGGATCAGCCGCAGGAACGCCTCGTCGAGGTCGTCCACGCCAGCGGCGGCGCGGATCGCGGCCGGGCTGTCGTCGGCGATCAGCCGTCCCTCCCGGATCAGCAGCAGCCGGTCGCAGCGAGCCGCCTCGTCCATCACGTGGCTGGACACCAGCAGGGTGGTGCCGGCGGCGGCCATCGCGTGGAACCGGGCCCACAGGTCGGCCCGCAGCACCGGGTCCTGACCGACGGTCGGCTCGTCCAGGATGACCAGCTCCGGCTCGCCGACGAGGGCGCAGGCCAGCGATGCCCGGCTGCGCTGGCCGCCGGACAGGGTGCCGACCAGCTGGCCGGCCGCTCCGGCCAGCCCGACGTCGCTGATCGCCTGGTCGGCCTCGGCGCGGCCCCGCCCGTGCAGGGCCGCGAAGTACCGGGCGTTCTCCCGCACGGTCAGGTCGGCGTAGACGCTCGGCGCCTGCGTGAGGTAGCCCACCTGGTGCCGCAGCGCGGGCGAGCCGGCCGGCTGGCCCAGCACGGTGACCGTCCCTCCGGTGACCACCTGCACCCCGACGACCGCGCGCATGAACGTCGTCTTGCCGCTCCCGCTGGGGCCGAGCAGCCCGGTCACGGCACCGCGCGGGACTGTGCAGCTGATGCCGTCCAGCACCCGCCGCCCGCCCCGGTCCACGAGCAGGTCGCGGACCACTATCGCGTCGCCCATCACGCCACCTCCGGCAAAACTCATCAGCTGTTGAACTCAACGCTAGATGAGATACCGGCGCCGGCGCAACGTTCGCCCCCCGCCCATCGCCGCGCCGAGCATGAGAACGGGCAGTAGCCTCCGGACCGGACACCAGGTCCGCCAACGGGCATTGCGCACCGATGGGGCGTACGGCACGATGGCGCCGTGAGTCACGCTCCGTTACCGGATAGCGGGTTTCTCGAGGACTGGGCCGCGCGGTTGCGGCAGGCGGCCGAGCGGCCTGTCGTCGGCATCCTGCTGCGCGGCAGTCACGCCCGACGGGCCGCCACCGCGCACAGCGACGTCGACCTCGACGTGCTGGTCGGCGGCGCCCCGTACGAGGCCCGCCGGGCGTACCTGGCCGAGTCCGCCGGCCGGCTCACCCACGTCTCGGTAGCCGCACGGGACGTCCGCTCCTGGGTGCACCGGCTCGGCGAGCCGGCCGACTGGGCCTTCGGGCTGCCGGTCACCGCACCGGCGCGGCGGCTCTGGGCCGACCCGCACTGGCGGCCCCGCATCGACCTGCCGGTGCTCTGCCAGCCCGCCGAACCGCCCCGGCTGGAGGAGCTGATCGCCACGCTGGGTAAGGCCGCCGCCGCCCGGGCCGCCGACGACCACCTCGGGATCCGGCTCGCGGTGGCCGACCTGGCCCGGCTCTGCCCGTCGGTGCTGCGCCCGGCCAACCCGTCGGTGCGGGTGATCTCCCGCCGGGCGGCCTTCGCGGCGGCCCTGGAGCTGCCGGTCGCCCCGCCGCGCTACCGGGAGGACATGCTGCTCTGCCTCGGGCTGCGCCCGGGCTCCACCGGGCAGCTCTGGGCGGCCGCCGTGCGGCTGGTCGCCGGAACGCTGCCGTTGATCCGCCCGTACGCCGAGGAGATCGCCGACGCGGCCGGCAGCGACCTGGCCGACGCCCTGACCGACGGCCGGCTGGACCGCTACGTCGCTCAGCTGGCCCGGCCCGCCAGCCAGCCGCCGCGGCCCCGGCGGGAGCCGTCGCCGGTACCCGCGCCGCGTGCGGGACAATGGGTCACTGTGCCCGTACCTGACGCGCCGGTGACCGGCGTTCCCAGCGATCCGACCGGCCCGACGGCGCCCGTGCCGGCCCGCCCGTCCCAGCTCGACCCGGCCATCGCGGCCCGCCTGCGCCGCACCGCCGACGGCCTGGTCGCCGCCGTGGTCCGCGCGCACGACTCCGGCGAGGTGCTGATGGTCGCCTGGATGGACGACGAGGCGCTGCACCGCACCCTCACCACCGGCCGGGCCACCTACTGGTCGCGCAGCCGGCGCGAGTACTGGGTCAAGGGCGCCACCTCCGGGCACCACCAGTACGTCCGCTCGGTCGCGCTGGACTGCGACGGGGACGCGCTGCTGGTCAGCGTGGACCAGGTCGGCGCCGCCTGTCACACCGGTCACCGGACGTGCTTCTACACCGAGCTGCCCGTCACCGGTCCGGAGGCCCGCCCATGACCGACGGCGCGGTGAGCCCCGACCTGGCCACCTTCACCGAGCTGGCCGCCCACTGGCGGGTCGTGCCGGTCACCCGGCGGCTGCTGGCCGACGCGGAGACCCCGGTCGGGGTCTACCGCAAGCTGGCCGGCGGGCCCGGCACGTTCCTGCTCGAGTCGGCCGAGCAGGGCGTCGGCTCGGCCGGCATGGCCTGGTCGCGGTACTCGTTCATCGGGGTACGCAGCAGCGCCACGCTGGTCGAGCGGGACGGCGTGGCGACCTGGCTCGGCCAACCGCCGGCCGGGCTGCCCACCGACGGCGACCCGGTGCGGGTGCTGCGGGAGACCGTCGCGGCGCTGGCCGGCCCGACCGGGGACCCGTCCAGCGGGCTGCCGCCGTTGACCGGGGGCATGGTCGGCTACCTCGGCTACGACCTCGTCCGGCGCTTCGAGCGGCTGCCCGAGCTGACCGAGGACGACCTGGGCGTGCCGGAGCTGGGCATGATGCTCGCCACGGACCTGGTGGTGCTCGACCACTACGACGGTTCGGCCCTTTTGGTCGCCAACGCGGTGCTGCCGCCGCTGGACGCCCCGGACCGCGCCGCGGAGGTCACCGCCGCGTACCACCACGCGGTGGGCCGGCTGGACGCGATGACGACCGCGCTGTCCCGGCCCATCCCGCCGATGATCTCCACCGTCGAGCGTCCGCCGGCTGGTGAGGTGCTCTGCCGTACGCCCGACGGGGGCTACCCGAAGGCGGTGGAGGCGGCCAAGGAGGCGATCCGGGCCGGCGAGTGCTTCCAGATCGTCCTCTCCCAGCGCTTCGAGCGGTCGACGCACGCCGACCCGCTGGACGTCTACCGGGTGCTGCGCACCAGCAACCCCAGCCCGTACATGTACCTGCTGCGCTTCGACGGTTTCGACATCGTCGGCTCGTCCCCGGAGGCGCACCTGAAGGTCTCCGGCGGTGCGGACGGGCGTCGCCGGGCCCTGCTGCACCCGATCGCCGGCACCCGGCCGCGCGGCGGCACACCGGCCGCCGACGCCGGGCTCGCCGCCGAACTGCTCGCCGACCCGAAGGAACGGGCCGAGCACGTGATGCTGGTCGACCTGGGCCGCAACGACCTGGGCCGGGTCTGCCAGCCGGGCAGCGTGGAGGTGCCCGAGTTCGCCACCATCGAGCGGTACAGCCACGTGATGCACATCGTCTCCACCGTGACCGGCACGCTGCGTGACGATCGCACCGCGTTCGACGCGCTCGCCGCGACGTTCCCGGCCGGCACCCTCTCCGGTGCGCCGAAGGTGCGGGCCATGGAGATCATCGAGGAGCTGGAACCGGTCCGCCGCGGCCTCTACGGCGGCACGGTCGGCTACTTCGGCTTCGGCGGCGACCTGGACATGGCGATCGCCATCCGGACCGCGCTGATCCGCGACGGCCGGGCCTACGTGCAGGCCGGCGCGGGGGTGGTCGCCGACTCGGACCCGGCCGCCGAGGACCAGGAGACCCGCAACAAGGCCGCCGCCGTGCTGGCCGCGATCGCGGCCGCCGAGACGTTGCGGCCGGCCCGGTGACCGGCCCGACGCAACCACACGACCGGCCCGCGGCGGGCCGGCGTCAGCTGACGTACGCCGTGCTGCTCTGCCTCGCCGGCGCGGGCCTGGCGCTCTGGGCGTCGACCCGGAGCTGGTCGGTCGAGCTGACCGTGCGCCCGGCGCCGCTGCCGCCGATGCGCGACGCCCGCACCGGTGCCGCCCTGCTGCCGTGGCTGCCGGCGCTGGCCCTGGTCACGCTGGCCGGCGGCGGCGCGGTGCTGGCCACTCGCGGTCTGCTGCGGCGGGTGCTGGGCGTCCTGCTCGGCGTGTTCGGTCTGGCGGTGGCGGCGGGCGGCGGGTACGGGCTGGTCACCGACCTCGACGGCGTGGTGAGCCGGCAGTGGCCGGCGCTCTGCCTGCTCGGCGGCCTGCTGGCCGCGGCGGGCGGCGGGTGGACCGCGCTGCGTGGCGGCGGCTGGCCGGCGATGGGCGCCCGGTACGAGCGACCGGCGCGGACCAGCCCGCAGAGCGCGCCGCCGGAGGCCGGACCGGCCGGACCGGCCGGACCGATGGCCGGGCGGCGGACCACCGAGGCGTGGGACGCGCTGGACCGGGGCGAGGACCCGACGGCCGGTTGACCTGACGGCCGGCTGACTCGACGGCCGGCTGACTCGACGGCCACTGCGGCCGGCGGGTGTTCAGCCGACCGGTTGACGCTCCCGCTGCTGGCGGCGGGCGGCGGCGCGGGCGGCGGTCAACTCGGCCACCAGGCGGTCCAGTTCGGCGCGCCGGTCGGCGCGGGCCCGGTCGGCGCAGACCGCCTCCCAGGCGTTGCCGCGCGCGGTCCGCATCCGCCCTTCGCCGACCACGGCCCGCTCGAGTGTGTGCACCACCGTCACGGCGAGCGACGCCACCGTCCGCGAGAGGGTGGTCAGCCCGATGCTCGGGGTCGGCTCGGAAATGCTCATGGTCACCTCGCACGAGGAGTTGGCGACGGTCGGGCAGGCGCGCCATCGAGTCTGCCCGAGGACGATGCTGGCCGGCTGACGTTTCGCCGGGGTGACCGCCCGGTCAACTGTCCCGCCCCGGCCGCGACCAGGCACCGGCCGTTCGGCCTTGAGCTTGCTCACAGCATCGACAGGCTTCACTGCGCCCCCGCATGGGGTGGCATGATCGGTGGATCGGCCCGCTCAACCGGGCCGCCGGGCTCTCGTCGTACCGTGCTGGTCGATGCCGGAGGTGGCAGTGCGTGACATCCCGTTCACGGCAAGTCGGCCATTATGCCGCAGCCCTTTTCGTGAGCAGCGCCATACCCCCGGCTCCCGGCTCCGGCCGGCTGCCCCTAGCATCGGCCCATGACACCCGGAGAGGGGAGTCCGATGGTGACTGATGAGCATGCGCACGCGGAGGGGGACGAAGCCGGTCAGGCGGCGTCCGTAAGCGTGCTCGACGAGATCCTGGCTGGCGTGCGCGAGGACGTCGCCCGGCGCCAGGAACAGGTTCCGCTGGAGCGGATCCGTGAGCTGGCAGCGGCGGCGCCACCACCGCTGGACGCGTACGCGGCGCTGCGCAAGCCCGGCGTCGCGGTGATCGCCGAGGTGAAGCGGTCCTCGCCGTCCAAGGGCCGCCTGGCCGAGATCGCCGATCCGGCCGACCTCGCCGTCGACTACGCCTCCGGCGGGGCGCGGGCGATCAGCGTGCTCACCGAGGGGCGCTGGTTCGGCGGCTCGCTGGACGACCTGGCCGCCGTCCGGGCCGCGGTCACCGTTCCGGTGCTGCGCAAGGACTTCGTCGTCTCCAGCTACCAGGTGCACGAGGCGCGCGCGCACGGCGCCGACCTGGTCCTGCTGATCGTCGCCGCGCTCGAACAGAACGTGCTGATGGGCCTGCTGGAGCGGATCGAGTCGCTGGGAATGACGGCGCTGGTCGAGGTGCACGACGAGGAGGAGGCCGACCGGGCCCTGGAGGCCGGTGCGCAGGTGATCGGGGTCAACGCCCGTGACCTGCGTACCCTGGAGGTCGACCGGTCGGTGTTCGAGCGGATCGCGCCGGGCCTGCCCAGCAGCGTCGTCAAGATCGCCGAATCTGGCGTCCGCGGCCCGCACGACCTGATCCGGTACGCCTCCGCGGGCGCCGACGCGGTCCTCGTCGGCGAGGGCCTGGTCACGCAGAAGAGCCCGCGGGAGGCGGTGGCCGAGCTGGTCAACGCCGGCAACCACCCGGCAACGCCCCGGCCGGTGCGCTGACCTCGCGCCGTCCGACGCCCCACCGAGAGGATTTCCGATGAGCGCCGACGCGCTGGCCCCGGTGGCCGGTACGCAGCCCGACTCCGCCGGCCACTTCGGCCGCTTCGGCGGTCGATTCGTGCCCGAGGCCCTGGTGGCCGCGCTGGACGAGCTCGACGGGGCGTGGCGCACGGCGATGGCGGACGAGTCCTTCCGGGCCGAGTTCGGCGCGCTGCTGCGCGACTACGCCGGTACCCCGTCGTTGCTCTACGAGGCCCGGCGGTTCTCCGCGAAGGTCGGCGCGCGGGTGCTGCTCAAGCGCGAGGACCTCAACCACACCGGGGCGCACAAGGTGCGCAACGTGCTCGGCCAGGCGCTGCTCACCAAGCGGATGGGCAAAACCCGGGTGATCGCGGAGACCGGCGCCGGCCAGCACGGCGTGGCCACCGCGACCGCCGCCGCCCTGTTCGACCTGGAGTGCGTGGTCTACATGGGCCAGGTCGACACCGAGCGGCAGGCGCTCAACGTGGCCCGGATGCGGATGCTCGGCGCCACCGTCGTCCCGGTCACCACCGGCTCGCGCACCCTCAAGGACGCGATGAACGAGGCGATGCGCGACTGGGTGGCCAACGTCGACGAGACGCACTACCTGATCGGCACCGCCGCCGGGCCGCACCCGTTCCCGGCGATGGTCCGCGACTTCGTCCGGGGTATCGGCGACGAGGCCCGTCAGCAGTGCCTGGACCTCACCGGTGCGCTGCCGGACGCGGTCACCGCCTGCGTCGGCGGCGGCTCCAACGCCCTGGGCATCTTCCACGCCTTCGTGGGCGACCCGGACGTGCGGCTGTACGGCTTCGAGGCCGGTGGCGACGGGGTGGCCACCGGCCGCCACGCGGCCAGCATCACCGGCGGCTCGGCCGGCGTGCTGCACGGCACCCGCACCTATGTGCTGCAGGACGCCGACGGGCAGACGCTGGAGTCGCATTCGATCTCCGCCGGGCTGGACTACCCGGGCGTCGGGCCCGAGCACGCCTGGCTGCACGACACCGGCCGGGCCAGCTACCAGCCGGTCACGGACGACGAGGCGATGGCCGCGTTCGAGCTGCTCTGCCGTACCGAGGGGATCATCCCGGCGATCGAGAGCGCACACGCGCTCGCCGGCACCGTCGCGCTGGCCCCGAAGCTCGCCGCCGAGCTGGGCCGGGAGCCCACCATCGTGGTCAACCTCTCCGGGCGGGGCGACAAGGACGTGCACACCGCCGGTGACTACTTCGGCATCCTCGACAAGGAGCGGTGAGATGAGCCGGATCGGGGTGGCCTTCGACAAGGCACGAGCCGACGGGCGGGCGCTGCTGGTCGGCTGCATGCCGGCCGGGTTTCCGACCGTCGAGGGGAGCATCGCGGCGATGACCGCGATGGTCGAGGCCGGCGTCGACGTCATCGAGGTGGAGATCCCGTACTCCGACCCGGTGATGGACGGGCCGGTCATCCAGAAGGCCAGTGACATCGCGCTGGCCGGCGGGGTACGCACCGCGGACACGCTGCGCATCATCGAGGCCGTCGCCGCCACCGGCGCCCCGGTGGTCACGATGACCTACTGGAACCCGATCGAGCGTTACGGCGTGGACGCGTTCGCCCGCGATCTCGCCGCCGCCGGCGGGACCGGCCTGATCACCCCGGACCTCATCCCCGACGAGGCGGACGAGTGGTTGGCCGCCTCGGACGCTCACGGGGTGGACCGCACCTTCCTGGTGTCGCCGTCGTCCACCGACGCCCGGCTGGCGATGACCGTGGCGCACTGCCGGGGCTTCGTCTACGCCACCGCTGTGATGGGCGTGACCGGGGCCCGGGCGCGTACCTCCGACGCCGCCCCGAAGCTGGTCTCCCGGGTCCGCGAGGTCACCGACCTGCCGGTCGGTGTCGGTCTGGGCGTGGGTACCGGTGCGCAGGCCGGCACCGTCGCCGGCTACGCCGACGGGGTCATCGTCGGCAGCGCGCTGGTCCGCTGCCTGCTCGACGCGCCCACCGAGGCCGACGGGCTGACCGCCCTGCGCACCCTGAGCGCCGAACTCGCCGAGGGCGTCCGCACACCCACCCGCTGATCGCTGGTCGGTTGTCCGGCCGACCTCTGGGCCGGCCGGACAACCCCTTGCCGCTGCGGCCACGGCTGCTGCGGCCCTGCGGCTGCCCCAGGTCTGGCCGGATCGCCAGTTGCCGGTCCACCGGTCTGGATGTCTGGCGGTCCACCCGGTCTGGCGGTCCACCCGGTCTGGCGGTCCACCCGGTCTGGCGGTCCACCAGTCCGGCGGCCCACCGGTCGGCGGCCGGTTATCGCGCCGGGCGCGTGGCTCGGCGATTCGGCGTGGCGCTGCGCCGGGCATCCTTACCACTTTGAGCGATGCCCGCCGGGCGGGCCGATGCCCGACGGCAGACCCGCCGGGCCGATGATGCCCGCCGGGCCGATGATGCTCGTCGGGCCGAGGATGCCCGCCGGGCGGTGGCAATCCCGCGAGGCTGCGTCACGTGGCCCCGAGTGCTGCACCGTTCGTCGATGCTGGTCCCGGCCCGCCCGCTGGCCCCAGGCCCGCCCGCCCGTCCCCGGCTCGCCCGTTGTTCCCCGTGCCCACCCGCTGGTTCCCGGCCCGGCCCGCTGGTTCCAGGGGGTCGCCAGCCGGACGGCTCCGGTGCGGTCAGGGTCGGAGTGACGGGTCCGTGGTCGTTTCGCCACGTTGCTCTGGTGGCTGCCCCACGCCCGGCCGCCCGCCGTGGCCGGGCCGTGGCTGGTCACCGCGGCCAGGCGCTGGCCCGTCGTGGCCGGTTTCTCGCTGGCCGTCTCCTTCGGCCTGACCGGCTACCGGGCGGGGTGCGGGGTCGACGGTGTCCGGCGCCCAGCGGGCGTCGCGCAGCACGCCGGAGCGGCCGGCGGCCGCATCGGTGACGGCGGCCCGGGTGAGTGGGGTGACCGCCTCGGGCAGCGCGGCGGGGGCGTGCCAGGACAGCCGGCAACCCGGCGGCGGATCGGCGACCGGTCGGACCTCGGCCGCGCGGGCCCGGAACACGTGCACCAGGACGTCCGGCAGCGGCCCGGCGCGCCCGGCCGGCGTGCTCGCCGAGGGGCTGGTCAGGTGGTAGACGCCGACCAGGTCGACCAGCTCGATCTCCCAGCCGGTCTCCGCGCGAATGTCCCGCAGCGCCGCCTGGACCGGGCTCTCCGCCGGGCGCAGCCGCCCGCCGGGCAGCGCGTACCGGCGTTCGCCCCGGCCCTGCCGGCAGAGCAGCACCCGGCCGGCGTCGTCAGTGACGACCGCGGCGACCGCCCAGGTGAGCGCGCTCATGGACAAAGAGCGTACGGCGGTGCAAACCAGAAGTCACCGGGAAGCGCGCGCAGCGGCCCGGGGTGCCGCTTCGGGGGTGCACAGCGGTAGCGTGTGCACCCGTGACCCTCGCCTCGCTGTCCCCCCAGGCGGCCCTGCCCAGTCCCAGCACCGCCGTGTGGCAGCTCGGGCCGGTGCCGATCAGGGCGTACGCACTGTGCATCATCCTCGGCATCGTGCTGGCCTGCTGGGTGACCGAGCGTCGCCTGCGTCAGCGCGGCGTCGCACCCGGCGCGGTGCTCGACATCGCCGTCTGGGCGGTGCCCACGGGCATCATCGGCGCCCGGATCTACCACGTGATCACCTCCCCCGAGAAGTACTTCGGCGCCGGCGGTGACCCGATGAAGGCGTTCGCCATCTGGGAGGGCGGCCTCGGCATCTGGGGGGCGGTCGCCGGTGGCGCGCTCGGCGCCTGGATCGCGGCCCGGCAGCTCGGCATCCCGTTCGGCGTGGTGGCCGACGCGCTGGCCCCCGGGCTGCCGCTGGCCCAGGCGGTCGGCCGGCTCGGCAACTGGTTCAACAATGAGCTGTTCGGCGCACAGACCACCCTGCCCTGGGGCCTGAAGATCCACCGGATGGACCCGGACAACCCGGGGCACGCGCTGCGCGACGACGCCGGCCAACCGATCCTCGAACCGGGCCTGTACCAGCCGACCTTCCTCTACGAGGCGCTGTGGAACCTCGGCGTGGTCGCGCTGGTCCTCGTCCTCGACCGGCGACTGAAGCTGGGCCGGGGCCGGGCGTTCGCGCTCTACGTGATGGGTTACACCGTGGGCCGGTTCTGGATCGAGCTGATGCGCACCGACGAGGCGAACCAGATCCTCGGCGTCCGGCTCAACGTGTGGACCGCCGCCCTGGTCTTCCTCGGCGCGTTGGTCTACTTCGTGCGGGTCCGCGGCCCGCGGGAGTACCTGATCCCGCTCGGCGCGGCGCAGACGCCGACCCCGCCCACCACGTCGGACCTGTCCCAGGTCGACCTCTCCGAGCGGGAGACCCCTGCGCGGGCCTCCGCGCCAGAGGGTTACCGGGTGGTCAGCAAGGAGCAGTACCAGGCCTGGCAGGACAGCGGCGTCGTGCCGCCCGAGCCAGCCACCGAGGACGACGATCGGCCCGTCGGCGCTGAGCCGCTCGACGGGGCGGTACCCGGCGATGACCCGTCGGCCGACGATCAGGCGGCGGACGGTACGCCGGAACCCCGCGACGACCGGGCCGACGCCGCAGGCGCGCGCCCCGCCGACCGGGACAGCTGAGCGGGGGCGGCACCGATGCGAAGCGCGGTGGTCGTCGGCGCCGGGGTCGGTGGCCTCGCCGTCTCCGGCGCGCTGGCCCGCTCCGGCTGGCAGGTCACCCTGCTGGAACGCGCCGAGCGGGTCCGCCCCGAGCCGACCGCCGTGGTGCTCTGGCCCAACGGTGTCCGCGCGTTGCAGGCACTCGGCCTCGGCGCCGGCCTCGCCGCGATCGCCACGCCGTTGCCCGACGGCGGGGTCCGGCGCCCGGACGGGCACTGGCTCGTTCAGCCCCGGCCCATCCCCGCCGACCGGATGCCGGTGGTGGTGCACCGCGAAGACCTGCACGACGCGCTGATCGCCGGGCTCGGCGACCGGGTGGAGCTCCGCACCGGGGTGACCGTGCGCCACGTCCGGGTCGAGCCGGGCGAGCGCCCGGCGGTCGGCGACGGACGGCACACCATCGAGGCCGACCTGGTGATCGCCGCCGACGGCACGGACAGCGGAATCCGCCGCCAACTCGCCCCCGAATCCGGGGTGGTCAGCTCCGGCTGCGCCACCTGGCGGGCCGTCATCCCCTGGTACCGAGCGCCCCGGCTGCCCGCCGACCAGCCGCTCGCCGGTGAGGTTCTCGGCGCGGGCTACCGGTTCGTGGCCGCCTCGCTGGGCGAGCGCGGCTCGTCGGGCGGCTCCACCCGGGGCGGCATCTACTGGGTGGCCACCGCCGCCGGCGCGCCCCGCCCGGAGCCGCCTGAGACCCAGCTCGCCCTGCTGCGCCGCTGGTACGCCGGCTGGCCGGAGCCGATCGGCGCGCTGCTCGACGCCACCGACCCGGCGGACCTGGTCCAGCAGGAGGTCCGCGAGCTGCGACCGCTGCCCCGCGCGTACGGCTTCCCGGTCGGGCCGGGCGGCGTGGTGCTGCTCGGCGACGCGGCGCACGCCATGCCGCCGCACCTCGGGCAGGGCGCCTGCCTCGCGTTCGAGGACGCCGCCACGCTCGCCTCCCTGCTGCGCGAGGCACGACTACCCGACGCCGTGCAGTCGTACGACCGGGTGCGCCGTCCCCGGGCGGCGACCGTGGTGCGGCAGACCCGGCGGATGTCGGCGGTGCTACAGACCCGGGGCCGGCTGGCGCTGCGCGCGCGGGACGCCGCACTCGGCACGATCAACTCGCGGCTGCTCTCCAGCGCCGCAGCCTCCGCCGCCCAGTGGCGTCCACCCGCCTGATCCGAGGGGCGTCGACCCGGCCGAATGGCCGGGGGAGGCGTCAGGGGATGAGCGCAGCGGGCTCGGCGATGCAGGCGGTGCCGATCCTACGGAAGCCGACCCGCAGGTAGACCCGGGCGATCTCCTCGCTGCCGGCGGAGAGGAAGACCAGGTCGGTGCCCGCGGCGAGCAGTTCCTTGGCGATGGCGGCGGTCAGCGCGGCGCCCAGCCCGCGCCGCCGGGCGGCCGGCAGGGTGGCCACCCCGGCGATCTCGGCGACGTCGCCCACCCGCATCGCCATGCCGCTGGCCAGCGCACCCTCGACCGGTGTACCGGCCAGCGCGGAGATTCGCCGGCCGTCGGCGACCCTGGTCCGTTCCTCGTCCAGCGAGGCCAACTCCAGCTCGGTGACCGCGGCGTCCCGCTCGGCCGGGCCGGCGTCGCCGCGCGCGGTGCCAGCGGCGGCGAACGACACCGCCGCCACCGCCCGCCGGGCGGCCACGTCGGCGGCGAAGCCCGGGGAGTCCGCCGTCAGCACCCGCACCGGTACGTCGGACAGCGTCCCGGGGTCGGGCAGCGCGGCCGGGTCGAGCACCATCAGCGGCGCCTCCGGCACGCTCAGCCCCGCCGAGCGGGCCACCGCCAGCAGCTCCGGGGTCGTCTCGTGCACCCACTCGAAGGCCTCCGGCAGACCCAGCTCCCGCTGCCGTTCACGGACCGAGGTGATGTCGGCCAGCGACGGCGGCTCGGTCGCGTCGAGCCGGGGGCGGGCGTAGAACGGCCAGCCGGCACCATCGCGGACGAACAACACCAGCCCGCCATGCTCCTCCACACCGGCGACGTCGCGGGGCACCGCGTCGTAGAAGCGTTCCAACCGGTCGAAGATGTCCTTGTGCAGCGGATCCACCGCGCGAGACTACACGTCCCAGACTCTGGACGGTGTGATCAATCTTGAGTGGCCTTGCGCGCCCCGCCCTAACGTAGACTCAATAGACCCACGGGCCGACGTCGTCCCCACCCTGCTCCAACCTGAGTGACGACAGGAGGCCCGGTGGCCTTTCCGTACCCGCACAGCCCGCAGGCGTCCCCGACGCCTGGCCCCCGCCCGTCCGCCCAGGGCCTGTACGACCCGGCGCTGGAGCACGACGCCTGCGGAGTGGCCTTCGTGGCGGACCTGCACGGCCGGCGTTCGCACGCGGTCGTCGCCAACGGCCTCGGCGCACTCTGCCGGCTGGACCATCGGGGCGCCCGGGGCGCCGAGCCCAACACCGGCGACGGCGCGGGCATCATGATCCAGGTCCCGGACGCGTTCTTTCGCGCGGTGGCCGACGTCGCGCTGCCACCGGCCGGCGAGTACGCCACCGGCCTGGTCTTCCTCCCCGACGACGACGCCGCGGAGGCCCGCGCCCGCCGGGTGGTCGAGAAGTACGCGCTCGTCGAGGGGGCCTACCTGCTCGGCTGGCGGGACGTGCCGATCGACCCGACCGGGCTGGGCGAGACCGCTCTGGCGGCGATGCCCCGGGTCCGGCAGCTCTTCCTGGCCGCCCGCCGGCTCACCGACTCGCCCGCCGGGCCGGCCGGTTCCGCGCTGCGCGGCATCGAGCTGGACCGGGTGGCGTTCTGCCTGCGCAAGCAGGCCGAGCGGGAGACCGCCGAGCGGGGCGTGCCGGCGTACTTCCCGTCGCTGTCCAGCCGGACCATGGTCTACAAGGGGATGCTCACCCCCGACCAGTTGCCGGCGTACTACCCCGACCTGCGTGACGAGCGGGTGGACAGCGCGATCGCGCTGGTGCACTCCCGGTTCTCCACCAACACGTTCCCGTCCTGGCCGCTGGCGCACCCGTACCGGTTCATCGCGCACAACGGCGAGATCAACACGATCCGCGGCAACCGCAACTGGATGCAGGCCCGCGAGGCGCTGCTGCGCTCGCCGAACGTGCCGGGCAACATCCGGCGGGTCTTTCCGGTCTGCACTCCCGGCGCCTCCGACTCGGCGAACTTCGACGAGGTCCTGGAGCTGCTGCACCTGGCCGGGCGGAGCCTGCCGCACGCGGTGCTCATGATGATCCCCGAGGCGTGGGAGAACGACCCCGGCATGCAGCCGGACAAGCGCGCCTTCTACCGCTTCCACGCCAGCCTGATGGAGCCGTGGGACGGGCCGGCGTCGGTGGCCTTCACCGACGGCGAGATCGTCGGCGCGGTGCTGGACCGCAACGGGCTGCGCCCGGGGCGCTGGTGGCGCACGGACGACGGGTTGGTGGTGCTCGGCTCCGAGGCGGGCGTGCTCGACCTCGACCCGGCCCGGGTGGTCGCCAAGGGGCGGCTCCAGCCCGGGAAGATGTTCCTGGTCGACACCGTCGCCGGCCGGATCGTGCACGACGAGGAGATCAAGTCCGAGCTGGCCGCCGCGCAGCCGTACGGCGAGTGGCTGCACGCCGGGCTGATCGAGCTGGACGACCTGCCCGCGCGCGAGCACACCGTCTACACGCACGACTCGGTCCGCCGCCGCCAACAGACCTTCGGCTACACGCAGGAGGAGCTGAAGATCCTGCTCGCGCCGATGGCCCGCACCGGCGCCGAGCCGCTCGGCTCGATGGGCACGGACACCCCGATCTCGCCGCTGTCCACCCGACCGCGGCTGCTCTACGACTACTTCCACCAGCTCTTCGCCCAGGTCACCAACCCTCCGCTGGACGCGATCCGGGAGGAGTTGGTGACCAGTCTGGTGTCGACGATCGGGCCGGAGGGCAACCTTCTCGACCCGGGCGCGGCGAGCTGCCGCCAGATCGTGCTGCCGCACCCGGTGATCGACAACGACGAGCTGGCGAAGATCCTCTCCATCGACGAGGACGGCGACCTGCCCGGCTTCAAGGCGGTCCGGGTCTCCGGGCTGTACCGCATCCGGGAGGGCGCCGCCGGCATCAAGGCACGGCTGACCGAGATCTGCCGGCACGTCTCCGAGGCGATCGAGGACGGCGTGCGCATCCTGGTGCTCTCCGACCGGGATTCCAACGCCGACCTGGCGCCGATCCCGTCGCTGCTGCTCACCGCCGCCGTGCACCAGCACCTGGTCCGCGAGCAGACCCGCACCCAGGCGGCGCTCATCGTGGAGTCCGGCGACTGCCGGGAGGTGCACCACGCGGCGGTGCTGATCGGCTACGGCGCGGCAGCGGTCAACCCGTACCTGGCCTTCGAGTCGGTGGAGGACATGATCTCCACGGGTGCGCTGGTCGGCATGGAACCGGCCGCCGCGGTGCGCAACTACGCCAAGGCGCTCGGCAAGGGCGTCCTGAAGATCATGTCGAAGATGGGCATCTCGACGGTCTCCTCGTACTGCGGGGCGCAGGTCTTCGAGGCGGTCGGCCTGGACACCCGGCTGATCCAGCGCTACTTCCGGGGCACCCCCAGCCGGATCGGCGGGGTGGGGCTGGCCGGCGTCCACGCCGAGGTGGCCGCCCGGCACGCGTTGGCCTGGCCGCCGGCGGGCACCCCCGCCTCCGACCGGCTGGAGGTCGGCGGCGAGTACCAGTGGCGGCGCGAGGGTGAGCTGCACCTGTTCAACCCGGAGACGGTGTTCCTGCTCCAGCACGCCACCCGCAGCCGGCAGTACGACATCTTCCGGCAGTACACCGCGAAGGTCGACGAACTCGCCGCGCGGGCCGGTTCGCTGCGCGGGCTGTTCACCCTGCGTACCGGCGTCCGCCCGGCGGTGCCGATCGAGGAGGTCGAGCCGGCCACCGAGATCGTCAAACGGTTCGCCACCGGTGCCATGTCGTACGGGTCGATCTCCGCCGAGGCGCACGAGACGCTCGCCATCGCGATGAACCGGCTGGGCGGCAAGTCGAACACCGGCGAGGGCGGCGAGGACGTCGATCGGCTGCACGACCCGGCCCGCCGCTCCGCGGTGAAGCAGATCGCGAGCGGCCGCTTCGGCGTCACCAGCGAGTACCTGGTCAACGCCGACGACCTTCAGATCAAGATGGCGCAGGGCGCCAAGCCCGGCGAGGGCGGGCAGTTGCCTGGCAACAAGGTCTGGCCGTGGATCGCCCGGACCCGGCACGCCACCCCGGGTGTCGGTCTGATCTCCCCGCCGCCGCACCACGACATCTACTCGATCGAGGACCTCGCCCAGCTGGTGCACGACCTGAAGTGCGTCAACCCGGCCGCTCGGGTGCACGTCAAGCTGGTCAGCGAGGTCGGCGTCGGCACCGTCGCCGCCGGGGTGGCCAAGCTCAAGGCGGACGTCATCCTGATCTCCGGCCACGACGGGGGCACCGGGGCGTCCCCGATGAACTCGCTCAAGCACGCCGGCACCCCCTGGGAGCTGGGGTTGGCCGAGGCCCAGCAGACCCTGCTGCTGAACAAGCTGCGCGACCGGGTCACCGTGCAGGTCGACGGTCAGCTCAAGACCGGCCGGGACGTTCTGGTCGCGGCGCTGCTCGGCGCGGAGGAGTTCGGCTTCGCCACCGCGCCGCTGATCGTCGCCGGCTGCGTGATGATGCGGGTTTGTCACCTGGACACCTGCCCGGTCGGCATCGCCACCCAGAACCCGGTGCTGCGGGAACGGTTCACCGGCACCCCGGAGTTCGTGGAGAACTTCTTCCTGTTCCTCGCCGAGGAGGTCCGCGGCTACCTGGCCGAGCTGGGTTTCCGCTCGATCGAGGAGGCGATCGGCCAGTCCGAGCTACTCGACGTGGCCCCGGCGGTGACGCACTGGAAGGCGCACGGGCTCGACCTGGCCCCCGTCCTGCACCTGCCGGAGCTGCCCGCCGGCGCTGCCCGACGTGGCGTACGCGCCCAGGACCACGGCCTGGAGCACGCCCTAGACAACCAGCTGATCGTGCTCGCGCGCCCGGCGCTGACCGATGGCGCGCCGGTGCGGGTCGAGGTGGCGGTGCGCAACGAGCACCGCAGCATCGGCGCCATGCTCGGTGGCGAGGTGACCCGCCGTTTCGGTGGCGCCGGCCTGCCCGACGACACCATCGAGTTCGTGCTGCACGGCACCGCCGGGCAGTCGTTCGGCGCTTTCCTGCCGCGCGGGGTGACCCTGCGGCTGCACGGCGACGCCAACGACTACGTGGGCAAGGGCCTCTCCGGTGGGCGGATCATCGTCCGTCCGGACGCCGCCGCGCCGTTCCTCGACGCCGACGCCGAACCGGGGGCGCGGGCCGAGGACCAGATCATCGCGGGCAACACCATCCTGTACGGGGCCACCGCGGGTGAGGTGTTCCTGCGCGGCCGGGTGGGGGAGCGCTTCGCGGTGCGCAACTCGGGCGCGGTCGCCGTGGTCGAGGGCGTCGGGGACCACGGCTGCGAGTACATGACCGGTGGGACGGTGGTGGTGCTCGGCGCGACCGGCCGCAACTTCGCCGCCGGGATGTCCGGCGGCACGGCGTTCGTGCACCGGTTGGACCGGGCCCGGGTCAACGCGGAGCTGGTCGACCTGGCGCCGCTGCGCGAGCAGGAGCAGGCGCTGCTGCACGAGCTGGTCCAGCGGCACGTGGCCGAGACCGGGTCGGCGGTCGCCGAGGAGCTGCTCAAGCGCTGGCCGGAGGCGGTGGCGGAGTTCACCGCGGTGGTGCCCCGCGACTACCGCCGGGTGCTGGAGATCATGCGGGCCGCCGAAGCCGCCGGCCGCGACGTCGACGACGCGGTGATGAGCGCGCTCAGCGCGCCGCCGGCCGCGCCGGTGCCGCCCGCCCCGCGGGTGGCCGCCCAGGAGGTGGCTCGTGCCTGACCCGAACGGTTTCCTGCGTTACGACCGGCGACTGCCGGCCCGCCGCCCGGTGCCGGTGCGGATCAGCGACTGGCGTGAGGTGTACCCACCGGCCGGCGAGGAGCTGGTCCGCGAGCAGGCCACCCGCTGCATGGACTGCGGTATCCCGTTCTGTCACGACGGCTGCCCGTTGGGCAACCGGATCCCGGACTGGAACGACCTGGTCCGCACCGGCAGCTGGGACGCCGCGGTGGAGTCGCTGCACGCCACCAACAACTTCCCGGAGTTCACCGGCCGGCTCTGCCCGGCGCCCTGCGAGGCGGCCTGCGTGCTGAGCATCGCCGGCGGCCAGCCGGTGACCATCAAGCAGGTCGAGGTGGAGATCGCCGACGTCGCGGCGGCGCGCGGGTTCGCGCCCCGTCCGGTGCCGGCGCCGTCCGGCCGGTCGGTCGCCGTGGTCGGTTCCGGGCCCGCCGGCCTGGCCGCCGCCCAGCAGCTGGCCCGCGCCGGTCACGCGGTGACGGTGTACGAGCGCGACGACGCGATCGGCGGCCTGCTCCGGTACGGCATCCCCGACTTCAAGCTGGAGAAGCGGCACATCGACGCCCGGCTGGCCCAGCTCGCCGCCGAGGGGGTGCGCTTCCGCACCGGGGTGAACGTCGGGGTCGACGTCACCGCCGAGCAGCTGCGCGCCGAGCACGACGCGGTGTTGCTGGCCTGCGGCGCGTTGCAGGGCCGGGACACCCCGGAGACCCCGGGCCGGGCGCTGCGTGGCGTACACCAGGCGATGGCACATCTGGTGGCCGCGAACCGCGTGGTCGCCGCCGCGGCCACCGCCGGCGAGGCCCGGCCGTCGGTCGCGGTGCTGCCGGACGGCACCCCGATCGACGCGGCCGGCAGGCACGTCGTGATCATCGGCGGTGGTGACACCGCGGCCGACTGTCTCGGTGTCGCGCACCGGCAGGGCGCGGCCGGCGTGCACCAGCTCGACCTGTACCCGCAGCCGCCGCAGGAGCGCGACGAGGCGCGGGACCCGTGGCCGACGTGGCCGTGGATCCTGCGCAGCTACCCGGCGCACGAGGAGGGCGGCGAGCGGGTCTTCGCCGTGGCGGTGCAGGAGTTCGTGAACGACGGCACCGGTCAGGTGCGGGCGGTGCGGATCGCCGAGGTGACCGTGGAGAAGCGCGACGGCCGGCGAGTGGTCACCGTGGTGCCCGGGTCGGAGCGGGAGTTGCCGGCGGACCTGGTGCTGCTGGCGATCGGCTTCGAGGGCACCGAGCAGCAGCCGCTGCTGGCCCAGTTCGGGGTCACCCGTAACCCCCGGGGCGCCGTCGACGCGGGGGACGACTGGCAGGCCGGCACCGACGGGGTGTTCGTCGCCGGCGACATGCACCGGGGCGCTTCGCTGATCGTCTGGGCCATCGCCGAGGGGCGTGCGGCCGCGGCCGCCATCCACGGTTACCTCGGTGGTCCCGGCGCGCTGCCGGCCCCGGTCGCCCCGGCCGCACAGCCGCTCGCCGCGCGCTGACGCCAGGGCGTAAACCGACGGACCGGAATATCTGGCCGGCGCGGGGGTTTACCGCGCCGGCCGGTCGGCGTGGACCGGTGAGCCCGGTCACGAAGGTGGGCAGATCGGGTTAATTGCCGCAAGACTTGTCCGCTGCCGGGCCGCGCCGCGATCGGGCGTGATCATCATGCTCGATTGCACGGGAGGGTTCGTCGTGGCCAAAGGTGCCACCTTTGCTGCGCTGCGCCACCGGAACTACCGGATCTGGGCGCTCGCCGGGTTCGTCTCCGTCATCGGGACCTGGATGCAGGTCCTCGGAGTCAACTGGTACGTGCTGAAGGAGACCGGCTCGGCGACCTCCATGGGTTTCGCCGTGCTGCTCCAGGCCGCGCCCACGCTGCTGCTCAGCCTCTGGGGCGGTGTGCTGGCCGACCGGCTCCCCGCCCGCCCTCTGCTGATCGCCGCCCAGGTGGCCCACGCGACACTCGCCGCGGGGTTGGCGGCGGTCGCCCTGACCGGTGTCGGCGGCCTGCCGCTGATCTTCGCGATCTCCCTGCTCACCGGCGCCGTCTCGGCGATCGAGGGCCCGGTGATGGGTCGTTGGTCCTCCACCCTGGTGGACCGGGAGACGCTCGGCAACGCGCTGGCGCTCGGCTCGCTCACCAACTCCGCCGGCCGCATCCTCGGCATGAGCCTCGGTGCCGTCGTGGTGGCCGCCGTCGGCCCCGCGCTGCTCTTCGGCATCAACGCGGCGAGCTTCCTCGCCGTGGTGGTGGCGCTCTTCGGCGTACGCCAGGGGGCGTTGCACGGTCACCAGGTGGCGCCGCCGGACGGCGGCCGGAGCCGCGGCGGCGTTCGCGCCGGGTTCGCCTACCTGCGCGGGCAGCCGGTGCTGCTGCTCGCGCTCGCCCTGGCGTTCGTGCTGGGCAGCCTGGGACGCAACTACCAGGTGACGATGGCGGCGATGAGCGAAGGACCGCTCGACGCCGGGGCGTCCGGCTACGGCCTGCTGTCGACCGTGTTCGCGGTCGGGACGGTGCTGGGTGCGCTCGTCGCAGCCCGCCGGCGTGAACTGGGCTACCGGACCCTGGTCACTGCGGGCCTGCTGGCCAGCGCGCTGCAGATCGTCGCCGGTCTCGCTCCAGGAACGTGGAGCTTCGCGGCGGTGATCCTGCCGATCGCCGCCGCCGCGGTGGTCATCGACACCACCGTCGGCACCCGCGCCCAACTCGACACCGACGGCGCGATGCGGGGTCGCGTACTCGCCGCACTCGCGGTCACCGGCTCGGTCTCCGCGGCGGTCGGCGCGCCGCTGCTCGGCTGGCTCTCCGAACACGCCGGGCCCCGGCAGACTCTCGTCCTGGCCGGATCCGTCGCGGCGATCGCCACCGTGGCGGCGGCGGTCGCCCTGGACCAGCAGCGCGGTCGCGGGCTCATCCTCACGCTGGTCGGGTCGCCGCTGAGGTGGCCGGTACGGCGGGTGGCGCGGAGCGCGGCCCCCATCGCCCAGCCCGCCGGGGCGGTCGGCGGCGGCCAGTTGACGCTTCGGCCGGTGCTGATGCCGGCGGGCGACAGCCCACAGGCGGCCGGGGTGTCTCCGGCCGACCTGACCGGTCCGGCTCTCGCGCCCACCTGCCGCTGAGACAGCGGTCACCCCAGAGGGACCGGCCTGCGGGGCCGAACGATACGAAGATCATCGCTACGCTCCGATCATGGACATCGAGGAGCGGCTACGGCGGACCCGCCGGTGGCTGTGGATCGTACTGATCGGGCTCTTCCTGAGCGGGGTGACCGCCTTCCCGCTGGAGATCGAGGTGCGCTGGCTGCTGCGCGCCCTGGACCCGCTCGCCGGCCAACTGCCGGCGCTGGTCGACTGGATCGAGCGGGTCCACACCGGGCTCGTGACGGCCGGCGAGGACTACCCGTTCCTGCTCTACGGCACCGACTGGCTGGCCTTCGCCCACCTGGTGCTGGCGGTGGCGTTCTGGGGTCCGCTGCGTGACCCGGTGCGCAACGTCTGGGTGGTGCAGGTCGGCATGATCGCCTGTGCGGGGATCGTCCCGCTGGCGCTGATCTGCGGCCCGATCCGGGACATCCCCTGGTTCTGGACGCTGGTCGACCTCTCCTTCGCGGTCGGCGCGTTCCCGCCGCTCTGGTTCGCCTACCGGCACATCCGCGCCATCGAGGCGAGCGCCGTCGAGGCGGTGGGCGTGCGGCCGGTGCCGGTGGACGGTTCGTCGGCGCGGGCGTCCTGACCCGCTGCGGGATCGGGCCAGGGTCTGGTCCGTTGCCGGGCGGCCAGGCTGGGCGGGCGGATCGGCACCGTTCGTGCCTGTCGAGCTGCCCCAGATCTGGACCGGCTCATCGTTCGTTCCCGTACCGAACGCCGAACAGACGGCACAGCCGCTCGTGCCGGTTCAGCCGCGCCCCATTTCCGGGGCAGCTCGACAGGCGCCGTGCGGGCTGGTCGGGGCCGGGGCTGTCGCCCCACATGACCCGGTCGGCCGGGAGGCTCGCCGCTCGGGCGGCTGGCCTCCCGGCCGACGTCGGGGCTCAGTGCGCCAGCAGTCCGTGGGCCTCCTGGATCTTTGCCCAGGACTCCGGCTCGACCGGTGGGGCGGCGGCCTTGCGCGCGGCGGTGGCTACGTCGGGCCGGCCGGCGGTGAACAGCCAGGTGGTGAACAGCTCGTCCAGGTCCAGCCCGGAGATCCGCTCGGCCAGGGCCTGGAACTGCGCGACGGTGCCGTTGCCGTACCGGCGCTCTGCTGTCCAGGCCGGCAGGATCTCGAAGAACGCGTCGTCGCCCACCGCCAGCCGCAGCTGGTGCAGCGTCATCGCGCCCCGGTCGTAGACCGCGTTGTCGAAGACCCGGTCGGCGCCCGGGTCACCGGGCAGCACCTGCCAGAACTCGGAGTCGGCCGGGTAGCTGGCGTAGGTGAAGTCGAAGACCTCCTGGGCGGTGCCCTCGCCCTGCTCCTCCGACCAGAGCCACTCGGCGTACGAGGCGAAGCCCTCGTTGAGCCAGATGTGGCGCCAGTCGGCCACCGAGACCGAGTCGCCGAACCACTGGTGGGCGTTCTCGTGTGCCACCACGTACGTGTTGGCGCCGCGCCGCCAGAAGCCCGGTCCGTACACCGGTCGGGTCTGCGTCTCTAGCGCGAAGCTGATGCCGTCCACCGGCCCGGCCACGCCGCCCTGCGCCTCGAAGGGGTACGGGCCGAAGATGCCGCTCTCCCAGTCGACGATTTCGGCGGTCCGCTCGATGCTGGCGCGCGCGGCCGGCCCGAGCGCGCCCAGCGAGGTGCTGTACGCGTTCACCACCGGCTGGCCGCTCGGCGTGGTGTCGGTGACGATGTCGTACTGGCCGATGGCCATGAAGGCCAGATAGGTGGCGGTGGGGGAGGTGGTCCGCCAACTCCACCGGGTGCGGTCGCCGGCCTCGGCCAGTGGCGGCCTCGGCTGCACGCCGTTGCTGATCACCTCGACGCCGGTGGGCACCGAGACGGAGATGTCGAAGGTCGCCTTGTCCAGCGGGTGGTCGTTGCTCGGGAACCACCACCACGCGGACTCCGGCTCGTTGACCGCCAGCGCCCCGTCGTCGGTGCGCGTCCAGCCGGTGTAGCCGCCGACCAGCGTCTCCGACGGGATGCCGGCGTAGCGCACGACGATGGTGAGCTGCTGGCCCCGGGTCACCGTGCGGGCCGGGGTGACCACCAGCTCGTGCGCGCCGGCGGTGCTGCTGCTCGCCGCCCAGCCGTTGACCCGCACCGACTCGACGTCGAGCAGGAAGTCCAGGTTGAACCGGGACAGATCCTCGGTCGCGGTGGCGAGGATCGTGGTGGTGCCGGTGAGCCGGTCGGTGGCCGGGTCGTAGCGCAGCCGGACGTCGTAGTGCGAGACGTCGTAGCCGCCGTTGCCGTAGTCGGGGAAGTAGCTGTCGCCCAGCCCGGGGGCACCGGGTTGCGGCGCGAGCGTGACGGTGGGCCGGCCCCAGCCTGTCGGGGCGGCCTGGCCTGGGCCGCCGGTGAGCATGGTGCCGGCGGTGGTGAGGGTCAGGGCGGCGGTGGCCGCCGTGAGGACTCGTCGCACGAGGTGGACTCCCTCCATCGGGGTGTTCGCCCCGCCAACCTAATCGACAACTGTGAACGCCGCCGGCCCGGCGCGCGGGTCGACCGCCTATTCCATCGATCTAAAGATTTCGATACTATTACCGCCTGGTAACAACCGTTCCACCCCTGGCCACGCGCGCGGTCGCAGGATCCCACCACCCCTGTCCTGTGGAGGTCCGTCATGCCCCACCGCCCGCTGGCCCGCGCCCTGGCCGCGCTGGTCGCCGCGTTCACCGCCGCCCTCGGCGCCGTGCTCGTCCCCGGCACCGCGCACGCCGCCGCCGTCAACTACGTCGCGCTCGGCGACTCGTACTCCTCCGGCGTCGGCGCCGGCCCGTACGACTGGTCCACCTGCCTGCGCAGCCAGAAGTCGTACGCCCCGCTCTGGGCCGCCGCCCACGGCGTGACCAGCTTCAGCTTCCCGGCCTGCGGTGGCGCGGTCACCGCTGACGTGCTCAACGACCAGGTCAACGCCCTCAGCAGCGCCACCACCCTGGTCACCATCACCATCGGCGGCAACGACGCCGGCTTCGCCGACGTGATCACCAGTTGCCGGTTCGGCAGCACGTCGTCCTGCACCAACGCGGTCAACAGCGCCAAGGCCTTCGCCACCTCGACGCTGCCCGGCCGGCTCGACGCCACCTACGCGGCCATCCGCAACCGGGCGCCGAACGCGCGGCTGATCGTGCTGGGCTACCCGAGGCTGTTCGAGACCACGTCGTGCGGTTGGCTGGCGATGAGCACCTACAAGCGCACCATTCTCAACGAGGCCGCCGACGTGCTCGCCACGGTCATCTCCGGACGGGCCAACGCCGCCGGCGCCACCTTCGCCGACACCCGGCCCTACTTCGCCGGGCACGGCGTCTGCGCCGGCGACCCGTGGATCCACGACGTCAGCGGCGTCATCGAGGCGTACCACCCGGATTCCGACGGCTACCGCCACGGCTACCTGCCGGCGCTGAACGCGGTCACCGGCTGACCCGCACGTCGTCGCACGGCGGCCGGCGGTCCACCTCGGACCGTCGGCCGCCGCGCGGCGATTCAGGCCGGTCGCGCCGCGCCGGTACTGTCCCGGTGTCGCCGCCGTCCGTTAGGGTTTCCGCGAACCGGACAGCCGTGGCGTGGGAGGCAGAGCGTGGGCAGGCTCGCGTCGGCGTACGGGCAGGCGGTCACCGCCCACCGAGCGGCCCGGGCGCACCTGGACACCGCCCGGGGCGCGCTGGGCGCGGCACTGGCTCCCGCCGCGCCGGTCGGCGCCGGCGAGCTGGTGGCCCGACTGGCCCAGGTCGGCGGTGCGCTGGCCACCCCCACCCCCGGCGCCACCCCGCTCACCGACACGCCGGCCGCGGTCCGGATCGGCGAGGCGTCCACACCCGACGGCGGCTTTCCGGTGCTGCTGCCGCTCGGCGGCGGCCACCATTTGGCGCTGGACACCGACGCCCGGGACCCCCGGGTCGCCGGGCTGCTGCGGGCGCTGGTGCTGCGGCTGGTCGCCACCGCCCCGGCCGGTCAGGTCCGGGTCGCCGGCATCGACACCGCCGCGCTGGGCGCCACCTTCGGCCCGCTGCGCCCGCTGCTCGACGCCGGGGTGCTCGACCCGCCGGCCACCGGGGAGGCCGAGGTGGCCGCGCTGCTGGACGCCGCCGAACGGCACGCCCGCGCCGCGCAGCACGCCGACCCCGACGCCCGACACCTGCTGGTGGTGGTCGCCACCGCCGCACCGCCGCCGCGCGAGCTGGCCCGGCTCGCCGCGCTCACCCACGCCGGCCCGGCCGCCGCCGTCTGCGTGCTGCTCGCCGGTCACCCGTCCCGGCTGCCGGGCGAGACCTCCCCGTCGCTGGCCGGCACCACCGCGGTCCGGCTCAGCGAGCGGTACGCGCAGGTCGGCGACCCGCCCAACGCCCCGTTCAGCGCCGACGGCGACGGCCTCGCCGCGCCGGTGCTGCTCGACGGTGACCTCCCGCCGGCGTCGGTGCGGGCGCTCGCCGAGCACCTTGGCGCCGCCGCCCGCCGCACCGACGCGCTGCGCTTCGCCGAGCTGCTGCCCGAGCGGCGCTGGGCCGAGTCCGCCGGCAACGGTCTGCGGACGGTGATCGGCCGGGCCGGCCGTGCCCCGCTGACCGTCGCCTTCGATGACGCCACCCCGCACTGGCTGGTCGGCGGGCGCACCGGCGCCGGCAAGACCGTCTTCCTGCTCGACGTCCTCTACGGGCTGGCCGCCCGTTACTCCCCGGCCGAGCTCCAGCTCTACCTGCTCGACTTCAAGGAGGGCGTGAGCTTCACCGAGTTCGTGCCCACCGGGCGTGACCCGTCCTGGCTGCCGCACGCCCGTGCGGTCGGCATCGAATCCGACCGGGAGTACGGGCTCGCCGTGCTGCGCGAGCTGCGCCGGGAGGCACAGCGCCGGGCCACCGCGCTCAAGCGGCACGGCGTCACCAAGCTCGCCGACCTGCTCCGGGACAATCCACTGCCGCGCATCGTGGCGGTCGTCGACGAGTTCCACGTGCTGCTCGCCGGCAACGACGCGCTGGCCCGGGAGTCCGTCGACCTGCTGGAGGAGCTGGCCCGCAAGGGTCGCTCCTACGGCGTACACCTGGTGCTGGCCAGCCAGAGCATGACCGGCATCGAGGCGCTCTATGGGCGGGCCGAGGCGATCTTCGGGCAGTTCGCGCTGCGGGTGGCGCTGCCCGGTGGTGGCGGGGTGCTCGACCCGCTCAACGATTCCGCCGCGGCCCTGCCGATCGGCTCCGCCGTGGTCAACACCGCCGCCGGCGCGGTCGGCGCCGACACGGTGCTGCGTTTTCCCGATGCGCACGCCGCCGCCGCCGACCTCGCCGTGCTGCGTCACGAGCTGTGGCAGGCCCGCCCGCCGGGCGCGCGGGCGCCGGCGGTCTTCAAGGGGTACGAAGCGGCGCGGGTCGAGGACGATCCCACCTTCGCCGGGTTACGCCCCGGTGGCCGGCGCCCGATGGCCCTGGTCGGCCGGACGGTCGACGTGCACGGCACCACCGCGCTGTTCCTGATGGACGCCACTCCGGGCCGGCACCTCGCCGTGGTGGGCGCCGCGCCGGCCGGTGCGGACGTGCTGCGCGCCGCGACACTGAGCCTGGCCCGTCAACACGCCGCCGGCGACGCCCGGTTCCTGCTGGCCTCGCTGGTCACCGCCGCCGACCCGGTCGCCGACGAGACCGAAGCCGCGCTGCGAGCCGCCGGCCACCCGGTGCACCGCGTCGACGCGGCCGGGCTGCGCGACCGGATCGCCGCGCTGGCCGCCGAGCCCGCCGGGCGCGAATACCTGGTGGTGTTCGGAATGGACGCCGCCGCACCGGTGCTCGGGGCGGCCGACCCGGCCACCTTTCGCTCCGGCCTGGACGACCTGCGCACCCTGCTGCGGCGGGGCCCCGCTCAGGGGGTGCACCTGCTCGGCTGGTGGCGCGGCCTGCGCCGGCTCGCCGACGACCTCGGCGGCACGCAGAACCGCGACGACGTCGCCTGCCTTGTCGCGCTCAACGTGCCCGGGGCCGATCTGGCCCTGCACCTCGGGGTGCACGACCTCGCCTACACGCCCCGCGCCGACCGGGCGCTGCTGGTCGACCGGCACGACCACCGCACCCGGCTGATCGTGCCGTTCGCCCGCGACGGGCACGAGCCGGACGAGGAGCGGTGACGGTGTCCTTCGAGGAGTACGCGGCGTTGGCCCGCCAGCTCGCCGAGCAGCGCCGCGCCGGCGAGCGGGACGCCGCGGTCGAGTCCGAGCGCCGCCGCGATCTGCACGCCGCCGTCGACTACCTGCACCAGCGGCTGACCGCCCAGGGGCACCGCCTCGACCAGCTCGGCCACGCCATCGGCGTCGACCAGCCGGCCGCTGTCCCGCCACCCGCGCAGTCGGGCACGGCACCGGGATCGAGCGCCGGCCCTGCCTGGCCCGGCCCGCAGGGGCCCGGGTCGGGCGGTGACCCCGCTGCCGGGTCCGGTCCGTCCGTCGTGCCCGGACCGGGGGACGGGGGTCCCGCCGGCGCAGCCGGCGCGCCGGGGCGGGCGGATGTCGGGGCGTACCCCGGGCTGCCGGCGGGGGAGGCGCGCCTGGCGCTGCCGACGGCGGTGAGCCCGGCGGGCGCCGGGGTGCCGGCGCAGCGCGCGGCGGCGGTCGATCCGGCGGTGGAGTTGGAGCTGGCCCGGCGGATGGCCGACGAGGCGGACCGGCACGGGCAGCAGGCGGAGCTGCTGGCCCAGCGGCCGGCGCTGCTGCCCACCTGGTCACCGCTGGCCCGCGCGGTGGCCGTCTACGCCGGGTGTGGAGCCGCCGCCGGGGTGGCCATGCTGGCCCTGGTGCTCGCCTCCGGGGTCGGCCTGGTCGACGGGTTCACCCTCGGCGCGTGGATCTGCGCCGGGCTGCCCGCGTTGGCGTTCTTCGGGGGGTACCTGGTGCTCGGCCAATGGGGTCGGCCCGCGATGGTCGCCGGCACCCCGCCGCGCTACCTGCCGCTCGGGTTCCTGATCTGCTTCCTGCTGGTCCCGGTCGCCTACTGCGGCTACCTGCTGCTGGTCCGCGGCCTGCGCTGAGCCCGGCCCGGCCTAGCCTGGCTTGTTCCGGGCGTGATCCACTCGGCTTCGCTGAAATCGTGGTGTCCGGGGGGCGGTCGTGCCGAGTGCGCGGATCTCGTACGCTCCCATGTGGTCTCCGCCGGTGCGGTGGTGGAGGCGATGGTCGACCACGGGGGAGGTGTGCGTGAGCGCAGCACAGATCATCGCGAGGTTGGCGGCGGCGTCGCAGAAGCTGGACGAGGCGAAGGCCAAGACCGCGGCGGCAGCGCAGGACGCGGCCGAGGCGCGGGCGCTCGTCGCCGGTGCGTTGGAGGGCGTGGCTGCCGGCCCGCTGATCGGCATGATCGATTCGTACCGCCAGGCCCTGGCTCAGGCGTCGCAGGGCGGCGACCCGGCCAAGCAGCACGTCCAGGAGACGATCGCCAAGGTCCGAGCGCTGGGAAACTGATCACAGGTCCGTGGCTGGCCCGCGCAGGCGGATGAAGTGGTCAGCCGCGCGAGCGCGGCAGGCAGCACTTCTTGTATTTGGCGCCCGACCCGCACCAGCAGGCGTCGTTGCGGCCGGGTGGCCAGGACCTGAGGTCGGGCCCGGTGAGCGAGTCGGCGTACTCGTCGTGGGTTTCCTCGTCGGTGGGGTCGCTGCCCTCGCGTTCGGCGAAGGCCGCCAACCCGGCGACGGAGCCGGCGACGACACCCAGGTCGGCGCCGCCCAGCCCGGAGGCTTCGGCGAGCGCGCGTTCGATCTGGGCGCGGTGCTCGTCCCAGGTGGCGGGGTAGCTGTCAATCAGCGCGGGCCAGCGCACCAGCAGCGCGTCGAACTCCGCCCGCGGCCAGAAGAGCAGCGTCGCCGGGCCGTCGTCCAGCGCGTCGAGCGCGTGGTTGCTCGCGGCGAGCAGCCGGTCGGCGAGGTTGTCGTAGTCGTCGTGCGGCAGGCCCATCTCCTCGCGGAGGTCGTGCCGCCGCTGGGCCAGCCCGTAGATCATGGCGGCGGCCTCGTCCTGCGCGTCCTCGGACTCGTGCTGCTCGGTGCGGGTCCGTTCCATGATCGCGTCGAGTGCCCCGGTGAGCCATTCCAGCGCCGTCTCGGTGTGGCCGGCCTCCGCCAGGTCGTCGATCAGGTACGTGGCGTCGGGGTCGGTCTCCAGCAGCGGGCGCAGGACGGTCAGCTCGGCCATCCCCTCGTCCTCGCGACCGAGGCGCAGCAGCAGGCCGCCGCGCATCGATCGGGCGTATGCGTCGTCCTCCGGCTGTTCGGCGATGGCGCGGGTGGTCAGCGCGAGCGCGTCGGCCAGGTCGCCCGCCTGCACCAGGATGTCCGCGGCGACCAGTAGCGCGTACCCGGTGTCGTCGGGGTCGGCGACCCGCCCCTCGTCGACGGCACCCACCAGCTCGGCGACCAGCGCGGCCGGGTCCGGGCTCGTGGATCCCAGGGCGTCGATCTCGTCGATGCGGTCGGCGGTCAGCAACTCGGACGTGGGCATGTGCTCATCCTGTGGACGGGAACGGGCGGAAGCGGCCAGCGTACTCCCGGATCTGACGGAAACACCGGAGCCCGGGACGGCGGACCGCCCCGGGCTCCGGTGGTGTTCAGCGGGTCGACGGCATGGTGGCGAACTCGCCGGCTAGCTCCGACTCGACGATCGTCGCGGTGGACGGCCGGCGACCGGCCGACGCCCGCCGGGCGGACGGGACGGCCAGGGCCGCGAGCGCGGCCGCCAGGGCGATCGCGGTGAGGACGAGAAATCCGGTGGTGAAGCCGGCCTCCCGGGGCAGTCCGTTGGCCTGCGGGTGGGCGGTGATCACGCCGCTGACCACGGCGGCGCCGATCGCGCCGCCGATGGTGCGGATGTTGGCGTTCATGCCGGTGGCCACGCCGGTCTGGCTGGCGGGCACGCTGCCCACGATCAGGTTCGCCATGGAGGCGAAGGCCAGACCGATGCCGAGGCCGACCAGGCCGCCGGCGAGCGCGACCTCCCAGCGGGTGTCGTGCGCGGCGGCCAGCATCGCGGAGGCGGCCACGTTGAACGCGGCGCCGGTGGCGAGCTGTGCCTTGGCGCTGAAGACGGACTGGAGCCGGCCGGCGACCAGGCCCGCGACGAACATCGCGACCAGCATCGGGAGCATGAGCAGGCCTGCCTGGCTGATGCTGGCGCCGAATCCGTAACCGGCGGCGGTGGGGGTCTGCACGAACTGCGGGAGGAACGCGTACACGGAGAACATCGACGCGCCGTAGAGCAGGGCGACCAGGTTGGTGGTCCAGACGCCGGGCAGGCGCATCATCCGCATGTCGATCAGCGGGTTGGCGGAGCGCACCTCGGCGACCAGCCAGCCGACCAGCAGCACCACGGCGAGCGCCAGCAGGCCGAGCACTCGGCCGGAGGTCCAGCCCCAGGCCACGCCCTGGCTGATCGGCAGCAGCAGCGCGACGAGCCAGCCGGAGAGCAGCAGGGTGGCCCGCCAGTCGATGCGTCCGGGGGTACGTACCGGCGACTCGGGCACGAAGAGGTACGCGGCGAGGGCGGTCAGCCCGACCACGACCATCGGGATCCAGAACAGCCACCGGTAGTCGAGCGTGGTGACGATCGGGCCGGCCAGCACGACGCCGAGGCCACCGCCGGCGGCGACGATCGCCGAGATGGCGGCGACGGCGCCGGAGACCCGCGCGGCGGGGAACTCGTCGCGGATGATGCCGAACGACAGCGGGAAGACCGCGCCGCCGATGCCCTGCACGACCCGGGCGATGATGAGGACGGCGATGTTCGGCGCGATGGCGGCCAGCAGGCAGCCGAGGGCGAGTGCGGCGAGCGAGACGACCAGCATCCGCTCCTTGCCGACCATGTCCCCGACCCGGCCGAGGATCGGCGTGAAGATCGACGCGGAGAGCAGGTACGCGGTCAGTACCCAGGTCACGGTGTTCTGCGAGGTGTGCAGGTCCTGCTGGATGGTCGGCAGCACCGGGGTGATCAGCGACTGGAGCATCGCGAAGAACCCGGCGCCGGCCGCGAGCACGGTGAAGGTGAGCCGACGCGAGCTGCGTCGGGAGGTCACTGCCACGAGAGAAAACTCCCTGATTGCGGTACGGAAGGAGATTTGTCACCCGCCGTGCGGAGGCGGGGCGGGTTGTCGGGCCCGGGCGATCGGGTGGCCAGGCGGATCGGGCGAGTCCCGAGGTAAGCTAACCGGAGGCAGGCCTCCGGGATTCCGGAGGGGTGCCTCCACTAAGCTAGCGGAGGCTTGCCTCCGGATGCAACCAAGGTGAGGTGACGCACGTCATGACCAGCGCGGGGCAGGCGCCCGAGGTCTTCGCCCGGCGGCCGAAGCGGGCCGATGCGCGGCGCAACTACGACGCCCTCATCGCCGCCGCCCGCGAGGCGTTCGCCGAGCACGGCGCCGCCGCCTCCCTGGAGGACGTGGCCCGGCGGGCCGGGGTGGGCATCGGCACGCTCTACCGCAACTTCCCGAGCCGGCGGCACCTCTTCGAGGCCGTCTACGTCGAGGAGGTGCGGGCCCTGAGCCGCTCCGCCGAGGACCTGGCCGAGCTGCCTCCGTGGGACGCCCTCGTCGCCTGGTTGCACCGCTTCGTCGCGTACGTCGCCACCAAGCGGGCGCTCGCCGAGCAGTTGCTGCACGACTCCGAGATCTTCCGGAGCTGCCGGACGGAGATCTACGCCGCCGGTGAGCCGCTGATGAGCCGCGCCCAGGCGGCCGGCGTGGTCCGCGACGACATCGGCTTCGACGACGTGGTGCGGCTGATCAGCGGCCTCACGATGGCCCAGTTCCCGTCACCCGAGCAGCGCGACCGGGTGCTCGGCGTCGCCCTGGACGGGCTGCGCCCGCCGTCCGTTCCGCGCTGAGGCCCGCCCAGCCGGTCAGCGGTCGACCAGCAGCAGCCACTCGTCGTCGAGTCGCTGGACGGTGGTGCCGGCGGGCCAGGCGTGACCGCCGTCGACCGTCGCTCGCGCCTGGTCGACCTGCGGTGGCTGGCTGAGCCACGCGCCGTCGAAGCTGGCCGGACCGTGGAACCGGGCCCGCCCGAAGTTCGCCGCCCCCTCGAACCGGGCCTGCTCGAACATCGCGTCCCGGCCGAACACCGTCCAGCGGAACAGCGCCATGTCCGCGAACCGGGCCGAGCGGAAACCGGCGTGCCCGGCGAACTCGGTGTGCTCCATCGACAGGCCGCCGAGGAAGGTGGCCTCCCGGAAGGTGGCCCCCTCGCCGAATCGGGTCGCGTCGAAGCTGGCCGGCTGACCGAAGCTAGCCCGGCGGAAGGACACCGGGCCGTCGAAGGTCGCCCGCCGGCAGGACAGCCCGCCGCCGAACTCCACCCGGTCGAGGCTCGCCTCCCCGCCGACGCGGGCGTCGTCCAGCACGACCTCCGCGTCGGCGACGAGATCGTCGAAGACCACGTCGCCGAAGACCACCCCGAGGCTGAGCCGCCCCCGGGCGGTCGTGCCGGCGAAGCTGGTGGCGCCGGTGAACACCGCCCCGGTGAAGTCCGCGTCGATCAGCGTGCAGCCGGCGGCGTCGAAGTCGAGCAACCGGGCCCCGGCCAGGTCCAGCGCGACGTCCGGCCAGTAGGCCGGATCGGCGGCGCGCAGGTGCCGGGTGAGCACCCGCTGCGCGCTGCGCCGGACCTCCGTCTCGCGCGGCTCGTCGTCCGGCGCCGGCATCCGCAGGTACGCGCAGAGCACCGCCACGATCGTGGCGCGCTGGACCGGATTGTCCTGACCGAGACGCTCCAGCGCGTGCACCCCGCCGAGGCGTACCGCCGCGCTGTCGTTGCCGAGCAGCTCGACCGCCCGGGTGTACAGCTCGGTCAACCGGCGCTCGGCCGCGTCGTGCTCGGCCGCCCCGGACTGCCGCTCCTGGTGCCGCTGTGCGGCCTCGGCCACCGACTCGGCGTGCGCCTGCACCCGGTCGCGGTGCGCCTGGTCCCGGGCGGCGACGCTCTCCTGGTGCCGCTGCGCGCGTTCGGCGATCCACTGCCGGCGGGCGGCGAGCAGGAGCGCCAGGCCGCCGCCGGTGCCGGCGACCACGGTCAGGCCGGTGCGGATCGCGTCGATGCGCAGCGTGGCGCGGGTGTCCGGCTGGCTGGCCCGGTCGGCCTCGGTGAGCAGCAGGTCCAGCACCAGCCAGCCGAGGGCGGCGGCGACCAGCAGGCCGACCAGGACCAGCCACCACGGCATCACCCGCAGCTGGCGCTCGGGAGGTTCATCGGCGGCCACGGCCACAGCATGCCATCCGGCGTCCCGGGGCGGGGTGCGTGCCGCCGGGTCGGCGTCCGATGTGGAGGGACACCGATATGCCGGTTTGCGCCCCCGTCGGAACAACGGGTTACCGGCGCGTAACCAGTCATTGACGTTTCCAAATTGTTGCGCGCATCATCGTCGCACGGTCGACCGGACACCCCCACCCACCTGCCCGGTTCGCCGGGTGCCACCCCCCCGGAGGTGCAGCCATGCTGCTCCGAAAGACCGTCCTCGTCCTGTCCCTCGCCACCGCCGCCCTGCTCGCGTCCACCGCCACGGCGACCGCCGCCCCGGCCGCCCCCGCCGCCCCCGCGGCCGCCCCGGTGGCCGTCGCCGCGGCGGCCGCCCCGGTCATCGTGGTCGGCGGGCTCAGTGGAGTCGCCGTCGCGTACGAGCCGATCGCCGCCCGGCTACGCGGCGACGGCTACCGGACCTTCATCTACCAGCTGCCCGGGCTGGGCCTCGGGGACATCCCCACCTCCGCCCGCGCGTTCGCCGGGTACGTCAACCAGGTGCGCGCCAGCACCGGCGCGGCAACGGTGGACGTGGTCGCCCACTCCGAGGGCGGCCTCGTCGCCCGCTACTACCTCAAGCGGCTCGGCGGCACCGCCACCGTCGGCCGGTACGTCAGCCTGGGCTCGCCGCAGTACGGCACCTACGTGGCGAACATCCTGGCGTTCCTGGGTCTGGGCAGCTGCGCCGGCATCGTGGCCTGCCAGCAGATGACCATCGGCTCCGCGTTCCTCGCCGACCTCAACGCCGGCGACGACACCCCGGGCGCGGTGCGCTACACGACCATCCGCACCCTGCAGGACGAGCTGGTCCGGCCGACCGGCAACGCCGCCGTCAACGACGGTGCGACCAACGTGCTGATCCAGGCGTACTGCCCCCTGCGGGTTGTCGGGCACCTCGGACTGGTGCTCGACGGCACCGCGTACACCATCGTGCGTGGCGCCCTCGTCGACGGCCCGGTGCGACCCAACTGCCTCGCCCTCTGATCGGCCCGCGCGGGTGGTCCGGGCCCGGACCACCCGCGCTCCGCGCGATGGACGGGGTCAGGCCGCCTTGGCCAGCGCCTCGAACTCGTCGTCGGTGAGCTGCACCTCCGCGGCGGCCACGTTCTCCTCCAGGTGCGCCACCGAGGACGTGCCGGGGATCGGCAGCATCACCGGCGACCGGCGCAGCAGCCAGGCCAGCGCGAGCTGCGCGGGCGACGCGCTGTGCGCGGCGGCGATCGTGTCCAGCGGCCCGCCCGGGCGCGCCAGCTCACCGGTGGCGATCGGGAACCACGGGATGAACGCGAGGTCGTTGCGCTCGCAGTACTCCAGCACGTCCTCGGCGCTGCGGTTGGCGATGTTGTACAGGTTCTGCACGGAGACGATCGAGGTGATCGCGCGGGACTCCTCGATCTGCGAGACGGTCACCTCGGACAGCCCGATGTGCCGGATCTTGCCCTCCTGCTGCAACAGCGCCAGCTCGCCCAGTTGGTCGGCGAGCGGCACCTGCGGGTCGATCCGGTGCAGCTGGTAGAGCGGAATCGTGTCCAGGCCGAGGTGGCGCAGGCTCAGTTCACACTGCTGGCGCAGGTACTCCGGGCGGCCCACCGGGCGCCAGTCGCCCGGCCCGGCCCGGGTGAGGCCAGCCTTCGTCGCGACGACCAGGTCGTCGGCGTACGGGTGCAGGGCCTCGCGGATCAACAGCTCGGAGACGAACGGGCCGTACGAGTCGGCGGTGTCGATGAACGTCACGCCCAGCTCGATTGCCCGGCGCAGCACCCGGACCGCCTCGGCGGGGTCCTTCGGGTCACCCCAGATGCCCGGCCCGGTGAGCTGCATCGCCCCGTAGCCGAGACGGTCGACGGCGAGGTCGCCGCCGATCCGGTAGCTGCCGGAAGCCTTCGCGGGTTGCTTGCTGACGTCGGTCGCCATACGCGGTTCCCCAATCGTGTCGTCGCGGCGGGGATGAGAGCAGCCCGCCACCGAACTGATGATCCCCCGAATCGCGACGCCTTATCCCCGGCGCGCCGGCACGCCGACTGTGGGCGCGGACACGGTGGCTGCCGGCAGATCCGGTTTGCGGCCCTCGTGCCGCTGGCGCGTGCCGTGTCCGATCTGCTACGCCTGATCCCAGTCGGTGCGGCCGGTCGGGGGAGGCACGATGTGGCGACGGTTCAGGTCCGACCCGGTGGGTCGGCTGCGGGAGCGGCTGGACCGCTTCGGCGCCACGACGGACCACCGCGCGGTGCTCGACTCCGGTGCGATCCGGGACGCCGAGGCGGTCATCGAGTTCGTGACCGCCACGCCCGCGCACGGGCCGCTGCCGGAGCCGGTCGCGGAGGGTTTCTTCCTCCTCGCCTGTTTGCACTGGTACCGATATCAGCTGCTGCCGCCGGGCGAGGACGCCGACGACCTCGGCCAGGCGGTCGCGCTCACCGAGTTCCTGCTGCGCTTCGCCCCGGAACGGGTGCCGCCGTCACTGCTGGCCATGCTGCACACGCACCGACCACCACCGGACTCCGGCCGGGTCCCCGGTCCACGGGGTCCCGGTGGCCCGGCGTCCGCCCCCACCGGTTCCGACCGGGGCCCCGGCTCCGCTCCCGGTGGGCGTACGAGCGGCCTGGCCGACGGCGAGGCCGGCGCGTTGTTCCTCGAGGCCGTCATGCTGATGGCCGCCGCGGAGAACAACCGTGACTACCGGGGAGTCGACCGGGCGGCGGCTCTGCTGCGACGGGCGGTGGACGGCACGCCCGCCGGCGAGCCGGAGCGGCTGCACTACCTGTCCGCCCTCGGCAGGGTGCACCGCGAGCAGTTCCAGCACCTCGGCCGGCGGAGCGCCCTGACCTCCGCGATCGAGGCGCACCGGGAGAGCCTGGAGTCCACCTCGGCCGGCGATCCGGAACGTGCGGTCCGGCTGTTCAACCTCGGCAACGTGCTCGGCGACCGGTACGAGATCGACGGCGCGCCGGCGGACCTGGACGAAGCGATCATGCTGCTCCGGGACGCGGCCCGAGTCACCGGCAGCGGCGCCTCGGTGCGCGCCGTGGCGCTGGCCAACCTCGGGCAGCGGCTGCGCGACCGGTGGCGTCTGCGGGGTCGGCCAGCCGACCTCGACGACGCGGTCGACTCGTTCGCCGCCGCCCGAGCCGCTGGCGACCCGCGGGTCGCCGCGCTGCACGGCACGGCGCTCGCCGAACGGTTCCTGCGCGACCGGGCGACGGCCGACCGGGATGCCGCGATCGAGGCGTACCGGTCGGCGTTGACCGGGTTCGGCGGTCTCGAACCGGAGCTGACCGGCGTGGCACGGACCAGCCTGGCGACCCTGCTCGCGGAGCGGCACGAGACCGACGGCGTCCCGGCCGACCTCGACGCGGCGATCGAGGCGTACCGGGCGGCGGCCGGATCCCGGTCGGCGCACGGTGGGCTGGACCCGGACGAGATGCGGCACGCGGTCGGCCGCCTGCTGGTGACCCGGTACGAGCGGCGGCGTCGGATCGGCGACATCACCGAGGCGGTGCGGCTGCTGCGCGAGGGCGTCGACGCCGCCGGGGAACCGGCCGACCGGGCCCGCTGGCTCGCCGAACTCGGGTACGCGCTGGGCCGGGGGCACGCCGACCTGGGCGGGGTGAGCGCACTGCGGGCCGCCCGGGACGCGCTGGCCGAGGCGGAGTCACTGCTGCCCCGCGCCGATCCGCTGCGCCATCAGGTGCTCAACAATCTGGGCAATACCCTGCGCGAGTTGTCCGACCTGGCGGGGGAGCCGGCGCTGCTGGAAGCGGCCGCCGTGGCGCTGCGGGCCGCGGTCGCCGCCGCCGCACCGGACGCCGCCGCGCTGCCCACGTACCGCTCGAACCTGGGCCTGGTGTTGCAGGCCCTGTTCACCTCGACCCAGGACCTGGCCACCCTGACCGAGGCGATTGAGGTGCTGGCGCAGGCGACCGGGACCGCGCCGCCCGGGCACCCGGACCGGCTGCCGGCGCTGCACAACTACGGCGCCGCGTTGAACCGTCGGGTGGAGCTTGCCCTGGACGGTGCGCTGCCCGCCGGCGGCCAGCCCGCCGACCAGATCAGGGCCGGCGCCGCGCGGGACGCCGACGCCGCGGTGACCGCGCTGCGCGAGGCGGCCGAACTGGCCGAACGGGAAGCCGAGCCAACCGAGTACGTGCAGACGCACGCCACCCTCGCCCTGGCCCACCTGCTGCGGCACCGTCTGCACGACGACCCGGCGGGGCTGAACGAGGCGGTCCGGCTCCTCCAGTGGCTGGGCGAGAGCCAGCCGTTGGTCGGCGCGCAGCGGCACCGGATCCACACCAACCTCGGCAGCGCGCTGCTGCTGCGCTACCGGGCCTTCCGCGACGAGGCGGACGCGGCCGCCATGCTGGTGGCCAACCGGGCGGCGGTCGACGCGCTGCCCGCCGAGCATCCCGCCCGCACCATGTGCCTGAGCAACCTGGCCACCGCCCTGGAGGCGGTCGCCACCCCCGTCGCGCTGGCCGAGGCGACCGCCGCCTTGCGCGCCGCCGCCGCGGTGGAGTCCGCGCCGTCGCTGCTTCGGGCGAGGGCGGCGAGTCGGTACGCGAAGCACGCCGCCGCGGCCGGCGACCTGCCGGCCGCGCTCGACGGGTACGCCACCGCGATCGAGCTGATCGACCTGGTGGCCTGGCACGGCATGGACACCGACGACCAGGCCCGTCTGCTCGGGCTGTTCCCCGGGTTGGCCAGTGACGCGGCGGCCGTCGCCATCGCCGTCGACCGCCCGGAACGCGCCGTCGAGCTGCTCGAGTACGGCCGCGGCGTCCTGCTGACCCGGGCCCACGACGCGGGCGCCGACCTGGCCGCACTGCGCGCGCAGTCGCCCCGGCTGGCGGACCGGCTCGCCGACCTCCAGGCCGCCCTCGACGGATTCACCGCGCTCGCGCCCGCCGGTCCGGGCGGCCGTGCCGAGCAGCGGTACGACCTCGCCATGCGCCGTCGTGAGCTGCTCGCGGAGATCCGCGCCCGGCCCGGTTTCGCCGACTTCCTCCGCCCGCCACCGTTCGCCGCCCTGGCCCGGGCCGCGGTCGGTGGCCCGGTGGTGTTGGTCAACGTGGCCGCGCGGCGCTGCGACGCGCTGGTGGTCGCCGACGGCCAGGTCACCGTGGTCCCGCTGCCCGGGCTGACCCTGGCCGAGCTGGTCACCCGGACGGCGGGCTTCCTGACCGCGATCGCGGTGCTCACCGGGGCGGCGGGGCCGGTCGGCCCGGAGCCCGCGGCGCAGCGCCGCCGGCTGGCGGCCCGGACCGAGGTCGGCCAGGCGCTGGACTGGCTGTGGCGGGTCGTCGCCGCACCCGTGCTCGACGCCGCCGCGCCCGCCTCGGCGCCGACCGCCTCGTCCGGCGCCGTACCGGCCGCCGGCGTGGACTGGCCACGGCTGTGGTGGTGCCCGACCGGGCTGCTCACCCTGCTGCCGGTGCACGCGGCCGGCCCGCTCGACGGCGGCGACGGGGTGCTGGACCGGGTGGTGCCGTCGTACACCGCGTCGCTGCGGGCGCTGGCGCGCGCCCGGCGCGGCGTGCCGGCCCGGGCCGAGCCGGTCGATTCGGCGCTGCTCGTCGGCATGCCGCAGACCCCCGGCCTGGCCGACCTGCCCGGCGTCGCGCAGGAGGAGGAGATCGTCCGCCAGCACCTGCCGCGGGTCCGCTCGCTCCTCGGCCCGGCGGCCACCCCGGCGGCCGTGCTCGCCGCGCTGCCCGACCAGCCGGTCGCCCACCTGTCCTGCCACGGCACGCAGGACCTGCGCGCCCCGGCCTGGGGGCACCTCGCGCTGGCCAGCGGCCCGCTGCACGTCCGCGACCTGTGGCGCCCCGCCGGCCGGCCGGGCGCGCTGGCGGTCCTGTCCGCCTGCGAGACCGTGCGCGGCGGGGCGGCCCTGCCCGACGAGGCGCTCACCCTCGGCACCGCGTTCCAGCTCGCCGGGTTCCGGCACGTCATCGGCGCGCTCTGGTCCATCTCGGACGCGCTGACCGTACGGCTCTGCGCCGACCTGTACGCCGGCCTCGCGGTGCCCGGCGGGATCGCACCGGACCGGGCGGCGGTCGCCCTGCACCGGTCGGTCCGCCGGCTCCGCGCCGCCCTGCCCGACCGCCCCGACACCTGGGCCGGCTACGCCCACCTCGGCCCCTGAAGCTCACCGTCAGGAAGGGCCCCTTGTACAACACCAGGCGTTAGCAAGGTGCCCTTCCTGACATCCGGCCCGCGGAGACCAGCCGGGGGCAGTTGGGCGGAGCGAGCGGTATGACCCCCGTCGGCGTGCGACGCTGGGCGCGTGCCGGCGACGTCGGCTCGGGCAGCCGGGCTGGTGCGTACCCGGCGCGACGGCGGAGGGAGCGCCCATGGCGGGAGTGCCGCAGGTCGACTTCGCGCTCGACACCTACGAGTGCATCGTGATCTATCCCGGCGCAGCCGGACGGGCCCTGTCCAACGAGACCGTGCAGCGGTTGCAGGCCGAGCACACCGAGCACATGCAGGCGTTGCAGCAACGGGGCATCATCCTGGTCGCCGGCTCGGTGGACGGGCCGGCCCGCAATCCGGACCCGCCGATCGGCTTCGGGCTGGCCCGCACCGGCAGCGTCGACGACGTACGCAGCGTGCTGGAGGCCGACCCGGCGGTGCAGGCCGGGCTCTACCGGGTGGACGTGCTGACGTTCCTCTGCCCGGCCGGGTCGTTGGAGTTTCCGCTGGCCAAGACCGAAAGCTGACCGGCCGGTGCATCGGCGGCTATCGTGACGAGCTGACCGTGATGGCCGGCTTCCTGCCCGGCCCCGCCGGCGAGCCGGTGATCTTCGTCTGCCCGTTCTACAGCGGCCCGGACCTGGACGCCGGGCGACCGTGGGTGGACCGGCTGCGGGCGCTGGGCACCCGCTGGTCGACCAGGTCGGCCCACTGGCGTACGCGGACGCGCTGCGGATGTTCGACGGCGGGATGGTCGACGGCAACCACTACCTGCTGCGAACCCACTGGTTGCCCGCGCTCACCGACGACGCGGTGGACGCGCTGGTCGACGCCGCCCGGCAGGTCAGCTCGCCGTTCTCCGCGCTGGCCCTGCACCACTTCCACGGCGCGGCCAGCCGGGTACGGCTCGCCGACACGGCGTTCGGCCTGCGCGCCGATCACCTGTTGACAGAGGTGATCGCCGTGTGGGCGCCGGGTGGAGTGGTCGGGCCGCACCGGGACTGGGCCGAGCGCATCTCGGCGGCGCTCGCCCCGCACGCCCTGCCCGGTGGCTACCCGAACCTGCTCGCCCCGCAGGAGACCGACCGCGTCCGGCTGGCCTACGGCGCGAACTGGGCGCGGCTGCGCCGGGCCAAGCGGCGCTACGACCCCCGTGACCTGCTCACCGCCGTGCCCACCCTGCCGCCGTCGGAGGGCTCCGGGTGAGCCGCCGCCGGGAGCACCCGGACGGTGCGTGCCAGCGGAGGCGTACGATTCCCGGCGCGCGGTCGCCGTTGCCCGTCGCCACAACGTTCCCGGTGCGGTTCCGCCCGCCGGCCCGACGCGCACCGCGCGTCGTTGGACAATTGTTCCGCTGCCTGCAAGGGGTCGGCCCCGAGTCCGACTCGAAGGAGAGACTAGCCTGATGGGCGTGACACGCCGCGCGAAGATCGTCTGCACTCTTGGTCCCGCCACCTCGTCCCCGGAGCGCATCCGGGGTCTCGTCGAGGCCGGCATGAACGTGGCGAGGCTGAACTTCAGCCACGGCAGCCACGCTGACCACGAGGCGGTCTACCGACTGGTCCGGGAGGCGTCCGAGGCGGCCGGCAAGCCGGTGGCCATCCTCGCCGACCTCCAGGGTCCCAAGATCCGGCTCGGCAAGTTCGCCGACGGCCCGCACGAGTGGCGCACCGGCGACTCGGTCGTGATCACCGGCGACGACATCATCGGCACCAAGGAGCGGGTCTCCTGCACCTATCGCAAGCTGCCGCAGGAGGTGAAGCCCGGTGACCGGCTGCTGATCGACGACGGCCGCGTCGCCGTCGAGGTCACCGACGTCACCGGCAACGACATCCGCTGCCTGGTCACCGAGGGCGGGCCGGTCTCCAACAACAAGGGCATCTCGCTGCCCAACGTGGCGGTCAGCGTGCCCGCCATGTCGGAGAAGGACGCCGAGGACCTGCGCTTCTCCCTGGGGCTCGGGGTCGACCTGGTCGCCCTCTCGTTCGTCCGCTCGGCCGAGGACATCAAGCTCGTGCACGGCATCATGGCCGAGGAGGGCGTGTTCCGCCCGGTGCTGGCCAAGGTGGAGAAGCCGGAGGCGGTGGACCACCTGGAGGCCATCGTGCTGGCCTTCGACGGTGTCATGGTGGCCCGCGGCGACCTCGGCGTCGAGATGCCGCTGGATGAGGTCCCGCTGGTGCAGAAGCGGGCCGTGCAGCTGTGCCGGGAGAACGCCAAGCCGGTCATCGTGGCCACCCAGATGCTCGACTCCATGATCGAGAATTCCCGCCCCACCCGGGCGGAGGCCTCCGACGTGGCCAACGCGGTGCTCGACGGCGCGGACGCGGTGATGCTCTCCGGCGAGACCAGCGTCGGCAAGTACCCGGTGCTGACCGTCAGCACCATGGCCAAGATCGTGACGACCACCGAGGCCGGCTCGATCGGGGTGCCCCGGTTGCAGCACGACCCCCGTACGCACGGCGGCGCGCTCACCGTCGCCGCCTCGTCGATCGCCCGGGCCATCAACGCCAAGGCGCTCGTCGCCTTCTCGCAGACCGGTGACACCGTCCGGCGGCTGTCCCGGCTGCACTGCGATCTTCCGTTGCTGGCCTTCACCCCGGTCCCCGAGGTGCGCAGCCAGCTCGCCCTGACCTGGGGCGTGGAGACCTTCCTGATGCCGTTCGTCGAGCACACCGACGACATGTTCCGCCAGGTCGACCAGGCGCTGCTCGGGCTCAACCGGGCCAACCCGGGCGACTACGTGGTGATCGTGGCAGGCAGCCCGCCCGGCACCCCCGGCTCGACCAACACGCTGCGCGTCCACCAGCTCGGGTCGCTCGTCGACGCGGCGTCGGCACGGGCGCTGCAGTGAGCGACGGCCGGGTCGCGGTCGGCCAGGCCGCGGTGGACCAGCTGTTGGAGGTCCTGGACCTCGACCCGACCGGGGAGATGACCTTTCGGGGCATGAGCCCCCCGGTCGGCCCGCAGCGGGTGTACGGCGGCCAGGTCGCCGGCCAGGCGCTGGTCGCCGCCGGCCGCACGGTCGACCCGGAGCGGTTCGTGCACTCCCTGCACGGCTACTTCGTCCGCCCCGGCGACCCGGTCGAACCGATCGAGTACCAGGTGGAGAACATCCGCGACGGCCGGTCCTTCTCGGTCCGCCGCGCGGTCGCGCTCCAGCACGACAAGCCGATCTTCTTCATGTCGGCGTCGTTCCATCGGGCCGAGGAGGGGCTGGACCACCAGGCGCCGGCCCCGCCGGACGTGCCCGCCCCGCAGGACGTGCCGACGATGACCGACCGGCTGTCCCGCTACCCGGAGCGGCTGGGCATCTGGGGTCAGATTCCGCGCCCGATCGACGTGCGCTACGTCGGCGAGCCGGGCTGGGTCCGTCCCGGCGACCGTCCCGCCGACCCGCACCAGCGGGTCTGGATGCGCATCGACGGCAAGCTGCCGGACGATCCGCTGCTGCACGCCTGCGCGCTCACCTACGCCTCGGACCTCACCCTGCTGGACTCGGTGCTCTCCGTGCACGGCGAGGTGTGGGGGCCGGGCGGGGTGGTCGGCGCGAGCCTCGATCACGCGCTCTGGTTCCACCGGCCGTTCCGGGCCGACGAGTGGTTCCTCTACGACTGCTGGAGCCCGTCGGCGTCCGGCGCCCGGGGGTTGGCCACCGGCCGGATGTTCACCACCGACGGCCGGCAGATCGCCAGCGCCGTGCAGGAGGGCCTGCTGCGCCGCGTCGGCGCCTGAGGCTGCCGTCATCCCCGCCAGGCACGCACCTCTGAGCACAGGCTGCGTCCGGCGGGGGCGGCCGTCCCGCCGGGCGCAGTCGCATCGATGAGCGCCGGGCGGATCAGGGTTGGTGGATGCCCTCGCCGGCGATCTCGATCTGGACGGTCTTTCCGACCAGAACTCCGCCACTTTCCAGCGCGACATTCCAGAGCAGGCCGTAGTCCTCGCGGTTGATTTCCGCCGTCGCGCTGAATCCGAAGATGTTCTGTCCGTACGGATCGCGCCGAGCGCCGCCGAAATTCACCCGAAGGTCGACCACCCGGGTGATGCCCTTCACCGTCAACTCGCCGGTGAGCACGAATCGTCCGGGTGCCGGGTCCGACTGCGGTGGGAGATTGTGACTTCTGCCTCGTCCGGCGAGTCGATGCTTTCGCAAGCGGGCCCAGTAGAAGATCGGGTCCTCGCTGCCCTGCCGACTGATACCCGTGCTTCGATATTCAAGCGTGGGATAGCGCTCCACGTCGAGGAAATCGGCACTCTTCAGGTGCGTGTCCCGGTCGATGCTGCCGGTGGTGATGCTCGCGGTCTCGATGGTGGCGGTCACCGAGGAGAGCAGTGGGTCCTCCGCCACGAAGATCTGCGCGGTCGCCTCGGCGAATTCACCCCGCACCGGGCTCACCATCATGTGCCGCGACAGGAAACCGATCCGCTTGTGCGCCTGATCGAGACGATAGGTGCCGGCGACCGGGATGGTCATGCCATCCCAGGTGCGGGTCGCGATATCGGTCATCGTGTGCCTTCCCCCCGAGTCGGACCCGGGTGTTCATCAATGTGCTGATGGAGCCCGCGCAAAGGTCCGACAGCCGTACTCCCCGCCCAGCATAAGGACGCCTCGGAACAGCTTTTCGGGGCCCACCGTGCGGCGGATCATGACGCACTTCACCCGTCCTCGAATGCCTCCCGGACGAGACATGAGCAGGCCGGCTTTTCGTCGATGCGTGGCCGATCGGCCGAGGGCCGCCCGTCCAGCCGGCTGACCAGCGGGCTAACCTTGCCGACATGCGTCTCTCCGCTCGGGTCGACTACGCCCTTCGCGCGGCCGCCGAGCTCGCCGCAAAGGCCAGCGGCCCCGGGCGGGGCCGGCCGGTCACGGCCGACCAGATCGCCCGTGCCCAGGAGATTCCGCCGAAGTTCCTGGAGAGCATCCTGCTCCAGCTGCGCCGGGGCGGCATCGTGCACGCCCAGCGGGGTCCGGAGGGCGGCTACTGGCTGGCCCGTCCGGCCGAGGAGATCTCCCTCGCGGAGGTGATCCGGGTGATCGACGGGCCGCTCGCGCACGTACGCGGGCAGCGTCCGGAGACGCTCGGCTATCACGGCCCGGCCCGCGCGCTGCAGGAGGTCTGGATCGCGCTGCGAGCCAGCGAGCGCGAGATCCTGGAGCTGGTCAGCGTCGGCGACGTGGCCGCGAACGCGCTGCCCGCCCGGGTCACCGAGCTGGCCGCCGATCCGCGCGCCTGGATCTGACCGCCGGCGTCCCATCCACCGATCGGGCACTTGACCCGGCCCGCCCCGTGCCGCATTGTCGACCAAGTCGATAGGAGATGCCGAAAAGTCAGGGGGCGCTCGTGCGCAAGCTGCTGCTCCTCGCTCTGGTCGGGCTCGCCGCGCAGCTGATCGACGGCTCACTCGGCATGGCGTACGGGCTGACGTCGTCCACCCTGCTGCTGGTCGCCGGGGTCGCCCCGGCCGCCGCGTCGGCCTCGGTGCACCTGGCCGAGATCGGCACCACGCTCGCCGCCGGGGTGGCGCACTGGCGGTTCGGCAACGTCGACTGGCGGGTGGTGACCCGCATCGCGCTGCCCGGCGCGATCGGCGCGTTCGCCGGCGCCACCCTGCTCAGCTCGATCTCCACCGAGTCGGCCGCGCCGTGGATGGCCGGCATCCTGTTCACGCTCGGCGCGTACCTGTTGGTCCGCTTCGCCCGGCCGCTGCGTACCGACCGGGCCGGTGGGCGGCTGAGGGGGCGCTTCCTCAGCCCGCTCGGCCTGGTCGCCGGCTTCGTCGACGCCACCGGTGGCGGCGGTTGGGGCCCGGTGGCCACTCCGGCGCTGCTGGTGTCCGGCCGCCTGGAGCCGCGCAAGGTGATCGGCTCGGTGGACACCGCCGAGTTCGTGGTGGCCGGCGCGGCCAGCGTCGGCTTCCTGATCGGGCTGGGCAGCGAGGGGTTCCTGCTGCCCACCGTCGCCGCGCTGCTCATCGGCGGGCTCATCGCCGCACCGCTGGCCGCCTGGCTGGTGCGCATCGTGCCGGCCCAACTGCTCGGCGCGGCGGTCGGTGGCGTGATCGTGCTGACCAACGCCCGCACCCTGATCCGCTCCGCCGAGCTGGACGGCCCGGTCCGCCCCGCGGTCTACGCCCTGCTGGCCGCCGGCTGGCTGGCCGCGCTGGTGCTGGCCGTGCGGGCCCTGCGCCGTACCCGCCAAGCCCGCGCCACCGCCGTGCCCGCCCTCGCGGCGAGCGCCCCCGCCGCCGACGTTCCTCCCGCCCCGGCGGCCGTCGGCGCCGTCCCGGCCGAGCTCGCCGGCACGGGTACGCCAGCCGCCCGCTGAGCGAAGCAACCTGTCAGGAAGGGAACCTTCCTCTACACGGGGCGTTGATGAGGGCCCTTCCTTTCACGGGCGGAGCAGGTTGTCGGCGGCGGCGGTCAGCAGTTCCCACGCCTCGTCGACGTGCCGTTCGGCGGTCTGTGGCGAGCCGACCGCCAGCCGCAGCGTGTACCGGCCGGCCACCCGGGTGTGCGTCAGGTGCACCCGCCCGGTGCCGTTCACCCGGGCCAGCAACTCGGCGTTGGTGTCGTCGTCGGCGTGCAGCCGGAAGCAGACCAGCGAGAACGGGTGCGCCGCCGCCAGCTCGAACCGGCCGTCGGCGCGGACCCGGTCGGCGAACCGGGCGGCCAGCGCCACCCCGGAGCGGATGTGGGCGCGCAGCCCCTCGGCGCCGTACCAGCGCAGCACGAACCACAGCTTCAGGGCCCGGAACCGGCGGCCCAGCGGCACCTGCCAGTCCCGATAGTCGATCACCGCACCGGACTCGCTGGCCGCGTTGCGCAGGAACTCCGGCAGTACGGTCAGCGCCTCGACCAGCTCGCCGCGGTCGGCCACCCAGAACGCGTCGCAGTCGAAGCCGGTGAGCAGCCACTTGTGCGGGTCGAAGCAGTACGAATCGGCGTACTCCAGGCCGGCGTGCGACCAGCGCAACTCCGGGCAGACGGCGGCGGCGCCGGCGTACGCGGCGTCCACGTGCAGCCAGATCCCGTACTCGGCGCAGATCGCCCCGATCTCCGGCAGCGGGTCGATGGCGGTGGTGGAGGTGGTGCCGATGGTGGCGACCACGATGGCGGGGATCTCCCCGGCGGCCAGGTCGGCCTCGATCGCGGCGCGCAGCGCGGCCGGCCGTAGCGCCAGGGTCTCCGGGTCCGCCTCGATCGGGCGGACCCCGTCGCTGCCCAGCCCGGTGATCCGCACGGCCTTCTCGATGGAGGAGTGCCCGTGCACGGAGGTGTACGCGCGGTAGCGCCGGTCGATGCCGGCGTCGCGCCAGCGGCCTCCACTGGCCCGGTGCAGGGCGGCCAGGGTGGCCACCAGGGTCGCCGAGGAGGCCGAGTCCTGGATCACTCCGCCGCCGCTGCCGCTCGAGCGGAACCGCTGCGGCAGGTCCAGCAACTGGGCCAGCCAGTCCATCATCACGGTCTCCAGCTCGGTGCAGGCCGGGCTGCTGGCCCAGAGCATGCCCTGCACGCCGAGCCCGGAGCTGACCAGGTCGCCGAGCAGGCTCGGACCGGACGTGTTGGCCGGGAAGTAGCCGAAGAAGCCCGGGTGCTGCCAGTGGGTGAGCCCCGGTACGACGATCGCGTCCAGGTCGGCGAGGACCGCCTCAACCGGCTCGCAGGCGGTGGGCGGGGAGGCCGGCAGGGCGGCGGCCACCGTGCCCGGCGGGTCGGCCGGAGCCACCGGACGCTGCTCCAGCGTGGCCCAGTAGTCGGCGATCCAGTCGATGACGGCGTGGCCGGCGCGGCGGAACTCGTCGGGATCCATGTGTGGGGCGCTCACCCGGACGAGTTGATCAGGCATCGTTCGCCGGGGCAAGAGTCGAGTGTGGGCGACCTCGACCCGGGGCTGGAGGTCTTCAAGGTCGACGTGGGTGGCAGGCACCGGGCCGTAGCCGCGGAATCCGCTCAGCTCCGGCCCGGTGCGCCACACCGCGGCATTCCCGACCCGTCCCGACCGGGGATGCCGTACCACCACCGGAACCTACGTTAGGCACCGTCCGGGTCGCCAGGGTGACGGTGACGTGAAGATCGTGTTTCACGCCGCCCGGTGCAGGCCGCCCGCCACCTGTTCGGCGATCAGCTCGTACGAGCGCACCCGGTCCTGCACGTCGTAGACCAGCGTGGTCAGCATCAGCTCGTCCGCGGCGGTCCGCTCCACCAGATCGGTCAACTGCCGGCGCACCGTCTCCGGCGAACCCATCGCCTGACCGTCGCGGCGCTGCTCCACGAACTCGCGCTCGATCTCGTTGTACGGGTACGCCGCCGCCTCCTCGGGCGTGGAGAGGGGCTCCGGCCGGCCGGAGCGCAGCTTCAGGAACGACAGCGCGCTCGGTCCGGCCAGCCACTCGGCCCGCTCGTCGGTCTCCGCGCAGACCGCGTTGACCGCCACCATCGCGTACGGCTTGTCCAGCCACTGCGACGGCCGGAAATTCTGCCGGTACAGCGCCAGCGCCGGCAGGGTGTTCGCCGAGCTGAAGTGGTGCGCGAAGGAGAACGGCAGGCCGAGCAGGCCGGCCAGTTGGGCGCTGAAACCGCTGGAGCCGAGAAGCCACACGGCCGGCTGCTCACCCCGCCCCGGGGTGGCGATGATCTGCCCGGGGCGCTCCCCGCTGAAGTAGTTCATCAGGTCGGCCAGCTCACGGGGGAAGCCCTCGGCCGACAGCCCCTCCATGGTGCGGCGCAGCGCCAGCGCGGTCACCTGGTCGGTGCCCGGCGCGCGGCCGATGCCCAGGTCGATCCGGCCGGGGTGCAACGCCTCCAGGGTGCCGAACTGCTCGGCCACCACCAGCGGCGCGTGGTTGGGCAGCATCACCCCGCCCGACCCGAGCCGGATCGTCGAGGTGTTCGCGGCCAGGTGGGCGAGCAGCACGGCGGGAGCGGAGCTGGCGATCGCCGGCATGTTGTGGTGCTCGGCCACCCAGAAACGGTGATAGCCCAGCTCCTCGGTGCGCCGGGCCAGCTCGGTGGTGGCCTGCAGCGCCGCGCCGGCGGTGGTGCCCTTGGCGACCGGAGCAAGATCAAGAACAGACAACGGTACGGTGATCACACGCTTGGCCAACCCGTCACCGGACGCTTTTGTTCCGCTTGGCCGGCATTCGATCGGACCGCTCGCAGTCCCGGCGCTGCTCAGCCCATCCCGCGGGCCTGTTCGAAGATCAGGCTGGTCTGGGTGTGCTGCACCACCGGATCGACGGCGAGGTGGTCCAGCACGAAGTCGCGCAGCGCGTCCCCGGACGCGGCCCGCACGTGCAGCACGTAGTCCTCCGCGCCGGCGACGTGGAACACCGACACCACCCCGGGCAGCCGCACCGACCGGGCCCGGAACGCGTCCACCGCGGCCCGCTCGTGCGCCGTCAGCCGGACCGACACCAGCGCCTGCAACGGCAGGCCGAGCGCGGCCGGGTCAACCTCGGCGTGGAAGCCACGGATCGCGCCGCGCTCGCGCAGCGCGCGGGTGCGGGTCAGGCAGGTGGAGGGCGCCACCCCCACCCGCTCGGCGAGGGCGTTGTTCGGCAACCGGCCGTCCGCGGCCAGCTCGGTCAGGATCGCGCGGTCCACCTCGTCCAGGGCCGGGTACGGCCGCACATCGTTCGGATCAGGGGGCATTGCGCCATCCTCGCCCGAATCCTTCAGCGAAGCCAGCGCCAGGGACAGAATTATCTTCCAAGCCATTGCCCTGTTCGCGGCGGATGTTCGACGCTACCGGCATGACGATGGTGGACACGACAGCCGTACACGCCGGCCGCGACGACCTGCGGGCGCTCGGCGTCCACGTACCGCCGATCGACCTGTCCACCACCAACCCGCTGCCCTCGGTCGACGCCGGTGGGGACGCCTACGAGCAGCTCGCCACCGGCGGCCTCCTTCCCGCCGAGGGCAGCGCCGTCTACCAACGGCTGTGGAACCCGACCGTGGCCCGCTTCGAGACCGCCCTCGCCGAGCTGGAAGGCACCGCCCAGGCCGTCGCCTTCGCCAGCGGCATGGCCGCGCTCACCGCCACCCTGCTCGCCGCCGCCCGGGACGGCCACCGCCACATCGTCGCCGTCCGACCGCTGTACGGCGGCACCGACCACGTGCTCGCCACCGGCCTGCTCGGTACCACCGTCAGCTGGGCCCGTCCCGACGAGGTCGCCGCCGCCATCCGCCCGGACACCGCGCTGGTCATCGTCGAGACGCCGGCCAACCCCACCCTCGACCTGGTCGACATCGCCGCCATCGCCACCGCCGCCGGCGACGTCCCGCTGCTGGTCGACAACACCGTCGCCACCCCCGTGCTGCAACAGCCGGCCCGGCACGGCGCCGCCCTCGTGCTGCACAGCGCCACCAAGAGCATCGGCGGGCACGGCGACGTCCTCGCGGGCGTCGTCGCCTGCGACGCCGACTGGGCCGTCCGACTGCGCCAGGTCCGCGCGGTCACCGGCGCGATCCTGCACCCGCTCGGCGGCTACCTGCTGCACCGCGGCCTGCAGACCCTGCCGCTGCGCGTCCGCGCCCAGCAGGCCACCGCCGAGAAGCTCGCCGGCTGGCTCGCCGACCACCCGGCCGTACACCGCGTGCACCACCCGTCGGTGCACGACCCGGCGGCGCTGGTCGGCCGGCAGATGGCCGGACCCGGCAGCCTGCTGGCCTTCGAGGTACGCGGCGGCGCACCCGCCGCGGCCGCCGTCGCCGGGGCCTGCCGGCTGATCACCCACGCGGTGTCCCTCGGCGGCGTGGACACCCTGATCCAGCACCCCGCCTCGCTCACCCACCGGCCGGTCGAGGGCGACGCGAAGCCCGCCGCCGCGCTGCTGCGGCTCTCGGTCGGGCTGGAGGACCCCGAGGACCTGCGCGCCGACCTCGCCCAGGCGCTCGCCATCCTCGGCTGACCGCCCGGTCGGCTCAGCTCAGGTCGCGGAGGGCAGGTCAGGACTTCGGGCTGACGTGCCGGTCCAGCGCGGCGACGGCGTCACGCCGCGCCACCGACAGCGACCACGACAGGTTCATTCGCCAAGAGATGCCGAGCAGGTCCAGCGCCCACTGGCACAACGACATGATGTCGGTCGACCTGTTCGAGAACATGTAGCGCGGGTAGACATACTCCTTGCCCCGCACCGTCACTCGATTGGCCAACCGACAGCCGTCCGAGTGGAACAGGCCGCGCAGGAAGTGGCCGGGATCGCTCTCGATGATCGGCCGCTGCCAGTCGGCGAGGACGATCGGCCGCTCGTGCTTCTTGCCCGGCCCGTGCTGCGGGAGCAGGCAGGGCCAGTGCCTGTCGGTGCTCTGCACCGCGACGCAGCCCTGCTTCTGGATGTGCTGGACCTTGTTGGCGAGGACTGCTTTCATCGCCGCGGCAACGGCGTCGATGAGGTCGGGCCACGCGTCGGAACAGTAGACGCGCAGTACCGGCACCCGATCGGTCGTCACCAGGTGTCCACCGGCGAGATAGACGCCGAGCAGGTAGGCGTAGGCGGCGGAGTCGGTCGGAGTGTCGACATCTGGCGAGCAACGGAAGCACCGTAGGGCTGGGCCGAACGTCGCTGGCTCGGGTCGATCGACGCACCAGTGCCAGACCGTGGTGTACGGCAGGGAAAGCGTGCGGGCTACCGAGCGGATGTCGTGTCCGTGAGCGCGGAGGGCGCGGGCTCGTGCCCGCATCTGCGGTGGATGCACGCCCACATGGTCGAACAGGTGTATGACAGAGTGCCGGGAGCGGGATTCGAACCCGCAAGCCCTTTCGGGCAGAAGTGTTTGAGACTTCCGTGTATGCCGTTCCACCATCCCGGCGAGTGCCGCTTACTGTACCCGACTACGCTTCTGCGGGAGCATGGGTGGTAGCCGTGCAGGAACGATGGTGGGGGTAGGGCTGGTGGCCGAGACGCCGACGGATGCCGAGCGCAGGCGGGTGCTGATCGCCGAGGACGAGGCGCTGATCCGGCTCGACCTGGCCGAGATGCTGGTCGAAGAGGGCTACGAGGTGGTGGGGGAGGCCGGCGACGGCGAGACCGCCGTCCGCCTCGCCGAGGAGTTGAAGCCCGACCTGGTCATCCTCGACATCAAAATGCCGATCATGGATGGGCTGGCCGCCGCCGAGCGCATCGCCGGCGCCCGGATCGCCCCGGTGATCATCCTTACCGCGTTCAGCCAGCGTGACCTGGTGGAACGGGCGCGGGCGGCCGGCGCGATGGCGTACCTGGTGAAGCCCTTCCAGAAGAGCGACCTGGTCCCGGCGGTGGAGATCGCGCTGTCGCGTTACTCGGAGGTCGCCGCGCTGGAGGCGGAGGTGGCGGGCCTGACCGACCGCCTGGAGATCCGTAAGACGGTGGAACGCGCCAAGGGCGCGCTGATGACCACGTACGGGATGACCGAGCCGCAGGCGTTCAAGTGGATCCAGCGCACGGCGATGGACCACCGGATGACCATGAAGGAGGTCGCCGAGCGGATCCTCGCCGAGACCGCCGGCGGCGAAGTGACGCAGCCGACCGTCTGATCGTCTCCGTTTTTCGGTGGCGGCGGACGTCTCGGTTTGGGGCACGCCCGGGATCGGGGGCCACCGCGCGGCGCCTCCGGGGAATAGCATCGACCCGTGACCGTCCGACGGGTGATCGCGGTGTTCGGCCTCTTCGCGCTGCTGGTCTCCGGCTGCGACGGTTCCGCCGAGCCGACCGGCGGCGCCTCGACCGGCGCCGGGTCGACGGCCGCCGCCGAGCCGGCGCTCCGGCCGGCGTGGCAGCCGCTGACGCTGCCGGCGCCGCCGGGTGGCGCGGGCCGCCTGCTGCTGCGCGACGGGGCGGCCTGCGCGGGCCGGTGGTTCCTGGTCGGTGGTGTCGCCGACACCAGTGGCGGCACCCGTCCGGCGGCCTGGACCAGCGTGGACGGTGCGACCTGGACGGTCGTGCCGGTGCGTGCGGATTCCTTCTACGGGCGGCAGAACGTGCTGTCGTCGGTGGCCTGCCGCGACGGGAAGGCGGCGGTGATCGGCGCCAAGGTCGGCGGGGCGCACGGCTATCCGCGGATCAGCACCTGGCGGCAGCTGCCGGACGGCGCGCTGGTCGAGGTGCAGGCGTCGTTCGAGACGTACGGCGGGCCGACGGCGGTGAACGTCTCCCGGTTGGCGGCCGGAGCGCCGGGCTGGCTGATCGTCGGCAACCGCTCGGCGGGCGCCGCCTCCTGGGTGTCGTCGCCGCCGGCGGCGGAGTTCGCGCTGGTGGAGGGCGCACCGGAGCTGGCCAGCGATGCGGTCGGGGTGACCTGGGCGTTCGACGCGGTGGCGGCGCCGCCGGGCTGGCTGGCGGTGGGTGGCCTGCTGCCGGCGGGCCGGATCGACCGCGATCCGGCGGTGTGGTCGTCGCCGGACGGGCGGTCGTGGCGGCGCACCGTGCTGCCGGGCGGTCCGGAGTACGAGGAGTTGCAGCGCGTGGTGCTGGTCGGCGGGGTGCCGGTGGCGGTCGGGCTGCGCGGGTCGACGTTCGGCGCGTGGCGGCAGGAGGCGACGGGCTGGGTGGCCGCCGGGGCGTTCGGGCGCCGGGCCGGGTCGGGGGTGCCGGGGGTGACGTCGCTGGTCGTCGCCGGGGACCGGCTGGTCGTCGCCGTCGCCGACGGTGCGCGGCACTCGGTGTGGGTCTCGGCGGATCGGGGTGGGTCGTGGCGGGAGGCCGCGATGCCGCTCGATGTGCCGGCGGGGGCCGATCGGGACGTGGCGCTGGTGGCGGTGGGTGACCGGTGGTGGTTGGTGGCGGACGACGGCTCGCGGGCCGGTCTCTGGTGGGCGGGTGCACCCGGCTCCTGACTGCCGGCGGTCCGGTCCCGGCTGGGGTGGGCCGAGTCGTTTCCGCAGGTCAGGTGGCCTTTCGTGCGGGGCGTGCTCGTCCGGGCCGGCGCGGGTGGGCTTCGACCGGGCGCGGGGTTAAGGACCGACCGACGGATTCACCTGTTACGGACATCGACAGGATTGCGCACGTCTTCGTAACGGTTTCGCAGACCCCCCGTTCAGGCCTTCCGGGACGGTGTGCGGTGTCGGTACGCTCCGCCATCACGAGCCGTTACGCAGGGGGAGTCCCTGCGGGGTGGGTGGAATTGCGGGTTTGCTGCTGTCGCCGTCGCTTCGGGTCAGCCGCGTCCGCATCTGGAGGAGGTCAGGAAGCCGTGAGGCGAAGCTATGTACGGGCGCTGGGTACCGTTGCGCTCGCCGCGACCCTGGTGGTCGCGGCTGGTTGCCAGGATTCCGGTGGCAACGAGGGTGGGACCGCGTCCGGTGACTGCGGTGGCAAGATCGCGATCTTCGGCGCGTTCACGGGTGACAACGCGGGTCTGGTGATCCCGTCGCTGAACGGCGCGAAGCTCGCCCTGAAGCAGTTCAACGAGGCGAACCCGAACTGCAAGGTCACCATGCAGGAGTTCGACACCCAGGGTGACCCCGCGGTGGCGACCCCGTTCGCGAACCAGATCGCGGGTGACAACTCGTTCCTCGGTGTCATCGGTGGTCACTTCTCCGGTGAGTCGGACGCGACGATGCCGATCTACCAGGCCGCGGGCCTGGCGATGGTCAGCCCGTCGGCGACCCGTACCGACCTGACCCAGAAGGGCAACACGTCCTTCTTCCGGGTCGTCGGCAACGACGGCACGCAGGCCGGCGCGGTGGCGAGCTACCTGAAGACGCAGAACGCGCAGAAGGTCTTCCTGATCGATGACGCCAGCGCGTACGGCGCGGGCATCACCGAGGAGCTGGGCAAGCAGCTCGGCCCGCTGGTGGTGAACAAGGACAAGATCCAGGAGCGGCAGGCGCAGTTCGACGCCACCATCTCCAAGATCAAGTCTGCGCAGGCGGACACCGTCTTCTACGGCGGTTACACCCGTGAGGCCGCGCCGCTGGTGAAGCAGATGCGCGCCGCCGGTGTCCAGGCCAAGTTCGTCGGCCCGGACGGTCTCTACGACCCGGCCTTCCCGGCCGGTGCCTCCGGTGGCGCCGAGGGCGCCATCATCACCTGCCCGTGCCTCCCGGCCGACAAGGCCGGTGGCACCTTCTCCGCCGACTACCAGAAGGAGTACGGCATCCCGCCGGGCTCCTACGGTGCGGAGGGCTTCGACGGCGCGAAGATCTACCTGGACGCCTTCAAGGACGGCAAGAAGACCCGGGCGGAGATCCTGGCGTACGTCAAGGCGTACGACAAGCAGGGCGTGTCGAAGTACATCAAGTTCGATGCCAAGGGTGACGTCGACCCGACGAAGGTCGTCATCTGGGCCTACCAGATCAAGGGCACCGCGATCGAGGCGCTGCAGGAGCTCAAGCTCAGCTGACGCCCAGGCACTGGAGTGCGGCCGGGGTGTCTCACCCCGGCCGCACTCGATTCAAGGAGACCCCCGGTGCATTTCGATGAACTGATCGGCCATCTCGGCCAGCACACGGTCGATGGCCTGTCCAAGGGCGCCATCTACGCCCTGATCGCCCTCGGCTACACCCTCGTCTATGGCGTCCTTCGTCTGATCAACTTTGCCCACTCCGAGGTGTTCATGGTCGGTACCTTCGCGGTGCTGATCCTCTGGAACCAGCTCGGGGTGGAAAATAACCCGCCCGTCGGCCAGGCGATCCTGTTCCTGGTGCTCGGCCTGCTCGTCGCGGCGGCCGCCTCGGGCGGTACGGCTCTGGCGCTCGAGCGGATCGCGTACCGGCCTTTGCGGCGTAAGAACGCGCCGCCGCTGATCTTCCTGATCACCGCGATCGGTCTGTCGCTGGTCTTCGTGGAGCTCTTCGGGCAGGTGCTGCCCAAGCTGCTCGGTGGAGTGCTGCCGGCGGCGTTCGGCCGGCCCCGGCAGATCGTCGGTATGCCGACGATCATCCAGCAGGAGACCCTGTTCACCATCGGCAACACGGCGATCACGAACATCCAGGTGATCGTCTTCGTCGCGGCCGTGGCGATGATGGCGCTGCTGGACTGGTTCATCAACCGCACCCGGTACGGCCGCGGTGTGCGGGCGGTTGCCCAGAACCCGGAGACCGCCGCGCTGATGGGCGTCAACCAGGAGCGCGTGATCATGCTGATCTTCGTGCTCGGTGGGATCATGGCCGGTGCCGCCGCTCTGTTGTGGAGCATGCGGTTCGGCTTCACCCAGAACAGCATCGGCTTCGTGCTCGGCCTCAAGGCGTTCACCGCCGCGGTCCTGGGCGGCATCGGTAACCTGCGCGGCGCGCTGCTGGGTGGCCTCTTCCTCGGCATCGTCGAGGTCTACGGCGCCACGCTGTTCGCCTCCAACTGGGAGGACGTCATCGCCTTCGTGGTGCTGATCGTGGTGCTGATGTTCCGGCCGACCGGTCTGTTGGGCGAGTCGCTCGGGAGGGCCCGCGCATGATCGACAAGATTCGCTCCGCTGATCGCCGCCGGGTGAGCCTGCTGACCAGTGTCGGCGACCGCTGGCGGGCGCTGACGAAGTGGCAGCAGGCCCTCGGGCTGGCCGCTTTCGTGGCGTTCCTCTACTACCTGCCGCTGCTCGGCATTCCGGGCCTGACCTGGTTGCGTACCGACTCGATCGACGGCGGTAACAACTGGGCGGGTGTGCTCTTCGTCTGCGCCATCTACGTGCTGGTCGCGATCGGCCTGAACGTGGTGGTCGGCCTCGCCGGCCTGCTCGACCTGGGTTACATCGGCTTCTTCGCCATCGGGGCGTACAGCGTGGCGCTGTTCGGTTCGGTGAACTCGCCGGTGGTGAAGTGGATCCAGCAGGAGTTCAACCTGCCGCCCACCTGGGCGGTGACCTGGGCGATCTGCCTGTTCATCGCGATCGTGCTGACGATGATCTCCGGGGTGCTGCTGGGCTGGCCGACGCTGCGGCTGCGCGGTGACTACCTGGCCATCGTGACGCTGGGCTTCGGCGAGATCATCCGGATCGTGGCCCGCAACGCCACCGGGCTGACCAACGGCCCGGTGGGCATCTCGGCCATCCCCGGCCCAGAGGGTGCGCCGGCAGCGGACAACAAGTACTTCGGCCTGATCGACGCGAAGCCCTGGTACTGGTTGGCGATCACCTTCGTGCTGATCATGGTGTTCCTGGTTCGCCGGCTGGAGCACAGCCGGGTCGGCCGGGCGTGGCTGGCCGTTCGGGAGGACGAGGACGCCGCCGCGGTGATGGGTGTGTACCCGTTCAAGTTCAAGCTCTGGGCGTTCGCCATCGGTGCGGCGCTCGGCGGCCTGTCGGGCTTCCTGTTCGGCAGCCGGAACGCGTTCATCGACCCGACCCAGTTCAACGCGAACCTGTCCATCCTCTTCGTCGCCATGGTGGTGGTCGGTGGCTCCGGCAACATGATCGGCGTCTCGCTCGGCGCGGTGCTGCTGGCGTACCTGCCGGAGCGGTTCCGCGACTTCGCCGACTACCGGTGGCTGGTCTTCGGTCTGGCCATGGTGCTCGTGATGATCCTGCGTCCGCAGGGCCTCGTCCCGAGCCGGCGGCGTGCCCGCGAGTTGAAGGACCGCGCGGCGGAGGCAGAGGAGGCACCAGCTCATGTCTGACCAGACCACCAGCACCGCGGCGCCGAAGATCCCGACTCAGCCGGGACCGCGGTCGGTACTGCTCGAAGTCGACGACGTCACGCTCCGCTTCGGCGGCGTGGTCGCCCTCGACAAGATCAATTTCCAGATCTACGAGGGCGAGATCCTCGGCCTCATCGGGCCGAACGGTGCCGGCAAGACCACCAGCTTCAACGTGATGACCGGGGTGTACAAGCCGACCTCCGGGGCGGTCCGGTTCCGCGGCCAGAAGGTGACCGGCCGCAAGCCGCACCAGATCAGCCAGTTGGGCATCTCCCGGACGTTCCAGAACATCCGTCTCTTCCCGGAGATGACGGCGCTGGAGAACGTCATGGTCGGCACGGACTCCCGGCACAAGACGAGCGTGCCCGGGGCGCTGTTCCGGCTCTACCGGGTTCGGCCCAAGCCGGAGGAGCTGCCGCAGGTCACCGCCGAGTCCGGGATCGTCCGGACCTGGCAGCAGGTGCGCCTGTCGGCCGCGAAGATCTTCGGTCTGTCCCGGCACATCCTCGAGGAGCGGGCGGCCGAGTCCAAGGCGCTCGAGCTGCTGCGGTTCGTCGGGATCGCCGACCGGGCCAACGACGAGGCGCGCAACCTGCCGTACGGCTACCAGCGCCGATTGGAGATCGCCCGGGCGCTGGCCACCGAGCCGAAGCTGATCTGCCTGGACGAGCCGGCCGCCGGCTTCAACCCGGCGGAGAAGGAGGATCTCCTCAACCTGATCCGCAGGATCCGTGACATGGGCCTGACCGTCCTGCTCATCGAGCACGACATGCGGCTGGTCATGGGGGTCACCGACCGGATCGTGGTGCTGGAGTTCGGCCGCAAGATCGCCGAGGGCGCGCCCGCGGAGGTCAGCCGCGATCCGAAGGTGATCGCCGCATACCTGGGGGAGCCCGCCGATGACGCTGCTTGAGCTCGAGAACGTCGCCGTTGCCTACGGCCGGATCGAGGCGCTGCACGGCATCAGCCTCACCGTGAACGAGGGCGAGGTGGTGGCCCTGATCGGCGCGAACGGCGCCGGTAAGACCACCACCATGCGGGCCATCTCCGGGACCCGGTCGCTCGCCACCGGAAAGATCACGTTCAATGGCGAGGACATCAGCAAGCTCCGGGCCGACCTGCGGGTGGTCCGGGGGCTGTGTCAGTCGCCGGAGGGGCGGCAGATCTTCCCGGGCATGACGGTCATGGAGAACCTGGACATGGGGGCGTACACCCGGCGGGACTCCGCCGGCATCGCCGCCGACCTGGACCGGGTGCTGACCCTCTTCCCGCGGCTGGCCGAGCGGCGCAAGCAGGCCGGCGGCACGCTCTCCGGCGGCGAGCAGCAGATGCTCGCGGTCGGCCGGGCGCTGATGAGCCGGCCGAAGCTGCTGCTGCTCGACGAGCCGTCGATGGGTCTGGCCCCGTTGGTGATCCGGCAGATCTTCGACATCATCACGGAGATCAACCAGCAGGGCACCACGATCCTGCTGGTGGAGCAGAACGCCCAGCAGGCGCTCTCCCGGGCGCACCGCGGCTACGTGCTGGAGACCGGTCAGATCGTGAAGGAGGGGTCCGGTCAGGACCTGCTGCACGATCCGTCGGTCAAGGAGGCGTACCTCGGCGTGGCCTGAGCCATCCCGACCGGCGGCCGGCCATCCCTCGCGGGGTGGCCGGCCGTCGGCTTTTGGGCCGGCCGTCCGTTCCGCTGTCGGACGCGCGGTGCCGCCGCCCGGGGATGTCGGTGCGACGGACTAGAGTCGCTGCCGTGACAGCTACGACGCCGCGCCTGCTCCTCGTCGACGGACACTCCCTGGCATACCGGGCGTTCTTCGCCCTGCCGGTGGAAAACTTCTCCACCACGACGGGCCAGCCCACCAACGCGGTCTACGGCTTCACCTCGATGCTGATCAACGTGCTGCGTGACGAGCAGCCCACGCACATCGTCGTCGCCTTCGACGTTTCCCGCCGCTCCTTCCGCACGGAGAAGTACGCGGAGTACAAGGCCGGCCGCAGCGAGACCCCGACCGACTTCAAGGGCCAGGTCAGCCTGGTCAAGGAGGTCCTGGCCGCGCTGCAGATCCCGGTGGTGGAGATGGAGGGCTACGAGGCCGACGACGTCATCGCCACGCTTGCCTGCCAGGCCCGTGACCAGGGCATGACGGTGCTGATCAGCACCGGTGACCGGGACGCCTTCCAGTTGGTCGGCGACCAGGTAACGGTGCTCTACCCGCGCAAGGGCGTCTCCGACCTGGCCCGGATGGACCCGGCGGCGATCGAGGCGAAGTACGGCGTCGGTCCGGAGCGCTACCGCGACCTGGCCGCGCTGGTCGGCGAGACCAGCGACAACCTGCCCGGCGTTCCGGGCGTCGGCCCGAAGACGGCGGCCAAGTGGATCACCACGTACGGCGGGGTGGATGGCGTGATCGCCCGCGCGGACGAGATCAAGGGCAAGGCCGGCGACAGCCTGCGCGAGCGGCTCGCCGACGTGATCCGCAACTACGAGATCAACTGCCTTGTCTCCGACCTGGAGCTGCCGCTGCGCCCGGAGGACACCCGGTGGGCCGGGTGGGACCGGGAGGCGGTGCACCAGGTCTTCGACACCCTGGAGTTCCGCATCCTGCGCGACCGGCTCTACCAGTACCTGGAGTCGGTCGAGCCGGAGGCCGAGTCCGGCTTCGACCTCACCGGCGAGGTGCTCACCGCGCCCGGCGCGCTGGCCGGCTGGCTGGCCGCGCACGCCCCGACCGGCACCCCGGTCGGGATGGCGGTCAAGCTCGACACCGGCCCCAACCGCCGGCACAGCGCCTCCGTCGCCGGCCTGGCGCTGGCCACCGCCGGCGGCGCGGCGGCCTGGGTCGACCCGGCGGGGCTCGACCCGGCCGACGAGAGTGCGCTGGCCGGCTGGCTGGCCGACGCGCAGCGGCCCAAGGTGTTGCACGACAGCAAGCCGGCCGTGCTGGCCTGCGGCGCGCACGGCTGGGAGCTGGCCGGCATCGTCCGGGACACCCAGATCGCCGCGTACCTGGCCCGCCCCGACCAGCGGTCCTACGACCTCAGCGACCTGGCGCTGCGCTACCTGCACCGCGAGCTGCGGGTGGACGCGCCGGAGACCGGCCAGCTCACCCTCGACGGGCTGGGCGACGAGGGCGTGGCCGAGCAGAACCTCATGCTCCAGGCCCGCGCCACCCTCGACCTGGCCGACGCGATCGACGCCGAGCTGTCCCGCGACGGTGAGCAGTCCGCCCGGCTGATGGCCGGGGTGGAGCTGCCGCTGATGCGGGTGCTGGCCGCCATGGAGAGCACCGGCATCGCCGCCGACACGCACTACCTGTCGGAGCTGGAGGCGCACTTCGCCGCCGAGGTGAAGGCCGCCGCGCAGGGCGCGTACGAGGCGGTGGGCCGGGAGTTCAACCTCGGCTCGCCCAAGCAGTTGCAGGAGATCCTCTTCACCGAGCTGGGCCTGCCCAAGACCAAGAAGATCAAGACCGGTTACACCACCGACGCGGACGCTCTGCAGTGGCTCTACGCGCAGAATCCGCACCCGGTGCTGGCCCACCTGCTGCGCCACCGGGACGTGGCCAAGCTCAAGTCGACCGTCGACGGTCTGCTCAAGTCGGTCTCCGACGACGGCCGGATCCACACCACCTTCAACCAGACGGTGGCGGCCACCGGGCGGCTCTCCTCCACCGAGCCCAACCTGCAGAACATCCCGATCCGCACTGAGGAGGGCCGGCGGATCCGCCGGGCGTTCGTGGTGGGCGAGGGCTACGAGTGCCTGCTGACCGCCGACTACAGCCAGATCGAGATGCGCATCATGGCGCACCTGTCCTCGGACGACGCGCTGATCGAGGCGTTCAACTCCGGCGCCGACTTCCACGCGGTGACCGCCTCGTCGGTCTTCGGAGTGCCGGTCGACGAGGTCACCCCGGACCAGCGCCGCAAGATCAAGGCGATGAACTACGGCCTGGCGTACGGGCTGAGCGCGTTTGGGCTGTCCCAGCAGCTCAGCATCGGCACCGAAGAGGCACGCGGGCTGATGGAGAACTACTTCGCCGGGTTCGGCGGGGTGCGTGACTACCTGCACCAGGTGGTTGCCCGGGCCCGCCAGGACGGCTACACCTCGACCATCCTGGGCCGGCGTCGCTACCTGCCGGATCTGGGCAGTGACAACCGGCAGCGCCGCGACATCGCCGAGCGGATGGCGCTCAACGCCCCGATCCAGGGCTCGGCGGCCGACATCATCAAGCTGGCGATGCTGCACGTCGACACGGCGCTGGGCGAGGTCGGGCTGCGCTCCCGGATGCTGTTGCAGGTGCACGACGAGTTGGTCTTCGAGGTCGCGCCGGGTGAGCGCGAGGCGCTGGAGGCGCTGGTCCGGCGGGAGATGGGTGAGGCGTACCCGCTGTCGGTGCCGCTGGAGGTGTCGGTCGGCGAGGGTCGGGACTGGAACAGCGCCGACCACTGACGCTTCCGTGGTCCGCGCTGTTGCCAGCATGGTGGCGTCGGAGTGGTGGGTCAGCGTCCGGGTCCCCGGCGCTCCTTCGGCGGTGTGCCGTGCCGATCGAGGGCCCGCCGGGACGGGCCGCCCGGGGGCGGAAGTGGACCCTTGAGGGGGTCGTGGCCCCAGTTCATGAGCGACCAGCGCCACTTGGTGTCCCGGACGTTGCCGGAGGGGCGCTGGGCCATGTGCCGGCGGACGTAGCCGACCACCTTGCGCATGTGCTTGTAGTCGCCCTCCGACAGGTCGCCGCGCTTGCGGCGCAACAGGTCGATGATCTTTCGACCGGACTCGTGCCCGACCGACTCGCCGCCGCCGGAGCTACCGCCCTTGTGCCAGCCGACCTGCTTCGACTCGTCGCTCTCCAGCCAGGACGACAGCTCGCCGGGCTTCATGTTGACCGCCTCGGTGAACTCCCGGTAGGTGTCCCGGCCGTCGTCAGCTCCGCTCATGGCGCAGCACCTCCGGGCGGTGGGCCACGTCCCGGCCCGAGTCGTCGTTGCGGATGCGGTACTGCGGCTCGTCCTCGGTCGCGTTCACCGCGTGCCCGCGTACGTGCGTCCGATCAATCAGCTTCTCCTTGATCACGCCGTACGCCCGGCCGCTGTGACTGGCCCAGGAGACGTGGTCGCCTTCACGGAAATCCCTCTGCTCGGCCATACGTTCCGGCTACCCGGCACCGCCGGGGCGAAACGACCGGCCGGCCCGGGCGGGCTACGGCGTGATCTCGGCGATCGGCAGCTTGATCTCAAAGGGCTCGGTCAACTCGATCACGTTTGCCCCGTCGGTGACCTGTTCGTACTGCCGCTCCCCGCCAGGCCCCACCCGGTCGCCGATCCGGTACGCGTAGACGTGCACCGGGTCCTGCTCGATCCGCCAGTAGAACGGGATGCCGGCGGCGGCGTACTCGCCGCGCGTGGCAAACCGGTCGACCCGTCGGGTGCCGGGCGAAACGATCTCCACGGCGAGTACGACATCCGACGGCCGAAGCATGGACCGGTCGGATGGCACGTCGGCGCGGCGCAACAGGACATCCGGCTGTCGGCTGGTGTTGGAGCTGAGCCCGACACCAACGGCCTGAGTGACCCGCAGGTCGCCGGGCGCGTGCTGCAGCAGCCAGCGGCTCAGCAGAAGGGAGATGTCCTGATGGCCCAGGGTGGGGGAGGGTGTCACCTGGATGACCCCGTCGACGAGTTCGACGCGGGGGGCGTCGTCCGGCAGGGTGCGCAGGTCCGCGAGCGTGTAGTCGGCACGCTGCTGCCGCATCGGGTCCGGACACCAGGGGCCAGGTGGTGTCGCGATGGGCTCCGCGCTCATGGGGCGAGACTACCGCCGATCGATGCGGCGCAGGCTGCACCGCGACTGCGACGCTCAGTCGGCGGGCTTCTCGGTGACGAAGATGGCGGTGCCGGGGAAGAGTCGCCCGCGCAGCGGGCTCCACTGTCCCCAGATGCCCTCGTGCCCCGCCGGCCACTCGGGCTCCACCAGGTCCAGTAGCCGGAACCCGGCCCCGACCAGCTCCCGGATCCGGTCGCCGAGGGTCCGGTGCTGCTCAACGTAGGTGGCCACGCCGGATTCGTCCTGCTCCACGTAGGGGGAGCGGTCGAAGTACGAGTGCACGGCGGTCAGCCCGCTCTCGCCCGGGTCGTCGAGGAAGATCCACCGCATCGGGTGGGTCACCGAGAAGACCCACCGGCCGCCGGGGCGCAGCACCCGGTACACCTCGGCGAGCAGGGCCGCCGAGTCGTCCACGAACGGGATCGCGCCGAAGGCGGTGCAGGCGAGGTCGAACGACCGGTCGGCGAACGGCAGGGCGAGCGCGTCGGCCTGCACCAGCGGTACGCGTACCCCGGTGCGGTCGGCGGCCTCCGCGGCGTGCCGCAGCATGCCGGCGGACAGGTCGAAGGCGACCGGCCGGGCGCCCTGGGTGGCCAGCCAGCGGGCGGCGGCCGCGGCGCCGCAGCCCACCTCCAGCACCCGGCGTCCGGGCAGGTCACCGAGCAGTCGGGCGTCGGCCTCGCGCAGTCCCTCGGGGCACCAGACGAAGTCCACGTCGCCGAGGAACGCGCCGTGCTCGGCCTGGTAGTCGTCGGCGTCGGTGTCCCACCAGCCGCGGTTGGCCCGCCGGGCCTCGGCGTCACCCACCCGGCGCCGGGTCACCCGGCTGTCGTCATCCACCCGCTCACGCTAGGCCCCGGCGCGGCCGTCCAGGGTGGTGGGCCGGCCGACCCGCCGGCACGGTCCCGTCGCCGGCCGGGTACCCCGCCCGCTTGGTGCCGTTGTGGCTGGTGTGACCGACGAGACAGCAGGGGCGGTTTCCGGGCGATTGTTCGGCTTTCGCAGGTCATCACACGGCGAGAAGCCGGGAGGGCTTGCACGCTGTGGTAATGCGCACGGTAGGCTAGACGATGCGCTCGCGGATCGCGTTGCCTCGGCAGGGAGCAGGTGCGCGGTCGACGGAGCCACATCATGATCTCACTAGGCGATCGTTCGGTGTGCCCGGCGACGGATCCGCTGGCGCGAACAGGTCACCGCGACACCAGCCTGCTGTGACAACCCATCCGACCGGAGCAACCGCCCACATGACGAGCAGCATCGAGGCCCCCTCGAGCGCCACCCGGGTCACCCACGACGATCTCGGTTCCGAGGAGGCTTTCCTCGCCGCGATCGACGAGACCATCAAGTACTTCAACGACGGCGACATTGTCGAAGGCACCGTCGTCAAGGTCGATCGGGACGAGGTCCTGCTCGACATCGGCTACAAGACCGAGGGTGTCATCCCCTCTCGGGAGTTGTCGATCAAGCACGACGTGGACCCCGCCGAGGTTGTGACGGTTGGTGACCACATCGAGGCCCTGGTCCTCCAGAAGGAGGACAAGGAGGGTCGTCTGATCCTCTCCAAGAAGCGGGCGCAGTACGAGCGGGCCTGGGGCACGATCGAGAAGATCAAGGACGAGGACGGTGTCGTCCGCGGCTCGGTCATCGAGGTGGTCAAGGGTGGCCTCATCCTCGACATCGGGCTGCGTGGCTTCCTGCCCGCGTCCCTGGTCGAGATGCGGCGCGTGCGCGACCTGCAGCCGTACGTCGGGCGGGAGCTCGAGGCCAAGATCATCGAGCTGGACAAGAACCGCAACAACGTGGTTCTGTCCCGCCGGGCCTGGCTGGAGCAGACGCAGTCCGAGGTGCGCACCGAGTTCCTCAACAAGCTGCAGAAGGGCCAGGTCCGCAAGGGCGTCGTGTCCTCGATCGTCAACTTCGGCGCGTTCGTGGACCTCGGCGGCGTCGACGGTCTGGTGCACGTCTCCGAGCTGTCCTGGAAGCACATCGACCACCCGTCCGAGGTCGTCGAGGTGGGCCAGGAGGTCGAGGTCGAGGTCTTGGACGTCGACCTGGACCGCGAGCGGGTCTCGCTGTCGCTGAAGGCGACGCAGGAGGACCCGTGGCGGCAGTTCGCCCGCACCCACGCGATCCAGCAGATCGTGCCGGGTAAGGTCACCAAGCTGGTGCCGTTCGGTGCGTTCGTCCGGGTGGACGACGGCATCGAGGGCCTGGTCCACATCTCCGAGCTGGCCGAGCGCCACGTGGAGATCCCGGAGCAGGTCGTCCAGGTCGGCTCCGAGGTCATGGTCAAGGTCATCGACATCGACCTGGAGCGCCGCCGGATCTCGCTGTCGCTCAAGCAGGCCAACGAGGGCTTCGTCGAGGGCGAGGAGCACTTCGACCCGACCCTCTACGGCATGGCCGCGACGTACGACGCCGAGGGCAACTACATCTACCCGGAGGGCTTCGACCCGGAGACGGGCGAGTGGCTCGAGGGGTACGACAAGCAGCGCGAGACCTGGGAGAACCAGTACGCCGAGGCCCGTCTGCGCTGGGAGGCCCACACCAAGCAGGTGCAGACCTCCCGGGCCGCCGACGCCGAGGCCGCTGCCAACCCGACTCCGGCCGTCCCGGCCGCCGGTGGTGGCACGACCTCCTCGACCAGCCCGGCCCCGAGCCGGCAGGCCGAGGAGCCGGCCGGCACCCTGGCCACCGACGAGGCGCTCGCCGCTCTGCGGGAGAAGCTCGCCGGCGGTAAGTGACCCGCTGAACGACGACGGGCCCCGTCCCCGCGATCTTCGGATCGTGGGGGCGGGGCCCTCGCCGTACCCCCGGCAGGCCGCCATGCCGCCAGGCCCCGCGCCGCCGCCGGCTCGCCGGACCCGCAAGATCGTGCTCGATCCTGGAAAGAGGGGCCTCCGGGGGCCAGGTGACCACTACATCCAGGATCGAGCACGATCTCACCGGCACCACCAACGCCGCGGACCGGTTTGGCGGCGCGGCTCGCGATCCGGTTGACTGGTCCGGTGCTGAGGGTGGGATTGACCGGTGGGATCGGGTCGGGCAAGAGCGCGGTGGCCGCGCGGCTGGTAGAGCGGGGCGCGGTGCTCATCGACGCCGACCGGGTGGCCCGGGAGGTCGTCGCGCCGGGCACCGAGGGGCTGGCCGAGATCGTCGCCGCCTTCTCCGAGCGGGTGCTGGACGCCGAGGGCGCACTGGACCGCGCCGCACTCGGCGCGGTGGTGTTCGCCGACGAGACCGCCCGCCGGCGGCTGGAGGCGATCACCCACCCGCGGGTCCGGGCCCGCACCGCCGAGCTGGTCGCCGCGGCGGCACCCGACGCGATCGTCGTCAACGACGTACCGCTGCTGGTGGAGGTGGGCCTTGCGCCCACGTACCACCTGGTGGTCGTGGTGCAGACGGCCGTGCCGACCCGACTGGAACGGCTGGCGCGCGACCGGGGGATGGACCGTGCGGAGGCCGAGCGGCGGATCGCCGCGCAGGCCGACGACGCCCGCCGCCGCGCGGTGGCGGACGTGGTGCTGACCAACGACGGAAGCCTCGCGGAGCTGCACGCCGAGGTCGACACGCTCTGGCAACAGCGGCTGCTGCCCTACGAGCGCAACCTGCGTGAGCGGCGGGTGGTTCCGCCGGGCCGGGGCGACCTTATCGAGGCCGACCCGACCTGGCCCGAGCAGTACGCACGGCTGGCCGCCCGGATCCGGCACGCGCTCGCCCCGGCCGACCTGCGGATCGACCACGTCGGCGCGACCGCGGTGCCCGGCGCCGCCGCCGAGGACGTCATGGACGTGCAGGTGGCCGTGCCCAGTCTCGCCGACGCCGATGGGACGCTGGCCGACCGGTTGGCGAACGCCGGGTTCCCGCGGGTGCCGGGGCAGTGGTGGGACGATCCGCGTCCGGCCGGCAGCGGCCGGTGGCAGAAGCGGCTGCACGGCAGCGCGGACCCGGCCCGCCCGGTGCGCCTGCACGTGCGGGCGGCCGGATCGCCGGGCTGGCGGTACGCGCTGCTGATGCGCGACCACCTGCGCGCCGACCCGGACCAGCGGGCCGCGTACCTCCTGCTCAAGCGGGATTTGGTCGACTCGGCGCCGGTCGTCGGCGGCTCCGGTACGGCCCGCGACCCGTGGTTCGACGAGGAGTACCAGCGGGCCGAGCAGTGGGCCGCGCAGTCCGGCTGGCGGCCCTGAGTGCCACGGTGGGTCAGGTGGTGGCCGCCGAGCGGGGCGCCGGAGCCAGCCGGGGCACCGAGGCGGGGTTGAGGTCGAGCTGCGCCCACGCGCCGGGGGCGGTGCGCAGCTCCAGCCGGCGCAGCGACCCGTTCCGGTCGATCCAGTAGCGCAGCAGGGCGTCCACCGTGCGCAGCTCGACGACGTCCACGGTCCGCCCGGCGGCGACGTCCTCGCGTACCCGCACGGCCGCGCCCCGCTGCCCGGCCGACCCGGCGGCGGCCATCGCCGCGCCGACCAGCAGGTTGAGGTCGTCCGTACCGGACCGGGTGAACCGCCACGCGGCGGCGGGGGGCGGCAGCGGCGGCCGACCCGGCGTCTCCGCGGTGCCACCGCCGCCGGCCGCGGCCGGTACGTCCGCCCGGGCCAGGCCGGCGGTGTCCCGGCGCAGCAGGGTCCGGCGATCCGGTACGCCCAGATCGGCCACCGCCAGGTACGCGGTGCGCGCGGTCCAGCTCACCCAGCCGGCGCCCCGAAGGTTGGTGTCCGTGCCCACCGGCGCGGTCAGCGTCAGCGCGGCCCCGCCCTGCGCGCGCAGCCGGGCCGGCAGGCGGCTGAGCCGGTCCCGCTCGGCGTCGGTCAGCGCGCGGGGCAGTCCGGGCCGGCCACCGAGCGCGTCGACCGGCCGCAGCGTCGGCCGGTCCGCCCGGTTGAGGAGCACCGTGACCGGGCCGACGCCGGGCAGCCGGGCGACCAGCTTGTGCAACCGGCCGTCCTGGTCGAGCCAGTAGCGGGGCTGCTCGTCCGCGTCACCGCCGGACGTCGCGCTGCCCGGCGCCGGGTCGCCGCTGGCGCGTGTGCCGCCCGGCAACGGCGCCTGGAGGACGTCCACCGGGCCGCTGGCGACGGTGTCCCGGGCCACCCAGCGGGCACCACCGTCCCGCAGCGCCTGAGCCGGGTCCGGGCGGTCGGCGGCGAGGCCGAGGAGCAGGTCGAGCACCGGCGCCAGGCCCGCGCCGGGCGCCGGGTGGTGCAGCCGCCAGCGGTCCGCCGGCGGCACCAGTGGCGGGGCGGCGGGAGCGGGCACCGCCGACGGGTCCGGCCGGATCACCAGCAACGGCCCGGCGCTCTGCAACAGGCCCCGCTCGGCGCCCGCGCCCGGCCCACCGACGTCGAGGTAGAGCAGCGGTCGCGACCAGTCCACCCAGCCCACGAGTTCGGTACGGGCGGCGCCGGTGCCGACCGTCACGCGGACCCCGGCGCGCAGGTCCCGCAGGTTGGTGACCCGCATCGCGGCCAGCCGATCGCCCTCCGCGACGGTCAGCGGCCGGGCCTGCTCGGGCGGGTCGGGCGCCCAGCTCAACAGCCCGATGACCAGCGCGGTCGCGGACGTGACCGCGGTCAGGCCCAGCAGCAGGAGCATCGTCCGGCGACGGCGGCCGGCGCGGGACGGGCCGGTGGTGTCGGCAGGCGGGTCGGCGGCGGCGCCGGCGGGCAGGGAGGTGCCGCCGGTGTCGCGCGTCGGGTCAGGAGAGGTGTCCACGGATGTGAAACGGGCCGGACGGTGCCGGGGTGACGAGCGGGGATGGTGGCATCACCGGAACGAGCAGGGGCGCTCGCGGCGGCCGGTCTGCGCTTCGAGCGCGACCACACGGGTGCGCACGCCGGACGCGCCGGGTGCTGCGACCGCTGTGCCGGGGGCGGCCGGCCGTGATGACGGCCTGGGCCACCGGCCCGGTCGGCCGCCGCGAGCGGCCTACAGCGAGAGCCTAGCGTCGGTGACATGCGCCACACAATGGGAATATTGAAGCTAATCACGTGCCCGTCGTGACGGCCGTTCCTGTCGGACCTCCGGCGTACCGTTGAGGTCATGGCGCTTGACATTCCCCGGCTCGACAGCCGCTTCCAGGTCGTCAGTGATTTCCAGCCGGCCGGCGACCAGCCCGCCGCCATCGACGATCTTGAGCGTCGTGTTCGGCGTGGCGACCGCAACACGGTGCTGCTCGGCGCGACCGGCACCGGCAAGAGCGCCACCACCGCGTGGCTGATCGAGCGGCTCCAGCGCCCGACCCTGGTGCTCGCCCCCAACAAGACGCTCTGCGCGCAGCTGGCCAAGGAGTTCAGCGAGCTGCTGCCGCACAACGCGGTCGAATACTTCGTCTCGTACTACGACTACTACCAGCCCGAGGCGTACATCCCGCAGACCGACACCTACATCGAGAAGGACTCCTCGATCAACGAGGAGGTCGAGCGGCTGCGGCACTCGGCGACGATGTCGCTGCTCACCCGCCGCGACGTGATCGTGGTGGCGACCGTGTCGGCGATCTACGGCCTGGGCACCCCGGAGGAGTACCTCGACCGGGCGGTCCGGGTCGAGGTGGGTCAGGAGCTCGACCGCGACAAGCTGCTGCGCCGGCTGGTCGACATCCAGTACACCCGCAACGACATGGCCTTCCAGCGGGGCACCTTCCGGGTCCGCGGCGACACGCTGGAGATCATTCCGGCGTACGAGGAGCTGGCCGTCCGCGTCGAGATGTTCGGCGACGAGGTGGAGAAGCTCTACTACCTCAACCCGTTGACCGGTGACGTGGTCCGCGAGGTCGACCAGCTGGTGATCTTCCCGGCCACGCACTACGCCGCCGGCCCCGAGCGGATGGAGCGGGCCATCCGCGACATCGAGGTGGAGCTGGCCGAGCGGCTGGCCGAGCTGGAGCGGCAGGGCAAGCTGCTGGAAGCGCAGCGGCTGCGGATGCGCACCACCTACGACATCGAGATGATGCGGCAGGTGGGCTTCTGCTCCGGCATCGAGAACTACTCGATGCACATGGACGGGCGGCTGCCCGGCAGCCCGCCGCACTGCCTGCTCGACTACTTCCCGGACGACTTCCTCACCGTCATCGACGAGTCGCACGTGACGATCCCGCAGATCGGCAGCATGTACGAGGGCGACGCCTCGCGTAAGCGGATGCTCATCGACCACGGTTTCCGGCTGCCCAGCGCGGCCGACAACCGGCCGCTGCGCTTCGACGAGTTCCTGGAGCGGGTCGGCCAGACGGTCTACCTCTCGGCGACCCCGGGCCCGTGGGAGCTGGAGCAGGCCCAGGGCGAGTTCGTCGAGCAGGTCATCCGCCCCACCGGGCTGATCGACCCGGAGGTCGTGATCAAGCCGACCAAGGGCCAGATCGACGACCTGATGCACGAGATCAAGCTGCGCACCGAGCGGGACGAGCGGGTGCTGGTCACCACGCTGACCAAGAAGATGGCCGAGGACCTGTCGGACTACCTGCTGGAAAACGGCATCCGGGTGCGCTACCTGCACTCGGAGGTCGACACGCTGCGCCGGGTGGAGCTGCTGCGCGAGCTGCGCAAGGGCGAGTACGACGTGCTGGTCGGCATCAACCTGCTCCGTGAGGGTCTGGACCTGCCCGAGGTGTCGCTGGTGGCGATCCTCGACGCCGACAAGGAGGGCTTCCTGCGCAGCGGTCGGTCACTGATCCAGACCATCGGCCGGGCCGCCCGTAACGTCTCCGGCCAGGTGCACATGTACGCCGACAAGATCACCCCGTCGATGGCGGCCGCGATCGACGAGACCGATCGGCGCCGGGCCAAGCAGATCGCGCACAACGAGGCGCACGGGATCAGCCCGGAGCCACTGCGCAAGAAGATCCACGACATCCTGGACGACATCTACCGCGAGGCGGAGGACACCGAGAACACCCGGGTCGGGGGCGCGGTGCGCCAGCTCTCCCGGGGCAAGGCGCCGGTCAAGGAGACCCGCAGCCGGAGTCGGGCCACCGCCACCACCCCCTCTCGCGAGGGGATGGCCCGCGCCGACCTCGCCCAGCTCATCCAGGAGCTCAACGACCAGATGCTGGCCGCCGCACGCGAGCTGCAGTTCGAGCTGGCGGCCCGGATCCGCGACGAGGTCGCCGACCTGAAGAAGGAGCTGCGCGGCATGGACGCCGCCGGCGTGAAGTGACGACCGCTCCGGCGGTCACGACCCGCGCGGCCGCTCGGGCGTGACCGGCCGGGGCGCGGGGGAGGGCGGTCGGGGTTGACGGCGTCGGCACCGCTCGACGAGGTGGTCCTCGGGCTGCCCGAGGTCCGGCTGCGCCCGTTCGTCGACCGGTACGTCGGCTACCGGGAGCGGGCGGACCTGCCGCTGGTCCGTCGGGAGACGGCCGGCGCCTTCGTGGTGCTGATCCTGGGCTGGGGTGCCCCACTGGACGTGACCGACCCGCGCAGCGCCGAGCGGGGCGTCGAACGGGTCGACTCGTTCGTGGCCGGCACCTTCGACGGCTGGTGCACCACCCGCACGGTGGGCGTGGGGGAGGGCGTCGAGCTGCTGCTCGCGCCGCTGACCGCCCGCCGCATCCTCGGTCTGCCGTTGGGCGAGCTGACCAACCGGGCGGTGGGCGTCGGGCAGCTCCCGGGCGGCTGGCTGGGTCGGCTGCGATGCCGGCTGGCCGACGCCGGCGACTGGCCGGAGCGTTTCGCGCTGCTCGACGCGGCGCTCGCCGCCCGGCTGGCAGCCGGGCCGCCGGTGGACGCCCGGCTCGACTGGGCGTGGCGGTGGCTGGTCGCCAGCGGCGGGCGGGGCGGGATCGGGACGCTCGCCGACGAGCTGGGGTGGAGCCGCCGGCACCTGGCGTCCCGGTTCCGGCAGGAGGTCGGCCTGCCCCCGAAGACAGCCGCCCGGCTGCTGCGCTTCCAGCAGGCGTACGCCACGCTGACCGACGTCGCCGCCACGCTCGGGCCGCCGGCCGGCGCCACGCAGCCGGCGGCCGGTGCGGGCCCGGCCGCCGACTGGGCCGAGGTGGCGGCGCGCTGCGGCTACTACGACCAGTCCCACCTGATCCGGGACTTCCACCAGTTCGCCGGGGCCACCCCGGCCGCGCTGTTCGCCGCCCGGTCGCCGGCGGTCGGCTGACACCGCGCAGCCTGGCCGGGCGAGGTCACATTCGTCCAATCCCGACCCGGGCCCCGGAGCGCAGACTGTGGGGCATGCGAACCGTCTACCCGATCCTCCGGTACCCCGATCCCCGCTCCGCCATGGACTGGCTCTGCTCGGCCTTCGGCTTCCAGGTGCACGCGTCGCACGAGGCGCCGGACGGCACGATCGCGCACGCCGAGCTCGTCCTCGACACCGGCATGATCATGCTGGGTGGTCGATCCGGTGCGGTGCCCCGCCCGGCCGACGACGACTGGTCGGTCTACGTGGCCGTGCCGGACGTCGACGCCCACTGCGCCCGGGCCCGCGCGGCCGGCGCCGAGATCATCCGCGAGCCGTTCGACACCGACTACGGCTCCCGCGACTACGCCGCCCGCGACCTGGCCGGCTATGTCTGGAGCTTCGGCACCTACCGCCCCTGACCGCGCGGCGGCACGAGCCGGGCCGACACGGAACTCGGCCGGACGGCGCCCGCCGTCGGCAGGGCGGAAACGCAGGTACGGGCCGGTCCGACCGGTCCACCGGAATGATCCGGCGGTTGCGGTGCGCGAGCGTGTTATTGCACTGGGTGATCGTCCTGCGTACTCTCCCTCGATGGGGAGGCGGGGATGCCGTTGCCAACAAGTCCTGTCATTCGACGTGTGCGGCTCGGCGCCGAGCTGCGCCAGTTGCGCCGGCGCGAGGCGCTGACCCTGGAACAGGTCTGCGACCGGCTGGGCTGGGCCTCGACGTCGAAGCTGTCCCGTATCGAGCTGGGCCAGAGCCGTCCGGACCTCGCCGACGTCCTGGACCTGCTCGACGTCTACGAGGTGCCGGCGCCGGCCCGGGACGCGCTGATCGTGATCGCCCGGGACGCGGCCACGAGTCGCGGCTGGTGGAAGACGCTCGGCGAGATGAGCGAGCGGCAGCGCACCTCCGCCGAGCTGGAGGCGGGTGCCGCCCAGATCGTCGAGTACCAGCCGGCGGTCGTGCCGGGGCTGCTCCAGACGCCGGCGTACGCCCGGTTGCGGGTCGCCGCCGGCGCCCTGCTCGCACCGGAGGTCGACGTGGAGGCCGAGGTGCGGGCCCGGGCGCTGCGGCAGGAGGTGCTGCGCCGGGCGGACCCGCCGCGCTACACGGCGGTGCTGGCCGAGGCGGCCTGCGACCCGGGTGACCTGCCGGTCCCGGTCTGGCGTGAGCAGCTGCGGCACCTGGCCGCCGTCAGCGGGCTGGCCCACGTGACGGTGCGGCTGGTGCCGGGCGGGGTGGCCGGCGACGGGCTGCACCCGCTCACCCCGTACTCCTGCTATGCCTTTCCCGACCCGGCGGATCCGCGCACGGTGATGCTGGAGGCGTTGACCACCGACGTCCGCCTGGCCACGGCGCTCGACGTCGACCGGTACGAGCGGATGACCGAGGCGCTGCTGGCCGCCGCCCTGTCACCGGAGGAGATGGTCACCGCGCTGGCTCGCCGCGTGGGCGAATGAGGGCACGGCGCGGCCACCGGGCCCGGCGCCCCCGAGCCCGTCGGGACCGGCGGCCGGCGCGTGCGGTGGGCACGCTAACCGCGGGGTACGACAGCTCGGCTCAGGCCGGTACGTCGAGAAAGTGCTCGACCACGGGCGGCCCGGCGAAGTGCGGCCCGATCAGGTCGCGCCACTGCGTGAACCGTTCGGTGGCCCGGAAGTTCTCCTCGTGCGCCTCGACCGAGTCCCACTCGACCAGCAGCACGAACCGGCTCGGGGACTCGATCCCCCGGGTCATCCGCACGGACCGGCAGCCGGGCGTCCCGGCGAGGACCGGGTGGCCCTGGGCGTACGCGGCGGCGAACGCGTCCTCGTGTCCGGGCAGTACGTCGATCAGCGCGACCTCAAGCACCATGTCCGAGAGCCTCCCACGGCGGGTCGACCGGGCGGTGCCGCGGGGTCTGTTCAGGTGCCGGTGACAGACCCTAGGGTGGCCCCGTGATGATCGACTGGCTCACCGGCACCGCGTTCCAGGTGGCCGGCACCGGCACCACCTGGGCGGAGCTGCTGGGGTTCGCCACCGGCGTGCTGAACGTCTGGTTGGTGGCCCGGCAGCGGATCGCGAACTGGCCGATCGGCATCGCCAACGTGCTGCTGCTCATGCTGCTGTTCTGGACCGCCGGCCTGTACGCCGACGCCGGGCTCCAGATCGTCTACGTCGCGCTGGGCTGCTACGGCTGGTGGCACTGGCTGTTCGGTGGCGAGCGGCGGACCCGGCTCACGGTGAGCCGGACCGGGCGACGGGAGTGGCTGGCGCTGGCCGTCGTCGGGGTGCTGCTCACCGGGGCGCTCTGGGCGCTGCTGGACCGGGCCACCGACTCCACGGTGCCGCTGCCGGACGCGCTGACCACGGCGCTGTCCCTGCTGGCCACGTACGGGCAGACCCGCAAGCGGGTGGAGAGCTGGTGGCTCTGGATCGCCGCCGACCTGATCTACATCCCGCTCTACGCGTACAAGGGGCTGCACCTGACCGCCGTCCTGTACCTGGTCTTCCTCGCCCTCTGCGTGCTGGGGTTGCGCGCCTGGCGGGCCGACCTGCGCCGGGCCGCCGGGCCGACTCCGGTCCCGTCCGGGCCGGCCGCGGTCACCGCGTGACCGGGCGGGCAGCGGGCCACCCGTCGGCGCCGACGCCGAGGCGGGCGTCGACTGCGGAGTTCGGGCACGGGATGGTGGTGGGGAAGTTCTATCCGCCGCACGCCGGGCACCACGCGCTGATCGCGGCGGCCGCCGCCCGCTGCGCCACGGTCACCGTCGTGGTGGCGCCCGCACGTCGCGAGTCCATCCCGCTCGAGGCACGGCTGGACTGGCTGCGGGAGGCGCACGCGCACACCCCGTGGGTCCAGTTCGTCGGCCGGTACGACGACCACCCGGTGGACTACGCCGACCCGGCGGTCTGGGACGCGCACTGCGCGGTGTTCCGTGCGGCGGTCGGGCCGGAGGCGGTGGACGCGGTCTTCACCTCCGAGGCGTACGGCGCGGAGCTGGCCCGGCGCTTCGACGCCGTACCCGTGTCGGTGGATCCGGACCGGCGGACCGTGCCGGTCTCCGGCACCGCGGTGCGCGCGGACCCGGCGGGTCACTGGCAGTGGCTGACCCCACCGGTGCGCGCCTGGTTCGTTCGGCGAGTGGTGGTGGTCGGCGCCGAATCGACGGGCACCACCACGATGGCCGCGGCGCTGGCGGCGCACTACCGCACCGGCTGGGTGCCGGAGTACGGCCGGGAGTTGACCGCCCGCAAGCTGGCCCGGCTCCGCGAACGTTCGCCCGGGGCGAGCGTCTTCGACGTCAGCTGGGACCGGGACGACTTCCGCACCGTGGTCCGTGAGCAGCAGGCGGCCGAGGACGCGGCGGCCCGATCGTCCGGGCCGCTGCTGTTCTGCGACACGGACGCGCGGGCCACCGCCATCTGGGAGGAACGCTACCTCGGCAGCGCGTCCCCGGAGGTCCTGGCTGCGGCACGCCGGCCGGCACTGTATCTGCTGACCGACCACCGGGACGTGCCGTTCACCGACGACGGGCTGCGCGACGGCGAACACCTGCGGGGCTGGATGACCGAGCGGTTCCGCACCGAGCTGGCCGGATGCGGGGTGCCGGTGGTGGAGCTGGCCGGACCGCACGCCGATCGGCTGGTTCGTGCGGTGGCGGCCTGCGACGCCCTGCTCGCCGCCGGCTGGTCGCTCGCCGACCCGCTCGTCGCACCGGGCACGCACTAGCCTCCTAGGACACCCCGAGGGGCTGTGTCGGATGGTATTCCCGGCTGGCGGGTGGGCGGCGACACCGGTTGCCCAGGGTGCGATCACACGGCGTGGTGGGGGAGAATGGTCACCGAGGAGGGGAGTATTCCCTCGCGACGGAGTCGTCAGCACGGTCGATCGCCGGAACGTCGGCGGCCCCCGACCCGGCCCCGTCGGTCGCCGTCCCGCTCGCGGGAGGTGGCGGAAGAGACCTCCGACAGTCACCAGAGTGAGCGTCAGCGGCACACCGGCCCTTCCGGGGGCGTACGGTGTGCCCGACGCCGCGTGTCTGCCGGAGGAATGAACGTTGGACGTGTCCGGATTGGTGTGGGCGGTAACGCTCGTCGCACTGACTGCGGTCCTGCTCGTCGACCTGTTGATCATCGGTCGGCGCCCGCACGAGCCGAGTGTGCGCGAGTCGAGCCTCTGGGTCGCCTTCTACGTCGGCCTTGCCCTGATCTTCGGCGCCGGTCTCTGGCTGACCTCCGGGGCGAGCGCGGCCGGGCAGTTCTACACCGGCTGGCTCACCGAGTACAGCCTCTCGGTGGACAATCTCTTCGTCTTCGTGATCATCATGGCCCGCTTCGGGGTGCCCCGGCAGTACCAGCAGAAGGTGCTGCTGGTCGGCATAGTGCTGGCACTGGTGATGCGTGGTGGATTCATCGCCGCCGGCGCCGCGCTGATCTCGCAGTTCTCCTGGGTCTTCTACATCTTCGGCGCCTTCCTGATCTACACGGCGGTCAACCTGGCCCGGCAGGGTGAGCCGGACGAGGACGAGTTCTCGGAGAACCTGCTGATCCGGTGGAGCCGCAAGGCGCTGCCGATCTCGAAGAACTACGACGACGCGAAGCTGACCACCCACGAGAACGGCCGGCGGCTGTTCACCCCGATGCTGATCGTGATGATCGCGATCGGCACCACCGACCTGATCTTCGCTCTGGACTCGATCCCGGCGATCTTCGGCATCACCCAGGAGCCGTACCTGGTCTTCACCGCGAACGTCTTCGCGTTGATGGGCCTGCGGCAGCTCTACTTCCTGCTCGGCGGCCTGCTGGACCGGCTGATCTACCTGAGCTACGGGCTGGCCGTGGTGCTCGGCTTCATCGGCGTCAAGCTGGTGCTGGAGGCGCTGGCCGACAACAACCTGCCGTTCATCAACGGCGGCGAGCACGTGGGGTGGGCACCGCACATCCCGATCTGGCTCTCGCTGCTGGTCATCCTCGGCACCCTGCTGATCGCCACGGTCGCCAGCCTGATGAAGTCCGCCCGGGACCGACGCCGCGAGCTGGCCGAGGCTCGACGCTGACCCGCCGCCGGCCGGGTGCGGGGACGCGCCCGGCCGGGGTACCGGGACGCGTCCGGCCGGTCAGACCCGGTGCGCGCCGACCAGGGTGGCGGTCCGCTCGGCCGGCAGCGGCTCCTCCACCACCCGCCGCCGTCGGTAGCAGGCGTGCAGCATCCGCCGGTTCTCGTGGTCGCCGGGGACGGCGGTGACGATGCCGATGTGGTGGATCTTCCGGCCGGGGCGGGCGAAGAAATAGAGGTCGCCGGGGCGCTCGTCACCCAGCGGCAGTGGGGTGGTCGCCTGAGCCTGGTCGTCGGCGTCGCGGGGCAGCAGCACCCCGAAGCGACGCCAGGCCAGGTGCACCAGCCCCGAGCAGTCGATGCCGTACGCGGAGAGCCCACCCCAGACGTAGACCACGTGCAGCAGCCGCTGCGCCACCACGAGCGCGTCGGCGGCGTTGGGCGGCTCGGCCGGCGCGGAGCTGAGCTGACCGTCGGGCAGCCAGAGCGGCGCGGCCTGGCCGGGGACGTGCACCGGCTGCCAGCCGTCGCGCGCCGGGCCGGCCGGCACGAGTCGGGTGCCGACGACCACGCCGGGCAGCACCACCGGCCCGTTCGGTGTGGCGCGCAGCCCGGTGACCGTGGCGTCCACCACCAGGGGGCGGCCGGTGACGGCCGGGTCGACGGGGGCCAGCTGGTCGGCGGGCAACCAGCCCGGGTAGCCGCGCGGGTCCAGCTTGGCGGCCGGTTGCTCGACGGCGACCACCCGCGCCCAGCCGTCCGGGCGCAGCTCGCTGACGAGCACCCGCTCGCCCAGCAGCAGCTGGCTCAGCACGCAGTCGCCGACCTGTTGGTCGGTGTCCAGTCCGGAGATCCAGGTCGGGATGTCGGCGCGCGCGGTCAGCGCCGGTTGATCCACCGGGCGGACCGCCTCGGGGGAGGTCCACAGCGTCGCCACCGCGACCCGGACGACGGCCTCGCGGCCCGGCTCCAGCTCCACGTCAACCCCCAGCTCGTGTCCGCTGTCCCTCGAACCCTATGAAAGAAACCAACGATCATCAACTGCGGGGCTGCATCTTTACTTCAGCCAGGCCCGAGATGCCCAGGCCGGGAGCGTCCGGCAGCACCACGGTGGCCCCCTCGTAGTGGAGCCCGCCGCGCACCGGTGTCCAGGCCAGCCACCAGGCGGCGTCCAGGTCGGCGACGGCGGTGGTGCCGTACGCGCCGACCAGGCTCGCCGCCGCCCCGATGCCGACCTGGGTCTCCATCATCGACCCGACCACCGTGCCGAGCCCGTGCGCTGCGGCCAGCTCCAGCAGGGTGCGCGCCGGTTGCAGCCCGCCGCACTTGGCCAGCTTGACGTTGACCAGGTCGGCGGCCCGTCGACGGATCACCTCCACCAGGTCACGGACCCCGAAGACCGCCTCGTCGGCCAGGATCGGCACGGACACCCGGTCGCTGACCCACGCCAGCCCGTCCAGGTCCCAGCGGGCCACCGGCTGCTCCACCAGCTCCACGTCGAGCCCGGCGTCCTCGATGCCGCGAATGATCCGCACCGCCTCCCGGGGCGTCCAGCCCTGGTTGGCGTCGAGCCGGATGCGAACCCCGGCACCGACGGCCGAGCGAACCGCCCGGACCCGGTCCAGGTCGCCGGCCGCGTCGGTGCCGACCTTGAGCTTGAGCACGCCGAAGCCGTCGGCCTGCCGCTGCCGCGCGGCCGCCGCCAGGTCCGCCGCGTCGCCCGCGGCCAGCGTGACGTCCGTGGGCACCCGCAGCGTGGTGCCGCCGAGCAACCGCACCAGGGGTACGCCCAACCGCCGGGCGGCCAGGTCGTGCAGGGCGACGTCGACCGCGGCCTTCGCCGCCTCGTTGCCGACCACCGCCCGCTGCACCTCGGCGCAGCGGGCCACCAGGTCGTCCGGGTCACGCCCGGTGAGCAGCGGCCCGAGCAGCTCCCGCACGCACGCCTGGGCGCCGCCGACCGACGCGCCGGTGACTTGCCAGACCTGTGGCGCCTCGCCGAAGCCGGACCGGCCGTCGGTGTCGACGAGCTCGACGACCAGAGTGTCCACCGTGGTGGTACGACGCAGCGCGGTGACGAACGGGGTGTGTAAGGGGGCGGAAACCCGGTGGGTGCGTACCGCCGAGATCGTCATCAGGATCGCGGCGTGGACACCTCAGCCTTCAGGCGAAGGGAGGAAACGCCGCTCCCTCCCTTCGATAGTCGTCTTACATAGTCAACTACTGAGATGTGAGGCATGGGTGAGGTGGTGAAGCGAGCGTACAAGTACCGCTTCTATCCGACCCCCGTGCAAGCCGAACAGCTCAACCGCACATTCGGCTGCGTCCGCAAGGTATACAACCTAGCCCTCGACGCGCGCACCCGCGCATGGGCCGTCGACCGGCAACGCAGCACCTACGTGCAATCCTCGGCGTGGCTCACCGAATGGAAACGCACGGACGAGCTGGCCTACCTCAACGAGGTCAGCTCCGTGCCCTTGCAGCAGACGCTGCGGCACCTGCAAGCCGGGTTCGCGGCGTTCTGGGACAAGCGCTCGCGCTACCCGCGGTTTAAGACCAAGCGCACGTCCCGGGCGTCGGCGGAGTACACCCGCTCGGCGTTCCGCTGGCGCGACGGCCAGCTGACCCTGGCGAAGATGGACGCGCCGCTGTCCATCGTGTGGTCTCGGCCTCTGCCGGCAAACGCGCAGCCGTCCACGGTCACGGTGTCCCGCGACGCGGCCGACCGCTGGTTCGTGTCCCTGCTGATGAAGGACTCCACCGTCAAGTCCTTGCCGTCGCTGGAATCGGCGGTGGGGATAGATGCGGGTATCACCAGTCTGCTCACCTTGTCCACCGGCGAGAAGATCACCAACCCGCGGCACGAGCGCGCCGACCGGCGCAAGCTGGCCAAAGCCCAACGCACGCTGTCCCGTAAGGCCAAGGACTCCGCGAATCGGGCCAAAGCCCGGCTTGCGGTGGCCCGGATCCACTCCCGCATCGCCGACCGGCGGCGCGATCACCTGCACAAGCTGTCGACTCGACTCGTCCGCGAGAACCAAACGGTCGTGATCGAAGACCTCAGCGTGCGCAACATGCTGCGCAACCACAGCCTGGCCCGCGCCATTTCCGACGCGGCGTGGACACAACTGTGCAGCATGATCGAGTACAAGGCCGCCTGGTACGGGCGGACCGTGATCGCCGTCGACCGCTGGCACGCCGAGCACGAAGACCTGCTCGGCGTGCGGTCGGATCAACACCGCCATCGCTCTCGGCGTCCGCGCCTGGACGTGCCCCGGCTGCGACGCCGCGCACGACCGGGACGTCAACGCCGCCCGCAACATCCTCGCCGCCGGGCTGGCGGAGAGGTAAAACGCCTGTGGAGGGACGATAAGACCCGACCCGCGCAAGCGGCGAAGGCGCGGCCCAGTGAGACAGGAACCCCCTCGGGTGACCGAGGGAACCCCCGCCCTTGAAGGCGGCGGAGGATGTCAAGTGGGGCACCCTATACGGTGCGCGCGGCGGGAGGGGAGACCGGATGACCGGGCGGGACTGGGAGATGGTGGGCGCGCCGAACGCGCGTGACCTGGGCGGCCTCGTCGGTGCCGGCGGCCGGCGGGTGCGCCCCGCGCGGCTGATCCGGACTCCGGCGCTGGGCCGGCTCACCGACGAGGACCTGCCGGTGCTCACGAAACTCGGCCTGGCCTGCGTGGTCGACCTGCGCGACGGCTCGGAGATCGCGGTGGCCCCGACGGACCGGCTGGTGGGCGAGCCGCGGGTGGTGCACCTGCCGGTGCACGACCCGGAGCACCCGGTCTTCACGTACGTCTCGGCGGTGCTGCTCGGCCACGACCTGGACGCGTACGCCGAGCTGGCCCGGCAGGGCACGGCGGGGGCGATGGCGGAGATCTACCGGTGGTTCGTCACGGGCGAGTCGGCGCGGGTCGGGTTCGCCGAGGCCGTCCGGTTGGCCGCCGCACCGGAGAACCTGCCGCTGGTCTACCACTGCTCCGCCGGCAAGGATCGGACCGGTTGGCTCACCGTCATCCTGCTGACCGTGCTCGGCGTGGACGAGGCCGCGATCCGCGCCGAGTACCTGCGCAACAACGCCCTCACCGACAGCCTGCGCGCGGTGATCGTCGAGGCGATGCGCCGCCGCCAGCCCGAGCTGGACGTCGACGCGGTGCTTCCGGTGCTGGAGGTCCGCCCCGAGTACCTCGACGCCGGCTACCAGGAGGTGCGTCGGGTGCACGGCTCGTTCGACGGCTACCTGCGCGACGGGCTCGGGCTGACCGACGAGACCCTCACGGCGCTGCGGGAGCACCTGCTGGAGTGAGGGCGCCGGCCCGGCGTCGGAGCCCGGTCAGAGCTGGTGGCGGGCGGCCCAGACCTGCGCCGAGACGTGGGCGATCAGCCGGCAGGCGTCGTCCTCGTCCTCGTCCCCGCTGGCGCCGCCGTCGGCCAGGTCGGTGGTGGTGCAGACGGCGATCACGTAGGGCGGGGCGTCGTCGGGCAGGACCACTCCGGCGCCGTGACGCACGCCGCGTACCCAACCGTTCTTGTGCGCGATCCGGGTGCCCTCGGGCAGGCCGGCGGCCAGGTCCTCGCGGTGCTCCTGGGCGAGCAGCACGTCCAGCATGGCGGCACAGCCGGCCGGCGAGGCGAGCTGGCCGGGGCTGGCGGACCCGGTGGCCAGCGCGCCGAGCAGGGCGGCCAGGTCGTGGGCGGTGACCAGGTTGGTGATGCCGGCCTCGCGGGCGGCGAAGTCCTCGATGCCGCGGCCCGTGACGCTGTGCCGGGCTCCGGCCAGCGCCCACACCTGGGCCACCGCGGGCAGTCCGACGTGGCCGAGGACCAGGTTGGTGGCCAGGTTGCTGGACCGCACGATCATCCGGTCGGCGAGCCAGCGCAGCGGCGCCGTGCCGCCCACCCGGTCCCAGACCGCGTCGTCGTTGTCGTAGTGCTGCGCGCAGGAGAACCGGGGCGCGCCGGGCTGGGCCGAGTCGAACTGGTTGACCACCGGGACCGGGGCGTCCAGCTCCAGCGTGCCGGCCTCGGCGGCGCGGTGCAGCGCGGCGAGGACCGCCGCCTTCATGGTGCTGGCGGCGTAGTGGGTGGCGTCGGCATGGCGGGTCCAGGTCGGCGGCGCGTCGAGACGGCCCACGTACGCCGAGACGGTGCCGGGCACCCGGTCCAGGTGGGCGTCGAGATCATCCCAGGTCATGCCGGTGACCGTAGCGGATCACCGGCGGGCGGACCGGGCAGGCCCGCGTACCCCGCCGGAGAGCGGACGGGCGCGCCGACCGCAAGCGGTCGACGCGCCCGGTGCCGGGTGCTGGTGGGATCAGCCGGCGTGCTTGCGGCGGGCGGCGGCCCGCCCACGCAGCTGCTGGTCGAGTACGACCTTGCGGATGCGCACCGCGGTCGGGGTGACCTCGACGCACTCGTCCTCGCGGCAGAACTCGAGCGCCTGCTCCAGCGACAGCTTGCGCGGCGGGATCAGCTTCTCGGTCTCGTCGGAGGTCGACGCCCGCATGTTGGTGAGCTTCTTCTCCTTGGTGATGTTGACGTCCATGTCGTCGGAGCGGGAGTTCTCGCCGACGATCATGCCCTCGTACACCTCGGTGGTCGGATCGACGAAGAGCTGGCCGCGCTCCTGCAGGTTGATCATCGCGAAGGCGGTGACCGCGCCGGACCGGTCGGCGACCAGGGAGCCGTTGTTACGGGTACGCAGCTCGCCGAACCACGGCTCGTAGGACTCGAAGACGTGGTGCAGGATGCCGGTGCCCCGGGTGTCGGTCAGGAACTCGGTGCGGAAGCCGATCAGGCCGCGGGCCGGGACCAGCCACTCCATCCGGATCCAGCCGGTGCCGTGGTTGACCAGCTGCTCCATGCGGCCCTTGCGGGTCGCGAGGAGCTGGGTGATCGCGCCGAGGTACTCCTCCGGCGCGTCGATGGTCAGCCGCTCGACCGGCTCGCAGGTCTTGCCGTCGATCTCGCGGGTGACGACCTGCGGCTTGCCGACGGTCAGCTCGTAGCTCTCCCGGCGCATCTGCTCGACCAGGATGGCCAGCGCCAGCTCGCCGCGGCCCTGCACCTCCCAGGCGTCCGGCCGTTCGGTCGGCAGCACCCGCAGGGACACGTTGCCGACCAGCTCCTTGTCGAGCCGGTCCTTGACCATCCGCGCGGTGACCTTGGAGCCCTTGACCCGGCCGACCAGCGGCGAGGTGTTGGTGCCGATGGTCATCGAGATGGCCGGCTCGTCGACGGTGATCAGCGGCAGCGGCACGGGGTTCTCCGCGTCGGCCAGCGTCTCACCGATCATGATCTCGGAGATGCCGGCGACCGCGATGATGTCGCCCGGACCGGCTGACTCGGCCGGCTTGCGCTCCAGGCCCTCGGTCATCAGCATCTCGGAGATGCGGACCCGCTGGGTGCTGCCGTCGGTGCGGCACCAGGCCACCGTCTGACCCTTGGTGATCGTGCCCTGGCGGACCCGGCACAGCGCCAGCCGGCCGAGGAACGGCGAGGCGTCGAGGTTGGTGACGTGCGCCTGCAGCGGCGCGCCGTCCTCGTACGCGGGCGGCGGGATGGTGTCCAGCAGGGTGCGGAACAGCGGCTCCAGCGAGGTGCTGTCGTCCGGCACGGAGCCGTCCGCGGGCTGGGTCAGCGAGGCGATGCCGTCGCGGGCGCAGGCGTAGACGATCGGGAAGTCGATCTGCTCCTCGTCGGCGTCCAGGTCGAGGAAGAGCTCGTAGGTGTCGTCCACGACCTCCTTGATCCGGGCGTCGGGGCGGTCCACCTTGTTGATCACCAGGATGATCGGCAGCCGTGCGCGGAGCGCCTTGCGCAGCACGAAGCGGGTCTGCGGGAGCGGGCCCTCGCTGGCGTCGACCAGCAGCACCACTCCGTCGACCATGGTCAGGCCGCGCTCCACCTCACCACCGAAGTCGGCGTGGCCGGGGGTGTCGATGATGTTGATGGTGACCGGGTCGGAGCCATCCGCCGGCAGGTAGCGCACACCGGTGTTCTTGGCCAGGATGGTGATGCCCTTCTCCCGTTCCAAGTCCCCCGAGTCCATCACCCGCTCGGTCGTCTCACCGCGGGCGCCGTACGCGCCGGCCTGCCGCAACATGGCGTCGACCAGGGTGGTCTTGCCGTGGTCGACGTGAGCGATGATGGCGACGTTGCGGAGGTCGGTGCGAAGCTGCATACCCTCTATCCTTCCGCCTGCGCTCGCGCAGGCTGCGTCGGGGTCACCCCCAGGTGCCCCTGATCTCTGGTGAAACTGCTGTCCGGGTCGTTCCCCCGGCTGGCATGCTGGCTCCCGTGTCCCGGGGGCCTGAGTGCACGATCTGCTGACCATGGTGCAGGGTTTGCCCACCCTGTGGATCTACCTGGTCGCCGCGCTGATCGTGGCGGGCGAGACCGCGGTGATCTTCGGCCTGCTCGTGCCGGGTGAGGCTACCCTGCTGCTCGTCGGCTTCCTCACCTACAACGGTACCTTGCGGCTGGGCCCGGCGTTGCTCGCGATGATCGCCGCCGCGGTCCTCGGTGACGCGCTGGCGTTCCGCGCCGGCCGGCGGTACGGCTCGCGGCTGCGTGCCGGGCTGGGCCACCGGGTCGGGCCCGAGCGGTGGGCCCGGGCCGACGCCATGCTCGCCCGGCTCGGCGGGCGGGGCGTGTTCGCCGCCCGTTGGGTGGCCTTCGCCCGCACCCTGGTGCCCCGGCTGGCCGGCGCGGCCGGCATGCCGTACCGGCGGTTCGCGCCGTGGAACCTGGCCGGCGTGGTGACCTGGGTGGGCGGTTCGGTGCTGCTCGGTCACGTCGCCGGTGAGTCGTACGACACGGTCTCCCGGTTGCTCGGCCGGGCCACCGGCGCGGCGCTGGTGCTGCTGGCCGGCCTGTTGGGGGTGGTGCTCGCCGGGCGGTGGCTGGGCCGTAACCCCGATCCGGCCCGGGCGCTGCTCTCCCGGGCCGGCGCGCTGCCGCCGGTGCGCTGGCTCAGCGCCCGCTACGGGGTGCTGTTCTTCCTGGTGGCCATGCGGATCGGGCCGGCCTGGACGCTGCTGCTCAACCTCGCCGCGGGGCTGCTGCTGCTCTTCGCCGCCGGGCTCGCCATCGCCGGCCTGCTCGCCGTGGTGGTGCGCAACAGCGGGCTGGCCGCGCTGGACGGGGCGATCGGCGGCTGGTTCGCCGCCCGGCGGACCCCGGACGCCGCCGACGCCACCCTGGCCGTGGTGTCCGTGGTGCGCGGGTGGGTGCTGATCGTTCTGGTGGCGGTGGTGGCAGCGGTGCTGGCGTGGCGGAACCGGCCCTGGCGGGCGGACCTGCTCAGCGTGGTGGGCACGGTGGGCGCGTTCGTGCCGCTGCTGGTCCTGGCCGTGGTGGCCGAGCTGACCGGGTCGCCGGGAGCCGGCCCGGGCGGCGGCGAGGCGGTCCCGTTCCCGACCCAGAACGCGGTGGTCGCGGCGAGCTTCTGCACCCTGGCCTGGCTGGTGTCCCGCAGCGCCCGCTGGCCGGTGGCGGTGGCCGCCTGGACGGCCGCCGCCGCAGGGGTGCTCGGGGTCGGCGGCGCGCGGCTCTACCTCGGGTTGGACACGGCGAGCGGGACCGCGGCGGCGGTGCTGCTCGGGGTGCTCTGGACGGTGGTGTTCATGGTCGCCTGGGCCACCAGGGACCGGGCGATGGGGGAGCGGGAGCAGCCGGAGGACCCGGTCCGGCCGCCGTCGCAGGGGCCTCGCCGCCCGGTCGAACCTTGCTAATGTGCGGCGACGGTCACACGGGGGAGTAACGGCATGCGTGGACGGACCGGTCGGGTGGGCGCCGTGGTGCTCGCCGGGCTCCTGTTGGCGGGCACGGTGGTCGGCTGCGCCGACCGGGGGGAGCGCCCGCAGGGCGAGGCCGCGCCGGTCGCGGTCACCGAGGCGCCGACCGACGCCCCGGTCGACGAGGCCGCCGCGGAGCCGGGCCCGTCGGTGAGCGGGGTGGAGTCGATGGGTGCCGCGCCGAGCCGCAGCGCGTCCCCCACCCCCAAGCCGACGAAGAAGCCGACCCGCACGTCCGGTCCGGCGACGAAGCCGCGCCCGGTGGCGAAGCCGCCCACCGAGACCAAGGTCCCGCCGGCACCGCCGAAGCCGGCACCGACCTCCTGCAAGCCCAGCTACAAGGGCACCCAGGCGACCCGGGCCGAGGCGAAGGCGGCACTGGCCGACGCGGCCGCCCGCATCTACTGGCCGACCTCCGCGCCGAGCATCAAAATCCCGCTCAACCTGGTCAAGGCCACCGCCTGGCAGGAGAGCGGCTGGCAGTCCAACATCTACGCCTGCGACGGCGGCGTCGGGCTGATGCAGGTGATGCCGGACACCGCGACCTGGATGAACCAGCGGTTCGAGCAGAGCTACGACATCGACGACTACCAGGACAACGCGTACCTGGGCGCGAACTACCTGGCCTGGCTGACCCGGTACATCGGCGAGATGTACTTCGAGTCCGACTTCCGGCTCGAGGCCGGCCTGTGCAGCTCCGAGCTGAACTCCTGCCTGCTCAACGCGGTGATCGCCGCGTACAACTTCGGGCACGGGGCGGTGGCGCAGGAGGGCGAGCCGCTGACGATCCCCAACCCGTCCTACGTGCGCAACGTGCGCGCGCTGATGACCGAGTGCGTCTGTCTGGGGTACTGAGCGGGCCGACCGGTCAGTTGCGGGCGGCGACCGGCTCGGGCGGCACCGGGGTGTCCGCCGGGCCCTCGCTCGCGATCCGGCCGGGCCACCAGAAGCGGTCGCCGAGCACGAACGCCAGCGCCGGCACCAGGACCGTGCGGACCAGCAGGGTGTCCAGCAGGACGCCGATGCAGACGATGATGCCGATCTGGGTCAGCGTGATCAGCGGCAGCACGCCGAGGACCGCGAAGACCGCGGCGAGCAGCACCCCGGCGCTCGTGATCACCCCGCCGGTGACCCGCAGCGCGGAGAGCATCCCGTCGCGCGTGCCCGCGCTGCGGGCGTCCTCCCGGGCCCGGGTGACCAGGAAGATGTTGTAGTCCACGCCGAGCGCCACCAGGAACACGAAGGCGAGCAGCAGCACACCGCTGTCCAGTGCCGGAAAGCCCAGCACGTGGTCGAAGAGCCGCCAGGCCGCGCCGAGGCTGGCGAAGAACGACGCGATCACGGTGAGCACGAGCAGCACCGGTGCGAGCAGGCCACGCAGCAGCAGCACGAGCACCGCGCCGACCAGCAGCAGGATGATCGGCAGGATCAGGCGCAGGTCTTTGTCGTTGGCCTCCTCGGAGTCGTACGTGGCGGCCACGCTGCCCCCGACGATCGCCCCGGACGGCGCGTCGGCGCCCGCAACCGCGGGAGGCGCGGAGCCGGGGACCGCGGCGACCGCGTCGCGCAGCGCCTCGATCGTGCGGTCGGAGGCGGTGGTGCCGGGTTCGGCGGCCAGCACCACGTCGACCTGGGCGACGTCCTGGCCGGCATCGCCGGGGCGGGCCGAGGCGACCCCGGGAACGGCGGCGGCGACGTCGGTGACCGCCCGCACCGCCGTCGGGGTGGTGAGCACGGCCACCGGCTGGGTGGTGCCGGCGGGGAACGTCCGGGCCAGGGTCTGCGCGCCAGTCACCGCCTCCGGCTCGGCCCGGAACTGCTCGGTCTCGGACAGGCCGGTGCGGATCCCGAGCCCGCCCAGCGCCAGGCCGGCGAGCAGCAGCGTGGCCAGCACCGCGACCGGCACCGGGCGGCGTTCCACGACGGCGCCGAGCCGGCCCCAGAGCCGGCCCTCGCGCACCGGGCCACCGACCCGGGGGACGAACGGCCAGAACAGGCCGCGGCCGAAGAGCACCAGCACGGCGGGGAGGACGAGCAGCGCCGAGAGCATCGCGAAGAGCACCCCGGTGGCGCAGGCCACGGCCAGCGCCCGGTTGGTCTCCTGCTCACTGAGCAGCAGGGTGAGCACGCCGAGCACCACGGTGCCGCCGCTGGCCAGGATGGGCTCGGCCGTTCGCCGCAGCGCGGCCCGCATCGCCGCGAACCGGTCCTTTTCGCGGCGCAACTCCTCCCGGTAGCGGGCGATCAGCAGCAGCGCGTAGTCGGTGGTGGCGCCGAAGACCAGCACGCTGGCGATGCCGGTGACCTGGCCCTGCTGGAGGTTGATGCCGACGGCCGGCACGATCGTGTCCACCGCGCGCAGGGTGAGCTGCTCGGTCGCCGCGACCACGACCAGCGGCACGATCCACAGGAACGGGCTGCGGTAGGTGATCAGCAGCAGCAGCGCGACCACGGCGGCGGTCACCGCGAGCAGGGTGACGTCGGCGCCCTCGAAGACCGAGGAGAGGTCGGCGGTGAAGGCGGGCGCCCCGGTCACCTCGACGGTGAGCCCCTCGGGCAGGTTGGCCAGCGCGGCGCGCAGCAGGGCGACCGTCTCGGTGACCTCGTCCTGTCCGCCGGCGGTGCTGACCGGCACGACGACGAGCGCCACCGTGCCGTCCGGGGAGACCTGGTCCGGGCTGACCCGCCCGCCCACCGCGAACCGGCCCAGGTCGCCGGAGCGGGTGGCGACGGCCGCCCGGTCGGCCTCGCTCAGCGCGCCGCCGTCACCGCGGCTGACCACCACGATGGCCGGCTGGACCTCGCTGGACGGCAGCTGGTCCTGCAACCGCTGCACCTGGGTCGACTGCCACTGCACGGACAGGCCGGTGGCGGAGACCGGCGCCGGGTTGTCCGGCCGGGGCAACCCGAAGACGGCCGCGCCGACGACGATCGCGGCGGCCACGGTGAGCCAGGCGGCCAACCGGCCGCGGGCGACTCTGGTGAAGGCGGACATCAGGTGACCTCGGAGCCTCTCGATCGGAGAGTATCTTGATAGACGAGATTATCGAGGGCTGTTCTATGCTGCAACCCGAGGGATCGACGACGGGAAGAAGTGGCGCGCGGTGGTGACTCACGGCATGTACCGGCGGCGCGACACGCGCCGGGAGAAGCTGGTCGCGGAGATCACCAACAACCTGCGGCGGTACGCGGCGGACGCCCAACAGGTCGGCCACGCCTTCGCCAACCTGCACGGGCTCAACCCGACCGACCTGAACGCGCTGCTCGCGGTGATGGACGCCGAGATCCTCGGTGACCCGATCACCCCCGGCCGCCTCGGTGAGCAGCTCAACATCTCCTCCGGCTCGGTCACCGCCCTGATCGACCGGCTGGAACGAGCCGGCCACATCCGCCGGGACCGGGACACCGTCGACCGGCGCAAGGTGCTGCTGCACTACGCCGACCGGGGGGCCGCCCTGGCCATGGAGTTCTTCCAGCCGCTGGGCGCCCGCACCGACTCGGTGATGGCCGAGTTCGGCGAGGACGAGCTGGAGGTGGTGCACCGATTCATGGCGCGGATGAGCGATTCGCTGCGGGCGCACCGTGACGAGGTCCGCGCCGCCCGGCCCGAGTCGAGCCGCGGCGCGACGGGCTGACCGGTGCCGGACCGGCTCGTCGCCCGCCTCGCCGGCGCCGCGCTGCGGCTTCCCGCGACCCGCCCCGGCCCGGTGCGGGTCACCCGCGACATCCCGCTCCGGGTCCGCGACGGCGTGGTGCTGCGCACCGACCATTACGCCCCGGGCGTCCGGGACGCGCCCACCGTTCTGATCCGCACCCCGTACGGGCGCGGCGGGCCGCTGCGGCTGCTCGGACGACTGCTCGCCGCCCGCGGGCGGCACGCCGTGATCCAGTCCTGCCGGGGCACCGGCGGCTCCGGTGGGACGTTCGCTCCGCTGGTGCACGAGCGCGACGACGGGATGGACACCCTGGACTGGCTGCGCCGCCAGCCGTGGTGGTCCGGCGCGCTCGGCATGTTCGGGGTCAGCTACCAGGGCTTCGCGCAGTGGGCGCTGGCCGCCGACGCCGGCGACGACCTGCGCGCGATGGTCGCGGTGGTGACCGCCTCGGCCACCCGGGATTCGACGTACGCGGGGGAGTCGTTCGCCCTGGACAGCGTGCTGACCTGGGCGGAACTGCTGCACGCGCAGACGGTGCCGTGGCTGGCCCGGCAGCGGGAGCTCAAGCGCGGGCAGCCCCGGCTGGCCGCCGCGCTGGAGCACCTGCCGTTGACCGGAGCGGACCGGGTGGCCACCGGGGTGACGATCCCGTTCTTCCAGGAGTGGCTGCGCCACCACACCCCGGACGCCGCGTACTGGCGGACCCGGGTCTTCGCCGACCGGGTGGCCCGGGTGCGGGCACCGGTGATCATGGTCACCGGCTGGCACGACATCTTCCTGCCCGCCCAGCTCGACGACCACGCCACCCTGCGCGCCGCCGGTGCCCGTCCGCGCCTGGTGATCGGCCCCTGGACGCACGGCAGCCCCGGCCTGTTCGTGGCCGCCCTGCGGGAGGGGTTGGCCTGGCTCGACGAGCACCTGACCGGGCCGGCCCGGGCGGGCGAACGAGCCCGCCGTGCCGGGCGGTCCGGGTCCGCGCCGGTGCGCCTGTACGTGGGCGGCGCCGGCGGTGGCTGGCGGGACCTGCCGGACTGGCCGCCGCCGGCGGTCGACACCGCCTGGCACCTGCATCCGGGTGGCGAGCTGGCGGTGCGCCCGCCGGTCCCCTCGCCGGCGGACGAGTTCCGGTACGACCCGGCCGACCCCACCCCGTCGCTGGGCGGGCCACTGCTGGTGGCGCAGCGGGCCGGCCCGGTGAACAACCGGAGCGTCGAGGCCCGCCCGGACGTGCTGACGTACACCAGCGTCCCGCTGAGCCGGCCGATCGAGGTGATCGGTCCGGTGCACGCCGCGATCCACGTCCGCAGTGAACTGGCGTACCTGGACGTCTTCGTCCGACTGTGCGATGTGGACCGCCGTGGTCGCTCGTGGAACGTGTGCGACGGGCTGGTCCGGGTCGCGCCCGGGCGGTTCCCGGCTGATCCGTCCGGAGTGCACCGGGTCCCGGTGCCGCTCTGGCCGACGGCGTACCGGTTCGCCGCCGGGCACCGGCTGCGGGTGCAGGTCGCCGGTGGCGCCCATCCCCGCTGGGCGCGCAACCCCGGCACCGGTGAACCCCTCGGTACGGCTGTGACTCTGCGTGCAGGGTGGCGGCAGGTTCTGCACGATCCCACGTACCCCTCGGCGCTGTGGTTACCGATCGTCCACTCTGGCTCCTGACGATCTCGACGGTGAACAGATCCCCTCTGAGCTGGGGGTTAGCCGTTGGGACGGGCTATCGTTGGGTCAACGCCCGGCGCTGTGCACCAGTAGGCCGGGCTCGTCCGTAACCCCGCACCGCGTACGCGGTGTGACGTCGTGCCCGGCCCCCCGCCCATCGGAAAGGGGGACCCCATGACCCGGGCCCCGGCGAACCTGTTGGCCGTGCGTACCCTGGTGCTGACCCACCTCGACAACGCACCCGGGCCCGATGATCTGGAGCCGGCGGAGGTCGGCATCGTCGGCGATCCGGCGCACCGGGGCGGCTACCACTGCGGATCCGACCGGGTGGTCACCAACGACTACTCCGTGGTGGAGTCACCCCGGGACCGGGCCGGTCTGACCCTGGACGCGGCCGCGTTGGACGTCGGCGGCTTCGAGGTCCGCTCCGGCGGCCGGACGCACACCCTGCGCAGCTTCTCGCTCTGGTGCGTGGGGCAGTGCGTCGCGAACGCGGCCGACACCCGGGACATCCGGGAGATCATCTACAGCCCCGACGGAACCGCCGTGCGGCGGTGGGACCGGCTCGGCAAGCGCAGCAGCGGCGACAGTTCGCACCGCTGGCACACCCACTTCAGCTTCTTCCGTGACGCCATCAAGGCCGGTCGCGATCAGCGGCCGTTGTTCCGCCGCTATCTCAGCTCCATCGGACTCCTGGAGGACAACGACATGACCCCCGAAGAACACGCCTGGCTGGCCACCATCCACAGGAACCTGACCGTGCTCGACGGCCGCAACCCGGTCGGGCAGATCTACACCCGGATGGCGATGGGTGAGGACGCGACCGTGCCGAACTTCGTGTCGGCGCACCCGACGCTGAGGTCACTCGGTGCGCAGGTGAGCGCCCTGCAGACCGCGCTGACGGCGTTGTCGGGCCGGGACTTCACCGACGAGCCGGCGATCATCCAGGGCGTGCTGGCCGGGCTGACCCCGGAGAAGATCGCTGCCGCCATCCCGCCCACCCTGGCCAAGCAGGTCGCCGACGAGTTGGCTCGCCGGCTGGTCGCGTGAGCCGCCGGCCTGGCCGCCCCTGATCCGCAACGACAGTTACGCAATAGATGTTGCGTAACTGTCGTTGCGGATGACAGGCTGGGTGGCATGGAGAGCCCCGACGTACGCCAGGTCACCGACTCGCGGGTGCTGGCCGCCATGGCCCACCCGCTGCGCCGCCGATTGATGGACGTGCTCAAGGTGCACGGGCCCTCGACCGTCGGCATGCTCGCCGAGCGCACCGACCAGGCCCCCGCGAACGTCAGCCACCACCTCAAGGTGCTCGCCTCCGGTGAGCTGGTCACCGAGGCCCCCGAGCTGGCCCGCGACCGGCGCGAGCGGTGGTGGCGGCTGGTCACCCGGGGGGTGCGCTGGTCCAACACCGACTTCGACGCCGACCCCGCGGCCCGGGCGGTCGCGGACGCCGCCACCTCGCTCAACCTGGACCGGCACGTCGCCCTGGCCCGTGCCTGGCACGCCGCCGACGAGGCGGCGCAGGCCGCCTGGGACGACGGGCCGTTCTCCACCGACCGCTGGCTGCACCTCACGCCGGACGAGCTGGCCGAGCTGGGTCAAGAGATCATCGACCTGCTGGCCCGCTGGGGCGACCGGGAGGTGCCCGACGACGGGCGCGAGCGCCAGCCGGTCTTCGTGTTCGTCCACGGCGTCCCGGCCCGGCCGTGACCACGGCCACACACACCGACCCGAGCCCGGTCCGGCCGGCCGGCGGGCTGCTGCGGCACCGGGACTTCCGGCTGCTCTGGGCCGGCCAGGCGGTCAGCAGCGTCGGCAGCAACGTCACCACGGTCGCGCTGCCGCTGGTGGCGGTGGCCGTGCTCGACGCCGGCACCTTCCAGGTGGCGGTGCTCACCGCCGCGGCCTGGCTGCCGTGGCTGCTGATCGGCCTTCCGGCCGGCGCATGGGTCGACCGGCTGCCGCGCCGGCCGGTGATGGTCGCCTGCGACCTGCTCTGCGCGGTGGCCTTCCTCAGCGTGCCGCTGGCCGCCGCACTGGACCGGCTCACCGTCTGGCACCTGCTGCTGGTCGCGCTCGGCGCCGGCACCGCGCGGGTCTTCTTCGAGACCGCCGACCAGGTGTACCTGCCGGTGCTGCTCCGCGCCGAGCAGCTGCCGGAGGGCAACGCGAAGTTGCAGGCCACCCAGACCGCGAGCTACATCGTCGGGCCCGGCCTCGCGGGCCTGATCGCCCAGGTCACCGGGGCGGTCGCCGCGCTGCTGCTGGACGCGCTCACGTTCCTGCTCTCCGCGGCCTGCCTGCTGCGGATCCGCACCGTCGAACCGCGTACCCCCCGGACGGACCGGTCCCGGTCGCTGCGTCGGGACATCGCCGAGGGGCTGCGCTTCGTCGTCCGTGACCCGTACCTGCGGGTGCTCACGGGCTTCGGCGCCGCCAGCAACATCGGGCTGATCGGCTACCAGGCCGTCCTGGTGGTGTTCCTGGTCCGCGAGCTGCGGCTCGCGCCCGGCCTGGTGGGCGTTTTGGTCGCGGTGATGAGCGCCGGCGGGATCGTCGGCGCGCTGCTGGCCACCACGCTGGCCCGGCATTGCGGCACCGCGCGGGCCATGCTGCTCGGGGCGGCCCTCACCGGGCCACCCGCGCTGCTCATCCCGCTGGCCACGCCCGGCGTGGGGCTGATCTGGCCGGCCCTCGGCGGGATCCTGATCGGCCTCGGAGTGGCGATCGGCAACGTGGTCAAGGGCAGCTTCCGGCAGACGTACACCCCGCACCACCTGCTCGGCCGGGTGACCGTGAGCATGCAGCTGCTCAACTACGGCACCATCCCGCTGGCGGCCGTGCTGGCCGGTGCCCTCGGCGCGCGCTACGGCGTCGGGACAGCGATCGGGGTGATGACCGCCTGGTTGGCGCTCACCCCGATGATTCTGTTGATCGGGCCGCTCCGGCGGCGGCGGGACCTGCCCGCCGCCCCGGCGGCGTCTTGAGTGCGCTGCAGCGGCGGCCGGAGACCGGCCGCCGCTACCGGCACGGAGCTACATCGGGCGGACGTTGTCCGCCTGCGGACCCTTCTGCCCCTGGGTCACCTCGAACTCGACCTTCTGGCCCTCGTTGAGCTCCCGGTAGCCGCTCGAGGCGATGGCGGAGTAGTGGACGAACACGTCCGGCCCTCCACCGTCCTGCTCGATGAAGCCAAAGCCCTTTTCCGAGTTGAACCACTTAACCGTGCCGGTTGCCATGCATCTCTCCCTGTTCAAAGCGGCTGACCCTCGGCCTGTGGCCGATGATCGCCCGTACCTGTCCGACAGTAACGGGAGAAACGCCAATCCGCCGGCCGAAGTGCCGTAGGTGTTGGAGCGAAGTCGGGTGAACTCTGCGCGCCGGCACGTGAAACGTGCCCCGATCATCCTCCACTGCGGCATGCTTGCGCCGATGAGGGGAGCCGCAGCCACCGCGCTGTCCGAGCTGGAGCGCGAGATCGACGCGCCCGGCGGGGGGCTGGACCGGCTCCGGCTGGTGCCCACTCCCTTCGTCCCGGAGGTGCGGCTGCACCTGGCCGAGGACGCGATCGTCTGGTGGGCCCGGATGGAGGCGGCCGTCGGGCACGCCCTGCCGCCGCCGTACTGGGCCTCCGCCTGGGCCGGAGGCCAGGCCCTGGCCCGCCACCTGCTCGACCACCCGGATCTGGTCGCCGGCCGGCGGGTGCTCGACCTCGCCGCCGGGTCGGGGCTGGTGGCCATCGCCGCCGCGCTGGCCGGCGCCGCACAGGTGGTCGCCAACGACATCGACCCGTACGCCGTGGCCTCCGTCGTCCTCAACGCGCGGGCCAACCGGGTGGCCGTCGACGCCACCGGGGACGACCTGCTCGACAGCGCCGACGTGGGGGCGGACCTGGTCGTCGCCGGGGACGTCTTCTACAGCCGCACGATGGCCGACCGGATGCTGCCGTTCCTCCAACGGGCCGCCGCCGGCGGCGCCGAGGTGCTCGTCGGCGACCCCGGCCGGGGGCACCTGCCGACGGACCGTCTGACGGTGCTGGCCGACTATCCGGTGCCCACCACCGAACCCTCGGTCGACTCGTCGCTACGCCGCGTGCAGGTGCTGCGACCCGCCTGAGGCCGGGGGCGGCCTCAGGGGCGACCCCGATACGGATACCAGGGGTCGGTGGGGGATGCGACCTGATGTCCACGGTGGTGCGGGAGCCATAGCGTACGAGGCATGACGCAATGGCTGGCTCAGGTCGGAGAACTCCCCATCCTGCTGCTGATGGGCACGCTCGGGCTGGTCATGCTCTTCGACGCCGTACCGCTGCTGGGCGTCCTGATCCCCGGTGACGTGGCGATCCTCGCCGCCGTCGGGGTGGGCCGCCCGGCCACCGGGCTCGCCACCTTCACCGCGGTGCTGGTCGGCTGCCTGGCCGGTTGGTCGTTGAGCTTCCTCGTCGGCCGCCGGTACGGGGATCGGCTGCGGCGCAGTCGGATCGGCGACTGGATCGGCGAGGAACGCTGGGCGGCCGCGGAGGGAATCCTGCGTCGCGGTGGGGGCCGGATGGTGGTGGTCGCGCCGTTCCTGCCGGTGTTCAACGCGCTGCTGCCGCTGGCCGCCGGCGGGCTGCGGATGTCGTACCGGCGGTTCCTCGGCTTCGCGGCGCTCGGCGCGACGGCCTGGGCCGGTCTCTACCTGGCGCTGGGCACCGCGTCCCGCTCGCTGGCCGGGCTGCTGCCGGGAGGATCCAGCCCGCTGCTGGTCACCATGGGGGTCGGGGTGGTGCTCGCCGCCGTGGTCCTGCTGGGCACCCGGCGCCGGCTGCGGGCGGTCACCGGGACGCCGACGCCCTGACCGGGTCGGCCCGACGGCCGGCGCGGGGGTGCGCCCGCACGCGCGGGTGGGTGGTGCGGGGCCGGCCGGGGGGCCGGCCCCGCTCGGCTCACCAGCCCCGCGCGCGCCACTGGGGCAGGGCGGGGCGCTCCGCGCCGAGCGTGCTGTCCTTGCCGTGACCGGGATAGAACCAGGTCTCGTCCGGCAGCCGGTCGAACAGCTTGCGCTCGACGTCGTCGATCAGCGCGGCGAAGCGCTCCGGATCCTTGTCGGTGTTACCTACCCCGCCGGGAAAGAGACTGTCACCGGTGAAGAGGTGCGGGGTGCCGGCCGGGTCGCGGTAGAGCAGCGCGATCGAACCCGGGGTGTGCCCCTTGATGTGGATGACCTCCAGCGCGCAGTCGCCGACCGGCACGGTGTCGCCGTCCGCGAGCCGCTCCGCCTCGATCGGCAACCCGGCCGCGTCGTCGGCGTGCACCAGCGGGCGGGCGCCGGTCTTGGCGATGACCTCCTCCAGCGCCACCCAGTGGTCCATGTGCTGGTGGGTGGTCACCACGGCGGTCAGCCCGCCGTCGCCGATCAGGTCCAGCAGGCGGGGCGCCTCGTTGGCGGCGTCGATCAGCACCTGCTCGCCGGTGGCCGTGCAGCGCAACAGGTAGGCGTTGTTGTCCATCGGGCCCACCGACAGCTTGCTGATGGTGAGCCCGCTCAGCTCCCGCACCGCTGGCGCGTCGCCGGGGGTGACGTCTCCGCTGTATGTCATGAGGTGTCTATATCCATTCCGGTGGAGTAGGCAGGGGGCCGTCGGGAGTGATGGCGAGCGAGCCACCGCCGTCACGGCCGATCAGCCAGGCGGCGAGGTCGGCGGCCGGACCGGCGATGACCGGTGCGCCCGCGCGCTCCCCGATCACCAGCTCGTGTCGGCTGCCGTCGAAGCGCAACACCATCGACGGCGGGTCCGGCCGGTCGCCGTGGTGCGCGGCCACCTCGCGCAGCAGCCGGTGGGCGAACGCCTCCGACCAGTCGGCGGGCCGGTAGTCGGCGGCCAGGTCGAGGTGGTGCACCTCCATCTCGCGCAACCGGCCCCAGACGAGCAGCGCCGCGGGCCACGGGCCCCGGCGGGTCTGCACCGTCGCCGCCCACGCCTCGACCGGCATGGCCGCGACCGCCTCGGTGAACCGGTCCGCGGTACGCCGCAGGTCGTCCAGATGCTCGGCCGGTGGCCGGCCGGCGCCGGCCTCGATGTCCGCCGTGCGGGCCTCTGGCGAGGCGTACATCGGCAGCGGCTCGCCGGTGCGGGCCGCGGTGAGCAGGTTGACGAAGCCGTCGGCGTTGCGCGCCAGGTGCGCCAGCACGTGGCCGCGCGCCCAGCCCGGAAGCAGGGACGCGGCCGCCAGGTCGGCGTTGTCGAAGGAGGCCGCGGTACGCAGGAGTCGACGGGTGGCGTCGTCCACCTCGCCCATCAGCAGCAGCGGATCGGTGGTCACGCGTCGACCCTAGCGGTCCGCCGTCGCGGCGTCGCCGGGGAAATCGCTTTCGGCGCGTCGGCGCGCAACCTACCGTCAGCGGCATGCGCGGCACCGGGACGTCGGACGGAGGTGGTGATCATGCCGGACGTGGCACGTGTTCCGCCATCACCAGCTTCGACACCGATGAGGATGCCATGACGATCGATCTGACCGCCCTCGGCTGGGACGCCGAGCGGGCGGCGTACGCCGCGCGACGAGGCGACCACCACCCGGGGCGGGTGGCCCGGGTGGACCGGGGGGTCTGCACGGTGCTCACCGCGGCCGGCCCGGTCCGGGCCAGCCTGGGTGGGGCGGTGCTGGCCGTCGCCGTTCGGGACCCCTCCACGCTGCCCTGTGCGGGCGACTGGGTGCTGCTCACGCACTGGCCGGACCGCCGCACCACGGTGGAGGCGGTGCTGCCCCGGCGGGCCGCGCTGATCCGCCGTACCGCGGGCAAGGACGCCAGCGGCCAGGTGCTGGCCGCCAACCTCGACGCCGCCGCTGTGGTGGAGCCGGTGCACCCGGAGCCCGACGTCGGCCGGATCGAGCGGCTGCTCTCCCTGGCCCACGAGTCCGGGGCCCGGCCGCTGGTCGTGCTGACCAAGGCCGACCTCGCGGCCGACCCGGACGCGCTGGCCCGCCAGCTGGCCGCGGTCGCCCCCGGTGTGCCGGTGCTGCCGGTCAGCGCCGAGCGCGGCCTCGGCCTGGAACCGCTGCGCGCCGAGGTGGCGCCCGGCCGCACGCTCGGCCTGCTCGGGCCGTCCGGCGCCGGCAAGTCGAGCCTGGTCAACGCGCTGGCCGGCGCGGTGATGATGCCGACCCAGGCGATCCGGCGGGTCGACGGCAAGGGCCGGCACACCACCACCTGGCGGGCGCTGGTGCCGATCCCCGGCGGCGGCGCGGTGATCGACACGCCCGGCGTGCGGGCGGTCGGCCTGCTGGACGGCGTGGTCGGGCTCGACCGTGCGTTCGCCGACATCGCCGGGCTGGCCGAGGGCTGTCGGTACGCCGACTGCGGGCACGACGGCGAGCCCGCCTGCGCGGTCCGCGACGCGCTGCGCACCGGTGAGCTCTCCACCCGCCGCTGGGAGAGCTGGCGGCGGCTGCAGGGGGAGGTGGCCCAGGAGAGCCGGCGGCGCGAGGCGCGGCTGGCCGCGGAGCGGCGTGGCGGGTGGCGTTCCGCCCGGCGCCGTGCGACCCGGCCACCGACGCCCGGAGGCTACTGACCGGGGGCTTCCGACCGGCCCGGCCGACCGGGCTGAGCTGGGGGAATGTGCGGGCGGGGGAAAGTGTCATACCTCGGGGCTAGAGTTGCCGAGGCGTGTTTTCCGCGCCCGCACGACCGCTCAGATCATCCCAGAGCGGGACACATCCTTCGCTTCGTCTTCACCCGGGAGTACACGGACCGTGGCCGACCGACTGATCATCCGTGGCGCGCGCGAGCACAACCTGCGTGACGTCAGTCTCGACCTGCCCCGGGACGCACTCATCGTGTTCACCGGGCTGTCCGGGTCGGGCAAGTCGAGCCTGGCCTTCGACACGATCTTCGCCGAGGGGCAGCGGCGCTACGTCGAGTCGCTCTCGTCGTACGCGCGGCAGTTCCTCGGCCAGATGGACAAGCCCGACGTCGACTTCATCGAGGGGTTGAGCCCGGCCGTCTCGATCGACCAGAAGTCGACCTCGCGCAACCCGCGTTCGACCGTCGGCACCATCACCGAGGTCTACGACTACCTGCGGCTGCTCTTCGCCCGCATCGGCGAGCCGCACTGCCCGGTCTGCGGCGAGCGGATCTCCCGCCAGAGCCCCCAGCAGATCGTCGACCGGGTCCTCGCCATGGCCGAGGGCACCAAGTTCATGGTGCTCGCCCCGGTCATCCGCGGCCGCAAGGGCGAGTACGTCGACCTCTTCTCCGAGCTGCAGGCCAAGGGCTACGCCCGGGCCCGGGTCGACGGCGTGGTCCACCCGCTGACCGAGCCGCCGAAGCTCAAGAAGCAGGAGAAGCACACCATCGAGGTGGTGATCGACCGGCTCACCGTCAAGCCGAGCGCCAAGCAGCGACTGACCGACTCGGTCGAGGCCGCCCTGGGCCTGTCCAGCGGCCTGGTGCTGCTCGACTTCGTCGACCTCCCGGAGGACGACCCGGAGCGGGAGCGTCGCTACTCCGAGCACCTGGCCTGCCCCAACGACCACCCGCTCGCCATCGAGGACCTCGAGCCCCGGGTCTTCTCCTTCAACGCGCCGTACGGCGCCTGCCCGGAGTGCACCGGCCTGGGCACCAAGAAGGAGGTCGACCCGGAGCTGCTGGTGCCCGACCCGGAGCGCACCCTGCGCGAGGGCGCCATCCAGCCCTGGTCCACCGGCCACAACCTGGAATACTTCCTGCGCCTGCTGGAGGCGCTCGGCGAGGCTCAGCACTTCGACGTCGACACCCCGTGGCGGGCGCTGCCGGCGCGGGCGCAGAAGACGATCCTGCACGGCTCCGACGACCAGGTGCACGTGCGCTACCGCAACAAGTACGGCCGCGAGCGCTCCTACTACACCGGCTTCGAGGGTGTGGTGCAGTGGATCGAGCGCCGGCACTCCGACACCGAGTCCGAGTGGTCCCGCGACAAGTACGAGGGCTACATGCGCGACGTGCCGTGCGCGGCGTGCGGCGGCGCCCGGCTCAAGCCCGAGGTGCTCGCGGTCACGCTGGCCGGCAAGAGCATCGCCGAGGTCTGCAACCTGTCCGTGGGGGAGTGCGCCGACCTGCTCGCGGGCATCGAGCTCACCGACCGGCAGAAGATGATCGCCGAGCGGGTGCTCAAGGAGATCAACGCCCGGCTGCGGTTCCTGCTCGACGTCGGCCTGGACTACCTCTCCCTGGACCGGCCCGCCGGCACCCTCTCCGGCGGCGAGGCGCAGCGCATCCGGCTGGCCACCCAGATTGGCTCCGGGCTGGTGGGCGTGCTGTACGTGCTCGACGAGCCGTCGATCGGGCTGCACCAGCGCGACAACCACCGGCTGATCGAGACCCTGATCCGGCTGCGGGGCCTGGGCAACACGCTGATCGTGGTGGAGCACGACGAGGACACCATCCGCACCGCCGACTGGATCGTCGACATCGGGCCCGGCGCCGGTGAGCACGGCGGCAAGATCGTGCACAGCGGCTCGGTGCCGGCGCTGCTGGAGAACCCGGAGTCGGTCACCGGGGCGTACCTGTCCGGCCGCCGGTCGATCCCGACGCCGCAGAAGCGCCGCCCGCAGACCAAGGACCGGGAGCTGGTGGTGCACGGCGCGCGCGAGCACAACCTGCGCAACCTGACCGTCTCCTTCCCGCTGGGTCAGCTGATCGCGGTCACCGGGGTCAGTGGCTCGGGCAAGTCGACGCTGGTCAACGACATCCTGTACGCGGTGCTGGCCAATCAGATCAACGGCGCCCGGCTGGTGCCCGGCCGGCACACCCGGGTCGGCGGCCTGGAGCACGTGGACAAGGTCGTCGGCGTGGACCAGTCGCCGATCGGCCGGACGCCGCGCTCCAACCCGGCCACCTACACCGGGGTCTGGGACCACGTCCGCAAGCTCTTCGCCGAGACCACCGAAGCCAAGGTGCGCGGGTACGGTCCGGGCAGGTTCTCGTTCAACGTCAAGGGCGGGCGCTGCGAGGCGTGCTCCGGCGACGGCACCATCAAGATCGAGATGAACTTCCTGCCCGACGTGTACGTCCCGTGCGAGGTCTGCAAGGGCGCCCGGTACAACCGGGAGACCCTTGAGGTGCACTACAAGGGCAAGACCGTCTCGGACGTGCTGGAGATGCCGATCGAGGAGGCCGCCGAGTTCTTCTCGGCCATCCCGGCCATCCACCGTCACCTCAAGACGCTGGTCGACGTCGGCCTCGGCTACGTCCGCCTCGGCCAGCCCGCGCCGACCCTCTCCGGTGGTGAGGCTCAGCGGGTCAAGCTCGCCTCCGAGCTGCAGAAGCGCTCCACGGGGCGGACGGTCTACGTGCTCGACGAGCCGACCACCGGCCTGCACTTCGAGGACATCCGCAAGCTGCTGATGGTGCTGGAGGGGCTGGTCGACAAGGGCAACACGGTGATCACCATCGAGCACAACCTCGACGTGATCAAGACGGCCGACTGGCTGATCGACATGGGCCCGGAGGGCGGCCACCGGGGCGGCATGGTGCTCGCCACCGGCACCCCTGAGGAGGTCGCCGAGGTGTCCGAGAGTCACACCGGTCAGTTCCTGCGCCAGGTGCTCAAGCTCGACGGCGAGGCCAAGGGCGCGGCGGCCGCCACCACCCGGGCCGCCAAGGCCAACGGGGTCACCAAGACGCGGGCGAGCCGTAAGGTGGCGGCGGCCGGCGCGCGCTGACCCCGATGCCTGCGGGGCGGGTCAGACCCGTCTCGCGCGCCGACTGCGGCGCGCGAGACGCGGTCCGGCCCGCCCCGTCCCATTTCCCGGGTCGGACGGGTGCCGCCGTGAACCATCCGGCACAGTTGCCCGTGTGGAGAGGTGTGGCCGGCTCTTGACCGGCGCAGCGGCCAAGAAAGAGGCGAGGCATGAGTGACGATCAGGCGCTGACCGGTCCGGGTACACAGACCCGTCGGACCCTGCTCACCGGTGTCGGGGCGGTCGGCGCGGCCGTCGTGCTGGCCGCCTGCGGCAGTGACGACTCCGGCAGTGGCGACGGCGCCGCCCCCACCAGCGGCGGCCCGGCGGTGCCCAGCACCGGCGACGCCGGCGGCGGCGACCGGCAGGGCGCCCAGTCGTTGGCCACCACCGCGGACATCCCGGTCGGCGGCGGCAAGGTCCTCGCCGCCGAGGGCGTGGTCATCACCCAGCCCACCGCCGGACAGTTCAAGGGCTTCAGCCCGATCTGTACGCACCAGAACTGCCCGGTGACGAACGTCGACGGCGGCACCATCAACTGCACCTGCCACGGCAGCAAGTACTCGATCGAGGACGGCTCGGTGAAGGCCGGTCCGGCCACCAAGCCGCTGCCGGCGAAGGGCATCAAGGTCACCGGCGACCAGATCTCCCTGGCCTGACAGCCGCGCCCCACCCGGATACCGACGCTAGATCGACTCGCCTTCCGGACGCCGGCGTGTCCGGCACCCGTCGCCGGCCCGACTTCCCGGGAGCCCGAGTCGATCTAGTGCTTCCGGCGGCGTGTCGGTGCCGCGGACTAGGCTTGCTGGCGTGGCTGACCCCTCGACCTACCGTCCCGCACCCGGCACCATCCCGGAGTCCCCGGGGGTCTACCGCTTCCGCGACGGCACCGGCCGGGTGATCTACGTCGGCAAGGCGAGGAACCTGCGCAGCCGGCTCAACTCCTACTTCGGCGACATCTGGAACCTGCACGAACGCACCCGGCAGATGGTCACCACCGCCGAGTCGGTGGACTGGATCACCGTCGGCACCGAGGTCGAGGCGCTCCAGCAGGAGTTCACCGAGATCAAGCAGTACGACCCCCGGTTCAATGTCCGCTACCGCGACGACAAGTCGTACCCCTATCTGGCCGTCACCCTCGATGAGGAGTACCCGCGGCTCCAGGTGATGCGCGGCGCGAAGCGCAAGGGCGTGCGCTACTTCGGGCCGTACTCGCACGCCTGGGCGATCCGGGAGACCCTCGACCTGCTGCTGCGGGTGTTCCCGGCCCGGACGTGCTCCGCCGGGGTGTTCAAGCGGGCTGGCCAGGTCGGTCGGCCCTGCCTCCTCGGCTACATCGGCAAGTGCTCGGCGCCCTGCGTCGGCAGCGTCTCCGCCGACGAGCACCGGGCCATCGTCGACGGCTTCTGCGACTTCATGGCCGGGCGCACCGACACCATGGTCCGCAAGATCGAACGCGAGATGACCGAGGCGAGCGAGCAGCTGGAGTTCGAGCGGGCCGCCCGGCTGCGCGACGACGTGGCCGCGCTGCGCAGGGCGATGGAGAAGCAGACCGTGGTGTTGGGCGACGGCACCGACGCCGACGTGGTCGCGTTCGCCGACGACCCGCTCGAGGCGGCCGTGCAGGTCTTCCACGTCCGCGACGGCCGGGTCCGCGGCCAGCGCGGTTGGGTGGTGGAGAAAACTGAGGAGCTGACCACCGGCGACCTGGTGCACCACTTCTGCACCCAGGTGTACGGCGGCGAGCACGGTGAGGCCGACGTGCCCCGCGAGCTGCTGGTGCCCGAGCTACCGGCGGACGCCGACGCGCTGGCCGACTGGCTCTCCACCCACCGTGGCAGCCGGGTGTCGCTGCGGGTGCCGCAGCGTGGCGACAAGCGCTCGCTGATGGAGACGGTGGAGCGCAACGCCAAGGACGCGCTGGCCCGGCACAAGCTCAAGCGGTCCGGTGACCTGACCACCCGGGGCAAGGCGCTGGACGAGATCAGCGAGGCGCTGGGCATGCGCACCTCGCCACTGCGCATCGAGTGCTTCGACATCTCCCAGATCCAGGGCACCGACGTGGTGGCCAGCATGGTGGTCTTCGAGGACGGGTTGCCCCGCAAGAGCGAGTACCGGCGTTTCATCGTCCGGGGCGCGACCGACGACCTCTCCGCGATGTCCGAGGTGCTGCGCCGTCGCTTCGCCCGCTACCTAGACGCGCGGGCCGAGACGGGCGAGGTGGGGGTCGAGCCGGCCGACGATCCGGCCGCCCCGGGTGGTCTTGGTGACCCCGACGAGCCGCAGGTCGGCATCCTGGTCGATCCGACCACCGGCCGGCCGCGCAAGTTCGCGTACCCACCGCAGCTGGTGGTCGTCGACGGCGGCGCGCCGCAGGTCGCGGCGGCCGCCCAGGCCCTCGCCGAGCTCGGTATCGACGACGTGGCGCTGTGCGGGCTGGCCAAGCGGCTGGAGGAGGTCTGGCTCCCCGACGACGAATTCCCGGTCATCCTGCCGCGCACCTCGGAAGGGCTCTACCTGCTGCAACGGGTACGCGACGAGGCGCACCGGTTCGCCATCACCTTCCACCGGCAGCGCCGCTCCAAGCGGATGACCGAGTCGGCGCTGGACCACGTGCCCGGCTTGGGCGAGGTGCGGCGCAAGGCCCTGCTGCGGCACTTCGGCTCGCTCAAGCGGCTCTCCGCCGCCACCGTCGAGGAGATCACCGAGGTGCCCGGGGTGGGCCGGCGCACCGCCGAGTCGATCCTGGCCGCCCTCAGCAAGGGCACGACGAGGGCCGACGAGGGCGCCGAGGCCACGCCGAGTTCGTGAGCCCGCCGGCCGTACCCTCGCCATCCGGTACAACCACGCCCTGATCCCGGCACGCCCTGATCCGGGCCTCAGAGCGCGCAACGCCCGCCGTTCGCCGCGGGACGTCCGTTGCGTCGATGATCGTGCTCAGCCCAAGGTCCGCGCCCAGCGGGAAGTTGCCGCTTGGCCGACGCGCCCCAGGCACCTTCCCCTAAAGTCGCGCAGATCTTTACCTGCGGCCGCGGACGGCACACACCGCGCACCGGGCGCACGCGAACGGACGCGGGCGTGTGGATCAGGCGGCGCCCGGGAGGTTCAGGACCGCGTCCCGAGCCGGCGGGACAGTTGGCATGAAGCGGTATACCTCTGAGTCATAGATATGACTCAGAGGTATACCGCTCTTCGGTGCGGGTGTCGGCCCGTGACGGACCCACCGCGGACTCTCAGCCGACGTCGGCCAGGGATGGCGGGCGCGGCTAACCCGGTGGGTTCAGGGTCCGGAGGGCTTGAATGTCCGGTTCGTGAGTGCCGGGGTGTCCGATTTCGGGGTCGTCGTCCCATGGTCGGGGGCACTCTGACCGTGGAATCGGGGGCCGGCCGGGGTGGTTATACCTGGCAGATCACCGCGGCCTCCCCCGGCCCGGTGCGGCAGCCGCCGGGAACACCGGCCAGGCCACTGCGGTTACATCCCCCCGTAGCCGCAGCCGCCGAGCATCCGGCAGCCGGTTGGGAACACCGGCCGGGCCGCCACGGTTACATCCGGCTGGACACCCCGAGCAGGCCCCCTTGAGCCGCCGGGCAGATCCCTTTCAGACTTTCCCCCCTGTTTTTCGCGTGCGGCGCACACCCCCCGTTGTTGTGTGTGTCGCGCGTACCCCCGATGCAGAGGAGCACGCCATCATGCGTACCGATCTGATTCGTAAGACCGCGCTGACCGCTGCTGGGCTCGCGTTCACCGGTGGCGTTATCGCTGGTCCGGTGACCGCCGCGTACGCCGCGTCGGACGCCAAGCCCACCACCCAGACCCAGACCGAGCGTAAGCCCGCGGGTGAGCGTCAGCTGGGTGTGCGTTACGAGGCGCAGCCGAACTTCTACTACTGCGGTCCGGCCGCGACCCGTAACGCCCTGTCCGTGCAGGGCAAGGACATCAGCGTGGACGCCATGGCCAAGGAGATGGGCACCACCGAGGCCGGCACCAACTCGATCAACGACATCACCCCGGTGCTGAACAAGGAAACCGGTAAGGACGCCTACCACAGCGTGGAGATCTCCAGCCCGAACGCTGACGGCAAGCAGACCCACGCGCTGCGCGCGGACATCGTGCGCACCGTGGATGACGGTCGGGCCGTGGTGGCGAACATCGCCGGCACCACCAGCGACACCGACGGCGCTGTGCACTCCTTCGAGGGCGGGCACTACATCAGCGTCGTGGGTTACCGCGACAACGGCAACGTCGTGAAGATCGCCGACTCGGCCGATCCGAACACCGCCTCCTACGAGGTCACCGTCGAGCACCTCGCCGACTGGATCGCCACCCGCGGCTACGCCACCAGCTGACACCAGCACCAAACGACAAGGGCCGGACCCCCAACCAGGGGCCCGGCCCTTTCGTCATGCCCAACACACGGTCGGCGGTGCGACCACGCCGGTCGGTCATGCCGGGGCGGTGTCGGCGGCGAGGACCGTCAGGATCTGCTCGCCGTACTTGGCGAGCTTATTCTCGCCGACCCCGCTGACCCGGGACAGCTCAGCCAGCGAGCCGGGCGCGTCGCTCGCGATCTGCCGCAGCGTGGCGTCGTGGAAGATCACGTACGCCGGGACGCCCTGCTCCTTGGCGGTGGCCGCCCGCCAGCCGCGCAGTCGCTCGAAGACCGCCGTGGCGGCCGGGTCCAGCTCCGCGACCACGGTGGCCGCGCCGCGCGGCTTCGCCGACCGGCTCGACGCCGGCTTCTCCGGCTCACGGCGCATCGTCACGGTGCGGCGGCGCCCCAGCACCTCGGCGCTCGCCTCGGTCAGCGCCAGCGTGCCGTAGTCGCCCTCCACGGCGAGCAGCCCCTCGGCGAGCAACTGCCGGACCACACCCCGCCACTCGGCCTCGCTCAGGTCGGCGCCGACGCCGAAGACGGTGAGCGAGTCGTGACCGTACTGGCTGATCTTGTCGGTCTGCTTGCCGAGCAGGATGTCGATGCAGTGCCCGGCGCCGAACCGCTGGTTGCGCTCGCGGTCGAGGCGGAAGACGGTGGAGAGCAACTTCTGCGCGGCGACGGTGCCGTCCCAGGACTCCGGCGGGGTGAGGCAGGTGTCGCAGTTGCCGCAGGCAGCCGTCGCCGGCTCGCCGAAGTATTCGAGCAGCTGGACGCGCCGGCAGCGCACCGTCTCGCAGAGCGCGAGCATCGCGTCCAGGTGCGCGGCGAGGTTGCGGCGGTGGGCGAGGTCGCCGTCGGACGTCTCGATCATCTTGCGCTGTTGGACCACGTCCTGGAGCCCGTACGCCAGCCATGCCGTGGACGGCAGGCCGTCCCGGCCGGCGCGGCCCGTCTCCTGGTAGTAGCCCTCGACCGACTTGGGCAGGTCGAGGTGCGCGACGAACCGGACGTCGGGCTTGTCGATCCCCATGCCGAAGGCGATGGTCGCCACCATGACCAGGCCGTCTTCGCGCAGGAAGCGCTGCTGGTTGGCGGCGCGGGTGGCCGCGTCCAGGCCGGCGTGGTACGGCAGCGCGGCGATCCCGTTGGCGGTGAGGAACTCGGCCGTCTTGTCCACCGAGGCGCGGGACAGGCAGTAGACGATCCCGGCGTCGCCGGGGTGCTCATCGCGCAGCAGGGCCAGCAACTGCTTGCGCGGCTCGCGCTTGGGCACGATCCGGTACTGGATGTTGGGCCGGTCGAAGCTGGCCACGAAGTGCCGGGCGTCGTCGAGCTTGAGCCGGCTGGCGATCTCGGTGCGGGTGGCGCTGGTCGCGGTGGCGGTCAGCGCGATCCGGGGAACGTCCGGCCACCGCTCATGCAGCATCGACAGCGCCAGGTAGTCGGGGCGGAAGTCGTGCCCCCACTGGGACACGCAGTGCGCCTCGTCGATGGCGAACAGCCCGATCCGGCCCCGGTCGAGCAGGCCGAGGGTGGACCGCACGCCGAGCGCCTCCGGGGCCAGGTAGAGCAGATCCAGCTCGCCGGCGAGGAAGGCCGCCTCGACCCGGCGCCGGGCGTCGAGCGTCTGGGTCGAGTTGAGGAAGCCGGCCCGGACGCCGACCGCGGTGAGCGCGTCCACCTGGTCCTGCATCAGGGCGATCAGCGGGGACACGACGACCGCGACGCCCTCGCGGACCAGGGCCGGGATCTGGTAGCACAGCGACTTTCCGCCACCGGTGGGCATCAGCACCAGGGCGTCACCGCCGGCCACCACGTGGTCGATCACCTCCTGCTGGAAGCCGCGGAAGGCGTCGTAGCCGAACACCCGGCGCAGCACCGGCAGCGCGCCCTCGGTACGCAGGTCGGTGGGGGAAGCCATTCGCGGAGTCTACGAGCCCACCCCGACAGGGCACGCCCGGCGCACCCGAGGCCGGAGCGCGGGCGGCGCGTTCGGCCGCGCCGGGACCGGTTGGTCAGGCCCGGGGCGGGCCGACCGGCGACGGGTGCCCGACCTCGGCCGGGCGGCGGGATAGAGTCGCTGATTGACCAATCGCGGCCGAGGGCGGCCGCGGCGCCACGGCTTGGGGGTACGGGTGAGCGAGGCGCACAGAGCCAGCGACCGGATCGACGTCCCGGCGGCCGTCGACGGCGAGCCGACGGCCGAGTCGGAGACCACGCTCGTGGTGGTCACCGGGCTCTCCGGCGGCGGCCGCAGCACGGTGGCGCGGGCGTTGGAGAACGTCGGGTACTACGTGGTGGACAACCTGCCGCAGGCGCTGATGCTCGACATGGCCGAGCTGGCGTTCAAGGCCGGCGGCGCGGCCCGGCGTACCGCGATGGTGCTGGACGTGCGCTCGCGCGCCTTCTCCACGGACCTGGTCGGGGCGATCCGCGAGCTCAAGGAGCGCGGCTTCTCACCCCGGGTGGTCTTCGTCGACGCCGACGACGAGGTGCTGATCCGGCGGTTCGAGAGCGTCCGGCGTTCGCACCCGTTGCAGGGCGACGGGCGGCTGGCCGACGGCATCGCCGTGGAGCGTGGGCTGCTCGAGGAGGCCCGCGACCAGGCCGATGTGATCATCGACACCAGCCACCTGAACGTCAACCAGCTCCGCCGGCGCATCGAGGAGCTGTTCGGCGGCGAGGATGCCCGCCGGCTGCGGGTCACCGTGCTGTCGTTCGGCTTCAAGTACGGCCTGCCGCCGGATGCCGACTTCGTGCTGGACGCCCGGTTCCTGCCCAACCCGTACTGGGTGCCCGAGCTGCGCGAGCACACCGGGCGGGAGGAGGCGGTCAGCGCGTACGTGCTGGGCCAGGAGGGCGCCGACGCCTTCGTCGCCTCGTACGCCGACCTGGTCAACGCCACCACCGCCGGCTTCGAGCGGGAGGGCAAGCGGTACCTGACGGTCGCCGTGGGCTGCACCGGCGGCAAGCACCGCAGCGTGGCCATCGCCGAGGAACTGGCCGGCCGGTTGCGCCAGTCCGGGTTGGCGGCCAACCCCCAGCACCGCGACCTGGGGCGGGAATGACGGCCCGCCGGGTGGTGGCGTTCGGCGGCGGGCACGGCCTCTCCGCCTCGCTGCGCGCGCTGCGCCACTGCGCTCCCGAACTGGACCTGGACATCACCGCGGTGGTCACGGTGGGCGACGACGGCGGCTCCAGCGGCCGGCTGCGCGCCGAGCGGGGTGGCCTGCCCCCCGGTGACCTGCGGCAGGCGCTGGTCGCGCTGGCCGGCGACCATCCCGCCACGCGCCGTAGCGCCGGGCTGTTCCAGCACCGCTTCGCCGCCGCGCCGGCGGACGCACCGGGGTCCGCGGCCCGGGCGACGGGCGGGCCGGACGGCGGTGCCGGCAAGGCGGCGGCCGGGGCCGACGGGCTGGCCGGGCACGCGGTCGGGAACCTGGTGCTCTGCGGCCTGATGGAGCTGCTCGGTGACCCCGTCGCCGCGTTGGAGCACGCCGGCGCGATGCTCGGCGCGGTCGGCCGGGTGCTGCCCATGTCCCGCGAACCGGTGGGCATCGAGGCCCGGGTGCGGGGTGCCGACCCGGCCGCCCCGGACGAGGTGCGCACCGTGCGCGGCCAGCATCAGGTGGCGGTCACCACCGGGCGGGTCGAGTCGCTGCGGCTCAGCCCGACCGCCCCGGCGGCCTGCGCGGAGGCGCTGGCCGCGATCGGCGCGGCGGACTGGCTGATCTTCGGGCCGGGCAGCTGGTACACCAGCGTGCTGCCGCACCTGCTGGTGCCGCAGCTGGCCGACGCGATCGTGTCCAGCCCGGCCCGGCGACTGGTCACCCTGAACCTCGCCGCGGAAAAGGAGACCCTCGGGCTCTCCGTCGCCGACCACCTCGCGGCGCTGCACTGGTACCTTCCCGAGCTCAAGGTGGATCTTGTGCTGGCTGACGCCAAGGCGGTGGGTGACCCCGAACCGGTCGAACGTGCGGCAGAATCGCTGGGTGCCCGCCTGGTCCTCGCCCCCGTCGCCGTCATCGACGGCACTCCCCGCCATGATCCGGCTGCCCTGGGCGCCGCGCTGGTGCCTGTCCTGGGTGCCGATCGTTAGACACGTACGTAATCTCCGGCGACACGCCGGAACCGGTCCGTGAGGGGACGCACAATGGCGATGACGGCTGCGGTCAAGGACGAGCTGAGTCGGGTCGACGTGCCCAAGCCCTGCTGTCGGCGGGCGGAGATGGCGGCGCTGCTGCGCTTCGCCGGGGGGCTGCACATCGTCTCCGGTCGTGTGGTGGTGGAGGCGGAGCTGGACACCGGGGCGGTCGCCCGCCGGCTGCGCCGGGAGATCGCTGAGGTCTACGGGTACCCCAGCGAAATCCACGTGCTGGCCTCCGGCGGCCTGCGCAAGGGCAGCCACTTCATCGTCCGGGTGGTCAAGGACGGCGAGGCCCTGGCCCGGCAGACCGGCCTGCTGGACGTACGCGGCCGGCCGGTGCGCGGGCTGCCCCCGCATGTGGTGGCGGCGAACGTCTGCTGCGCGGTCTCCGCCTGGCGGGGCGCGTTCATGGCGCACGGCTCGCTCACCGAGCCCGGCCGGTCCAGCGCCCTGGAGATCACCTGTCCCGGGCCGGAGTCGGCGCTGGCGCTGGTCGGCGCGGCCCGTCGGATCGGCATCACCGCCAAGAACCGCGAGGTGCGCGGGGTGGACCGGGTGGTGGTCAAGGACGGTGACGCCATCGCCGCGCTGCTCACCCGGATCGGCGCGCACTCCAGCGTGCTGGCCTGGGAGGAGCGTCGGGTCCGACGCGAGGTGCGGGCCACCGCCAACCGGCTGGCCAACTTCGACGACGCCAACCTGCGCCGCTCGGCGCGCGCCGCGGTGGCCGCCGCCGCCCGGGTGACCCGGGCGCTGGAGATCCTCGCCGACGAGGCGCCCAACCACCTGACCGACGCTGGTCGGCTGCGCCTGGAGCACCGGCAGGCGTCGCTGGAGGAGCTGGGCGCGCTGGCTGAGCCTCCGCTGACCAAGGACGCCATCGCCGGGCGGATCCGCCGGTTGCTGGCGCTGGCCGACAAGCGGGCCCGGGACCTCGGCATCCCGGATACCGAAGCAGCCGTCACGCCCGACATGCTCGTGGTCTGATAGGACGGTGGGGCCGCACGGTGCGCCCGGGAACACGACCCGGCGCAGCGTGGCCGCGCACGCTCGGATAAGGTCGCTGCGTACGGCAAGGGGGCCGACACAGGCACTCCTCGTCGTGCCCACCGCCTCGGGCGGTCAGGTCCTCAGACCGCGGCGGGGTGCCGAGATGAACCGTCAACGGCCGGCTCCAACGGTCGGCGCACACCACTCCGCCGGCCCGTTGTCTGAAGCCGGCGGACCAGAACGCGAGGAGATGGGACCTGTGACCATCCGGGTTGGCATCAACGGCTTCGGCCGGATCGGCCGTAACTTCTTCCGGGCAGTGCTGGCGTCCGACGCCGACATCGAGGTCGTGGCGGTGAACGACCTGACCGACAACGCCACGCTCGCCCACCTGCTCAAGTACGACAGCATCCTGGGTCGCCTGCCGTACGAGGTCAAGGCCACCGCCGACGAGATCACCGTCGGTGGCAGGACCATCAAGGCGTACGCCGAGAAGGACCCGGCGTCGCTGCCGTGGGGTGAGGTCGGCGCCGACGTCGTCATCGAGTCGACCGGCTTCTTCACCGACGGCGCCAAGGCCAAGGCGCACGTCGACGGCGGGGCCAAGAAGGTCATCATCTCCGCCCCGGCGAAGAACGAGGACGTCACGGTCGTCATGGGCGTCAACCACGACACCTACGACCCGGCGAAGCACACCATCATCTCCAACGCTTCGTGCACCACCAACTGCCTCGCGCCGATGGCGAAGGTCCTGCACGACACGTTCGGCATCCAGCACGGCCTGATGACGACGATCCACGCGTACACCCAGGACCAGAACCTCCAGGACGCCCCGCACAAGGACCTCCGCCGGGCCCGGGCCGCCGCGCTGAACATCGTTCCGACCTCCACCGGCGCCGCCAAGGCGATCGGCCTGGTGCTGCCGGAGCTCAAGGGCAAGCTCGACGGGTACGCCCTGCGGGTGCCGATCCCGACCGGCTCGGTCACCGACCTCACCGTCAACGTGGGTCGCGAGACCACCGTCGACGAGGTCAACGCCGCGCTGAAGGCCGCCGCGGACGGCCCGCTCAAGGGCATCCTGGTCTACAACGAGGACCCGATCGTCTCCACCGACATCGTCACCGACCCGGCGTCGTGCATCTTCGACGCGCCGCTGACCAAGGTCGTCGGCAACCAGGTCAAGGTCGTCGGCTGGTACGACAACGAGTGGGGCTACTCCAACCGCCTGGTCGACCTGGTCAAGCTGGTGGGTTCGTCGCTGTGAGCATCCGTACCCTCGACGATCTGCTCGCCGAGGGGGTGTCGGGTCGGCGCGTGCTGGTGCGCGCCGACCTGAACGTCCCGCTCGACAAGCAGACCGGTGACATCACGGATGACGGCCGGATCCGCGCGGTGCTGCCGACGCTGGGTGCGCTGGTCGAGGCCGGCGCCAAGGTGGTCGTCTGCTCGCACCTGGGTCGCCCGAAGGGCACGCCGGACCCGCAGTTCAGCCTCCGCCCGGTCGCCGGGCGGCTCGGTGAGCTGCTCGGTGCGCCGGTGCACTTCGCCACCGACACGGTCGGCGACTCCGCGCGCTCCACCGTCGCGGACCTGGCCGACGGCCAGGTCGCCCTGCTGGAGAACCTGCGCTTCAACGCGGGTGAGACCAGCAAGGACGACGCCGAGCGGGGCGCCTTCGCCGACCAGCTCGCCGCGTTCGGCGACGCGTACGTCGACGACGCGTTCGGCGCCGTGCACCGCAAGCACGCCAGCGTGTACGACGTGCCGGCCCGGCTGCCGCACGTGGCCGGCCGGCTGGTGCTGCGCGAGGTCGAGGTGCTCTCCACGCTCACCAGCGACCCCGCGCGGCCGTACGTGGTGGTGCTCGGAGGGTCCAAGGTCTCCGACAAGCTGGCGGTGATCGAGGCCCTGCTGCCGACGGTCGACCGGCTGCTCATCGGCGGCGGGATGTGCTTCACCTTCCTGAAGGCCCAGGGCCTCGAGGTGGGCACCTCGCTGCTGGAGAAGGACATGGTCGAGACCTGCCGCAACCTGATGGAGCGGTCCGGGGGCAAGATCATGCTCCCGGTCGACGTGGTGGTGGCGGACGCGTTCGCGCCGGACGCCGCGCACGACACGGTCCGTGTCGACGGCATTCCGAGCCACCGGCTCGGTCTGGACATCGGCCCGGAGACGGTGGCCGGCTTCGCCGCCGCGCTGTCCCAGGCGAAGACGGTCTTCTGGAACGGCCCGATGGGCGTGTTCGAGATGGCGGCGTTCGCGGCCGGCACCCGGGGGATCGCCGAGGCGATCACCAAGGCCGACGCGTTCAGCGTCGTCGGTGGCGGCGACTCCGCAGCGGCGGTCCGTGCCCTCGGGCTGGATGAATCCAGTTTCGGTCACATCTCCACCGGCGGCGGCGCCTCTTTGGAATACCTCGAGGGCAAGACCCTCCCCGGCATCGCGGCCTTGGAGAACTGAATGGCGAGCAGCGCCCGCCGGCCACTGATGGCCGGCAACTGGAAGATGAACCTCAACCACCTCGAGGCCAACCTGCTGGTGCAGAAGCTGGCCGCGAGCCTCACCGAGAAGCAGCTCACCGAGGTGGAGACGGTCGTCCTGCCGCCCTTCACCGACCTGCGCACCGTGCAGACGGCGGTGGACGGGGACAAGCTGCTGATCGGTTACGGCGGGCAGGACCTCTCGCCGCACGCCTCGGGCGCGTACACCGGCGAGATCTCGGGCCCGATGCTGGCCAAGCTCGGCTGCTCGTACGTGGTGGTGGGGCACTCCGAGCGGCGGGCCTACCACCACGAGGACGACGCGCTGGTCAACGCCAAGGTGAAGGCGGCGCTGACGCACGGTCTGACCCCGATCCTCTGCGTGGGGGAGGGGCTGGACGTCCGGGAGCAGGGCATGCACGTGGCGCACTGCGCCGACCAGCTCGACGGGGGCCTCGCGGGGCTCACCCCCGAGCAGGTACGGCAGGTGGTCGTCGCGTACGAGCCGGTCTGGGCGATCGGTACCGGCAAGACCGCGACGCCGGACGATGCCCAGGAGGTCTGCGGGGCGGTCCGCCAGCGGCTGGCGGCGCGCTTCGGCCAGGACACCGCCGACCAGGTCCGGGTCCTCTACGGCGGCTCGGTCAAGGCGTCCAACGTCGCCACGATCATGGCCCAAGCGGACGTGGACGGGGGCCTGGTGGGGGGCGCCAGCCTGGACGCGGAGGAATTCGCGCAGATCTGCCGGTTCCCGGAGCACATCGCCCGCTGATCGCTCGGTATCCTTGACCCCGCCCGTCCGCCGGTCGGTGCCGCCGTGCCCGATCAGATCGGGCGAGGATCGCTACGAGAGGACTGACCCCAGCCATGCCGATCTGGTTCGCATACACGTTGATCGTGTTGCTGATCATCACGAGCGTCCTGCTCACCCTGCTGATCCTGCTGCACCGCGGCAAGGGCGGCGGTCTGTCGAGCATGTTCGGCGGTGGCGTCAGCTCCAGCCTCGCCGGCTCCTCGGTGGCGGAGAAGAATCTGGACCGCTACACCGTTCTGGTGAGTGTCGTCTGGTTCGCCGCGATCGTCGGGCTGGGGCTCTGGCTCCGCCTCCAGATGAACAGCGGCGCCTGAGCAGGCCCGTAAGTCGTACAATCTGCGCGCGGTCCGTCACCAGACGGGCCGCGCGCAGGCTTTTCTCCGCTGCACCGCGTCGCCCGCCGCCCACCCCCGAAGACGGCGGGTCCCTCCGACGACAGGAGCGAGCAGCCGTGCCGAGTGGCAACGTCATCCGCGGCGCCCGGATCGGGTCCGCACCCGTCCGTCCGGACGAGCGACACCCTCCAGCCCCCCGACAGGACGTCACCTACTGGTGCCGTAACGACCACCGGACCAGCATCCGGATCGCCGCGGACGCCGTGGCGCCGCCGCTGTGGGACTGTCCCCGCTGCGGCCTGCCCGCCGGGCAGGACGCGCAGAACCCGCCCGGGAGGGCCCGCGCCGAGCCGTACAAGAGCCATCTGGCGTACGTGAAGGAGCGGCGTACCGCCGAGGAGGGGGAGGCGCTGCTCGCCGAGGCTCTCGCCGCGCTGCGCCGCCGCCGGGGCGAATGTTAGAAGGGCCCCTCGTCAACGCCGTGCGTTGACGAGGGGCCCCTTTTTTCGCGGGTTGCGCCGCTTCAGCGCGGGGCGCTCAGCGCAGGCTGCGCAGCCGGGCCGGTACGTCGGCTGCCGCCGCGCGGTCCAGCAGCCAGCGGGTACGGTCCACGCCGTGCACCCCGGCGGCCGGCAACTGCACCGGCCCGGCCCCGGCCAGCGCCATGCCGACCGCCCGCGCCTTGTCCGCGCCGCCAGCCACCAGCCAGACCTCCTCGGCCGTGTTGATCGCCGGCAGGGTGAGCGTGGTCCGCACCGGCGGCGGCTTGGGGCTGCCCCGCACCGCACTCACCGGCCGGCTCTCGTAGTGCACCGGGTGCTCGGGAAAGACCGAGGCGACGTGCCCGTCCTCCCCGACGCCCAGCATCAGCACGTCGAAGTGCGGCAGCGCGGCGTGCCCGGGGCGGGCGGCGCGCGCCAGTTCCTCGGCGTACGCGGCGGCAGCCGCCTCGGGGTCGTTTCCGGCCGGACCGTCGGAGGCGGGCATCGGGTGCACCCGGTCCGGGTTCAGCGGCACCACGTCCAGCAGCGCGGACCGGGCCTGGGTCTCGTTGCGCTCCGGGTCGCCGGCGGGCAGGAACCGCTCGTCGCCCCACCACACGTCGACCCGGGACCAGTCCACCGCGTCGCGGGCCGGCAGGTGTGCCACCGCCCGGTACACGGCCGCGGCGATCCGCCCACCGGTGAGCACCACCGAGGCCTCGCCCCGGTCGGCCTGGGCGTCGAGCAGCTTCACCAGCAGCCGGGCCGCCACGGCCTGCGCCAGCAGGTCGGCGTCGGCGTGGACGGCGACAGTCGCCTCACTCATCGGTTGTGCCTTCGTTTCCCGACCGCGGAACGGTCGCTGTCGCGTCGTGCCCGGGCCCGGTGCCCGGATGTGGCGGGGCGGGGTGCCCCGGAGGTCCCGGGGCGAGAACCCGGGATCACCCGACCCTGCCCCGAAGTGGTGCCCCGGCCGGCGGTATCAGCGCTCGCCGCTCGTGCCGGCGTGCGCCGTGACCCCGGCCTCGGCGCGCTGAGCGGTGGCCGGATCCTTCCAGACGTGCACCCGCTGCGGGGGACGCTGCTCCAGCCCGCGCAGCCCGGCGGTCGCGCCCAACGCCTCCGCGTACACCTGGTCGGCGTCCAGCCGGCGCAGCTCCTCGGCCAGCTCGTCACCGAGCGGCCGACGCACCAGCGGCAGGGCCCGGTCGTCCTGGCCGGTCCGCCGGAACACCGCCACGCTGTCCTCGCGGGTCAACGTCAGATTGTCGCCGTTGGCGCAGGTCAGCTGCACCTCACGCATCCGCGGGAACTCGTTGCTGTCCACCCGGCGTGGGGGGATGTCGAGCCGGCTGCACAGCCAACCGGCCATCAGCGCCGCCGTCGGGTCACTGGGCGGCGCGACGATGGTCGCCTCGGTGACCCGCGCCTCGGTGGTGTCGAACGCCCCGGCGACCAGGGTCCGCCACGGGGTGATCCGGGTCCACGCCAGGTCGGTGTCGCCCGGGGCGTAGTCCCGGGCCCGCTGCCGCAGCGCCTCCACCGGGTCGACGGCCTGCGCCGTGTCGGTGATCCGCCGGTCCGCGACCACGCCGAGGAAGTCGGTGGCGATCTCGGCCGGCGGCTCGCCGTGCCACCAGGTGACCACCGGCACGTCCGGGACCAGCAGCGGCATCACGACCGACTCGGCGTGCAGGGACAGCCGCCCGTACATCCGGGTGACCACCGCCTCGCACGGGCCGAGCCGGCCACCGACCACGATCTCCGCGTCCAGCCGGTTGCGGTCCCGCTCGATCTCGGAGCGGACCACCACCAGCAGCCGGCACGGGTGGGCGGCCGCCGCGATCGTCGCCGCCGCCTCCGCCTCCCGGACCCGCTTCTCGTCCACCACCACGATGAGGGTGAGCGCCATGCCGCTGGCCACCCCGCCGGCGCTGCGCCGCTCGGCGGCGAGCGCCTTGACCACCTCGTTGCCGGTGGTGTCCCACAGCCCGATCACTGGAGCCTCCTGGTTCGCTCGCTGCGCTCGCTGGTTCGCTCGCTCACGCGCGCCGCCACGCGCGGCCCTCGCGGGCCAGCATCTCGTCGGCTGCCCGCGGCCCCCACTCGCCGGCGCGGTACGGCTCCGGCGTGGTGCCCGCCCAGGCATGCTCCAGCGGGTCGATCACCTGCCAGCTCTGCTCGACCTCCGCCGCGTCCGGGAAGAGCGTGCGGTCGCCGATCAGCACGTCCAGCACCAACCGCTCGTACGCCTCCGGGCTGGACTCGGTGAACGCCTCGCCGTACTGGAAGTCCATCGCGATGTCGCGGACCTCCATCGTGGTGCCCGGCACCTTCGAGCCGAACTTGAGCACCACGCCCTCGTCCGGCTGCACCCGGATGACCAGCTGGTTGTTGCCCAGCGACTCCATGTCGGCGTCGTTGAACGGCAGGTGCGGCGCCTTCTTGAAGATGATGGCGACCTCGGTGACCCGCCGGGGCAGCCGCTTGCCAGCCCGGATGTAGAACGGCACCTCGGCCCAGCGGCGGTTCTGGATGCCCAGCCGCACCGCCACGTACGTCTCGGTGGTGGAGTCGGCAGGTACGCCCTGCTCCTCCAGGTAGCCGACCGCGCGCTCGCCGCCGACCCACCCCGGCAGGTACTGGCCGCGTACGGTGTCCCGGGCCACGTCCTTGGGCAGGGTGATCGCCTTGAGCACCTTCAGCTTCTCGGTCCGGATCTCGTCGGCGTCGAAGCTGGTCGGCTCCTCCATCGCCACCAGGGCCAGGAGCTGGAGCAGGTGGTTCTGGAGCACGTCGCGGGCGGTGCCGACGGTGTCGTAGAAGCCCGCGCGGCTGCCGATGCCGACGTCCTCGGCCATGGTGATCTGCACCGAGTCGACGTACTTGGAGTTCCACAGCGGCTCGAACAGGTTGTTGGCGAACCGCAGGGCGAGGATGTTCTGGACCGTCTCCTTGCCCAGGTAGTGGTCGATCCGGAAGACGTCCTGGCGGGTGAAGACGTCATCGACCAGGTCGTTGAGCGCCTTCGCCGAGGGCAGGTCGTTGCCGAACGGCTTCTCCACCACCACCCGGCGCCAGCCGCCGGACTTCTCGTTGTCGGCCATCCCGGTGCGGGCCAGCTGCTTGAGCACGACGGGGAACGCGGCCGGGGGGATGGAGAAGTAGAACGCCGCGTTGCCGGTGATGCCGTGGCTCTGCCGCAGCTCGTCCAGCGTCGTGGCGAGCTGGTCGAAGGCGGCGTCGTCGTCGAACGACCCGCCGACGAACTTGATGTTGCCGGCCAGCCGCGCCCAGACCTCGTCCCGCCACGGGGTACGCGCGTGCTTGCGCGCCGCCTCGCAGGCCAGCGTCTCGAAGTCGCCGTCACCCCAGTCGCGGCGGGCGAAGCCGAGCACCACGAAACCGGGCGGGAGCAGCCCCCGGTTGGCCAGGTCGTAGACCGCGGGGAGCAGCTTCTTGCGGGCCAGGTCGCCGGTCACCCCGAAGATCACCAGAGCGCACGGCTCGGGGATCCGGGGCAACCGGCGGTCCTGCGGGTCGCGCAGCGGGTTCACGCCGCTTTTTCGCTCCGCTTGTGTCACGTCGTCCATCCTCACGCCCGCAGCTCACCGGCCGCGTCAAGTAGTTGGGCGACGCCGGCGGCCCGGTCAGTCAGGTGCAGCCGCAGGAGCGGCCGCTCCCGGCCGGCCAGCGCCTGCCGGTCGCCGGCAGCCTGCGCCGCCTGCAACTCGCCGAAGGTGTACGGCTTGCCCGGCACCGGCAGGTCCTCGGCGACCGCGCCGGTCACCTGGAGGAAGCTGCCCACCTGCGGGCCGCCCTTGTGGTACTGGCCGGTGGAGTGCAGGAACCGTGGCCCCCAACCGAAGGTGACCGGCCGGCCGCCAGCTTCGGCCAGCAGCGTACGTAGCCGGGCCGTGTCCGCGTCGGCGAAGCGGTCCAGGTACGCCATCACCGCCACGTAGCCGTCGTCGCCCAGCGCGTCGAGCAGCCAGCGCAGCACGCCGGTCAGGTCACCGGGGGCGCCCTGCGGCGCGTACACCTCGATCGCGCCCTCGGTGAACGACGGCGTCTCCGCCGGCAGGCCCGAGGCCAGGATCTTGTTGGTGTTCTCCTTGGACTCAGTGACGTTCGGCTGGTTGAACGGGTCGATGCCGAGCACCACCCCGGCCACCGCGGTGGCGTACTCCCAGGCCAGGAACTGCGCGCCGAGTGGACCGTTGACCGCCACGTCCGGGCTGGCGCCGCCGCCCGGCGTGTCGCCGGGCGCCAGTGCGCCGCCGTAGCTGACGGTCAACACGTCCGGGCCGGTGGCGCCGGGGCTCCGCGGGGACTCCACCACCACCGGCAGGATGCCCACCCCGGCCTTGCCGGTCGACTCGGCGATCAACTGCTCGGCCCAGTCGCCGAACCCCTCGATGCCGGTGCCGTCGGAGACCAGTGCGACCTTGTCCCGGGCCAACGTGGCGGCGGCGCCCAGCGCGGCGCCCAGCGCGAGCGCCGGATTGTCCCGATCCCCGGCGAGCGAGGCGACCAGCTCGTCGGCCTGGTCGATCAGCTCCGCCACCTCGACCCCGGCCAGCGCCGAGGGCACCAGCCCGAACGCGGTCAGCGCCGAGTACCGGCCGCCCACGTTCGGGTCGGCCAGCACGGTGAACGCGCCCATCTCGGTGGCGGTGGCCTCCAGCGGCGAGCCGGGGTCAGTGACGATGACGAAGTGCCGACCGGCCTCCGCCTCGGTCATCCCGGCGTCCAGGAACGCCTGCCAGTAGGCCCGTCGGTGGCTGTCGGTCTCCACCGTCGAACCGGACTTGCTGGCCACCACCACCACGGTGCGCTCCAGCCGGTCACCCAGCGCCGCCCGGACCTGGCCCGGGTCGGTCGTGTCCAGCACCGTCAGCGGCCGGCCCATGGTGCGGGCGATCACCTCCGGGGCCAGCGACGAGCCGCCCATGCCGGCGAGCACCACGTGATCCAGGTCACCCAGCTCCGCGGTCAACTCGGCCAGCTGCACCAGCAGCTCCCGGCTACGCCGGTGGGTGTCCACCCAGCCGAGCCGGATCTTCGCCTCGGCCTCGGCGTCCGGCCCCCACAGGCTCGCGTCCTTGGCTGCCAGCCGGCCCGGGACCTCGGCCCTGACCAGCGCGTCCCGGGTTGAGGCCGGTGCGGACTTGTCGACGGCGTCCGCGCCGTACACGGCGAGCCCGGCGGCTGCCTCCACCGGCCCGCCCAACAGGTCGCTCATGCCGCCACCCCGCTTCGCGCGGCGGCGGCACGAGACTCCCGGACGCTGAGCTTGCTGTTTCGCTCGCTCGGCTCGCTCATGCGTTACCACCAGCCTGCTGGGCGGCCTTCGCGTTGCCCTTGGCGGCCTCGTTCGGGGAACCCTTGCCGGAGGCTGCCGCCTCCAGCGACTTGCGGACGCCGTCGATCAGCTCCTGCCAGCTGGTCGCGAACTTCTCCACGCCCTCGCGCTCCAGGGTCGCGATCACGTCGGCCATGTCCACCCCGACCGACTCCAGGTCGGCGAAGACCTTGCGGGCCGCGTCGTAGGTGCCGGCGATGGTGTCGCCGCGGGTCTCACCGTGGTCGGCGTACGCGTGGATGACCGCTTCCGGCATGGTGTTGACCGTGCCGGGGGCGATCAGCTCCTCGACGTAGATGACGTCCCGGTAGTCCGGGTTCTTCGTCGAGGTGGAGGCCCACAGCGGCCGCTGGGGGTGCGCGCCGGCGTCGGCGAGCACCTGCCAGCGGTCGGAGGAGAACACCTCGCCGTAGCGCTCGTACGCCAGCTGGGCGTTGGCGATGGCCGCCTTGCCCTTCAGCGCCTTCGCCGGCTCGGAGCCGATCTTCTCGAGCCGCTTGTCGACCTCGGAGTCGACGCGGGAGACGAAGAAGGACGCCACCGACCCGATGGTGGACAGGTCGTGCCCGTTCGCCTTGGCCTGCTCCAGGCCGGCCAGGAACGCCTCCATCACCGCTGAGTAGCGGTCCAGCCCGAAGATCAGGGTCACGTTGACGCTGATCCCCTCGGCCAGCGTGGCGGTGATCGCCGGCAGGCCCGCCTCGGTGGCCGGGATCTTGATGAAAAGGTTGGGCCGGTCAACCAGCCACCACAGCGCCTTGGCCTCGGCGACCGTCCGGTCGCTCTCGTGCGCCAGCCGCGGGTCCACCTCGATGGAGACCCGGCCGTCGACGCAGGCGCTGGAGTCGAACGAGGGGCGCATCACGTCGCAGGCCCACCGCACGTCGTACGTGGTGAGCATGCGCACCGCCTCTTCGACGTCCACCCCCCGCATGGCGAGGTCGCGCAGTTGCCAGTTGTACTCGTCGGCGTCGCTCAGCGCCTTCGCGAAGATCGTCGGGTTGGTGGTCACCCCGGCCACGTGCTTCTCCCGGCGGAGCTGGTCCAGCCCACCAGAGCTCAGTCGTACCCGGGAAAGATCGTCCAGCCACACCGCCACACCCGCGGCGGTGAGCTCACTCAGCCTGTCCGTCATGCCGTCCACGCTCCCCTCAGTTGCCGGTCGTGAAACCGGTGATGTCGCCCACCCGGGCCAGCGAGGCGTGTGCCGCCGCCATGATCCGGTCGGGGGTGAACCCGAACTGCTCGAAGAGCACGGTGTGCGGGGCGCTCGCCCCGTAGTGCTCCAGGCTGACGCTCTCGCCGAGGTCGCCGACCACGCCGCGCCAGGACATCGCGATGCCCGCCTCCACGCTCACCCGTGCCTTTACCCCGCGCGGGAGCACCGACTCCCGGTACGCCTCGTCCTGCTCGTAGAACCACTCCTGGCAGGGCATCGAAACCACCCGGGTGGGCGTGCCGTCGGCCTCCAGGCGCTCCCGGGCGGTCAGGCAGAGCTGCACCTCCGAGCCGGTGCCGATGATGATGACCTGCGGCTTGCCGCTGGACGCCTCGGCCAGCACGTAACCGCCCTTGGCCACCCCGTCCGCGGCGCCCAGGACGTCGCGGTCCAGGGTCGGCAGCGCCTGGCGGCTCAGCGCCAGCGCGGTCGGCCGGTCGGTGTGCTCCAGCGCCTGGCGCCACGCCCACGCGGTCTCGTTGGCGTCGGCCGGGCGGACCACGTCCAGGCCCGGGATGGCGCGTAGCGCGGTCAGCTGCTCCACCGGCTGGTGCGTCGGGCCGTCCTCGCCCAGGCCGATCGAGTCGTGGGTCCAGACGTACGTCACCGGCAGCTTCATCAGCGCGGCCAGCCGCACCGACGGGCGCATGTAGTCGCTGAACACCAGGAAGGTTCCGCCGTACGGGCGGGTGCCGCCGTGCAGGGCGATGCCGTTGAGGATCGCCCCCATGGCGTGCTCGCGGATGCCGAAGTGCAGCGTGCGGCCGTACTCGTGGCCCGGGAAGTCCTTGGTGGCGTGCCCGGCCGGAATGAAGGACGGCTCGCCCTTCATGGTGGTGTTGTTGCTCTCGGCCAGGTCGGCCGAGCCGCCCCACAGGTCCGGCAGCACCGGCGCGAGCGCCTCCAGCACCTTGCCGGAGGCGGCCCGGGTGGCCAGGCCCTTGGCGTCGGCGGGGAACGTGGGCAGCGCGTCGGCCCAGCCCTCGGGCAGCACCCGGCCGGCCATCCGCTCGTAGAGCGCAGTGCGCTCCGGGTTGGCCGCCTTCCAGGCGTCAAACGCGGTGGTCCACTCCTGCTGCGCGGCGGAGCCCCGGCCCATCACCGTGCGGGCGTGGGTGAGCACCTCCTCGTCGACGTCGAAGCTCTTGTCCGGGTCGAAGCCGAGGATCCGCTTGGTGGCCTTCACCTCGTCGGCGCCGAGCGCCGAACCGTGGATCTTGCCGGTGTTCTGCTTGTTGGGCGCGGGCCAGCCGATGATCGTGCGCAGCGCGATGAAGGAGGGACGCCCGGTCTCCGCCTTGGCGGCCAGCAGCGCCTGGTAGAGCGCCTCGGCGTCCTCGTGGTAGTCGCCCTGGTCGGCGTCGCCGCGGCGCCAGTCGACGGTCTGCACGTGCCAGCCGTACGCCTCGTAGCGGGCGGCCACGTCCTCGCTCTTGGCGATCCGGGTGTCGTCCTCGATCGAGATCTCGTTGTCGTCGTAGATCACCGTGAGGTTGCCCAGCTGCTGGTGCCCGGCGAGGGCGCTGGCCTCGTGGCTGATGCCCTCCTCGATGTCACCGTCGGAGACGATGCACCAGATGTCGTGGTCGAAGACGGACGCGCCGGGATCGGTCTCCGGGTCGAACAGGCCGCGCTCACGGCGGGCCGCCATGGCCATGCCGACCGCGTTGCCCAGACCCTGGCCGAGCGGACCGGTGGTGGTCTCCACGCCCGGGGTGTGCCCGTGCTCGGGGTGACCCGGGGTGAGCGAGCCCCACTGCCGCAGCGACTGCAGGTCGGTAAGGCTCATCGGATAGCCGGAGAGGAACAACTGGATGTAGAGGGTCAGGCTGGAGTGCCCGGCGGAGAGCACGAACCGGTCCCGGCCGGGCCAGTTCGGGTCGGCCGGGTTGTGCCGCATGACCCGGTTGAAGAGCAGGTAGGCCGCGGGCGCCAGGCTCATCGCGGTGCCCGGGTGGCCGTTGCCGGATTTCTCCACGGCATCCATGGCCAGCACGCGGACGGTGTCGACGGCCCGGCGGTCGAGGTCGGACCAGTTGAGTGCGGAGTGCTCGGGTCGGTTGGCAGCCACGATGGTTGTGCTCCTAGGCAGATGGGCGGAACCCTCACTGGTGACCCTATCGAGCGGGCATAAACGTCCGCCCGGGGATCTCTGCATGGTGTGCGGTACGTGACGGCGCGTCGCGTCGTTCAACCCGGTGGTGTGACGGCCCGCACCGTTGTCGGGTCGGCCGGGCAGCCAAAACGACAACGCGTAGTGTGTGGGTCGGTATGCGGACCCCGAGCGGGTCCTGCAGATCCGATCTCCCCGTGCCGATGCCGGAAGGTGGCAATCCGTGAGCATGATCACCGAGCGCCCCGCGAGCAACCCTGCCGGGCGGCCCCCGGCGCGGGCGGTCGAGGGTCCGGTGGCGCGGCGGGACGTGCGAGCGGTCCTCTCGGCGTACGTGGCGCTCACCAAGCCGCGGATCGTGGAGCTGCTGCTGGTCACCACCGTCCCGGCGATGATGCTCGCCGACGGTGGTCTGCCGTCGCTGTGGCTGATGGCCGTGGTGCTGGTCGGCGGCTCACTCGCCGCGGGCGCGGCCAGCGTGCTCAACTGCTACATCGACCGGGACATCGACCAGTTGATGCGGCGTACCAAGCGTCGGCCGCTGCCGGCGCACACCGTGTCGCCGCGGAGCGCGCTGGTCTTCGGTCTGGTGCTGGCGGCGGTCTCGGTCGTCCTGATGGCGGCGTTCACCAACCTGCTGGCCGCTGGGCTGACCCTCGCCGCGATCGCCTACTACGACCTCGTCTACACCCTGTGGCTCAAGCGCTCCACCCCGACGAACACCTTCTGGGGCGGGGCCTGCGGGGCCGCGCCGGTGCTGATCGGGTGGGCGGCGGTGACCGGCTCGCTGGCGCCGGCCGCCTGGGGCCTGTTCGCGGTGGTCTTCTTCTGGCAGATGCCGCACTTCTACCCCCTCGCCATGAAGTACAAGGACGACTACGCCCGGGCCGGGATCCCGATGCTGCCGGTGGTGGCCTCCACCCGCCGGGTGAACGCCGAGATCCTGATCTTCGCCTGGCTCACCGTGCTCACCTCGCTCGCGGTCTGGCCGCTGGGGCTCAGCGCGATCTACGGGGTACCGACCCTGGTGGTGGGTGCCGTCTTCCTGGTCGAGGCGCACCGGCTCTGCGGGCGGGCGAAGCGCGGCGAGGCGGTCAAGCCGATGCGGCTGTTCCACTGGTCGACGATGTACCTGACCATCGTCTTCGTGGCCGTCGCGGTCGACGCGCTGATCTGACCCCCTGCACGACGCGGGTTCCGCCCGTAGGCGGGGTGGCATCCTTTGACTAATCACGGTCATGGATGAGTTGTCCGGGTTTAACGTCACATCAGCGTAACTTTCGGCATGAGCCGGATCGGCTCAACCTGCGGTGAGTGGGTCCCGAATTACCCACGTGTTTTGGAGCGGAAAGTCCGGATAAAACCGGACAGTCAACCTTTGGCCTTCCTTAAACCTGTAGGTAATTGGCATCACAAAAGCTTCATGGTTCTCGCCCAACCAAGTGCAACTCTGCTTAGGCTTCGCGTCATGGCAGATGGTTCCGATACGACGCTGACGGCCGAGCAGACCTCCGCCGAGCAGGCGCCCCACGGCCTGGTCGCGGGTCTCAGGGCGTTCGCCGCCGGACACGGCGGAGCGAAGGCGGTCATCGAGTACGTCGGCAAGCGTGGCGCGCGAATCGTCCTCGTGGGTTCCGACGGTGAGTGGGGCGACCAGTTCGCCGACGACACCGTCACCGCGCGGGAAGCGTGCGCCAAGGCGGGAGTCACCGTCGAGAACGCCTGGGAGCGTGAACTGATGGACCAGATGCGCCCGAGCAACGACCTCTGGCGGTCGATGGCCCGGCGCACGATGGCCCGCTGAGATAGACACCTGAATTGACCAACCACCACCAGCCGACCCGGGGGGAACCCCGGGTCGCTCTCGTGACCTGCACCGAAATCATCGACCTCGACCCGGACGACCGGCTGGTCCTCGCCCCGCTCGCCGCCCGGGGGATCGCCGCCGACGCGGTCGTCTGGGACGACCCCGACGTCGACTGGTCCTCCTACGACCTCGTCGTGCTCCGCTCGCCGTGGGACTACGCGCTGCGCCGCGACGAGTTCGTCGCCTGGGCCTCCTCGGTACCGGCGCTGGTCAACCCGGCCGAGGTGGTGCGCTGGAACACCGACAAGCGGTACCTCGCCGAGCTGAGCGCGGCCGGTGTGCCGACCGTGCCGACGTCCTGGGTCGAGCCGGGGGAGAGCTGGCAGCCGCCGGCCGACACCGGCGAGTACGTGATCAAGCCGGCGGTCAGCGCGGGCAGCCAGGACACCGGCCGGTACGACCTGGCCGACCCGGAGCACCGGGACCTCGCCGGGGCACACGTACGCCGGCTCACCGACGCCCGTCGGGTGGCGATGGTCCAGCCGTACCTGACGGCGGTCGACACCGAGGGCGAGACGGCGCTGCTCTTCCTGGCCGGCCCGGACGGGCTCTCGTTCAGCCACGCGATCCGCAAGGGCCCGATGCTGACCGGGCCGGACTTCGGCCCGGACGGGCTCTACAAGGCCGAGGAGATCACCGCCCGAACCGCCCGCCCGGACCAGCTGGATGTGGCGGAACGGACGCTGGCCACGGTGCCCGGCGGCACGCGGCAGCTGCTCTACGCCCGGGTCGACCTGATCCCCGGCCCGGACGGCGACCCGGTCCTAGTCGAGTTGGAGCTGACCGAGCCCTCGCTGTTCCTCGGTCACGCCGAGGCTGCCCCCGACCGCCTCGCCGACGCGATCGCCACCCACCTGGCCCGCCTCGGCTGACCCCTCCTCATGGCGTCCAGCGCCTCTCAAGATCCGCGCGATATCAGTGCAGGTGCTGCCTCAGAGCGCCACGACGCCGCACTTTCCCTGATGTCGCGTGGATCTCGGGCCGGACGGACGTGACCGGCCGAGGGTGGTCGCCATCCTTTGCTCTGCTTCACTCCACGCAACACCCGGCGTCCGGTATCCGGTCGGCGGGTGTTGCAGTCGTTGAAGCAGAGCAGAGCGCGAATGATGGGGCCCAGGGCGGCGGGATCGCGTGGTGGGCCTGAGGCCTGGGGCCTGAGGCCTGGGGCCTGGGGCCTGGGGCCTGGGGCGTGGGGCGTGGGCTTGGGGCGTCGCCCGTGCGGTGTCAGGCGGTGGCCGGGACGGCTTCGGCGTCGGCGGGGGTGACGGCCCGGGGTGCGGGTGCGACCGGGCGGCGTTCGCGGGTGGACCACTGCACCGAGAGGGTGGCCAGCAGCACCAGGCAGGAGCCGAGCATGTGCGCGCCGACCAGGACAGCCGGCACGTGGGTGAAGTACTGCACGAAGCCGATGACGCCCTGACCCAGCTCCACCGCGAGCAGGACGACGGCGGCCCGGGTCGCCCGCCGTGCGTCGGCCGCGCGGAACGCGAAGATCAACGCCACCGAGAGGCCGACCAGGAGGAAGACGCCGTCGGCGTGCACCTGGGAGATCGTCTCCGGGTCCAGTCCGTTGCGGGCCGCGCCGTGGTCGCCGGCGTGGGGGCCGCTGCCGGTGACCCAGGTGCCGATGACCAGCACCGCGACGCCGACGCCCGTGGTGACGCGGGCGAGGGCGCGCAGCGGTGCCGGCACCACGGCCACCGTCGGCCCGTCCGGCTCGGCGATCCGCCGCCAGAGGGCGTACGCGGCGGCGATCACCGCCATCGAGGCGAGGAAGTGCAGCCCGACCACCCACGGGTTGAGGTTGGTGAGCACGGTGAAGCCACCGATCACCGCCTGGGCGGGGATGCCCAGGAAGACCGCGACGGCCAGCGCCAGCAGCCCCGGCCGGCGTGGCCGGTGCGCAAGCACGGCCAGCACGGTGGCCAGCGCGATCAGGCCCACCGCGAAGGTCAGCATCCGGTTGCCGAACTCGATCACCCCGTGCGGGCCCATCTCCGACGTGGTGACGTACGACGCGTCGGTGCACCGGGGCCAGGTCGGGCAGCCGAGGCCCGAGGCGGTCAACCGGACGGCCCCGCCGGTGACGACGATGCCCACGTTCGCGATGATCGAGGTGAGCGCGAGGCGGCGCAGCAGGGTGCCGGAGACCGGACGGACGTATCGGTTCACGGCGCAAATCCTACGCACCGTAGTGATCGAGGTTCGTCCGACTCCGCCGGGTCGGTGGTTCGGATCACCGGGGCCCGGGTTTGCGGCCCTCGGGGTAATTACGTAACGTTGGCGTTGTGAAAAACGTGGCGGCGCTCTCCGGGCAGCAGCCGACGGCCGATCCGGCTGTCGGTGCGAGCCCGTCCGCGCCGGTCGTGACCACGTCAGCCGCGCTCGGCGGCGCCGCGCCGACCGAGGTCTCCACCCGGGACCGGGTCACCCAGCTGCTGCTGGAGCGGGGTGCCACCACCGCCGCGCAGCTCGGCGTGGCGCTCGGACTCAGCCCCGCCGCGATCCGGCGGCACCTGGACGCGATGCTCGCCGAGGGTGACGTCTTCGCCCGCGAGCAGACCGTGCAGGGCAGCCGCGGGCGGGGGCGCCCGGCCAAGGTCTTCCTGCTGACCGAGGCGGGCCGGGTCCGCTGTGGCACCCATCACTACGACAACATGGCCACCGCCGCGTTGCGCTGGATCGCCCGCAGCGGCGGCTCGGACGCGGTCGAGGCGTTCGCCACCGAGCAGGTGGCCGCCCTCGAGTCCCGCTGTCGGGCCGCCATGGAGGACGCCGGCGACGACCCGCTCGCGCGGGCGGAGGCACTCGCCGGAGCGCTCACCGCAGAGGGTTACGCTGCCAACGCGACCACGATCGCCTCCGGCGGTCAGCTCTGCCAGCACCACTGCCCGGTGGCGCACGTGGCCGCCGAGTTTCCCCAGCTGTGCGAGGCCGAGACCGCGGTGATCTCCCGTCTGGTCGGCACCCACGTGCAGCGCCTGGCCACCATCGCGCACGGCGACGGGGTGTGCACCACGCACATTCCGACCCAGCCGGGCCGCGCCCAATCCGGTATTCCCGTCACCACTGTGAGGACAGATAGATGACCGAGCAGATCGTCCAGCCCCTGACCCAGGAAGAGCAGCTCGCCGCCCTGGGTCGCTACGAGTACGGCTGGTCCGACCCGGACGCCGCCGGGGCGGTCGCCCAGCGCGGCATCAACGAGGCGGTGGTGCGGGACATCTCGGCGAAGAAGAACGAGCCGGCCTGGATGCTCGACCTGCGCCTGAAGGGCCTTCGGCTGTTCGGCCGCAAGCCGATGCCGGCCTGGGGCGCCGACCTCACCGGGATCGACTTCGACAACATCAAGTACTTCGTGCGGTCCACCGAGAAGCAGGCCACCAGCTGGGAGGACCTGCCCGAGGACATCAAGAACACCTACGACCGGCTGGGCATCCCGGAGGCGGAGAAGCAGCGGTTGGTCGCCGGCGTCGCGGCGCAGTACGAGTCCGAGGTCGTCTACCACAAGATCCGTGAGGACCTTGAGGAGCAGGGCGTCCTCTTCCTGGACACCGACACCGCGCTGCGTGAGCACGAGGATGTCTTCAAGGAGTACTTCGGCACGGTGATCCCGGTCGGCGACAACAAGTTCGCCGCGCTGAACACCTCCGTGTGGTCCGGTGGCTCGTTCATCTACGTGCCGAAGGGTGTGCACGTGGAGATCCCGCTGCAGGCCTACTTCCGGATCAACACGGAGAACATGGGCCAGTTCGAGCGGACGCTGATCATCGTCGACGAGGGTGCGTACGTGCACTACGTCGAGGGCTGCACCGCGCCGCTCTACTCCTCCGACTCGCTGCACAGCGCGGTCGTGGAGATCATCGTCAAGAAGAACGCGCGCTGCCGCTACACGACCATCCAGAACTGGTCGAACAACGTCTACAACCTGGTCACCAAGCGCGCCGTGTGCCACGAGGGCGCGACCATGGAGTGGGTCGACGGCAACATCGGCTCCAAGGTGACCATGAAGTACCCGGCGGTCTACATGACCGGCGAGCACGCCAAGGGCGAGGTGCTCTCGGTGGCCATGGCCGGCGAGGGCCAGCACCAGGACGCCGGTGCCAAGATGGTGCACGCCGCGCCGCACACCTCCTCGACCATCGTGTCGAAGTCGATCGCCCGGGGCGGCGGCCGCACCTCGTACCGGGGTCTGGTGCAGGTGCTGGAGGGTTCGCACCACAGCCGGAGCACGGTCAAGTGCGACGCGCTGCTGGTCGACACGATCTCCCGCTCGGACACCTACCCGTACGTCGACATCCGCGAGGACGACGTGTCGATGGGGCACGAGGCGACCGTCTCCAAGATCAGTGACGACCAGCTCTTCTACCTGATGAGCCGGGGCCTGAGCGAGGACGAGGCGATGGCCATGATCGTGCGCGGCTTCATCGAGCCGATCGCCAAGGAGCTCCCGATGGAGTACGCCCTGGAGCTGAACCGGCTGATCGAACTCCAGATGGAGGGCGCGGTCGGCTGACGCCGCCCGCCCCGCCGACCGAGCACCAGACACCGTCGTCGTAGAACAGACCAAGGAAGAAATGACTACCCAGGCTTCCGCGCCGCCCAGCACCAAGTCGCAGGCGCTGCGCTCGTACGACGTCGCCGACTTCCCGGCCCTCACCGGCCTGGAGGAGGAGTGGCGTTTCACCCCGCTCAAGCGGCTGCGCGGCCTCGCCGGTGAGCCACAGGCCGCCACCGGCACGGTCCGGCACGAGTACGGCGACCTGCCCGAAGGCGTGGCCGTCGAGCGGATCGGCACCGACGACCCGCGCGTGGGCAGCGTGCTCACCCCGGTCGACCGGGTCAGCGCGCTCGCCTACGGCGGCGCCGGTGAGGCGCTGCTGCTCAGGGTGGCCAGCGACGTCGTGGTGGGTGCGCCGGTGAGCCTGCGGGTGGTCGGTGACAGCGCCGAGGGCCTGGCCTTCGGGCACACCTTCGTCGAGGTGGGCCGGTTCGCCGAGATGACGCTGGTGCTGGAGCACGTGGGCTCGGCGACCCTGGCCGACAACGTCGAGGTGTCCGTGGCCGACGGGGCGAAGCTGACCCTGGTTACCGTCGCGGACTGGGCCGACGACGCGGTGCAGGCGCAGCACCTCAAGATCAAGCTGGGCCGGGACGCCCGGGTGACGCACGTCCAGGTCAGCCTCGGCGGTGACCTGGTCCGGCAGTACACCTCGGTGGAGTACACCGGCCGCGGCGGCGAGGCCGAGCTGTACGGCGTCTACTTCGCCGACTCCGGCCAGCATCTCGAGCACCGGCAGCTGGTGGACCACAGCGTGCCGGACTGCCGCAGCTACGTCGGTTACCGGGGCGCCCTGCAGGGCGAGGACGCGCACACCGTCTGGGTGGGCGACGTGCTGATCCGGGCCGAGGCGACCGGCACCGACACGTACGAGATCAACCGGAACCTGCTGCTCACCGACGGCGCGCGGGCGGACTCCGTACCCAATCTGGAGATCGAGACCGGCGAGATCGCCGGCGCCGGCCACGCCAGCGCGACCGGCCGCTTCGACGACGAGCAGCTGTTCTACCTGATGGCCCGGGGCATCCCGGAGGGCGAGGCCCGCCGCCTGGTGGTCCGCGGCTTCTTCGCCGAGCTGATCAACAAGATCCCGGTGGAGTCGCTGCGCGAGCGCCTCGGCGACGCGATCGAGGCCCGGCTGACCAAGGCCGGCGCCTGATGATCCGGATCTGCTCCACCGAGGACGTGCCGAAGGGCACCGCGATCAGCGCGGACGTCGACGGCACCCCGATCGCGCTGGTGCACGGCGAGGACGGCCAGTTCTACGCCGCCTACGACGAGTGCTCGCACGCCTCGGTCGCCCTCTCCGAGGGTGAGGTCGACGGCTGCACGCTCGAGTGCTGGCTGCACGGCTCGCGCTTCGACCTGCGCACCGGGCAGCCCTCCGGGTTGCCGGCCACCGAACCCGTACCCGTCTACCCCGTCGAAGTCCGCGACGGCGACATCTACCTCAGCCTGACGCCGAGTAATGGAGTGACCCGATAATGAGCACCCTGGAGATTCGCGACCTGAAGGTGTCGGTCAAGCTGCCCGAGGGTGAGCTCAAGCCGATCCTGTCGGGCGTCGACCTGACCGTCCGCTCCGGTGAGACCCACGCGATCATGGGCCCGAACGGCTCCGGCAAGTCCACCCTGGCGTACTCGATCGCCGGCCACCCCAAGTACGAGATCACCGGCGGCTCGGTGACCCTCGACGGCGAGGACGTGCTCGCCATGACCGTCGACGAGCGGGCCCGCGCCGGCCTCTTCCTGGCCATGCAGTACCCGGTCGAGGTGCCCGGCGTCTCGGTGGCGAACTTCCTGCGCACCGCGAAGACCGCCATCGACGGCGAGGCACCCAAGCTGCGCACCTGGGGCGGCGAGCTGCGCGGGGCGATGGAGCGGCTCCAGATGGACCCGGCGTTCGCCCAGCGCAACGTCAACGAGGGCTTCTCCGGCGGTGAGAAGAAGCGGCACGAGATCGTCCAGCTGGAGCTGCTCAAGCCGAAGATCGCGATCCTCGACGAGACCGACTCCGGCCTCGACGTGGACGCGCTGCGGGTCGTCAGCGAGGGCGTCAACCGGGTCCGCGACAACGGCGACACCGGCGTGCTGCTGATCACCCACTACACCCGGATCCTGCGCTACATCAAGCCGGACTTCGTGCACGTCTTCGTGGCGGGCCGGATCGTCGAGCAGGGCGGCCCGGAGCTGGCCGACAAGCTCGAGGCCGAGGGCTACGAGCGGTACGCCGCCGGGGCCGGCACGGCCCGGGCCTGAGCGGGAGAGGCGCTGCCGAGATGACCAGCATCGCGATCCCGCCCGGGATGCCGCAGTACGACGACGTGCCGCGTTTCGACGTAGCCCGGGTGCGCGCCGACTTCCCGATCCTGAACCGGGAGATCAACGGGCACCCGCTGGTCTACCTCGACAGCGCCAACACCTCGCACAAGCCCCGGCAGGTGCTCGACGTGCTCGGGGAGCACTACGCGCGGCACAACGCCAACGTGTCGCGCTCGGTGCACACCCTGGGCACCGAGGCCACCGAGGCGTACGAGGGGGCGCGGGCCAAGGTCGCCGCGTTCCTCAACGCGTCGAGCCCCGACGAGGTGGTGTTCACCAAGAACTCCACCGAGGCGATCAACATCGTGGCGTACGCCTTCTCCAACGCCTCGTTGCGCCCCGACGCTGACCCGCGGTTCCGGCTGGGTCCGGGCGACGAGGTGGTGATCTCCGAGATGGAGCACCACTCGAACATCGTCCCGTGGCAGCTGCTCTGCGAGCGGACCGGCGCGACCCTGCGCTGGTTCCCGGTCACCGATAGCGGCCGGCTCGACGAGTCCGGCCTGGACGACCTGGTCAACGAGCGGACGAAGATCGTCTCGCTGGTGCACATGTCGAACATCCTCGGCACGATCAACGCCACCTCCCGGATCACCGCGCGGGTCCGTGAGGTGGGCGCGCTGCTGCTGCTGGACTGCTCACAGTCGGTGCCGCACCTGCCCGTCGACGTGGTCGACCTGGACGCCGACTACATCGTCTTCACCGGTCACAAGATGTGCGGCCCGACCGGCATCGGTGTGCTCTGGGGCCGGGGCGAGCTGCTGGCGGCCATGCCGCCGGTCTTCGGCGGCGGCTCGATGATCGAGACGGTCACCATGGCCCGGTCGACGTTCGCCGCTCCGCCGGCCCGGTTCGAGGCCGGCACCCCGCCGATCGCCGAGGCGATCGCGCTCGGCGCGGCGGTGGACTACCTCACCGGGATCGGGATGCCGGCCATCCAGTGGCACGAGAAGGAGCTGACGGCGTACGCGCTGGAGGCCCTCGGCTCGGTGCGCGACCTGCGGATCTTCGGCCCGACCGTGCCGGTGGGCCGGGGCGGCACCATCTCGTTCGCGCTGGGTGACGTACACCCGCACGACGTGGGTCAGGTGCTCGACTCGCTCGGCGTGCAGGTGCGGGTGGGCCACCACTGTGCGAAGCCGGTGTGCAGCCGGTTCGGTGTCCCGGCGATGACCCGGGCCTCGTTCTACCTCTACACCACCACCGAGGAGATCGACGCTCTGGTGGCCGGTCTGGAGCAGGTGCGGAAGGTGTTCGACTGATGCAACTCGACCAGCTCTACCAGGAGATCATCCTGGATCACTACAAGCACCCGCACGGGCGTGGCCTGCGCGACGCCGACGACTCGGCCGACCGGGTCGCGGAGGCGCACCACGTCAACCCGACCTGCGGCGACGAGGTCACCGTCCGGGTGGCCACCGACGGCGCCGTGCTGCACGACATCTCGTACGACGGGATGGGCTGCTCGATCAGCCAGGCGTCGGCGAGCGTGCTGCACGAGCTGCTGCGCGGTCGGGGCGCGGGGGAGGCGTTCGCGGTACACGAGGCGTTCGTCGAGTTGATGTCCGGCCGTGGCCAGGTCACGCCGGACGAGGACGTTCTCGGTGACGGGGTGGCTTTCGTGGGCGTGGCCCGCTACCCCGCTCGAGTCAAGTGCGCGCTGCTGCCGTGGATGGCGTTCAAGGACGCCGCGGCACGCGCCGGTGTGGGCGTGAGCCCGGAGGTGAAGGCATGAGCGAGAACACCGCTACCGCAGCGACACCGGAGGCCGGTGACGCCACCGCGACGCCGCAGACCGACGCCGCGACGACCGACGAGGCCGCGACGACCGACGGTGCCGTGACGCCGGGTGCCGGCGACGCCGCCACCCCGGCGGCCGGCGCCAGCAAGGCCATGATCGCCGATATCGAGGAGGCGATGAAGGACGTCGTCGACCCGGAACTCGGCATCAACGTGGTCGACCTGGGCCTGGTGTACGGGGTGCACGTCGACGACGAGAACGTCGCGACCCTGGACATGACGCTCACCTCGGCGGCCTGCCCGCTGACCGACGTGATCGAGGACCAGGCCCGGCAGGCGCTGACCACCGGCCCCGGCGGCGGCCTGGTCAACGACATCCGGATCAACTGGGTGTGGCTCCCGCCGTGGGGGCCAGACAAGATCACCGACGAGGGTCGGGACCAGCTCCGTTCCCTCGGCTTCAACGTCTGAGTCGACCCCGGTCGACAGCATCGAGCGCGGCACCCGTCACGGGTGCCGCGCTCGACCCGTTCCAGCACAACCACGTCCTGCGCTGCGCTGCCTGCTGCCTGCTACCGCCGGCCCGAGTCGGCCATGATCGTGCTCGATCCTGGGTTTAGTGCCCAACTGCCGCTTGGAGGCCACTCGATCCAGGATCGAGCACGATCATGACCCGGGTGCGGTGGTGCGGTGGTGCGGTGGTGCGGTGGTGCGGTGGTGCGGTGGTGCGGTGGTGCGGTGGTGCGGTGGTGCGGTGGTGCGGTGGTGTGGTGGTGCGGTGGTGCGGTGCTGCGGTGGTTGCGGCGGAAATGCGGTGGCGTGGGGTGGAGTGGCCACGCAGGATGAGCGCATGATCGAGGCGTACCGGATGCAGCTTCCTGTCGGCGCGGCCATTGCCGAGCGTCGACAGCGCGCGCTCCGCGGTCGCGCCTCGATCCGGCACCGACGGCCGTGACCGGGGCGTTCCTCGCCGGTCTTGTCGCCGGCTACGGCGTCGCCATCCCGGTCGGCGCGATCGCGGTGCTCATCCTGGGGCTCACCGCCCGTACCTCGTTCCGGGTCGGGGCGGCCGGCGCGCTCGGCGTCGCCACCGCCGACGGCCTGTACGCGGCCGTCGCCGCCCTCGCCGGCGCGGCGGTGGCCGGCGTGGTCGCACCGGTGGCCGGTCCGCTGCGGGTGGCGGCCGCCGCGGTGCTGCTCGCGCTCGCCGCACATGGCGCCTGGCGTGCGCTGCGGCCCGCCCCGGTCACCGCTGCCCGGACCCGTCGCGGGCTGGACACCCCGCTGCGGGCGTTCGTCGGCATTCTCGCGCTGACGCTGCTCAATCCGGCGACGGTGGTCTACTTCGCCGCGTTGGTGCTCGGTCGGGGTGACGCCGCCGATCCCACCCGATCGTCGGCGGTGCTGTTCGTGCTCGGTGCGTTCGTGGCCTCGGCCAGCTGGCAGCTGCTCATCGCCGGCGGCGGCACGTTGGTCGGCCGGGTCCTCACCGGCCCTCGGGGTCGGCGGGCCACCGCCCTAACCTCCAGCGCCATCATCGCCGCCCTGGCCCTGACCACCCTCCTGGCCACCTGACCCCGCGCGCCCCACCGCCCGCCCCCGCCACCCCCGGTGATCATGAGGTTAGCGTCGTCACGACACGCCGACACCGATGACGCTAACTTCATGATCACCGGGTGGAGCCGGGGTGGGCCCGGGGTGGGGCCGGGGTGGGGCCGGGCGTGGGTGGGCGGTCGCGGGTTGGGTGGGGGTGGTGTCGTAGGTTTGGGGGATGTCGAGCCGACCCGCTGCCGGTGGTGGCCGCTGGGTGGAGGTCGATCCCGCCCGTCTCGGCCGCTGGGTCGAGGGCTTCGCCGAGCGGCACGGCCAGCCGGCCGTGACCACCGAGGACTACGGACTGCTGCTCACCGGCCCCGACGGCGCCACCGCGGAGTTGCACGCCCCACCCGGTGCCGCCGACGACCTGGCCGCCCCGCCCGGTGCCGCCGACGCCCTGCCCGCGGACGGCGACCTGCCCGGATTCCTCGCCGCCGCCGTCGCGCCACGCCGCATCGGCCTGCTGCTGGCGCGCAAGAGCGCGGTGGCGGTCGGCGTGGCCGCGGGGGAGGACCTGGTGGTCTCCAAGGTGGACAGCCGTTACGTGCAGGGCCGTACCGCCGCGGGTGGCTGGTCCCAGCACCGCTTCGCCCGTCGGCGTGACAACCAGGCGAAAGCCGCCCTCGGCGAGGCGGTCGAGCTGGCGGTACGCCTGCTGCTGCCGCAGGCCGGCACGCTCGACGCTGTGGTGACCGGAGGTGACCGGCGCACGGTGGACGGCATCCTCGCCGACCGGCGTCTCGCCCCGCTCGCCGCCCTGCGGGCCGACCGGCTGCTCGACGTGCCCGAGCCGCGACACGCTGTGCTGGTCGCCGCGGTGACCGCCGCCCGGGCGGTCCGCGTCCTGGTCCGCGATCCCGCCCCCGCCGACTGACGAGTGCCGCGGGGAAACCCTTGCAGGGGCACCGCGCCGGCGCCTGACGGGTGTTGCCGGGGCGGCCCGCGTAGCGGCACCGTCGGCGGTCCGAGCACGCCACGGGCGCCCCGACGGTCGATGCCGGCCGTCGGGACGCCCTCGTCGGTGCTGCCTCAGAGCTGGTCGGTGCCGAAGGTGTCGCAGACCTTCGGGTCGCCGCGGTCGTAGCCCTGCCGGAACCAGCGCTGCCGCTGCTCGGAGGTGCCGTGGGTGAACTGGTCGGGGTTGATCCGCCCGCCGGAGCGCTGCTGGATGGTGTCGTCACCGATGGCCTCGGCGGTCTCCACCGCCTCGCTGATGTCGCTCGGGGTGACCGAGGTGAACAGCGGCTCCTGGCCGGACTTGTCCTTGCTCTCGGTCGCGTGCTTCGCCCAGGCGCCGGCATAGCAGTCGGCCTGCAGCTCGAGCCGTACGGAGGCGGACCGGGGGCCGCTCTGCTCGCCCTGGCCGGCCCGCTCGTTGGTGCCGAGCAGGTTCTGGATGTGGTGGCCGTACTCGTGGGCGAGCACGTACGGCGCGGCGAACTCGCCCTTGGCGCCGAACCGGGAGGCCAGCTCGTTGTAGAAGCTCAGGTCGATGTACACCTGCCGGTCGGCCGGGCAGTAGAACGGGCCGACGCCGGAGTCGGCCTGGCCGCAGCCGGTGTTCACCGCGGACTGGAAGTAGTTCGTGTCGGTGGACTCGTACCGCCCGTTGCCCAGGTTCGGGTACTCCTGCTGCCAGTAGCCCTGAATGCTGTTGACGTAGAGCAGGTTGCGGCAGCGCACGTCGTCGAAGCGCTGGGCGTTGTCCCGGGAGCACTGCTGCTCCAGGTCGGTGCCGCCGGCCTGCCCGCCGCCGTCGTCGCCGTTGGTCATCGCGTTCAGGCCGAACCCGCCGCCGAGCAGGGCGACCAGCACGGCCACCACGATGCCGATCAGCCCGCCCCGACCACCGCCACCGGGCAGCGGGATGCCGATGCCGCCGCCTGACCCGCCGCCGCGGCCCAGGTCGTTGACCTGCGAGGTGTCGAGCTCGGCCCGCTCGTTGAGTTCCATGGTGACCCCGATCGCCGTATGTCCGTCACTGTCGTCTGGATGTCGCTGTGTCGCCTGAGTGCCGGACCGGGTCCGGACAACCGTTCCGGTACCCGATGATCTTGGCCGGTAATCCGGGAGGGGCGCCCAGGAGCGCCCGGTACACTGGTTGGGTGCTGCGCTGCGAAGGCTGAACCGCCCCGCGCCGTCGGGCCACCGAGCCCGCCGGCCGTTTCGCGTGCCCCGAGTCAGCCTTTGAGACCCCGAGAGCGAGCCCGAAGAAATGATCACTGCCACCGGCCTGGAGCTGCGTGCCGGCTCCCGGATCCTGCTGTCCGACACCACCCTGCGAGTGCAGCCCGGTGATCGGATCGGCCTGGTCGGTCGCAACGGCGCCGGCAAGACCACCACCCTGAAGGTGCTCGCCGGCGAGGGGCAGCCGTACGCCGGGCAGATCGACCAGCGCAGCGCCATCGGCTACCTGCCGCAGGACCCACGCACCGGCGACCTGGAGGTCACCGGGCGCGACCGGGTGCTCTCCGCGCGCGGCCTGGACGTGCTGATGTCCCAGATGCAGGAGATCGAGGCCCAGCTCGCCGAGGACGCCAACGAGAAGCTGGTCCGCCGTTACGGCGCGCTGGAGGACCAGTTCGCCGCCCTGGGTGGGTACGCCGCCGAGGCCGAGGCCGCGCGGATCTGCGCCAACCTCGGCCTGCCGGACCGCGCGCTGGCGCAGACCATCGGCACCCTCTCCGGCGGTCAGCGACGGCGCATCGAGCTGGCCCGGATCCTGTTCCGGGACGCCGGCGAGAACGGTGGCGGCATCCTGCTGCTCGACGAGCCCACCAACCACCTCGACGCGGACTCGATCACCTGGCTGCGTGGCTTCCTCGCGAACCACAAGGGCGGCCTGATCGTGATCTCCCACGACGGCGCGCTGCTGGAGTCGGTGGTCAACAAGGTCTGGTTCCTCGACGCCACCCGGTCCGTGGTCGACGTGTACAACCTGGGCTGGAAGGCGTACCTGGAGGCGCGCGAGACCGACGAGCGCCGCCGCCGCCGGGAGCGGGCCAACGCGGAGAAGAAGGCCGGCGCCCTGATGGCGCAGGCCGACAAGATGCGGGCCAAGGCCACCAAGACCGTCGCCGCGCAGAACATGGCCCGCCGGGCGGAAAAGCTGATCTCCGGCCTGGAGGAGGTGCGGGTCGCCGACCGGGTGGCCAAGGTGCGCTTCCCCAACCCGGCGCCCTGCGGCAAGACCCCGCTCACCGCGACCGGCCTGTCCAAGTCGTACGGCTCGCTGGAGATCTTCACCGACGTCAACGTGGCGGTGGACCGTGGCTCCCGGGTGGCCATCCTGGGGCTCAACGGCGCCGGCAAGACGACGCTGCTGCGGATGCTCGGCGGCCTGCTGACGCCGGACACCGGTGAGGTGCACGCCGGGCACGGGCTGCGGCTGGGCTACTACGCCCAGGAGCACGAGACGCTGGACGTGGAGCGGACGGTGCTGGAGAACATGCGCGCCGCCGCCGTCGAGCAGTCCGACACCGACCTGCGCAAGATTCTCGGCGCGTTCCTCTTCTCCGGCGACGACGTGAACAAGCCGGCCGGGGTGCTCTCCGGCGGCGAGAAGACCCGGCTGGCCCTGTCCACCCTGGTTTGTTCCGGCGCCAACGTGCTGCTGCTCGACGAGCCGACGAACAACCTCGACCCGGTCAGCCGGGAGCAGGTGCTCGACGCGATCGCCAACTACCCGGGCGCGATCGTGCTGGTCACCCACGACCCGGGCGCGGTGCTGGCGCTCAAGCCGGACCGCGCCATCCTGCTGCCGGACGGCGACGAGGACGCCTGGAGCGACGACCTGCTCGAGTTGGTCGAGCTGGCCTGACCGCTCCCGGCCGCCGCACGTCAGGAAGGGCCCCTTCTCATCGCCTCGCGATAAGAAGGGGCCCTTCCTTACACCCGGGCCTCCCTCAGCCGAGCAGGTCGATCAGCCGGCCGAGCACGCCGGAGCTGACCAGGATCACCAGCCCGATGCCGACGAAGATCGCCGGCACCAGCCAGTGGCCGGCGCGCTCGACCAGCCGGACGATCCGGGGGTGCCCGCCCAGCCAGGCCGCGGCGGCGCACCACAGCGCGATGAGCAGCACGAAGACCAGCAGGAAGACCGCGCTGTCGGCGGGGCCGAGGGCCCGGAACACGGGTACGTAGACGGCCACGTTGTCGGCGCCGTTCGCGATCGTCACCCCGGCCACCCCGAGCGTGGAGGCCACCACGACCGGTTCCTCGTCACCGTCGTGCTGGACGAGGGCGCGGACCCCGAGCGCGATCGGCAGCAGCCCGAGCAGCCCGGTCCACGGGTCGGGCACCACCAGCAGGCCGGCGGCGACCACCACGCTGGCCAGCGCCAGGGCCCCGATGCCGAGGTACTGCCCGGCCACGATCTGCCGGACCCGCGGTCGGCCGGTGCGGCGGGCGGTGACGAAGAACAGCGTCAGGATGACGATGTCGTCGATGTCAGTGGCGGCGAAGACGACGGCCGCCCCGGCCGCGCTGCCCAACAGGTCGATCACGACCGCAGGGTACGGGTCGTCGACGGACATCGCCGGACGGCGATGGTGGTACGCCCGGCCGGTGCGGCGGGACCGATCGCCAGGATCACTCTATCGGGAAGCTGACATTGCATAGCGTGTCGGTTGGCGAAGAGTTGATATCTGGCGCATGATCGTTCGAGACGGTCTAATAGGTGGGACCGTATCCGAACCGCACAGTCTGGGACGTGAGGACACAGCATGGCAGCCACTGGCACAGCCACCAGCACTGAGAAGGGTCGCCGGATCATCGGAGCCGAGCGTCAGACGCTCGCCAAGGACCTGGTAAAGCGGTACACCTCGGGGGAGAGCATCCGCGCGCTGGCGGCCTCGACCGGCCGTTCCTACGGGTTCATCCACCGAGTGCTCACCGAGTCCGGGGTGCAGCTGCGCCAGCGCGGCGGTGCCCGGCGCCGCAAGAAGGCGTGACCCGCCCCCCAGCGTCGTCCATCACCGCCGCTCCCCGGGCCGCCCGGTGACCGCCGAGGCGACCGGGGTTCGGCTGACCTGCGACGGGCCGGTTGCCACGGTGACGTTGTGCCGGCCCGACGTGCTCAACGCTCAGACTCCCGCGATGTGGCGGGCGATGAGCGACTTCTCCCGCGACCTGCCCGGTGACGTGCGGGTGGTGGTGGTCCGGGGCGAGGGGCGTGCGTTCTCCGCCGGTCTCGACCTCTCCGTGGCCGGCGCTTCCGGACCGGGGTCCTTCGCCGAGCTGGCCACGCTGCCCGAGCAGGAATGCGCGGACCGGATCGCCGAGTTCCAGGCCGGCTTCACGTGGCTGCACCGGCCGGATGTCATCTCTGTCGCGGCCGTGCACGGTCACGCGATCGGTGCCGGGTTTCAGCTCGCGCTCGCCTGTGACCTGCGGGTCCTGGCCACCGACGCGAAGCTGTCGATGGCCGAGGTGACCCTCGGTCTGGTGCCCGACCTGGCCGGCACCAAGCGGCTCGTCGAGCTGGTCGGCTATGCCCGTGCGCTGGAGATCTGCGCGACCGGGCGTCGGCTGGACGCCGCCGAGGCGGACCGCATCGGGCTGGCCACCCTGGTCGTGCCGCCCACTGAGCTGGACGGCGCGGTCCGCGACCTGACCGCCGGCCTGCTCGCCGGCGCCCGCGACGCGGTGGTGGAGATCAAGGCGTTGCTCGCCGGGGCGGCCGGGCGGTCGCACGCCGACCAGCAGCGCGCCGAGCGGGAGGCACAGACCCGCCGGCTGCGCGACCTCGCCGGCCAGGGAGAATAGTAAGGACCGTACGGGAAGATCCGGGTTACGACCGAGGTTGTCACAGTCGTCGGGAGAATTGACCTGACGATACGGTCCGCCCGACGACCCGGAGGTGAGTGGTGTCCAACCCGATGTCCGGCGGTGGCATGGCGGGATGGAGCATGCTCCGGTCGATGCGTAACCGGGACGAGGTCTCCACCCACCGGCTGAAGCACGGGGTGGCCCGGCGGATCGTCGCCTTCGCCCAGCCCTACCGGCGCGACATCGTGGTCTTCCTGGCCACCGTGGTGCTGGCCGCCATCATCGGCGTGGCCACTCCGGTGCTCGCCGGCGACGTGATCAACGCGATCAACCGGGGCGGCACCGAGGCCGGCCGGCTGGTGGTCAAGCTGGCCTTGTTCATCGCCGCGCTGGCGGTCGCCGACGCGCTGCTCTCGCTGGCCCAGCGCTGGTATTCCGCCCGGATCGGCGAGGGCATCATCCTCAACCTGCGCACCCGGGTCTACGACCACGTGCAGCGGATGCCGTTGCAGTTCTTCACCCGCACCCAGACCGGCGCCCTGGTCAGCCGGCTCAACAACGACGTGCTCGGCGCCCAGCGGGCGTTCACCTCCACCCTGTCCGGGGTGGTCAGCAACGTCATCCAGCTGGTGCTCACCGCCGCGGTGATGTTCACCCTCTCCTGGCAGATCACCGCGCTCTCGCTGGTGCTGCTGCCGATCTTCATCATTCCGGCCCGCCGGGTCGGCCGGAGGCTGGCCGACATCACCCGCGAGGCATACAACCTCGACGCCAAGATGAACGCGACCATGACCGAGCGGTTCGGGGTGGCCGGCGCGCTGCTGGTGAAGCTCTTCGGCCAGCCCGAGATCGAGGCCCGCCGGTTCGCCGGCCGGGCCGAGCGGGTGCGCGACATCGGCATCCAGTCCGCCATGTACTCGCGGACGTTCTTCGTGGCGATGCTGCTGGTCGCCTCGCTGGCCCAGGCGCTCACCTACGGGCTCGGCGGCTGGCTCGCGGTGACCGGCGGTGTCAGCGCGGGCACCGTGGTGACCCTCGCGCTGCTGCTCACCCGCCTGTACGGCCCGCTCACCGCGCTCTCCAACGTCCGGGTGGACGTGATGAGCGCGCTGGTCTCCTTCGACCGGGTCTTCGAGGTACTCGACCTGAAGCCGGGCATCGTGGAGAAGCCCGACGCGGTGCCGGTGCCCCGGGGCACCGGCCGGGTCGACTTCCGTGACGTGCGGTTCCGCTACCCGAGCGCCGCCGAGATCTCCCTCGCCTCGCTGGAGGAGGTCGCCACGCTCGACCGCACCGTCAACGAGCCGGTGCTCAAGGGTGTCTCGTTCAGCGTCGAGCCGGGGCAGATGATCGCCCTGGTCGGCCCATCCGGCGCCGGCAAGTCGACGCTGTCCATGCTGATTTCCCGGATCTACGACGTCACCGACGGGCAGGTGCTGGTCGGCGGGGTCGACGTGCGCGACGCGACGCTCGCCTCCCTGCGCGACGAGATCGGTGTCGTCACCCAGGATTCGCACCTGTTCCACGAGACGATCGCCGAGAACCTGCGCTACGCCAAGCCGGACGCCACCGACGACGAGATCTGGGCCGCGCTGGCCGGCGCCCAGGTCGCCGACCTGGTCCGGTCGCTGCCCGATGGGCTGGACACCACCGTGGGGGAGCGCGGCTACCGGTTCTCCGGCGGCGAGAAGCAGCGCATCGCGATCGCCCGGCTGCTGCTCAAGGCCCCGTCGATCGTGATCCTCGACGAGGCGACGGCGCACCTGGATTCGGAGAGCGAGGCGGCGGTGCAGCGGGCGCTGTCGGTGGCGCTGGCCGGGCGGACCGCACTGGTGATCGCGCACCGGCTCTCCACCGTCCGCGACGCCGACCAGATCCTGGTCCTGGACGGCGGACGGATCGTCGAGCGTGGGCGGCACGAGGAGCTGGTCGCGGTCGGCGGGCTCTACGCCGAGCTGTACCGGACCCAGTTCGCGGTCGCCGACTCGCCCACCCCGTACGTCGACGCGACCGGGCCCGAGCCGGTGATCATGCCGTTGGGCACCTACGTCGCCGACGAGGCGCTGCCGCCCGCTGTGGCGAACTGACCAACCGGGCGGCGCACCGGGTCAGCCCGGGCGGCGGTCCGGCAGGCCGGTCGCCAGGCGCAACTCGGCGAACGCGGCGCCCAGGGTCGCCGGCGTGAAGTGCGCGTTCAGCCCGCTCGGGTTGGGCAGTACCCACAGCCGCGCCCCGGCCAGCGACTCCGGCTGCGGCCCGAAGGTGGCCTTCGGCCGGCCGAACCCGATCCGGTACGCCGTCACACCCACCACCGCCACCCAGCGCGGCCGGTACCGGGCGACCGTGGCGGTGAGCAGTCGGGCCCCGTCGAGAAGCTCCTCGGTGGTCAGCTCGTCGGCGCGGGCGCTGGCCCGGGCGGCCATGTTGGTGATGCCGAGGCCGAGGGCGGGCAGCTCGTCCTGCTCGCTCGGGTGCAGCAGGCGAGGGGTGAATCCTCCCCGGTGCAGCGCGGGCCAGAACCGGTTGCCGGGTCGGGCGAAGTGCCAGCCGGTGGCGGCCGACCAGAGGCCGGGATTGATGCCGACGAAGAGCACCGCCAACCCCGGCGCGAGAACGTCGGGGATGGTCCGGTCCGCGGCGGCGGCCAGCTCCGCCAGGGTCGGTCGGGGGTGCCCGGTCGGATTGCTGGCTCGCCGGACCGGATCGGGTGTCACAGCCCGCGCAGCGCGCCACCGTCGACCGGCACGGTGAGGCCGGTCAGGTAGCTCGCGGCGGGGGAGAGCACGAACGCGGCCACGCGACCGAACTCGGCCGGGTCGCCGATACGCCGCAGCGGGATGGCGGCCTCCGCCTCGACGCGGGCCCGCTCCGGGTCACCGGTGGCGGCGAACAGCTGCCGGTTGCGGTCGGTCAGGATCCGGCCGGGCAGCAGGCCGACCACCCGCACGCCGCGCGGGCCGTAGTCGTCGGCGATGTCCTTGGCGACACCGACCAGACCGGGCCGCAGGCCGTTGGAGATGCCGAGGCCGGGCACCGGGCCGCGGGCCGAGGTGGAGAGCACCAGCCCGATCGCGCCGCCCTCGGGCAGCGCGCCGGCGATCGTGCGTACCGCGCGCACGGTGCCCAGGAAGACCGTCTCGAAGGAGTCTCGCCACTGCTCGTCGCTGATCGACGCGGCGTTGCCCGCGGGCGGGCCGCCGACCGAGATCAGTGCGCCGTCGAGTCGACCGAAGTGCTCGCGGGCCGTCTTGATGAGCTGCCCGGGGGTCTGCGGGTCGGCGAGGTCCGCGGCCAGGCCGACCGCCCGCTCCGGCCCGCCCAGCCGTTCGGCGGCGGCGGCCACCGCGTCGGCGTCCCGGGCCGCGAGCACCACCCGGGCTCCGTCGGCGACCAGGCACTGCGCCGTCGCGTAACCCAGGCCACGGGAGGCGCCGGTGAGGACGTACACCCGGTCGGTCAGTCCGAGATCCATGCCGCCGATCCTGCCGCATCCGGTACGCCGTCGCCACCAGCGGGCTGCGCCGCCGGTGGACGCGGGGCGGGGCGCAGCAGGCATACCCGGCCGGCGATCTGCACCGCGACGGCGCCGCCGGCGCGGGCCACCGCCGGCAGCCGACGCGGCCGCGGCGCCCCGCGCCCGTCGTAGCGCAGGCCCGCCTCCCGGGCGGCCAGCTCCTCCGCGCCGGCCGGGGGCAGCGCGCCCCGTTCGCGGAGTGCCCGGGCCAGGTCCCAGCCGTCGCGCAGCGACCCGACGGTGGGGCGGTTGGCGGCCCAGCCGGCGAAGGTCGACGGCCAGCCGGCGCCGAGACCGGCGGCGAGCAGAGGCCAGTGCCGGGCCACCTCGCCGGCCCGCTTGCGCAGCAGCGCCGCCCGGGTGGCGGCCAACGGCGCCGGTGCGAACCCGGCCGGCGGCGGCCCTCCGGCGACCAGCGCAGCGACCAGCTCCGCCTGCCGTTGGGCGAGCCCGCCGGTGGTCCGGTCGCCGGCGTCGAGCGGTCCGTCGCCGGTGGGCCTCGACGCGCCGGTCATGTCACGGTCGGGAAGCTCGCGGCAGCGGCCAGGGCGTCCAGCTCGGCGCGGAGCTGGTCCGCCGGCGGGTAGTCGCCGTCGCGCTCGAGCAGCAGCGCCGGCGGTCGCCGCCGGGCGCAGAGCGCGCCGACCAGCTCCAGCACCGCCGGTGGCACCGGGTCGGTGTGCGTGTCGTGGTAGAAGCCGCCGTGCTCCGCGCCCCCGGCCACGTGCACGTATCCGACCCGGTCCAGGGGCAGCCGGTCCAGTAGCGCGAGCGGGTCGGTGCCCCGGTTGCGGGCGTTGGCGTGCACGTTCGCCACGTCCAGCAGCAGCAGTGCCCCGGTCCGGTCCAGGATCTCGGTGAGGAAGTCCGCCTCGTCCAGCTCGTCGTCGGGCCAGTCGACCAGGGCGGCGATCGGTTCCAGCGCGATGGGCACCGGCAGGTCGGCCTGTGCCCGGGCGACGTTGGCGCAGACCGCGTCGACCGCCTCCCGGCTGCGCGGCAGCGGCAGCAGGTGCCCGGCCTCCAGGCCGCCGGCCCGGACGAAGGCGATGTGCTCGCTGACCAGCGGGGCGTCGACCCGCTGCGCCACCGCGGCCAGGTGGGCGACCCGGGCCGGGTCGACCGGCTCGGCGCCGCCGAGGGAGAGCCGCACCCCGTGCGGTACGACGGTCACCGCGCGTTCGCGCAACTGCGTCAGGCCCGGCGGGAGCGGCCCGGTCGCCGGCACCGACTCGGCCACCACCTCGACGAAGCGCAGGCCGGGCAAGTCGGCCACGAAGCCGGCGATCTCCGGGCGCCAGCCGATGCCCACGCCGTACGGGCCGGTCATCCGCCGCACCCTCCGCCGCCGCCGCATCCACCGCCACCACCGCACGAGCTTCCGCCACTGCACGAGCTGCCCCCGCCGTCGCCCGACGCACCGCCGCTGGAGCCCGACCAGCCGCTGCCGGGCGCCGCCTGGCGCTGGATCTCGGCCTGCTCGGCGAAGCTCGGGTCGAGGGCCCACAGCGACACGGTGCCGTACAACGCCACGCCCATCGCCGCGCCCGCCGCGCCATAGGTGGCGAAGGCGGGGGACGAGGCGGGGGCCAGGTGGGTGTGCTGGCGGCGCACGTCGCGCAACGCGGCCCGACCGGCGCGGGTGCGCTGGGGCACCAGGCGTAGCAGCAGGGCGGCGACGAGGACCGGGATCAGGACGAGCATCAGGTAACCCACCGGGCGGTCGTTGAACAGGCCGGAGACCAGCCGGAACACGCCGAGACCCAGCAGGACGAACACGAACCCCGCCCAGCGGCGGGCGGTGTCGTACTGCGCCTTGCTCCGCAGCAGGCCGCGCTGCTCGAGACCGGCCTGGAGCTGGTCGAGCGCCTCGCGGACACGCCGGTCCTGCGGCAGGTCCGCGGTCCGGGCCCGCTGGTGGGCGGCCCAGTGGATGGCCTGGTCCAGTGGTGTCAGCCCGGACGGCGTCGGGCCGGTGGTGAGCAGGCGGCGGTCCGGGCCCACGCCGATCGCGCCGCTGCCGCGCAACCCGCCGAGAGCGGCGTGCACGGCGAGCCGGGGGCCACCGTTGAGGTACGCGACCTGCTGCGGGCCGAGCGGACCGGTCGGGGCGTCCACCGATCCGGCAGCGAGGCGGACGCGGTAGAACACCGCGAGCGCCACCGTCACGGCGGTCGCCACGAGGTAGAGCCGGAGGAAGGTCGGGCCGGGGATGCCCCAGGTGTCGCCCGACGCGGCGTAGACGATCATCGGCTGCTCCCTGTCGCCGGAGGTGTCGGCGGCCTCATTGTGGAGCAGCGCCGCCACGGTCGGCAGCCCGGTGTCCGGGTAGGACGTTCAGCGGCGGTGGGACCGCTCAGCGGCGGCGGACCGCCTCCTCGACCAGGTCGAGCACGGGACCCAGGTCGCCGGCCGGTCGACCCATCGCCAGGTGCAGCACCAGGCCGTCGTACGCCAGCTCCAGGAACTGGGCCAGCACGTCGATCGACACGTCCTCGCGCAGCACCCCGGCGTCACGCTGACGGGCCAGCCGGTCCCGGGTTGCCTCGGCGATCGCCGCGGACCGCTCCGCCCAGCGCCGGGCGAACGCCGGGTCGGTGCGCAGCCGGCGGGAGACCTCCAGCTGGCTGCCGAGCCAGCCGGTGGTGTCGGGGGAGACGGCGCCGGCCAGCAGGTCGCGCATAACCTGCACCAGACCGTTGCGGGCCACCGTCTCGACCATCGCCGCGGCGTCGTCCTCGGCGACGGCGAGGAAGAGCGAGTCCTTGTCCCGGAAGTGGTGGAAGATGGCACCCCGGGAGAGTCGGGTGGCCTCCTCGAGGCGGCGTACGGTCGCCCCCTCGTAACCGTGCCGGGCGAAACAAGACCGCGCGGCGGCGAGGATCTCCTGCCGGCGCGCGTCGAGCTGGTCCTGGCTTACTCTGGGCACGCGTCGATCGTCGCAGGTCACCCCGCGTCACGCAAACCGTACGTACGGCTTGGTATATCGCCCGAGCCGGCACCGCTACCATCGCCCCGTGACCCCGCCCCGCACCCCCGCCGCACCCCTGACCGTGGCCACCGTCCAGGCGACGCCGACACCCGGCGACGTCGCCGGCAACGCGGTCGCCGCCGCCGACCTGGTCCGCCGGGCCGGTGGGCAGGGCGCACGGGTAGCCGTCCTGCCGGAGCTGTACCTCTGCGCGTACCACCCGCCGACCCTCGCCGCGGACCCGGCGGGCACCGACGTGACGGCCGACCCGGCCGGGGCGGTCGCCGACCCCCGGCTCGATCCGCTGCGCGCGGCAGCGCGCGAGGCCGGCGTCACCGTGGTGGTCGGCGCCGCGGCCCGGCACCCGGACGGCCGGCGGACCATCGCCGCGCTGGTGGTCGACCGGGCCGGCGCGGTCCGCATCGGGTACGACAAGCAGCAGCTGTGGGGCGGCGAACGCGACCTGTTCAGCCCCGGTGGGCGGGGTGCCACGCTGCTCGTCGAGGACTGGCGGCTCGGGCTGGGCATCTGCTACGACGGCTGCTTCCCCGAGCACGGCCGCGCCGCCGCTCTCGACGGCGCGCACGGTTACCTCTGCCCCAGCGGCTACCTGGCCGGCTCCGAGCACCGCCGGGACCTGTACTACGCCGCCCGTGCCCTGGACAACACCATGTTCGTGGTCTTCGCCAACGCCGTCGGGGGCGCCGACCCGTGGTGCTTCAACGGTGGCGCGGCGATCTACGACCCGCAGGGGCGGGTGCTGGCCCGGGGCGCCGACGAGGGCACGGCGGTGCTGGTGGCGACCTTGGACCCGGCCGCGCTCGCCGCCACCCGGGCGGCCCACTCGATGCTCGCCGATCGGCTGCCGGACCAGGGCGGCCAGCGGGCGTCGATGTCCGGCTGAGCCCCCCGTCAGGTCGGCACCCGCCGGACCTGTTGGCGGACACGTCGGTCCCGTAGGGTGCCCGAGTGCCACTGCTCCTGCTGGACCTGGACAACACCCTGCTGGATCGGGCCGGGCCGTTCCGCCGCTGGGGTGAGCGCTTCCTGGACGGCATCGGCGCGCCCCCCACCGACATCGACTGGCTGATCTCGATCGACGCCGACGGGTTGACCGACCGCTGGGACCTGGCGGACGCCATCCGGGACCGCTACGAGCTGCGCATCCCCTCGATCGACCTGGTGGAGGAGCTGCACGACGGGGTGGTGGCGCAGACCCGGCTCGATCCGCTGACCGCCTGCGCCCTGCGGATCGCCGACGACGCCGGCTGGGTGCCGGTGGTCGTCTGCAACGGCACGGTACGCGTGGAGGAAGCGAAGATCCGCCAGACCGGCCTGGACCGCTACGTGGCCGACTGGGTGATCTCCGAGGAGGCCGGGGTCAGCAAGCCGAACCCGCGGATCTTCGCGCTCGCCGCGCAGCGGGTCCGGATGCCGCTGCGCGGCGCCTGGGTCGTCGGCGACAGCCCGGAGGCGGACATCGGCGGCGCTGCCGCGGTTGGGCTGCCCAGCGTCTGGCTGCACCGGGGGCGTACCTGGTCGGACACCCGGTTCGCGCCGAGCCGATCGGTGGACGGGCTGATCGCCGCGGTCGCCACCGTGCTCGGCGGCTGAGGGGCGCCCCGCGCGCGTGCCGCCGCTCGGGCTCGGGCCGCCCGTGGCGGCGTTTCGGTAATTCGGTTGACCGGCTGCCGGGCGACGGCGAACATGGTCGGCGCATCGTGCACCCGGGCGTACACCCGGTCGAGGAGAGGGGGTCGGTCATGGCCGTCTTCGCAGGTCGCTTCCAGCTGCCTTCATCAGCCTCGACCAAGGGAACCTCACCACAGTGCGCGATCACGACCTTCCGGCGCTGGAGCGCCGGACCCGCGGCAAAAGTCGCTTCGACGACGACGAACCGCAGTTTCTGAAGCGCGGGCGGCCCACCGAGCCGCCCGCCGACCCCGACGGCGAACCTGACCCGGACACCGGCGACCGCTGGTCGTCCTGGGACGACGCCGTGCACGGCCCGCAGCCGTACCCGGACTGGCTGGTCACCGAGCTGGCCGCCAAGGACACTGAGCTGGGTGTGCTGAAGACCGGCAAGGAGGCGGACGTGCACCTGGTCCGCCGGGCGGTGCCCGACACGGACCGGTCCTGCCTGCTGGCGGTCAAGCGCTACCGGGATCCTGAGCACCGGCTGTTCCACCGGGACGCCGGCTACCTGGAGGGCCGGCGGGTACGCCGGTCCCGCGAGAACCGCGCGATGGCCGGCCGGACGGCGTTCGGCCGGCAGATGATCGCCGGGCAGTGGGCCGCGGCCGAGTTCGCCGCCCTGACCCGGCTCTGGGAGATCGGCGCCGGCCACGACCGGATCGCCGTGCCGTATCCGGTGCAGCTGCGGGGCACCGAGTTGATGCTGGAGTTCGTCGGCGACGCCGAGTCGGGGCTGGCCGCGCCCCGGCTGGCCCAGCTGCGGCCCGACCCGGCCGAACTGCGTGACCTGTGGGGCCAACTGGTGGAGGCGCTACGGGTGCTGGCCCGGGCCGGCTACGCGCACGGCGACCTGTCGCCGTACAACCTGCTCGTGCACAACGGTCGGCTGGTCGTGATCGACCTGCCGCAGGTGGTCGACGTGGTGGCGAACCCGCAGGGGCCCGAGTTCCTGGCCCGCGACGTGCGGGTGGTCGGCACCTGGTTCGTGGCCCGGGGGCTGGCCGCCGAGCGGGCCGATCCCGGCGCGCTGACCGGGGAGCTGCTGCGCGAGGCGGGCGTTCGCTGACCGGGCCGGTCGGGCGGCCCCACCGGCCGCCCGACCCCCGCGTCGGTCATTGCAGGTAGCGCTCCACCTCGGGCTTGGGGCGTTCGCCCTGGGAATCCGGGTCGCCGTGGGTCTGCCGGGCCGCCCGCCGACGGCGCAGCAGGTCCCAGCACTGGTCGAGGGACTCCTCCAGGTCGCGCAGCCGCTGGCTGGCCTCGCCCTCGGTGCCCGACTCGTGGGCCTGAGCCGCCGCACGCAGCTTGTGTTCCTCGTCGACCAGTTCGGAGATCCGGTTCAGGATGGTCTTGTCGTCCATGACAAGAGCCTGGCACAGGGTGCCGGGTGTCGCCCGGATTCGGTCGTTCCGCCGGGTCGGCGCGCATGGTGCGGGTGACGAGTGACGGGGTTCCGGGCCGAGTCGGCGCGTCCCTGGGCGGGCCCGCACCACAGGTAGCGAGTGATATTCGTCACTATCGAGCGCCTCGGATGCCGGCTGGTGGTCGCGACCACCGCTACCTGCGGGATCTGTGGTCTGCGCACTTCCCGCCGACCGAATCCTGCGGGGGCGCGATCCTTGCGCGTGAAAATTTCACGTACTGCGCCTAGAGGAAGGCGACCGAGCGGTGGCATGCTCCACGAATACCTAACTCCGCATAGTCGTTCCGCGACACCGAGTATCCACAAGGGAGTGACAGTTCCCGTGGCAGCACCTCCGACAGTGCCGGTTCAGCCGCGACGGGCGGGCTCGGTCCCGCTGCGTCATGTGGTGCCCAATCTGTTCCGCGATCCGGCCCGCACCCTGGTCGAGTTGGGCGAGCGGTCGCAGGGCGAGGTGGTGAAGCTCAGCCTCGGTGCGTTCCGGCCCTACCTGATCACCCGACCGGAGCACCTGCAGCGGGTACTGCGCGAGAAGTCCGACAACTACGTCCGTGCCGGCGACGGTCTCCAGTGGCGCCCGCTGAAGCGGTTGTTCGGCGACGGCATTCTCAGTGACGGCGATTACTGGAAGAACAGCCGCCACGTGCTCCAGCCGCTGTTCACCGCTCGGCGGGTCGACTCGCTGGTGGACCGGCTGGCCGAGGCGATCGAGGAAGTGGTCGACGAACTGGATGAGCCGGCCCGCGCCGGCCAGCCCGTCGACATGGGCACCGTGCAGGCTCGGATCGTCTGCTCGGCGATCATGCGGGTCTTCTTCGCCGACAAGATCTCGGTGCCGCAGGCGATGCGCATCATGGAGGCGCAGGACGCGATCGCCTGGTCGGTGATGCCGCGGCTGTTGGTGCCGTGGGCGCCGTTGGCCATGCCGATGCCCGGCGACCGCGCGTTCCGTCAGGCAGTTCAACTCATCGACGACACTGTGCTCCCGATCGTCCGCGCCGCCCGGGGAACGGCCGAGACCGATGGCGACGACATCATCGCCACGCTGTGGCGGGGCCGCACGGAGGCTGGCGGTCGGCTCGACGAGCGGCAGGTCCGTGACGACACCGTCTCCATGGTCGCCACCACCACCGAGACCACGATCAGCGTGCTGACCTGGCTCTGGCCGCACATCGCGCAGGACGAACAGATCGCCGAGCGACTGTACGAGGAGATCGACCGGGTGGTCGGCGACGCTCCGGTCCGGCGCGAGCACCTGCGCGAGCTGCGTTACACCCGACAGGTGCTCGACGAACTGCTGCGGCTCTATCCGATCGGCTGGCTCTTCCCGCGCCGCGCCCTGGAAGCCGACGTGATCGGCGGCGTACGCATCGAGGCCGGCGCCACTCTCGTGGTCAGCCCGCTGATCACCCACCGGATGTCCGCGTTCTGGGACCGGCCCGAGGTCTTCGACCCCGACCGCTTCGACCCCGAGCAGGTCCGCAACCGGCACCGGTACGCGCATTTCCCGTTCGGCGGCGGCCCACACCAGTGCATCGGCATGCACCTGTTCTATCTGGAGGCCATGCTGATCGTGGCCACCCTCCTGAGCCGGTTCCGGTTCCGCCTGGAGCGGCAGGCTCTGCCCGGTATCAAGGTGGCGGCCGCGCTGCGGCCCCTCCAGCGTGTCGAGGTGACCCTGCAGCCGGTACGGAGTGTCTCCGCATGACCGCTGAGCTCGCGTCGCTGCCGGATACCGGTAGCGACCAGATGGCGCTGGCCGCGGAGCAGGGCCGGATCTGCGCCCTCGCCGCGAAGGGCCAACGTGACCTGGCCGAACGCGCTGCGGCGTACCCCGATCTCTTCCCGGCGCGACCGTTCGACCCGGCGCTGTTCGGCAACGTCGCGATGGCGATCGCATTCGGGGCGCCCTGGTGTGACCTCGCCCAGTTGCGCGTCACGAACCGGGCCGTGCTGTGGGGCTTCGCGGTCGACTGGCTCGTCGACCACGAGGCGCGTACCCGTGACGAGATCGACCGGTTGACGGCGGGCTGCCTCGCCGTGGCCGAGGGCGGGAAACCGGCGGAGGACGACTCTCTCGGCCGCTTTCTCGCCGAATTGCACGACGAACTGGCCGCCGTGCCGGCGTACGCGACCCACGGGGCGGTATGGCGGAACGAGTTGCGGACGATGCTCGACGCCATGGCGCGGGAGTGGGACTGGAAGCAGACCGCCAGCACCGGCGTGCTGCCCACCCTGGACGAGTACCTGGCCAACGCGGCGAACCTGGCCTGCACAGTGGTCAACGTCGTGCACTGGATCCACTCCGGCGATCCCGCGACGCTGGCCCACCTCGACGCGCTCGTCGCGGCCAGTGACCAGGTGCAGCGGATCCTCCGACTCGTCAACGACCTCGCGACCTACGAACGCGACCAGCGGTGGGGGGACCTCAACGCGCTGATGTTGGTGCCGGAGCGGGCCGACATCGAGCGCCAGATCACCGGCCTGGTGGCGTACGCCCGCGAGCTGCTCGACCCGCTGCGCGCAAGCTGCCCGGTGCAGGCCGACTACCTCGCCCGCCAGATCGGCTTCAGCACCGGCTTCTACCGGTCGACCGACTTCTGGGGCGTGCTGTGACCACCTCACCGGCCGCCGCCGATGCCGGCAACGAGTCCGACATGGCCGCATCGGCCCGGGAGTTGCTCGCCGCCATGGTGCTCGAGCCGGCGGGCCGGGTCACCCCGTCGGTGTACGAGACCGGCCGGGTCGTCGCGGACGCGCCGTGGCTCACCGGGCACGACCGGCGGCTGCGGTACCTGCTGGACGAACAGCGTTCCGATGGCGGGTGGGGTGGCGCCGGCGGCTACGCGGTGGTGCCGACGGTGAGCGCGGTGGAGGCGCTGCTCGGCACACTGCGGGGCACCCAGGGATCCTCTCGGCCCGAGCTGGCCGCCGCGGCGAGCCGCGGGCTGGGCGTGCTCGCCGACTGGCTCGGAAGGGGCACGCCGCTCCCGGACACACCGGCGTCCGACCTCATCGTGGCGGCCCTGGTGCAGCGGATCAACGACCACCTCACCTTCTTTGCCGCACGCCCCGGTCGGGGCATCGTCGACGGGGTCCGCGCCCTGCCCGGCGTGGACCGACGGCGGCTCGACGCGGTACACGCGCTGGTGGGCGCCGGACGTCCGGTGCCGCAGAAGCTGCTGCACGCCTTCGAGGTGCTCGGACCGGTCGCGCGTCGGCACGACGGCGTGTCCCCGATCGCCGGGGCCGTGGGTGCCTCGCCGGCGGCCACCGCCGCCTGGATCGGCGACCCGGCGACCCCCGGCACGGACCCGGAGGCGCTGGCCTACCTGAGGGCGGCTGTCGGCCTCCTCGACGGACCGGTGCCCTGCTGTACGCCGATCACGGTGTTCGAGCGGGCCTGGGCGCTGAGCAGCCTGGCCCGAGCGGGGGTGCCGATCCGGCCCGTGCCGAAGCTCATCGCCGAGTTGACCGCCGCGCTCGGGCCGCAGGGCACGCCGACCGGGCCAGGACTACCGGCCGACGCGGACACCACCTCGGTCGCTCTCTACGCTCTCGCCCGCCTCGGTCACCCGGTGGATCCGGCGAGCCTGCTCCACTTCGACCTCGGCAGCCACTTCTGCACCTGGCGGGGGGAGGACGGGCGGTCGGTCACCACGAACGCGCACGTGCTGGAGGCGCTCGGCTGGCACGCCCGTCACACGTCGGCGGCCGCGAGCCGCTACGGCGGCCGTGCGGCGGCGCTGGCCGGGTGGCTGGGCGACGAGCAGCAGCCCGACGGCTCCTGGGTGGACCGCTGGCACGCTTCGCCCTACTACGCCACCTCGTGCGTCGTGGCAGCCCTCGACCGGTACGCCCCGGCCGGGATCGCCGGATCGGCGGTGGACCGCGCCGTTGACTGGGTGGTCGCCACCCAACGGACGGACGGGACGTGGGGACGCTGGACCGGCACCGTGGAGGAGACCGCGTACGCCCTGCACGTCCTGCTGGGGGTCCATCGACCAGCCGGGCCGGGCGTACGAGAGGCGATCGGTCGCGGGTTGCGTCACCTGACCGAGACAGACGATGACCACGACCATCCTCCATTGTGGCATGACAAAGATCTCTACACACCCGTGCTGATCGTCCGTGCGGCCATTCTCGCGGTCCGGCAGTTGGCCCTGACCAGATCCGACCTGGTCAACGACATGGACAGGGCGCCACTCCGGCCACGTACGGCTGTCCCATGATCAGCGGCGCTTGAGCGCGACCCCGGACGCTGCTAGCGTGCGCCGGGGTCGATGCGTTCACTCCGCACTTCTGCTGATCAATCACACAGGTCGCGCCAGGGACGGTGTAATGGGTTCCCGCAGTACGAATCTGCGTACCAAGGTCGTTGCTCTGCTCGTCTCACTCGTGGCGCTCTGGGGCTTCACGGCCTGGGTCACCGTCCGGGACGGGGTCAACCTGCTCGGCGTGCAGACCCTGGACACGAAGGTCTTCGATCCCACCGAGCCGCTGCTGTTGCAGTTGCAGTTGGAGCGTCGGACGTCGCTGACCTACCTCGGTCGACCCGACGACGAGCAGCGCGCCACGCTGGCCCAGACGCGGCAGCGCACCGACCAGCTGGCGGCGAAGTTTACGAAGTCCACCGAGAACTGGCAGGTCAGCGCGCTGGGCAGCGACACCCTCCACCAGCGGATCAAGGCTCTCATCACCGGGCTGAACGACCTGGACAAGACCCGTACGGCGGTCGACGGCCGGAGCATCGACCGGGCCGAGACCTTCGCGACCTTCACCGGGGTGATCGAGTCGATCTACCGGGTCTACGACGCGCTCGGCAACCTCGACGACGAGCAGGTCGCCGAGGACACCGCCGCGCTGATCGGCCTCAACCGGTCCCGGGAGCTGCTGTCCCAGGAGGACGCGCTGCTGGCCGGCGTGCTGGCCGCCGGGCGCATCACTACGGCCGAGCGGGCGGAGTTCACCCGGATCGTCGGCGCCCGACAGTTCGTCGCCACCTCGGCACTGGTCCGGCTCCCCGCCACCGACCAGCGCCGCTACGAGACGATGTCGACGGGCGCCACCTTCAACCAGCTGACCGCCCTGGAGACCCAGGTCATGCACGCCGGTGGTGCCGGCCGGCCGGCCGTGAACGCGACGGAGTGGACCGACACCACCGCTCCGGCGCTGACCGAGATCAGTGAGGTCGTGCTGGCCGGTGGCGACGGCGTGGTCGACCGGGCGACCCCGGTCGCCATCGGCGTCGTCGTCCGGTTGGCGCTGGCCACCGGCCTCGGTCTGCTCGCCGTCATCGCCTCGATCGTCGTGTCCATCACCACCGCCCGCGCCCTGGTACGGCAGCTGGAACGGCTGCGTAGCGCCGCCTTCCGCCTGGCCAACGAGCGGCTGCCCAGCGTGGTCGAGCGGCTCGGTCGCGGCGAGGAGGTCGACGTGGCCACCGAGGCGCCACCCCTGGAGTTCGGCACCGACGAGATCGGCCAGGTCGGCAAGGCGTTCAACGCGGTCCAGGAGACCGCCCTGCGCACCGCCGTCGAGCAGGCCGACCTGCGCCGCAACGTCCGCGAGGTCTTCCTCAGCCTGGCCCGACGTACCCAGGCGCTGGTGCACCGCCAGCTCACCCTGCTGGACGCGATGGAGCGGCGCGAACAGGACGCGGAGGAGCTGGAGGACCTGTTCCGGGTCGACCACCTGGCCACCCGGATGCGGCGCAACGCGGAAAACCTGATCGTGCTCTCCGGCTCCACCCCGGGCCGCGCCTGGCGGCGCAACGTGCCGATGGTCGACGTGGTGCGCGGCGCGGTGGCCGAGGTGGAGGACTACACGCGGGTCAACGTGCTGCCGCTCGGGCCGGTCTCGCTGGCGGGCCGCGCGGTCGGCGACATCATCCACCTGCTCGCCGAGCTGATCGAGAACGGCCTGTCGTTCTCCCCGCCGCACACCACGGTGGAGGTTCGTGGCCAACTGGTCGCCAACGGTTTCGCCATCGAGATCGAGGACCGGGGCCTCGGCATGAGCGAGGAGGACCTAACCGCGGCGAACCACCGGATCGTGGACCGGTCCGAGCTGAACCTCGCCAACGCCGCCCGCCTCGGCCTCTACGTGGTGAGCCGGCTGACCGAGCGGCACGGCGTGCGGGTGCGGCTCAAGGAGTCGGCGTACGGCGGCACCACCGCTGTCGTGCTGATCCCGCTGGAGCTGGTCACCGAGAACGGCGCGTCCCCGGAGGACTCCGGCGCGATGCGGGCCGGGTCACCGGCCATTCCGCTGGCCGCGTCGCCGACCGTCGGCCCCGTGGGCGCCGCCGACGGCGGTCGCCCGGCCACCCTCGCGCTGGCCGCACCACCGGCAGCAGCGGGTACGACGGCGCCCGACGTACCGGACCCGGTGACCCCGGCCGCCCCGGCGCCGGTCCCGGCCGGCATGCCGGTGTCGACCGATGCCACCAGTCTGACGGCGCAGACCGATGGGACCGATGTGGACGCCTCCTCCCTGCCCACCCGCCAGCGGACGACGCCGGCCGCCGGGTCGTCGGAGCTGCCCAGCAGGGCCCGGCGCGCCCTCGGTCAGCCGGCCCTGGACGGCCCGACGATGCCCACCGGCCTGCCCTCGGTCGACCGCGTCGGACCAACGGACAGCGCCGGCGTCGGCGAGCCGAGCGCGGACGGCGGGCCGCTGCCCGCCCGGGCCGAGACGGACCGGACGGACTCGGGCCTGCCGGTGCGGGTCCGACAGGCGAGCATCGTGCCCGAGCTGCGCGACGACCCTGCGGCGACGGAGACCGACGAGGAGGACGTGGCGCGCCCGCCGGAGCAGGTGCGCCGGATGATGAGTTCCTACCAGAGCGGCACGCGGCGAGGTCGGACCGACGCGGCACGACTGATCGGCGGCACGTCCGGCGCCCCGCCGGCGGCGACGCCCGACCCGACCGACGAGGACCCGCGCACTACCTGACCGGGCGCCGGTGATGCGGGTTTCCGCGCGGCGTGATGGTCAGCCCCAGACGAGTACGGCGAAAACAGCCGGGGGAGAAGAGGACGACGAGTGGCCCAGAAGACGGCTTCGAGTGCCGACCTGACGTGGTTGCTGGATGATCTTGTTGGTCGGGTGAAGCAGGCCGAGCATGCGGTCGCGCTCTCCACCGACGGGCTGTTGATGGCCTCCTCGCAGGGGCTGAGCCGGGACGACGGCGAGCACCTCGCGGCGATGGCTGCCGGCATCCAGAGCCTGGCCCGGGGCGCCGGCAAGCGCTTCGGTGGCGGGCAGGTGCAGCAGACCATCATCGAGATGCAGTCGTCGTTCCTGTTCGTCACCGCGGCCGGGCGCAACGCCTGCCTGGCGGTGCTGGCCAGCGAGGACGCCGATGTCGGCCTGATCGCGTACGAGATGGCGATGCTCGTCACCCGCGTCGGCAAGTACGTCGCCTCCCCATCCCGCGGCGCCGACCAGCCGGCCGGCGAGAAGTAGCGGCCATGACGGTGCAGGGAGAAGCCGCGGACCAGCAGTGGGTGGATGACCATGCGGGCCCGGTGGTCCGCCCGTACGCGATGACGCGCGGGCGGGCCCGCCCGGTCACCGGCACGTTCGACCTGATCTCCCTGGTCACCGCGACCCGAGCCGACGTCACACCGGAGGTCGGCCTCGGTCCGGAGCACCTGGCGATCGTCGGACTGTGCCAACGAATACAGTCCGTCGCCGAGATCGCCGCCCATCTCGACCTGCCGGTGGGCACCATCCGGGTGCTCCTCGGCGACCTGGCGGCCCGCAGCCTGGTACAGGTCCGCGGGCCACAGACCACGGCCGGTCTTCCCGACAACAGCATCTTCGAGGCGGTAATCAATGGACTACGGGCACTCTGACCGGCCGGCGGGAGCGACCCCACTGCCCACCGCGATCAAGATCCTGGTCGCCGGTGGCTTCGGCGTGGGCAAGACCACCATGGTCGGCGCGGTGAGCGAGACCCGGCCGTTGCGCACCGAGGAGGTGCTGACCGAGTCCGGGGTCGGCATCGACGACCTGTCCGGGGTGGAGGAGAAGACCACCACCACCGTGGCGATGGACTTCGGCCGGATCACCATCAGTGACGACCTGGTGCTCTACCTGTTCGGCACGCCGGGGCAGGACCGGTTCTGGTTCGTCTGGGACGAGCTGGCGCTGGGCGCGATCGGCGCGGTGGTGCTGGCGGACACCCGCCGGCTGGCCGACTGCTTCCCGTCGATCGACTACTTCGAGGGCCGGGGCACCCCGTTCGTGGTCGCGGTCAACTGCTTCGAGGGGGCCCGGCAGTACCGGCTCGACGAGGTGCAGTCCGCGCTGAACCTCGACCCGGGCGTGCCGGTGCTGCTCTGCGACGCCCGCCAGCGCGAGTCCAGCAAGGAGGTGCTCGTCACGCTGATGGAGCACGCCATGAAGACCCGGGAGGCCCGCCGCCGCGCCGCCAGCGCGAACTGACCGACGCGGGGAGATTTTCCGGCACCCGGTGTCCGGAACGGCCGCGGCCGATCGTCATGCTGGCGATACCCGGACACACCAGGGAGCGCCCAGATGAAGTACATGATGTTCGTCTGCACCGACACCGAGCCGGACACCGACCCGACCGACGTACCCGACATCCACGCGTGGGTGGCCGAGAACGACGCCCGTGGCCGCCGCCTCGAGGGCGACGCGTTGGCGCCCACCACCGCGGCCACCACCGTTCGCGTGCGCGGCGGGGAGCTGCTCGTCTCCGACGGGCCGTTCGCCGAGACCACGGAGGTGATCGTGGGATTCGACCTGCTCGACTGCGCCGACCTCGACGAGGCGATCGAGGTGGCGCGGGCCCACCCGATGGCCCGGCACGGACGGCTGGAACTGCGCCCGTTCGCGGGCCTGCCCGCCTGACCGGGTGACCCGTACCGAAACACCGGACGGTGCGTGGCACGCGAGCGCCGACCGGGTGACCGGCACACCGGCGGCTGCGGCGGCGGAGGCCGTCGCGGCCGCCGGCGCCGAGGCGTACGCACGGATCGTCGCGACCCTGATCCGGGTGACCGGGGACTGGGCGCTGGCCGAGGACTGCGCCCAGGAGGCGTTGACCGTCGCCCTGGAGCGCTGGCCCGGCGACGGCGTGCCGGCGAACCCGGGCGGCTGGCTGATGACGGTGGCCCGCAACCGGGCGATCGACGTGCTGCGCCGGGCCGCCGTGGAGCGCCGCAAGCTGCACGACCTGGCGGTGCTCACGCCGGCCGACGCGGAGCCCAGCCTCGGCGTGGGGGAGGACGTGGTGGACGACCGGCTGCGACTGATCTTCACGTGCTGCCACCCGGCGCTCGCGATCGAGGCCCGGGTGGCGTTGACGCTGCGCACCGTCTGCGGTGTGCCCACCGCCGCCATCGCCCGGCTCCTCCTGGTCAGCGAGTCGACGATGACCCGACGGCTGACCCGGGCCCGGACCCGCATCGCGCAGGCGGGCATCCCGTACGGGGTGCCGAGCGGGCCGGCGCTGACCGAGCGGCTGCCCGGCGTGCTCGCCGTGCTGTACCTGCTTTTCACCCGGGGCTACGTCGCCGACGGCGAACCGGCCTTCGCCGACGAGGCGGTCCGGCTGGCCCGGCTGCTCGACCGGCTGATGCCGGAGCAGTCCGAGGTCGCCGCAATGCTGGCGCTGTTCCTGTTCCAGCACTCCCGCCGGGACGCCCGTCGCGACGCTGCCGGTGCGCTGCTCACGCTCGACCGGCAGGACCGCCGCCGGTGGGACAACAGCGCGATCGCGGAGGGGCTCGCCGCACTGGCCCGGGCACGCCACGACGGGCCGTACGCGTGGCAGGCCCGGATCGCCGCCTGCCACGCCACCGCCGCGTCCGCCGAGGCCACCGACTGGCCGGCGATCGCACGGGCCTACGACGCGTTGAGCGGCATCCGACCCTCGCCGGTGGTGGCGCTCAACCGCGCGGTCGCGCACGGCTACGCGTACGGTCCGGCCGCCGGGTTGGCGTTGCTCGACGCGGCCCGCGCCGGGGGCGGGCTGGACGGCTACCCGCACGCCGTTGCTGTCGAGGCCGACCTGGTGGCTCGGCAGGGCGACCGGCTGCGCGCCGCCACCCTGTTCCGGCGGGCCGCCGAGGCGGTGGGCTCCGCCGCGGAGCGACGCGCCCTGTTGAGCCGGGCCGTGGAGCTCGCCCCGTAGCCCGTCGCGCTGGCGTGGGGCTCCGAACGCGGCAGGGCCCCTGACCGCTCGCGGCGATCAGGGGCCCTGGTGACGTCGGTGCGTCAGTTGGCGATCATGCGGCGCAGCACGTACTGCAGGATGCCGCCGTGCCGGTAGTAGTCCGCCTCGCCCGGGGTGTCGATCCGGACCACCGCGTCGAACTCGACGCCGGTGTCGGTGGTGACCTTCACCGTGCGCGGGGTCTCGCCATCGTTGAGCGCGGTCACCCCGGTGAAGGTGAACGTCTCGGTGCCGGTGAGGCCGAGCGACTCGGCGGTGGTGTCCACCGGGAACTGCAGCGGCAGCACGCCCATGCCGATCAGGTTGGAGCGGTGGATCCGCTCGTAGGACTCGGCGATGACCGCCCGGACGCCCAGCAGCATGGTGCCCTTGGCCGCCCAGTCCCGCGACGAGCCCGAGCCGTACTCCTTGCCGGCCAGGATGACCAGCGGGATGCCGGCCTCCTGGTAGGCCATGGAGGCGTCGTAGATCGAGGACTGCTCGCCGGTGAGGTGGTTGACGGTGAAGCCGCCCTCCACCCCGGGGACCAGCTGGTTGCGCAGCCGGATGTTGGCGAAGGTGCCCCGGATCATCACCTCGTGGTTGCCCCGGCGCGAGCCGTATGAGTTGAACTCGTGCCGCGGCACGCCGTGCTCGGCCAGGTACTGACCGGCCGGGGAGTCGGCCTTGATCGAGCCGGCCGGCGAGATGTGGTCGGTGGTCACCGAATCACCCAGCTTGGCCAGCACCCGGGCGTCGGCGATGTCGGTCACCGGGCTCGGCTCCTGCTGCATGCCCTCGAAGTACGGGGGCTTGCGCACGTAGGTGGAGTCGTCCGCCCAGGCGAAAGTGTCGCCGGTCGGGGTGGGCAGCGACTGCCACCGCTCGTCGCCGGCGAAGACGTCGGCGTACGCGGCGCTGAACCCGGTGGCGCCGATCGCCTGGGCGATGACGTCCTGGATCTCGGCGCTGTTCGGCCAGATCTCGCGCAGGAAGACGGGGTTGCCCTCGTTGTCCTCGCCGATCGGCTCGTTGGCCAGGTCGATGTCCATCGTGCCGGCCAGCGCGTACGCGACCACCAGCGGCGGGGACGCCAGGTAGTTCATCTTGACGTCCGGGTTGATCCGGCCCTCGAAGTTCCGGTTGCCGGACAGTACCGAGACGACGGCGAGGTCCTTCTCGTTGACCGCGGCGGACACCTCCTCCGGCAGCGGGCCGGAGTTGCCGATGCAGGTGGTGCAGCCGTAGCCGACCAGGTTGAAGCCGAGCTTGTCCAGGTACGGGGTGAGGCCGGCGCGCTCGTAGTAGTCCATGACGACCTTGGAGCCGGGCGCCAGCGTGGTCTTGACCCACGGCTTGCGGGTCAGGCCCTTCTCCACCGCGTTGCGAGCCAGCAGCGCGGCGCCGATCATCACCTGCGGGTTGGAGGTGTTGGTGCAGGAGGTGATCGCGGCGATCACCACGGCACCGTGGTCCAGCTCGTACTCGACGCCGTCGGCGCCGGTGACCCGGATCGGGTCGGTGGCCCGACCGCCGGAGCCGACCGCCGCCGTCTCCAGGTCGCGCGGCTCGTCGGCCGGGTCGCTGAACTCGTTGGCCGGCGGGTCGCTGGCCGGGAACGACTCGGCGCTGGCCTCGTCGGCCGGGCCGTTGGCACCGCGCGGCAGTTCCTCGCGGGGCACGCCCGGCTTGAGGTCGCGCTCGCCGGCGGAGTCGTCGGCGACGTAGTCGGTCAGCGCCGAGCGGAACAGCGTCTTGGCACTGCCCAGCGGCACCCGGTCCTGCGGGCGCTTCGGGCCGGCCAGCGACGGCTCGATGGTGCTCAGGTCGAGCTCCAGGCGCTCGGAGTACTCCGGCTCCGCGTCCGGGTCGTGCCAGAGGCCCTGCTCCTTGGCGTACGCCTCGACGAGCGCGACCTGCGCGTCGTCCCGGCCGGTCAGCTTCAGGTAGCGGACCGTCTCGGCGTCGATCGGGAAGATCGCCACGGTGGAGCCGTACTCCGGGGACATGTTGCCGATGGTGGCCCGGTTGGCCAGCGGCACCGCGCTCACGCCGGGGCCGTAGAACTCGACGAACTTGCCGACCACGCCGTGCTTGCGCAGCATCTCGGTGATGGTCAGCACCAGGTCGGTGGCGGTGGTGCCGGCCGGCATCTCGCCGTGCAGCTTGAAGCCCACCACGCGGGGGATCAGCATGCTGACCGGCTGGCCGAGCATCGCGGCCTCGGCCTCGATGCCGCCGACGCCCCAGCCCAGCACGCCCAGGCCGTTGACCATCGTGGTGTGCGAGTCGGTGCCGACCACCGTGTCGGGGTACGCCTGGCCGTTGCGCTCCATGATGGTGCGGGCCAGGTACTCGATGTTGACCTGGTGCACGATGCCGGTGCCCGGCGGGACGACCTTGAACTCGTTGAACGCGGTCTGGCCCCAGCGCAGGAACTGGTAGCGCTCCTTGTTGCGCTCGTACTCCAGCTCGACGTTGCGCTCGAAGGCGTCCGCGCGGCCGAACAGGTCGGCGATGACGGAGTGGTCGATGACCAGCTCGGCCGGGGCGAGGGGGTTGACCTTGGTGGCGTCGCCGCCCAGGTCGCGCACCGCCTCGCGCATGGTGGCCAGGTCGACCACGCAGGGCACGCCGGTGAAGTCCTGCATCAGCACCCGCGCGGGGGTGAACTGGATTTCCACGCTCGGGGCGGCGGTGGAGTCCCACCCGCCGAGCTGGCGGATGTGGTCGGCGGTGATGTTCGCGCCGTCCTCGGTCCGCAGCAGGTTCTCCAGCAGGATCTTCAGGCTGTACGGCAGCCGGTCGTGGCCGTCCACCTTGTCGATCTTGAAAATCTCGTAGCTCGCGTCTCCGACGCGTAGCTGGGTCTTCGCACCGAAGGTGTCGAGGCTCGCCACGTCGTACTCCTTCACACCAGCGACCGTGAGTAGTCCTGAGCAGTGTGTCGCACCGGCCGAGGTGCCGCCGAGGTTAGGTGACACTTACCGGTGATTCCGCTCTCAACAAAACCGTACGTCCGTCTTGCTAGTTACGCAACCCGACGGGTCCGGGCCGCGCCCCATCCCCAGCCTCCTAGGACGCGCCAGCGAACGTACGGCCAGCCACGTGACCGGGAGTCACGCCGCAGGGGCAGATCCGGCCGGCCAGCCGCAGGTAGGGTTCGAGGCCGGACGAGGAAGGGGTCGACGGTGTTCGACGTTCAGCACTGGCTCGTGTCGCTGCCGCCGATCGCGGTCTACCTGCTCGTCGCCGGTGTGATCGGCGTGGAGAGCATGGGCGTCCCACTGCCCGGCGAGATCGTTCTGGTCAGCTCCGCCCTGCTCGCCGCCACCGGCGTGGTGGAACCGGAGTGGGTCGCCACCGCCGCTGCCACCGGCGCGATCATCGGCGACTCCGTCGGGTACGCGGTGGGCCGCCGGGGTGGCCGCCCACTGCTGGCCCGGCTGGGCCGGCGCTTCCCCCGACATCTCGGCCCGGCGCAGCTCGCCCGCGCCGAGCAGAGCTTCGCCCGGTACGGCGTCTGGGCAGTCTTCTTCGGCCGGTTCGTGGCACTACTGCGGATCCTGGCCGGCCCGCTCGCCGGGGCACTGCACGTGCCGTACCGGCGGTTCCTGCTGGCCAACGCGGCCGGCGGGCTGGTCTGGGCGTTCGGCACCACCTACCTGCTGTTCACCGTGGGCCGCGCGGCCGAGCACTGGCTCAAGGACATCTCCTGGGCCGGGCTGGTCCTCGCGGTGCTCGCCGGCCTCGCCAGCACGTGGTGGCTGCGCCGACGTGCCCACCGGTTCGAGACGGCCGAACCGACCCCGGACGCCGAGCCGGTCCGCGCGGGCAGCGAATAAGACTGACCCGGACGTGACGAAAGGGCCGGACCCCTGGTGGGGGTCCGGCCCTTGTCGGTTTGGTGTTGGGGGTCAGCTGGTGGCGTAGCCGCGGGTGGCGATCCAGTCGGCGAGGTGCTCGACGGTGACCTCGTAGGAGGCGGTGTTCGGATCGGCCGAGTCGGCGATCTTCACGACGTTGCCGTTGTCGCGGTAGCCCACGACGCTGATGTAGTGCCCGCCCTCGAAGGAGTGCGCGGCGCCGTCGGTGTCGGTGGTGGTGCCGGCGATGTTCGCCACCACGGCCCGACCGTCATCCACGGTGCGCACGATGTCGCCGCGCAGCTTGTCGGTCTGCTTACCGTCAGCACTCTGGCTGGAGATCTCCACCGAGTGGTAGGCGTGCTTCTTGCCGGTCTCCTTGTTCAGCACCGGGGTGATGTCGTTGATCGAGTCGGTGCCGGCCTCGGTGGTGCCCATCTCCTTGGCCATCGCGTCCACGCTGATGTCCTTACCCTGCACCGACAGGGCGTTACGCGTCGCGGCCGGACCGCAGTAGTAGAAGTTCGGCTGCGCCTCGTACCGCACACCCAGCTGACGCTCACCCGACGGCTTACGCTCCGACTGGGTCTGCGTGGCCGGCTTGGCGTCCGACGCGGCGTACGCGGCGGTCACCGGCCCGGCGATAGCACCACCGGTGAACGCGAGCCCAGCAGCGGTCAGAGCAGTCTTACGAATCAGATCGGTACGCATAACGGCGTGCTCCTCTGCATCAGGGGTACGCACGACACACACAAAAACGGGGACGTGCGTCGCACGGGAAAAACAAGGAGGAAAGAAGTTCGGAGGGGATCTGCCCGGCGGCACCAGGGGCCTGCACGGGTGTCCGGGGGATGTAACCGTCGCGGCCAACCGGGTGTTCCACGGCCGGCGGCTACGGGGGATGTAACCACGGCGCCCTGGCCGGTGTCCCACGGCCGGCGGCTACCGGGGATCTAACCGCGGCGCCCTGGCCGGTGTTCCCGACCGCTACCGCACCGGGCCGGGGGCCACGGTGATCTGCCAGGTATAACCACCCCGGGCGGCCCCCGATTCCACCCCACGGGTGGCCCCGACCACGCCACACCGACCCCAGCAACGGACACCGCGCCCAACGGCACCGATCCCGAACCGGACATTCAGGCCGCCGGATCCTGAACCCACCGACGTCAAGATCCGCGCAGTTTCCGGGAAATGCTGCCTCCCGACGCGCCGAGGCCACACCTTTCCCCGAAGTTGCGCAGATCAATATGACTCTGAGGTATCACGTTGAATGGCGATCTCGTCCGGGACCCGCCTCGTCAAGTTGATCGACTCGGTGTCGGCGATGTCGGCGGGTCCTCGGCAGGGATGCCCCGATGTCGGCAATACGGAGTCGATCAACCCCTCAGCGGCCGAGCCGAGGTTGCTCTGGGGTGCCGCATGCAAGATCTGCGCACCTTCTGGGAAACCGTGGCCTCGACGCCTCGGGAGGCAGCACTTTCCCGGAAGTTGCGCCGATCTTGACCATCGGCGTGGGGCACGCAACCGCGTTGGCGTGTGGATCAGGTGGCGTCGAGGAGATCCAGGACCGCGTCTCGGGCGGCCAGGACGGCCGCCTCGGACTGCGGCGTGTGGTCGAGGATGTCGAAGGAGTGCTGCCCGTCGGGCACCTCGATGACCCGTACCGGCCGGTCATGGGTCGTCGCCGCCGCGAGGAACTCCTCGATGCCGGCGAGGATCGGCGGTATGTCCCGCCCCGCCCTGGTCAGCACCAGCGGGACGCCCGCACCGGAGCCGAGGGCGTCGACGGGCAGGAACCTTGCGTCGACCTGCCAGCCGGGAAGCGGGGTGAGCAGCGGGTAGGTCAGCGCGATCCCGCGTAGCCACGGCGGCGCCGCGCGCAACCAGTCGGCCGACAGCAGGCCCCCGCCGGAGAAGAACCAGAGCACCACCCGGTCGGGGTCGACCCGGGGTTCGGCGCGGACCTGCTCGACCATCCCGGCGATGTCGTCGGCCGTGGCGGGTAGCGCCGACAGTTCGGCGACCTGGTAGCTGATCAGCGCGGCGACCAGACCGCTCTCGGCGAGCAGCGCGCCGTAGCCGCGGTAGAGCAGCCAGTCGCGGGGGTCGGGAACATCCGGCGGCAGCGGGGCGCCGTGTACCACCACGACGGCGGGTGCGAGACCGGCGACGGCGGGCAGGTGCAGGTCGACGCTGCCGTGCCGCTCGACCGGCGCGGCGGGGGAGGACAGGACAAAGGGTCGCTGAGCGACGGGCGTCGTCATGACCGGATGATATCGATCATGGATCTGCTCAGCTGCCCGTTGACCGTCCACGGGGAGCGTCGAGGCGGGTGTCAGGCCGGGTCGGCGGGTTTCCCGGCGTCGCTCGCCTGGGCGTGCCGTTCGAGCAGCCGCTGCCGGATCTCCTCCGGCGTGTACGCGCGCCGACGTCGTTCGGCCCGCGCGATGACCACACCGGAGGCCGCGACCCCGGCGAGGCCGGCCAGCCCGAGGACCTTCCACCACCGCATTCGTTGCCGCATCGGCCTAGGCTAGACCCTCATGAGCATCAGCCTGGACGAGGCCGTCGAGTTGACCCGCACCGGCGACGTGTGGGTGTTCCGGGGTCGCAGCGTGCCGGACCGGGCGATCCAGTTCACCACCAACAGTCCGGTCAACCATGTGGGTATGGCGGTGGTGCTGGACGACATGCCGCCGCTGATGTGGCACGCGGAGCTGGGCAGGTCGCTGCCGGATCTGTGGTCCGGCACCCACCAGCGCGGTGTGCAGCTGCACGACCTGCGTGACGCGGTCGGCGTCTGGGCCAACCGGTACGGCCAGCGGGCCTGGCTACGGCAGCTCGATCCACCGGCGGACGGGGAGATGGAACGGGCGGTGTTGCGGACGATCGCGCGGCTGGACGGCACGCCGTTTCCGTCCACCGCGCAGTTGGCCTGGCGGTGGGTGCGTGGTCGGGTGCCGGCGCTGCCGCGACCCGGTCGGCCCGTGCCGCCGTCGACTCCGGCCCCGTCGACGGGTGGGTCGCCGGCGGCCCGGGACCGGGCGTTGGAGACGGCGTACTGCGCCGAGGTGGTGGCGGTGACCTACGAGGCGATGGGGCTGCTGCCGGCTGGCCGGCGTCCGAACTGGTACGACCCGGGGCGGTTCTGGAGTGGGGACGACCTGGGGTTGGCCGCCGACGCCCGGCTGGGTGCGGAGATTGAGGTCCAGGTTCCTCCGCGCTGAGGTTTGACCTGCCCGCTGACCGGCAATTGCTGGGCGGTGAACGCCTCCACCGATCTCGACGCGCTGACCGACTTCTTCGACCGGTACGGCGCGGCGTTGACTTCCGGCGACCTGCCGGCCATCGCCAGCTGCTACGCCCTGCCCGGGTTGGTGGTGGCCGACACCTACAGCTTCTCGTTCAACTCGCCGGCGGCGGTGGCGCTGTCCTTCGTGGGCGCCGCACCCGACTACCAGGACCGGGAGCTGGTGGCGGCGCACGCCCGGATCGAGGATGTGCGGCCGATGTCCGCGCTGCTGACGATGGTGGCGGTGGAGTGGGAGTTCCTGGACAGTCGGGGGCACGCGGTGCCGGGGGAGCGGTACAGCTACCTGCTGCGCACCACCGGTGAGGGGCCGGTCATCTGCACGGTTGTCCGGACGGCCTGATCAACCGGCGCGACCGAGCCGTTTTCCGCTCCGGGCCGGCTGGTCGGCCGGATCCGTGCCCGCCCGGTTTCCGGTCTGGCCGGTGCTGGCTACGCTGGCGCGTTGGCGGGGGACGAGGGGGGACCTGATGGCGGTGCGGCCGGACGGTGCGGAGGGTGCGCGGGCGGCCCGGGTGCTGGCGTCGGTGCCGTGGATCGTGGTGCTGCTCGGCGTCTGCGCGCTGGTGGTGTTGTTGGTGGTCGCGCTGCTGTCGTTCCGTACCCGGGAGCGGGAGGCCACGTCGCAGGCTGCGCCGCCGGTGTTCCTGCCGACCGTGCCGGCCGCCGCGTCGGCCACGGCGACGGCGACTCCGACCGGGGCGGAGCGGCGCACGCCGTCGCCGCGGCCGTCGAGCAGCAGCCGGATGCCGTCGCCGCGGGTCAGCACCAGCTCGCCGGCTCCGGGCCGGACGAGCGCCCCGGCGGCGCCGGTGGTGCCGCTGGGTCCGGCGGACGGGACGGTCACGGCCCGGTACCAGGGCGGAACGGATGGGTGGGACGGGACCGAGGCGGTGCTGTCGGTCACGAACGCGTCGGGTGGGGCGCTGGACTGGCGGGTGGAGCTGGCGTTCGGCGACGATGTGCGGGGGCTGCGGGTCAGCGGCGACTCGGGGGTTTCGGTGTGGGCGGGCGGGGACGGCGATTTCGTGCTGCGTGGCACCCGTTCGCTGGCCTCGGGTGACACCTGGACGCTGCGGCTGCGGCTGCGGCTCGGCCGGGACGTATCGGGGGAGTGGCCGGACCGGTGCACGGTCAACGGAGTCGACTGCCAGCTCGGTTGACCTGGTGCCCGGTTCGGCGGGCCGTGCGGTGCCGCCGCCGGAGCTTCCGGGTCTGGCCGCCGGTGGCTACGCTGCCCGGACGGCCGGCTGAGGGAGGTTCATGTCCGGCATGCGTCGGTCCCGTGGTCCGGCCGCTGTCGCGTCGTCGCCCTGGATCGTGGTGTTCGCCGGCGTCGTGGTGATGGTGGTCCTGCTCTTCATGGCGCTGGGCGCGTATCGGGGATGTAGTCCGGCGTCGGATGAGGCATCGGCGCTGCCACCGGCGCTGTCGCTGCCGCAGGGTCCGGTCCCGCCCACCGTCTCGACGCCGACGCCCCCGGGATCGTCGGCGCCGCCGTTGCGGCCGGGGCTGTCCCCGCGCGCGAGTGGACTGTCGCCGAGCGCGTCGGCCGGGTCGCGGCCGTCGACGGCCGGCCGGACGGGCGGGCCGGCGACGAGCAGGCCGGCGACAGGGCCAATGCAGAGCGTTCCCGTGGTGAGTGGGCGGTACCGGGTCGTGCAGAGCTTCGACGGGGGTTTCATCGGCGAGGTGCTGATCGTCAACCGGGCCGTCGAGGACCGGGGCTGGACGGTGCGGTTGGACTTCGGCGGTGGGCGGTTCGTGACCGCCTGGGTGGAGGGCGTGCCACAGGGGACGGTGCGGCAGACCGGCGGCGGCTTCACGTACGCCAGTGGGGTGGACGTGCCGGCCGGCGGGTCGGCGACGTTGCGGTTCCATCTGGAGCGGGCGTTGACCACGCCGCAAGGGTGCACGGTCGACGGGGTGCGCTGCACTGGGTTCTGACTTGGACGGTCGTCGGTGGACGCACGGTTGGTGCGCGATGCTTTCGCAAGGCGGTTGCTCTGTTACGACTTTGTTTGCAAGGTATTGCAGATTGTTTCGGCAAGGGTTAGCGTGCGGCCAATCACGACCAGAGGAAGGCCGTCGATGAAACCCCCGCCGACACCGCGTACCGCCCTGCTCGCCCTCGTCTCCCTGCTCACCCTCACCCTTGTCGGCAGTCCGGTCGCGGTGCGTCCCGCCGCTGCGGACCCCCGGCCGTCCGGCGCCGACCCCCTCGCTGTCGCCGGCGCGGCCCAGTGGCGCGACGAGCCCACCGCCGAGGCGCTGCTGAAGGCGGGCAGCGACAGCGCCCGCGCCGAGCAGTTCTACTTCGTCCTGCCGGACCGGTTCGCCAACGGCGATCCCCGTAACGACCGGGGCGACCTCGCCGGTGACCGGCTGCGTACCGGGCTCGACCCGACCGACAAGGGCTTCTACCACGGCGGCGACCTGAAGGGCGTCATCGACAAGCTGGACTACATCCAGGGGATGGGCACCACGGCCATCTGGCTCGCCCCGATCTTCAAGAACCGGCCGGTGCAGGGCGCCGGCGACGACATCTCGGCCGGCTACCACGGCTACTGGATCACCGACTTCACCCAGGTCGACCCGCACTTCGGCACCAACGAGGAGATGAAGCGGCTGGTCAAGCTCGCCCACCAGCGCGGCATCAAGATCTACCTCGATGTGATCGTCAACCACACCGCCGACGTCATCAAGTACGCCGAGGACAAGTACGCCTACGTGGACAAGGCGACCTCGCCGTACACCGACGCGCAGGGGCGGGCGTTCGAGGACCGCAACTACGCCGACGGCACCCGCGCCTTCCCCCGGGTGAACCAGGCGTCGTTCCCGTACACCCCGACGTTCGCCGAGCCGAAGGACGCCACGGTCAAGGTCCCGGCCTGGCTGAACGACGCCACCATGTACCACAACCGGGGTGACTCCACCTTCGCCGGCGAGAACAGCGAGTACGGCGACTTCTTCGGTCTCGACGACCTCTGGACCGAGCGCCCCGAGGTGGTCCAGGGCCTGACCAAGGCGTACGGGGACTGGATCGGCGCGATCGGCGTCGACGGCTTCCGGCTGGACACCGTCAAGCACGTCAACATGGACTTCTGGCCGCAGTTCAGCCAGGGCATCGAGCGGGCCGCCGAGAAGGCGGGCAAGAAGGACTTCTTCATGTTCGGCGAGGTGTACAGCGCCGATCCGGAGGTCAGCTCCAGCTACGTCCGGCAGGGTGGCCTGCCAGCCACCCTCGACTTCGCGTTCCAGGAGGCCGCGCGGGGCTACACCGCCGGCGCCGGCTCGGCGAAGGCGCTCGCCGACGTGTACGCCCGCGACGACCTCTACGCCGCCCGGGACACCGACGCGGGCCGGCTCACCACCTTCCTCGGCAACCACGACATGGGCCGGATCGGCTCGTTCATCGCTGGCGGGGGCGCCGACCCGGCCACCCACCTGCGCCGCGACCAGCTCGCGCACCAGCTGATGTTCCTCACCCGGGGCCAGCCGGTGATCTATTCCGGCGACGAGCAGGGCTTCACCGGCCCCGGCGGGGACAAGGACGCCCGGCAGGACATGTTCGCCTCGAAGGTCGCCGACTACCTCGACGACGACCTGCTCGGCACGGACCGCACCCACGCCAGTGACCAGTTCGACCCCACCCACCCGCTGTACCGGACCATCGCCGAGCTGGGCAGGCTGCGCCAGGCGCATCCGGCGCTGCGCGACGGCGTGCAGGTCACCCGGTACGCCGCCGACGGCCCGGGCGTCTTCGCCGCCTCCCGGATCGCCGCCGCCGACCGCACGGAGTACGTGGTGGCGGTGAACAACGCCGACACCGCGCAGACTGTCAGCGTGGCCACCTGGTCGGTCGGCGCCACCTTCACCGGCATCTACGGTTCGACCAGCACCGCCACCGCTGGTGCCGACGGCAAGCTGACCCTGACGGTGCCGCCGCTGTCGGCGGTGGTGCACCGGGGCGGCACGCCCGTCGCGCAGCCCGCCGGCAATCCGACCATCACCATCACCGCCCCCGCGCCGGACGCGCCGGCGGCCACCCGGGCCGCGGTCACTGCGCAGGTGAGCGGTGACCCGCTGGCCACCGTCACCGTGGCGGCCCGCGTCGCCGGCGGTCGGTGGACGCTGCTGGGCAGCGCCGACCACGCGCCGTACACCGTGCAGCACGACCTGACCGGGCTGGCCGGTGGGACGCCGGTGGAGTACAAGGCGGTGGTCCGCGACGGGCGGGGCCGCACCGCGACCGCCCGGTCCACCGCGATCGTGGGCACGCCGGAGCGGGGCGGGTCCCGGGAGTGGGCGGTGGTGCACTACCAACGTCCCGCCGGCGGGTACGACGACTGGGGGTTGTACGCCTGGGGTGACATCGACCCGGCGTACGTCACCGAGTGGCCGAAGGGGCAGCCGTTCGCGGGGGAGGATTCCTACGGCCGGTTCGCCTGGGTCAAGCTCAAGCCCGGCGCGACGTCGGTGAGCTTCCTGGTCGTCGACAGGAACGGCACCAAGGATGTCGGCGCGGACCGCAGCATCGACGTCACGCGGACCGGCGAGGTCTGGCTCAAGCAGGGTGATCCGGCCGTCTATCCGACCCGGCAGGCGGCCACCGGTGAACCGGACCCGCCGGTCGAGGACGGCACCGCGGTGATCCACTACCGGAGGGCCGACGGCAATTACGCCGGCTGGGGCCTGCACCTGTGGGACGGCGCCGCCAACCCGACCGAGTGGTCCGCCCCGTTCGAGCCGACCTCCATCGACGCGTTCGGGGCGGTGTTCCGGGTGCCGCTGGCGGCCGGGGCGACCGGGCTGAACTACATCATCCACCAGGGCGACACCAAGGACCTGCCCGACGATCAGCGGCTCGATTTCGCCAGCGCGGGCCGGGAGGTGTGGTTGCTCGCCGCCACACCGGGCCGGCTGCTGCCCTCCACCGCGACCGGCGCCGGCCGGGACATCGACATCACCAAGCAGAAGGCGCACTGGATCGACCGGTCCACCGTGGCGTGGCAGACCGGGCCGACCGACGGCAGGACGTACGCGCTGGTCACCGCCCCGGCGGGCGGCGTGGGTGTGGCCGACGGGGAGCTGACCGGGACGTACACCACGCTGCCGCTGCGGGCGCAGCGCAACGGGCTCACCGAGGCCCAGCGCGCCGCGTTCCCGCACCTGTGGTCGTACCGCGGCTTCAGCCTGGACCGGGGTGACCTGGCCAAGGTGCCGGCGGCGCTGCGCGGGCAGTTGCTCGTCACCGAGCGCGACGCCGAGGGGGCCCTGCTGGCCGCCACCGGCGTGCAGATCCCCGGCGTGCTCGACGACGTGTACTCCCGCGCCACCCAGGTCACCCTGGGGCCGGCCTTCGCCGGCCGTACGCCGAGCCTGGCGCTGTGGGCGCCGACCGCCCGGACGGTGGCGCTGCAACTCTTCGACTCGCCCACCGCGCAGCCGACGACGGTGCCGATGCGCCGCGACGACCGCACCGGCGTCTGGTCGGCACGCGGTAGCCACGCCTGGACCGGGAAGTACTACCGGTACCAGGTGCAGGCGTGGCAGCCGGCGGCGCAGCGGATGGTCACCGCCTCGGTGACCGACCCGTACTCGGTGGCCCTGGCGGCGGACTCCACGCACAGCCAGCTGGTCGACCTGAACGATCCGGCGCTGGCCCCGGCGGGCTGGCGGACGCTGCGCAAGCCGGCCCCGGTGCCGGCGGCGAAGGCGCAGGTCTCCGAGCTGTCGGTGCGGGACTTCTCCATCGCCGACGACACCGTGCCGGCCGAGCGGCGGGGCACGTTCCTCGCCTTCACCGATCCGAAGACCGCCGGTATGACCCACCTCAGGGCGCTCGGCGACGCCGGCGTCACGCACCTGCACCTGCTGCCGGCGTTCGACTTCGCGACCATCCCCGAGAAGCGGGCCGACCAGCGCCAGCCGTCCTGTGACCTGGCGGCGCTGCCACCGGATTCCGAGGAGCAGCAGAAGTGCGTGGCGGCGGTCGCCGAGGCCGACGGCTACAACTGGGGTTACGACCCGCTGCACTACACCGTGCCGGAGGGTGGCTACGCGGTCGACCCGGCCGGGGCGGCGCGGACCACCGAGTTCCGGCGGATGGTTGCCGGGGTGAACGACGCCGGCCTGCGGGTGGTCATGGACGTGGTCTACAACCACACCTCGGCGGCCGGCGCCGACGCGAAGTCGGTGCTCGACCAGGTGGTGCCCGGCTACTACCAGCGGCTGCTGGCGGACGGCACGGTGGCCAACTCCACCTGCTGCGCCAACACCGCCCCGGAGCACGCCATGATGGGCAAGCTGGTGGTCGACTCCCTGGTCACCTGGGCCCGGCAGTACAAGGTGGACGGTTTCCGGTTCGACCTGATGGGTCACCACCCGAAGGCGAACATCCTGGCCGTGCGCCAGGCGCTGGACCGGCTGACCGTGGCCCGCGACGGGGTGGACGGCAGGTCGATCCTGCTCTACGGCGAGGGCTGGAACTTCGGCGAGGTCGCCAACGACGCCCGGTTCGTGCAGGCCACCCAGGCCAACATGGCCGGCACCGGCATCGGCACCTTCAACGACCGGCTGCGCGACGCGGTGCGCGGCGGCGGGCCGTTCGACGCCAACCCTCGGGCGCAGGGCTTCGCCTCCGGGCTCTACACCGACCCGAACGGTGATCCGGTCAACGGGTCGCCGGCCGAGCAGAAGGCCCGGCTGCTGCACGCCCACGACCTGATCAAGGTGGGGCTCACCGGCAACCTGCGCGGATACCGGTTCACCGACTCCGCCGGGCGGCAGGTCACCGGCGCGCAGGTGGACTACAACGGCTCGCCGGCCGGCTACACCGCCGCGCCCGGGGAGGCGGTCACCTACGTCGACGCGCACGACAACGAGATTCTGTACGACGCGCTGGCGTACAAGCTGCCGCAGGCCACCGCCGCAATGGACCGCGCTCGGATGCACGTGCTGGCGCTGGGCACGGTGCTGCTGGGTCAGGGCACCGGGTTCGTCACCGCCGGCACCGAGCGGCTGCGGTCGAAGTCGCTGGACCGCAACTCGTACAACTCCGGTGACTGGTTCAACCAGATCCGTTGGGGCTGCGAGCGTGGCAACGGGTTCGGCGCCGGCCTGCCGCCGGCGCAGGACAACGAGGACAAATGGCCGTACGCGAAGCCGCTGCTGGCCGACCCCGCGCTGGTGCCGGACTGCGCGGCGATCAACACCACCGATGCCCGGTACGCCGAGCTGCTGCGCATCCGCGCGTCCTCGCCGGTGTTCGGGCTGAGCACCGCCGAGCAGGTGCAGCAGCGGGTGGCGTTCCCGCTGTCCGGTGCGCAGGAGACGCCGGGCGTGCTGACGATGACCCTGGACAACCGCGGGCTGGGCGGGACGTGGAAGTCGATCACCGTCGTGTTCAACAGCACGCCGGCGGCGGCGAAGCAGACACTGACCGGTCTGCGTGGTGCGGACGTGTCACTGCACCCGGTGCTGCGCACGTCGGCGGATCCGGTGCTGCGCACCGCGTCGTTCGACGCGACGACCGGCACCTTCACCGTGCCGGCGCGGAGCGTGGCGGTGTTCGTGCAGCGCTAGCTCGCACGGGTCGGCCCCCTGCCACCTCCGGTGGCAGGGGGCCGACCTTTTCCGTCGCTGTTTCGCTGTCGCAATGCTCAGTTGAAGCAGTCTTCGACGGTGTTGGCGCAGTTGGTGGGGTCGTTGTCGGTGATGGTGGAGTCGTCGTCGAGCTTGACCTTGCCATCGTTGTTGAAGATGCCGCCGGCGATCCCCTTGTGGTCCTTGTCCCTGTCGTTGCCCTTGTCGTGGCCCTTGTCGTGGCCGTTGTCGTGGTCGTTGCCGTTGTCGGCCTTGTTCTTAGTGACCTTGGTGTTGGTCAGGGTCACCTTGCCTTCGTTGTTGTAGATGCCGCCGCCGTTCTTGCCGGCGAAGTTCTCCTTGATCTTGGTGTCGCGCAGGGCCAGGCTGGCGCCGAGGTCCTTGCGGTCCTCGTGGTCCTCGTGGTCCTTGTCCTTCGACCAGGAAGAAGCCTCCCAGGCGGCCGGGCCGGCCATGCTGCCGCCGTTGTGCCAGTCCTTGTCCTTGTCCTCGAACGGCTTGCCGTTGAAGATGCCGCCACCGAAGCGGCCCGCGCTGTTCTCGAGGACCTCACTGTCGGTGACGGTGGCGGAGGCTCGGTCCTCCTCGTCCCTGTCCTCGTCCTTGCCGTTCCACAGGACGGAGTTGCGCTTCTTGTCCTCGTCACTGCTGACGTTGTAGATGCCGCCGCCGTCCTTGTGGGCCTTGTTCTTCTCGACGTTGCTGTTCTTGACCTTCAGGACGGTGTCGACGGCGGCGATGCCGCCACCGTTCTCGCCAGCGGTGTTGTTCTTGATGAACGTCCAGCTGACCTCGACGAAGCCATCGTTGCTGGACAGGCCGCCGCCGTTCTTCTTGGCGGTGTTGCCCTCGATGAGGGTCTTCTCGATCGTGACGGTGCCGGCCTTGTCGTCGTCGCGGTCGTCGTGGCGGTCGTCGTCGTGGCGGCCGCCGCTGGTGAGGTTCGCGTTGCCGTGCTCGTCCTTCTTCTTGTCGTGGTCGTCCTTCTTCTTGTCGCTGTGGCCGTTGGCGATGCCGCCGCCGTCCTTGCCCGCGGTGTTGTTGCTGATGCGGGACTCCGGGCCCTTGCCGTCGTGCGAGCCCGTGACGTCGAGGATTCCGGCGTTGAAGATGGCACCGCCGTCCTCTCCGGCGTGGTTGTTGTCGAAGGTGCTGCCCTCGGCCGTGACCCGGCCGAAGTTGGCGACCGCGCCGCCGTTGTTCTCGGCGCTGTTGAGGACGAACTTGGCGTTCACCAGGCGGGCCTCGCCGCCGCGTTCGACCAGCAGGCCACCGCCGTCGCCCTCGTGCTCCTTGTCGTCCTTGCGGTCCTCGTCGTGCTTGTCCTTGTCCTTGTCCTTGTCCTTGCCGGACTCCTCGCCGCGCCAGCCGTTCTCGGCCGGCTTCGGCGCCGGGGCGGTTGCCGGCTTCGGCGCCGGGGCGGTTGCCGGCTTCGCTTCGGTGGCGGTTGCCGGCTTCGCTTCGGTGGCGGTCGCGGGCTTCGCTTCGGTGGCGGTCGCGGGCTTCGCCGCGGTGTCGGCTGCCGGCTTCGCCGCGGTGTCGGCTGCCGGCTTCGCCGCGGTGGCGGCTGCGGGCTTCGCCGCGGTGTCGGCTGCCGGCTTCGCCGGGGCGGGCGCCGGGGCAGGTTCGCCGCCGCCAGTCCCGGACTGGTTGCCGGGTACCCACTGCTTCGGCGGCTGCTTGTCCTTGTCGTGCTTGTCCTTGTCCTTGTCGTCCTTGCGGTCTTCGCCGGCCGCACCGTTGCGGACCGTGACGTCCTTCAGGGTCAGGTCACCCCCGTCGGCGACGCGGAAGATCCGGAAACCCTCCTCGGCTTCGCGCTTGATCGTCGCGCCGTTGCCCTCGATGGTGACTTCCTGCTTGATCGTCGGCAGGCCCGCCTCGGACTTCTTGTCGTGCTCGTCGAGTTCGTAGGTGCAGTCCTTGGCCAGCTTCAGCGTCCCGCCGTCATCACGGTTGGCCAGCTCGAGGGCCTCGACGAGGTCATCGTCGTCGCACTCCACCTCCCGCACCTCATCGCGGTCGTCCTTGTCCCTGCCCTTGTCGTCCTTGTGCTCGTCCTTGCCCTTGTCGTCCTTGGCCTCGTCCTTGCCGTCGTCGCTGACCAGCTGGGAGGTCGACCACTTGACGTCGGTTAGTCGGTGCGGGCCGGTCACCCCGGTGGTGGCGTACGCCACGCCCGTGAGGCCGACCGCTCCGGCGAGGCCCGCAACGCCCGTGACGAGCCAGAGCCGGCGCCGGCGGAACGGCGAGTTGTTCTCGCCAGTCGCGTCATCGTTCTTGCGAAGGTGGTTGGACATCGGAGTTCTCTGCCCTCTCCTTGTACCCAGACAAGGTCGCTTCGCCGTGGCGAGGCGGCCTTCGCTACAAATCGGTTGTAGCTGCTGAACAACACCGTATGGGAGAGTTCCTCACTATGCGGGCGTATCCGAAGAAACCCCGCATTCGGCGTGCATGACGCAGAGTGGGAACGGTCAGCCCGCTCGGCATGAGCGGTGCTGAGAACGCGGCCGATGGCGGAAAGCCCCCGGACGCCGCCAGCCGGGGGCCGGTGGCGGAAAGGGCGCGACGATGGCGCAGAGCTTCAACGGTGATGGCCGGGCACGATCCGCCCGCGGCACTCTCCGGATGGCGGGACACCCGAAAGCCCGCCTCGGGTCCCACTCGGGCCGAACGACCGCCGGCCGGGCACGTCCGGCGTGGAGCAGTTCGGGTTCACCCCCGACCGGATCGTGGACGAGCGAGATCAGGCCACGACGTCGACGGGCCCCACCGCCGGCGTCGTAACGACGAGATGCGTCGCAGACGTCGGCGGCGGGGCCCGCCCGTGGTCGTACGTGTGGGGTCAGCCCGGCAGCCGCGGACCCGCCTCGCGCTGCTCGGCCAGCCAGGTCTCCACCTCGTCGGCGGTGCGCGGCAGGCCGGCCGACAGGTTCACCGCGCCGGTCGCGGTGACCAGCACGTCGTCCTCGATCCGTACGCCGACGCCGCGCAGCTCGGCGGGGACCAGCTCATCCTCCGGCTGGAAGTACAGCCCCGGCTCGACGGTGAGCACGTAGCCCTCGCCCAGCGTGCCGTCGCGGTACGTCTCCTTGCGGGCGTTCGAGCAGTCGTGCACGTCGATGCCGAGCATGTGGCCGAAGCCGTGCAGCGTCCACCGCCGGTAGACCGAGGACTTCTCGTCCATCGCCTCGTCCACGCTCACCGGCAGCAGGCCCAGCTCCGCCAGGCCCTCAGCGAGCACCCGCATGCAGGTCAGGTGGACGTCCTTGAACTTCACCCCGGGCCGGATGGCCTCGATGCCAGCCTGCTGCGAGGCGTACACGATGTCGTAGACCTGGCGTTGCAGGGCGGTGAACCGGCCGCTCACCGGCAGCACCCGGGTCACGTCGGCGGTGTACAGGTTGCGGCCCTCGACACCCATGTCCATCAGCAGCAGCTCACCCGGCCGGGTGGCGCCGTGGTTGTGCACCCAGTGCAGGATCGTGGCGTGCTCGCCGGCGCCGACGATCGAGCCGTACCCGACGTCGTTGCCGTCGTGCCGGGCCCGCAGCGCGAAGATCCCCTCCAGCAGGCGCTCGGAGACGGCGCGGTCGGCCGGCAGGATCCGGGCCACGTCCTCGAAGCCCCGCACCGTGGCGTCGATCGCGTCCCGGAGCTGGCCGATCTCCCACTCGTCCTTGACGAGCTTCTGCTCCGAGATGGCGATCGCCAGCTCCCGGTCGCGGGGCGGCTGCCCCTCGGCGCGGACCCCGTCGTACGGGCGGACCGCCGCGTCCACCTCGGCGTCGAACCCGCGCAGCACCCGGGTCCGCCCCGGCGACAGGTCGGCCAGCGTCGCCTCCAGGCCGGTCAGGTCGGCGGTGGGCAGGCCCAGCTCGGTGGACTTCTCGCTGAGCGTGTGCCGCCGGCCCACCCACAGCTCGCCGTGCCGGCTGCGGAAGAACTCGTCGGTCTCCCGCGACGAGCGGGGCCGCATGTACAGCGTGGCGTCGTGCCCGGAGCCGTTCGGGCGAAGCACCAGCACGCTGTCCGGGTCGTGGTCGCCGGTCAGGTAGGCGAAGTCACTGCCCGGCCGGAACGGGTAGGCGGTGTCGTTGGCCCGGACCTTCTCGGGGCCGGTCGGGATCACCAGCGTCTCGCCGGGGAAGGCCGCCGAGAGCGCGGCCCGCCGCTTGGCGTAGTCGGGGGCCTCCGGCCGGGGCGCCACCGGAAGCGCGCTGTCCCGCCAGCCCTGCCGCATGAAGGACAGGAACGCCTCCGGGAAGTCCGGATCGTGCGATTCCGTACCGTCCGTCGGCGTACCGTCGGTGCGTCCCTCGGTCATTGCGCCGCTCCCTCCGTGTCATTGCTGGTCCCGACGGTACCGCGCGCCCGGTTCACGCTGGCGCCGGCCGGGAGCGCTCCGGATCGACGGACGGCTGCGACGGGCCCACGGCGCGCGTGGGAAGATGACCACCATGTGCGGACTCCTGGCCTTCTTCAGCGCGAACGGCAACGCCGCCGCGCACCGCGACCACATCGCCGGAGCGTTGGAATGCCTGCACCACCGCGGCCCCGACGAGACAGGGGTCGAGGTGGTCGGCGACGCCTCCGGCCGGTACGCGGACGGAGTGTTCGCCCACAAGCGGCTCGCCATCATCGACGTCGCGTCGAGCCACGAGCCGCTGCCCTACGCGAACGGCCGTTACCTGCTCACCTTCAACGGTGAGATCTACAACTACATCGAGCTGCGCGACGAGCTGATCCGGGACTTCGGCGCCCAGTTCGCCACCGCCGGTGACGGCGAGGTGATCGTCGCCGGCTACCACTTCTGGGGCGAGCAGGTGCTCACCCGGTTGCGCGGCATGTTCGCCTTCGTCATCTGGGACCGGCAGGAGCGGCGCGCGTTCGGTGCCCGCGACTACTTCGGCATCAAGCCAATGCACTACCTGGAGACCGCCGACGGGCTCTACCTGGCCTCGGAGAAGAAGGCGCTGCTGCCGTTCGCGCACAGCAGCTACCAGGGCGACGCGGGCGTCGACACGGCCAACCTCAGCCACTACCTGACCCTGCAGTACGTCCCCGAGCCCGGCACCCTGCACAAGGGCATCAACCGGATCGGCTCCGGGGAGTACCTGACCTGGACCCCGGGCGGGCGGATCGACGTACGCCGGTGGTATCGGCCGGTGTTCCGGCCGGCGGCGGTCGACGACGAGCAGAAGCTGTACCACGAGATCCGGGAGACGTTGCGGGAGAGCGTGCGCATGCACATGCGCTCCGACGTGCCGGTCGGCTCGTTCCTGTCCAGCGGCATCGACTCCACCGCGGTGGTCGCGCTGGCCCGGGAGTTCAACCCGAACATCCTCACCTTCACCGTCGGCTTCGACGTGCCGGGATACTCGGAGATCGACGTCGCCCAGGATTCGGCCCGGCACCTGGACGTCACCACGATCCCCACCAAGATCGGTCCGCAGGACATGATCGACGCGCTGCCGAAGATCGTCTGGCACCTGGACGACCCGGTGGCCGACCCGGCGCTGGTGCCGCTCTACTTCGTGGCGAAGAAGGCCGCCGAGCACGTCACGGTGGTGCTCTCCGGTGAGGGGGCCGACGAGTTCTTCGGCGGCTACACCATCTACCGGGAGCCACTGTCGCTCAGCGGCGTGAACGGCCTGCCCGGCGGGGTGCAGAAGGGGCTGCGCGCGGTCTCCAAGGCGATCCCGCAGGGGGTCAAGGGCAAGAGCTTCCTGGAGCGCGGCACCACCCCGATCGAGGAGCGCTACTACGGCAACGCCCGGATGTTCACCGAGGAGGAGAAGCAGCACCTGCTGCGCCGTTACGACCCCTCGGTGCGCTACACCGACGTGACCGCCCCGATCTACGCGGAGTGCACGGAACTGGACGACGTCACCAAGATGCAGTACGTCGACCTCTACACCTGGCTGCGCGGGGACATCCTGGTCAAGGCCGACCGGATCTCGATGGCCCACTCGCTGGAGGTGCGGGTGCCGTTCCTCGACCGCGCGGTGTTCGACGTCGCGGCGAAGATCCCGGTCGACCTCAAGCTGCCGCCGCGCTCCGACGCCACGAAGTACGCGATGCGCCAGGCGTTGCAGGGCGTCGTCCCGCCGGCCATCGTCAACCGCAAGAAGCTGGGCTTCCCGACCCCCACCCGGGTCTGGCTGCGCGGCGAGATGTACGAGTGGGCCCGACACGTGCTGAGCACCTCGGGCGCCGGCGACCTGCTCGACTTGTCGTACGCGCTGCGGTTGCTCGACGAGCACAAGCGGGAGGAGGCCGACCACTCCCGCAAGGTGTGGACCGTGCTGATCTTCTGCATCTGGCACGCCATCTTCGTGGCCAAGACCCTCGACCCGGGCATCCAGCGCAACCAGTCCGCCCTGCTCACCAAGCCGGTAGTCGGCTCCATGGTCCGCTGACCGGGTAAGGAGGGCCCCCTGTTATCGCATTTCGCGTGGCAGGGGGCCCTTCTTGACACCCGGGTTCCCGGTCCGCGCCAGCGGCCCGGGTCCGCTGGGTCAGCGGCGGGCTCAGGTGACCGTGGGGAGTGCGTTGGTGCCCGTCGTGCTGGCCAGGAAGCCGAAGGTCGTGGTGCCCTCCGGTGCGACCGTGCCGTTGTGTGCGACGTTGGTGGCCGTCACCGACGAGCCGGACGAGGTCTGGGTGGCGTTCCAGCCGTTGAACGGCGTACTGCCGTGGTTCATGATCATGACTTCGCCATGGAAGCCGCCCTGCCACGCGCTGACGACCTTGTAGACGGCCATGCAGTCACCGCCGTGCGGAGGCGGGGTGGTCGGGTCCGGGTTCGGCGGGGGAGTCGTCGGGTTGGGCGGGGGAGTCGTCGGGTTCGGCGGCGGGATGCCGCCCGGACCCACACCGGTCACCTCGCCGTTGCCGCCGTCGAAGGTCACGTCGGAGCAGCCGAAGAAGTTCTCCTGCGAGTCCGAGCGCTCCCAGCGGGAGTAGATGATGTGTCTGCCACTCTTGCCCGACGGCAGGTTGCCGCTGAAGTAGTAGTGCCCCTCGTTGGTGCCGACCCCGCCACGCTGCGGTGGGTTGGTCACCGTCAGGAACGGCTGCTCCTCCAGGTCTCCCCACGCCAGCGCCCGGGTCGGGCTCCAACTGTTCTTGGTGACGTAGAAGTAGAACGTGCCCGGGTGGTGTGCCCAGTTGCTGTACCGGAAGTCCAGCCGCGCCCCGGCGGTCAGGTGGGTCAGCGGCCAGTCGGTACGGGGCAGGTCGTAGCCCCGGTAGCCGGGGTTGCCGCCGCTGCACAACTGCCCGTCCGGGATGAAGCCGACCGTCCGGCCGCCGGCGTCGGAGCGCAGCACGCTGAACCAGTTGTAGAGCGAGTTCGCGCCACTCTGCGCCACGGCGGCGGAGCACGCGGGGTTGTTCGGCCTGATCTCGCCGGTCTGGCTCAGTCCGTCCTGCCAGCACAGGAAAGTGCGGCTGCCGGGGGTCATCGCCGCGCCGTGCGCGGCGGCCGGCTCCGGGCTGGACGCCAGGGCGACGGCGCCCAGGGTGAGGGTCACGGCCGCGGTGAGCAACGCGGCCGTACGGGAACGGTTCACGGGTTCTCCTGACTCGCGAGGCGCGCCGCCTGAGCCGCCCCGCCGCAATCGGGTGGGATGTGGCCTGGTCGCCCCGCTCCAACGAGCGGAAGCGATGATCACGGTGCGTGCCCCGGCGGGAATCGGCCGGTGGACACGCGCCGTCAACGGTCCCTGTCGTGGACCGGCGCCCTCGCGTCAACGAACCCGGCAACCGGCGGCGCGGCAGCCCTCGCACCGCCCGGTACGCGTCATCCCACCATGCCGCCCGGCCGCAACGCAATAGGCCATCCTCGATGCCTCAGATCGCCTGGCGGGCGATCCTCAGAGGAGCTTCTCCAGGGTGATCGGCAGCTCGTACTGCCGGCGCCCGGTGGCGTCGTACACGGCGTTGGCGATCGCGGCCGCCACGCCCACCACACCGATCTCCCCGACGCCCTTCATGCCGAGCGGGTTCACCGCCTCGTCGCGCACCTCGATGGTGTCCACCACCACGTCCGGCGCGTCCGCGTTGACCGGCACCAGGTAGTCGCCGAGGCTGGCGTTGGCCCAGCGGCCAAGCCGTGGGTCCATCCGGGTGGCCTCCAGCAGCGCCTGGCCCAGCCCCCAGAGCATCCCGCCCATGAGCTGGCTGTGCGCGGTCTTGCGGTTGAGCACCCGGCCCGGCGCGAACACGCCGACCATCCGGCGTACCCGGACCACGCCGAGGTCGGCGTCCACCGCCACCTCGGCCATCTGCGCGCCGAAGGTGTGCACCCCGTACCCGGCGTCCTGCGGCGGCGGGTTCCAGGTGCCGAGCACCTCCACGTCCGGCACGAAGGTGCGATGCATCAGGTCGGCGTACGTCTCGCCGACGTCGGGCCGGTCGCGCAGCACCATCTTGCCGTCGCGGACCTGCACGGCGGCCGGGTCCGCGCCGCGCAGCGGCGAGTGGTCGTCGGCCACCGCCCGTCGGATCAGCTCGTCGCGTAGCTGGGTCGTCGCCAGGTGTACGGCTGAGCCCACCGCGCTGGTGCCGGCGGAACCCACCGCGGCGGTGACGTTCGGCAGGTCGCTGCTGCCGCCCACGAACCGCACCCGCTCCACCGGAATGCCCAGCCCGTCCGCGGCGACCTGGGTCATCGCGGTGAAGACCCCCGTGCCGAACTCCGAGACGCCGGCCTCGACCACCGCGGTGCCGTCGTTGTAGAGCCGAGCCCGGGCCCGCTGCGGGTTCACCGGCTGGGTCACCGGGTAGAGAGCGCTGGCCATGCCGGTGCCGATCAACCAGTTCCCCTCCCGCCGGGATCGGGGCAGCGGGCGGTCGTGCCAGCCGAACAGCTCGGCGGCCCGCTGGTAGCACTCCGTCAACCCGCTGCTCGACCACGGTTTGCCGCTCTCCGGGTCGGTCGCCGAGTAGTTGCGCAGTCGCAGCTCCAGCGGATCAACGCCGATCCGCTCGGCCAGCTCGTCCATCGCGCACTCCAGCGCGAACATCCCGGTCGCCTCGCCGGGGGCCCGGGTGAAGGTCGGTGTGATGGTGTTCCCCCGGACCAGGTGGTAGATCCCCTCATAGTTCGGGCTGGTGTAGGCCACCGACGGGCTCTGCAACGACGGCTCCGCCCAGTCGTCGAACGGAGAGGTGAGCGAGAGCTTGTGGTGGCGTAGCGCGGTGATCCGGCCGTCCGCCCGCGCGGCGAGAGTGATCCGCTGCTCCTGCTCCTCGCGGTGCCCGCAGGAGGTGAACATCTGCTCCCGGGTGAGTACCAGTCGCACCGGCCGGCCCACGTGCCGGGCGGACAGCGCGGCCAACGCCGGGTGGTGCCAGACCATCGCCTTGGAACCGAAGCTGCCGCCCACGGCATGGCTGACCACCCGGATCGAGATGGGTGGCAGGCCGAGCAGCTCGGCAAGGGTGAACTGGACGGAGTTCGGCCCCTGGGTCGAGTCGTAGACGGTCAGCCGGTCGAGGTCCTCCCAGACCGCGGTGCTGGCCGACGGCTCGATCGGGTTGTGGTGGTTGGGCGCGAAGCGGTAGGTGGCGTCCACGCACACGTCCGCGTCGGTTAGCGCCTTGGCCACGTCACCCCGGGACGCGTGCCCGGGCAGCAGCCCGCCAAAGATCCGCTCGGGCACGTACGCCTGGTCCCGGGCCTGGTCCAGCAGGGTGGTGGCGGGCGTGGCGGCGTACTCGAAGCGGATGAGGGTGCCGGCGTGGTCGGCGCGTTCGATGGTGTCGGCGACCACGATGGCGACCGGCTGGCCGGCGTAGTGGATCGTCTCGTCCTGCATCGGGAAGAAGGTCTGCCCCGGTGCGGCCAGCCCGGCCAGCGACGGGAGCAGCTTCGGCACGGTGGCGACCCGGGCCAGGTTGCGGTGGGTGAGCACGGCGAGCACACCGTCGGCCCGCTCGGCCTGGCTGGTGTCGATCGCGATGATCCGGCCGCTGGCGATCTTCGCGTTCACCACCACCGCGTGCGCCAGGTTGGGCACCGGGACCTCGGCCGAATAACGCGACTCGCCGCGTACCTTGAATCGGCCGTCCACCCGGTTGAGGGTCGCGCCGATCGCCGGGCTCATGTCGTTCCCTCCCGCTGCGCCATGCTCTCCAGGGCCCGGACCATGGTTCGCCGGGCCAGCTCGACCTTGAAGGCGTTCATTCCGTGCGGCACCGCTGGCGCCAGCTCCGCCTCGGCGGCGCGGGTGAACGACTCGGTGGTCGCTGGTGCGCCGTCGAGCAGCCGCTCGGCCTGCCGGGCCCGCCACGGTTTGGTGGCCACCCCGCCCAGGGCCAGCCGGATCTCGGTGATCCGACCGCCGGCAACCGACATGGCCACCGCGACGGAGGCGAGCGCGAACTCGTACGACTCGCGGTCGCGGATCTTGATGTAGCGGGAGGTGGCCGCGGCCGGCGTCGGAGGCAGGTCGATGCCGGTCACCAGTTCGCCGTGCGTCAGCGGGTGCTCCCGTTCCGGCGTCTGCCCGGGGAGCAGGAAGAAGTCGTCGATCGGGATGCTCCGCTGCCCGGCCGGGCCTTCGGTCTGAACCACCGCGTCGAGTGCGACCAGGGCCACGCCGAGGTCCGAGGGGTGGGTGGCGATGCAGCAGTCGCTGGTGCCGAGCACCGCGTGCCCCCGGTTGATTCCGTCGAGCGCGCTGCATCCGGTGCCCGGTGCCCGTTTGTTGCAGCCGGCCGCGACGTCCCGGAAGTAGCTGCACCGCACCCGCTGCATGAGGTTGCCGGCGATGGTGGCCATGTTGCGCAGCTGCGGGGAGGCGCCGAGCAGCAGCGCCTCGGCGACCATCGGGTAGCGCCGGACCAGCTCCGGCTCCCCGGCCACGTCGCTCATCCGGGCCAGCCCACCGAGTCGCAACCCGCCGCCGGGCAGCTCCTCGATCCGGTTCAGCGGCAGGTCGTTGATGTCGACCAGGCGCTGCGGCTGTTCGACGTAGATGCGCAGCAGGTCGACCTGGGTGGTGCCACCGGCCAGGAAGGTGCTCTCCGGGTCGGCGCTCACCGCGCCGATCGCGGTGGCGACGTCGGTGGCGCGGGAGTAGCTAACGGGACGCATCGCCCGGCTCCCCCTGGTCGCGGACGCGGCGGACGGCCGCGCGGATGTGCGGGTACGCGGCGCAGCGGCAGATGTTGCCGCTCATCCACTCCCGGATCTCGGTGTCGTCGCCGGCGTGCCCCTCGGCGAGCAGCGCCACCGCGGACATGATCTGCCCGGGGGTGCAGTAGCCGCACTGCAACGCGTCGCAGTCCAGGAACGCCTGCTGCATGGGGTGCAGCGTGTCCCCGTCGGACAGTCCCTCGATCGTGGTCACCTCGCGGTTCTCGCAGGTGATCGCCAGGGTCAGGCAGGACAGCACCCGGCGCCCGTCCACCCACACGGTGCACGCGCCGCAGGCGCCCTGGTTGCAGCCCTTCTTGGTGCCGGTCAGCTCGAGCCGGTCGCGGAGGGCGTCGAGCAGGCTGACCCGCGGCTCGATGGCTGTCGTCCGGCTTTCGCCGTTGACCTGCAGGTGGACCGCCACCTCGCCGGGACCCCGGACCACCGCGTGGTCCGGGGTCGGCGCCGTTCGTAGTGCCTGGTAGGACTTCACCGACTCACACCCCCTCATGACGAAATCGACCATATCCTTCACATAAGAATGTTTTCCTCCTTTCACGACGTAACGGGGCAGCGCGTGCCGGACGTGTTCGACGAGGTGCACCGCCGCTGCCGCGCCGGCGAGGCGGTCGCCCTGGCCACCGTCGTGGCCACGTGGCGGTCCGCGCCACAGCCGCCGGGCGCCAGCATGCTGGTCACGGCCGACGGCGCGGTGACCGGCAGCGTCTCCGGCGGCTGCGTCGAGGCCGACCTCTACGAACGGGCCCGCCGCGTGCTCGACACCGGCGCCCCCGAGCTGACCCGCTACGGAGTCAGCGACGACGCCGCGTACACCGCGGGCCTGACCTGCGGCGGGGTGCTCGACGTGTTCGTGGAGCGGATCGACGGCGACCGTCTCGTGGAGTTGGACGCGGTCGACGCGGCGCGCCGGGCCGGCCAGCCGGTGGCGGTGGTCACCTGCGTGGCGGCCGACGCCGGCGATCCGCCCGGCGCGGTGCCGGTCGACCCGGCGGGACGACTGGGCCGGCGGCTGGTGCTGACCGGGCAGCGGGTGACCGGCTCGCTCGGCGCTGACCGGCTGGACGCCGCCGCAACGGCCGACGCCCTCGGGCTGCTCGCCGCCGGGCACAGCGGCGTGCTCCGGTACGGCTACCACGGGCAGCGCCGGGGCAGCGGCCTGAGCCTCTTCGTGGCCGCGTACGCCACCCCGCCCCGGATGATCGTCTTCGGGGCGATCGACTTCGCCGCCGCGGTGGCCCGGATCGGCGCGTTCCTCGGCTACCGGGTGACCGTCTGCGACGCCCGCCCGGTCTTCGCCACCGCTCGGCGTTTCCCCGAGGCGGACGAGGTGGTGGTGCAGTGGCCGCACCGCTACCTGGGGGCGGAGCTGGACGCCGGCCGTGTCGACGGGCGGACGGTGGTCTGCGTGCTGACCCACGACCCGAAGTTCGACGTGCCGCTGCTGGCGTTGGCGCTGCGCCACCGGCTGGCGTACGTCGGCGCGATGGGGTCGCGGCGCACCCACGACGAGCGGCAGAAGCTGCTGCGCGAGGCGGGGCTGAGCGCGGAGCAGCTCGCCCGGCTCGCCTCGCCGATCGGGCTGGATCTCGGTGGGCGTACCCCGGAGGAGACCGCGGTGAGCGTGGCCGCGCAGATCGTCGCGGGCCGCTGGGGCGGGACCGGTCGTCCCCTGACGGCACTCGGCGGGCCGATCCACCGGGCGGGGTAGCGCGCCGGCCCTCTCGCCCGTGTCCGGTCGGTCGGACCCGTGCTCTTCGGGGCCCACCGGGCCGTGCGTTGTGCCAGCCTGGTGCCACGCCGATTGCCGAGGTGGGCGGTGGGCGGCTGGCGACGACGAAGGGACCGGCATGGGATACGCGGTGGTGCTCGGCGAGGCGCTCGTCGATCTGCTCGACACCGAGCGGGACGGCGAGCGGGTCTACCGGCAGGCGATCGGCGGCGGGCCGCTCAACGTCGCCGTCGGCGTGGCCCGGCTCGGCGGCGCGGCGCAGTTCGTCGGTTCACTCGGCGACGACGTGCTGGCCGGGCGGATTCGCGCCTTCCTGACCGCGGCCGATGTGGGGCTGGCCGGCGCGGTCACGGTGCCGGCGCCGACCACCCTCGCGGTGGTCACCTTCGCCGGCCCGGAACCCGACTTCCGCTTCTACGGCGAGCCGCCCTCCTACGGCCTGCTCGCCGCCGACGATCTGGAGCTGGCGCTGCTGGAGGGGGCCGACGTGCTCTACTGCGGTTCCGTCGTGCTGCTCCAACCCCGCACGCTGGCGGCCGCCCGGCGTGCCTGGGCGCTCGCCACCGGCCTGCGGGTCTTCGACCCGAACGTGCGCCCCCGGCTCCTGGGCGGGCCGGGCGCGCTGGCGGGGCTGCGCGAGGTGGTGGCCGAGTTCGCAGCCGGCGCGCACCTGGTCAAGCTGAGCACCGCCGACGCCGAGGTGCTCTACCCGGGTGAGCCGGTCGAGGGGGTGGCCGCGTACCTGCGCGAGCTGGGCGCCGCGACGGTCGTGGTGACGCTCGGCGCGGCCGGCGCGGTGCTGGCCGCCGCCGACGCCGACCCGGTCCGGGTGCCGGCCCCCCGGGTCAACGCGGTCGACGCCACCGGCGCCGGCGACTCGGTGATGGCCGCGTTGATCGCCGACCTGCTCCTCGACGGCGAGCCGGCCGACCCGGCGGGCTGGGTCGGGCGGGTGGCGTTCGCGCTGCGGGTGGCCGGCCTGGTCTGCGAGTCACCGGGCGGCGCCACCGCCATGCCCACCCGCGCCGACGTCCAGCGCCGCTTCAAAGACTGACCACCCTCCCGCACCCTCCCGCGTCGATCTTGCGCTTTCGGTCGACGCTTCGCCCGCTTTGCGCCTTCTGCCCGGGCAGCAAGTGCAAGATCGGCGAGGTGAGGGAGGGGGCAGGGGGAGAGGGCAGGGGTTCAGGGGGTGCCGTCGAGTTCTTTGTAGCCGCGGCGGGCGGCGATAAGGGCGGCGCGGGCGCCGAAGGGCGCCTCGGCGGCGACCCGTTCCGGCGGCGCCCCGCCGGTGTGCCCGGCGCGGATCAGCCAGGCCAGCTTCGCCAGCTCGGCGTGCTGGGCGCGGACGAACTCCACGTCCACCGGGTCGCCGTGGCCCGGCACCACCACCGTGCCCACGGCGGTCAGCCGGAGCAGGTCGGCGACCGCGTCCGGCCACTGCAGGGGGTACGAGTCCTCGAAGGCGGGCGGGCCGCTCTGCTCCACCAGGTCCCCGGCGACCAGCACGTCCGCGTCGGGTACGTGCACCACCAGATCGGCGTCGGTGTGCCCCCGCCCGGGGTGACGCAGCAGCACCCGCCGGCCGCCCAGGTCGAGTGCCGTCTCGGTGTGCACGGTGTGCGTCGGGGCGAGCAGCGGCGTGTCGGCCAGCTCGGCGGCGAGCGCCGGGTGCTCCTCGCGCACCTCGTCGTACGCCTCCCGGCGCAGCCGCTCCGGCTCCTCGCGCAGGGCCGCGGCGGCCAGCGCGTGCGCGTACACCGGGCGGGGCGGGTCGCCGGCCAGGACGGCGTTGCCGAAGCAGTGGTCGTAGTGGTGGTGGGTGTTGACCAGCGTCAGCGGACGGTCGGTGACCGCCCGGACGGCGGCGGCCAGCTGGGTGGCCTGGGCCGCCGAGGAGAGGGTGTCCACCAGCAGCGCCTGGTCGTCGCCGACGACCAGGGTGACGTTGACCCGCAGCAGCGGCTCGCGCAGCACGTGCACCCGGTCGGCGACCTCGACGAATCCGCCGGTCATGACGTCCGCCCGGCGCGGTCGACGAAGCGTTGCCGGTCCACCAGGATGCGGTCCACCCGACCCCGGGCCACCGTCTCGTCGCCGTCGGTCACGGTGACCTCGAACGACAGCCGGCGACCGTCGACGGCCGCCAGCAGGGCCTTGGCCCGGACCGTCCGGCCGACCACGGTCGGCGCCAGGTGCTCCAGCTCGACCCGGGTCCCCACGGTGGTCGACCCGGACGGCATCGTGGTCGCGGTCGCCGCGACGGTGGCCGCCTCGGCCAGCGCGAGCACCCGGGGTGTGCCGAGCACCGGTACGTCCCCGGAACCGACCGCCTGGGCGGTGTCCGCGTCGGTGACGGTCAACTCGACCTGGGCGGTCAGACCCGGCGCGAAGGCCGGCTCGGGCTGCTCCTGCATGGTCGCCAGCCTAGGTGCTCGCCGAGCCCGCCGAGCACTCGCCCGGCGATCCCGCCGCACCCGTCAGGGCCCGCCGTCGCCCACCTGCGGACGGGTCCTGCGGGTGGTCGCCGTCGGTCGATGCCGCACCCGTCGTTAACCTTGACCGCGATGGCCGTCGTGACTGACCCCCAACCCCCCGCCCGGACCGACCCGCCCGCGTCCCCGGACGGGGGCCGTCGGCGCATCGCCGCCATGTCGATCTGGGCGGTCGCCTTCGTCGCCGCCTGGCTGGGCATCGGGCTGCCCACCGACCCCGCGTACGCGTTCGTCTGGATCTGGGCCGGCACCGTCGCCTGGAACAGCGACCGGCCGTGGCGAAGTCACCTGCGCTTCGCCCGGGACTGGGTGCCGGTGGTGCTGCTGCTCGCCGCGTACAACCTCTCGCGGGGGTTCGCCGACAACGGGGCCACCCCGCACGCGATGGAGCTGATCGTCGCCGACCGGTTCATGTTCGGCTGGGCCACCGGCGGCGAGGTGCCCACCATCTGGTTGCAGGAGCACCTCTACCACCCGCAGCTGCAGTGGTACGACGTCGCGGCGAGCTGGGTGTACTTCTCGCACTTCGTGGTCGCGCTGGCCGCCGCCGCGGTGCTCTGGCTGCGGGACCGGCACCGCTGGGCGGCGTACATGCGGCGCTGGGGCTTCCTCTGCGCCGCCGGCCTGGCCACCTACTTCATCTACCCGGCGGCGCCGCCGTGGTGGGCGGCGCAGAACGGCCTGCTCACCGAGGTCGCCCGGATCTCCACCCGGGGGTGGAAGGCGTTCGGCATGCACGGCGCCGGCAACGTGCTCAACGCCGGCCAGATCGCCTCGAACCCGGTCGCCGCGATGCCGTCGCTGCACACCGCGTGGGCGCTGTTCGTGGTGCTCTTCTTCCTGCACACCACCCGCCGCCGCTGGTGGCCGCTGCTGCTCGCGTACCCGCTGGCGATGACCTTCACCCTGGTCTACTCGGGTGAGCACTACGTGATCGACGTGCTGGTCGGCTGGACGTACGTCGGGCTGACCTTCCTGGTGGTCGGCCTGGCCGAGCGCGGGTGGGCGGCGCTGCGGGCCCGTCGCGCCGGACCGACCCCGGCCGCTGTCGGGCCGCCGCCGGCAAAGATCACCGGGCCGGACGGCACCGCGGGCCCGCCGGAAACAACGTCGGATCGGCCGGCCAGCGGGCAACCCGCGCCGGTCCGGCCGGGCGCCGCCGACCAGCCCGCGGTACCCGCCGACCGCTGACGCCGCCGGATCGGCCGGCCGCGGCGGAACAGGTCGGCCGGATCGGCCGGCCGCGGCGGAACGGGTCAGCCGGAGCGGCGGGCGGCGTGCGCGCGGGCGGTCAGCTCGGCCGCCAGGCCCCACGCCTCTGCCAGATCCCGGTCATGGGCCGCCGCGCCCGACCCACCCGCGGTGTCGGCGTGGACGGTGGCCAGCCCGAGCCGGCGCTGCGCCGGCCCCTGCACCACCCGCACGCTCTGGATCCGGGCGTACGGCACGATCGCCACCTGCCGGGTCAGCAGCCCGGACCGGGTGGCGAAGACCCGCTCGAACAGGCCGGCGCCGAGCGCGCCCCGGCCCAGTGGGTGCACCCAGCGGGCCCGGGGCGGCGGTGGGCTCAGCGCCAGCGCGTCGAGGCGTACGCCCGGCAGCACCTCGGTGACGATCATCGTCGCGGTCGGCAGGTCACCGACCGGCAGCAGGCGGTCTGGCCGGTTGCGGTCGTCGGCCTCCGCGACGGAGTACCCGGCCACCTCCAGCCGCAGCCGCAGCCAGCCCTTCATCCGCCAGAGCAGCGGCCAGGTCGCCCGTACGGTCTGCACCCGGTCCAGCGGCACGGTCTGCGCCCGGGTCTCCAGCAGGCCGTTGTGCACCCGCAGCGTGCCGCCGTCGCGGGCCAGCCGGAAGTTCCAGTCGTCGAGGACCCGGCGGATCGGTTGCAGCAGCACACCGGCCATCGCGGTCAGCGTGCTCGCCACCGCGACGAACGACCACGACCCCGCGGTGACGAACTGCACCACGACGAAGGCCAGGCCGAACGGGAGCAGGAACGCCTGCGGGGTGAGCAGTTGGCTGACCAGCAGGCTCTGGTTGCGTACCGCGTGCAGCGGCCGGCCCGGCGCGGCCGGCGGCACCGCCCCCGGGGCCGTCGAGGGCGCCGTGAGGCCCGGCGCGGGCGGCTGTGACGCCCGGCCGGCGAGCGCCAGCAGCCGCTCGCGCAGCCGGGCCGCGTCGGTCACCCCGAGGTACGCCAGCGGCGCCTCGGTCTTGCCCCCGCCGACCACCTCGAGCCGCAGCTCGGCCAGGCCGGTGAGCTGGGCGAGCAGCGGCCGGACCACCTCCACGGCCTGCAACCGCTCCAGGGGAATCGCCCGGGTACGCCGCCAGAGCAGCCCCTCGTACACCCGCAGTTCGCGGCCCACCACGTGGTAGCCGGTGTTGTACCAGCTGATCACCGACAGCACGGTCGCGCCGAGCGCCAGCACCACCACCATGGCCGCGAACCAGCCGAAGCCGACCCGGGACAGCGTCGACCAGGACAGCCCGGCGATCACCACGACCAGCGACTTGGCCCCGTGCAACAGCGGGCTGAGCGGGTGCAGTCGCTGACGCGGCTCGCCGTCGCCACCCGCCGCCGGCCAGGGCACCCCGGGTGGCGCAGCCGGATAGGGTGCCGCGCCGCCGGGCGTGTAGGGCGGCGCCGCGCCCCCCGGGGGCGGGCCGGTCGGAGGCGCACCGCCTGGTGGTCGGGGCGGTCCGGTGCCCGGCTCGGCGGGACGGTCGGTCATCGGGCCGGCCCCCGGCGCGGCCGGCGGTCGCCCGGACGCGCGTTCACAGCCCCTCCGCCCGGTCCTCGCCGAGCGCCGTGAGCCGGTCGCGTAGCCGGGACGCCTCCGCCGGGCGCAGCCCCGGCACCCGGGCGTCGCTCGCCGCCGCCGCGGTGTGCAACTGCACGGTGGCCAGGTTGAAGGCGCGCTCCAGCGGCCCGGCGCTGACGTCGACGAACTGCATCCGGGAGTACGGCACGATGGAGAGCCGCCGGACCAGCAGCCCGTGCCGGACCAGCAGGTCGTCCTCCCGCTCGGCGTACCCCCACGCGCGGACCGCGCGGACGATCGCCACGGCCCGCCACGCGCCGAACACCAGCACGGCGGCGAGGGCCAGCCCGAACAGGCCCTGACCGCTCAATGCCCAGCCGATCGCCGTCACCGCCAGCCCGATGGCGAGCACCACGGCCAGCCGGATCAGCTCCACCCAGATCAGGTCGGAGGAGATCGGCTGCCAGCGGACCGTGTCGGGCCAGGGCTCCAGCGGCCCCCGCCCCACCGACCCGTCCGTCAACACAGGGCCGGGTACGCCGGAGGCCGCGCCCGGTGCACCGGCGGCCGACGACGGGCCGGAGGGCAACAGGCCGGGCGCTGGCAGGTCGGGCGGGCGGGGGTCGGCGTCGTACCCGCCGGCCGATGGTAGGGCGCCGGGCGGCAGCGGGGCGGGTGATGACGCGTCGGGCGGGGCAGGGTCCGGGCCGAGCGTGCCGGGCGCCGGAAACGCGCCGGGCGGCGGCAGGACGCCGGGCGGTGGAGGTGGTGCGGTGGCCGGGGTGGGCGGCCAGGACGGGGAGGCGGGGCCGGGGGAGGCCGGTGGGTCGGCGCGGTCCTCCGCGCTCACCGATGGGATCCGTTCCGCGCGCTCACGCTGCCGCCTCGTTCCGCTCGGCGGCGGCGCGAGACGCCACGCTGCTGTGCCCAGTTGTTCGCTCGCTGCGCGCTCACATGTCGAGGGTAGGCGATCCGGGCACCGGATTGACGGCGCGCAGGAAGCCGCGTGCGTCCAGGAAGTCGCCGAGGCTGCCCCGGTGCTCGCCGCAGGCAAGCCAGGTCTTGCGCCGCTCGGCGTTGTGCAGACGGGGATTGTTCCACTCCAGCGCCCAGACAGCGGGGGCGCGGCAGCCGCGGGCCGAGCAGATCAGGGCCTCGCCGGCGGGAGAGGGGTTGCTCATCCGGGCCAGTCTAGGGCGGCGGGCCGGAGGGCTTGAGCGCCGGGCGGCCACGGGGGGAGCCGCCCGGCGACGGGGTGAATGGTACACGCGGCGGGCCGGTCCGTGTCCACCCCGCGACGGGCGATTCGGCTGCTGGGGACGGCGCGGCGAAAATCGGCTTCTCCCCGCCTCGACACTCAGGAAGGCGTGCGAGTCTTGATACCGCACCAGCCGCGACGACCGACCAACGCTGTGGAGGACCGGTGGCCCAGCCGACCATGCCCGACGCCCCGACGCCGAACGGGGCGGCCCCGGCGGACCCCGCGCCGGTGACCACACCCGCGCAGGACGCCACCCTGCTGGAGCGGGCGCTGTTCGAGATCAAACGGGTCATCGTCGGGCAGGACCGGATGGTGGAGCGGATGTTCGTCGCGCTGCTCTCCCGCGGCCACTGCCTGCTCGAAGGGGTGCCCGGGGTGGCCAAGACCCTGGCCGTGGAGACCCTCGCCAAGGTTGTCGGCGGGTCCTTCGCCCGGGTGCAGTTCACCCCGGACCTGGTGCCGTCCGACATCATGGGCACCCGCATCTACCGGCAGTCGAGCGAGAAGTTCGACGTCGAGCTGGGCCCGGTCTTCGTCAACTTCCTGCTCGCCGACGAGATCAACCGGGCTCCGGCCAAGGTGCAGTCGGCGCTGCTGGAGGTGATGAGCGAGCGGCAGGTCTCCATCGGCGGGGAGAGCCACCGGGTGCCCGACCCGTTCCTGGTGATGGCCACCCAGAACCCGATCGAGCAGGAGGGCGTCTACCCGCTGCCGGAGGCGCAGCGGGACCGGTTCCTCATGAAGATCGTGGTGGGCTACCCGACCGACGCCGAGGAGCGGGAGATCGTCTACCGGATGGGCGTCGCCTCGCCGGAGCCGGCGGCGATCTTCGACACGCCCGACCTGATCGCCCTGCAGCGCAAGGCGGACCAGGTCTTCGTGCACAACGCCCTGGTGGACTACGCGGTCCGGCTGGTGCTGGCCACCCGCGCGCCGGCCGAGCACGGCATGCCCGACGTCGCCCAGCTGATCCAGTACGGGGCGAGCCCGCGCGCCTCACTCGGGCTGGTCCGGGCCACCCGTGCGCTGGCGCTGCTGCGCGGGCGGGACTACGCGCTGCCGCAGGACGTGCAGGACATCGCCCCGGACATCCTGCGGCACCGGCTGGTGCTCAGCTACGACGCGCTCGCCGACGACGTGCCGGCCGACCACATCGTGCACCGGGTGATGTCCACCATCCCGCTCCCGGCGGTCGCCCCCCGGCAGCAGGCCAGCCCGTCGTCGACCGCCCCGCCGCCGGGCGCTGGCTGGCCCGGGCAGCTGCCGTGACCTCATCCACCCCTCGACCCGCCCCCGTCCCCGACCGCAGCGAGGCCGTGCTGTCCCGGCTCCAGTTGCTGGTCACCCGCAAGCTCGACGGTCTGCTCCAGGGCGACTACGCCGGCCTGCTGCCCGGGCCGGGCAGCGAGGCGGGGGAGTCGCGGGAGTACCGCCCCGGCGACGACGTGCGCCGGATGGACTGGCCGGTCACCGCACGGACCACGACGCCGCACGTGCGACGTACGGTGGCTGACCGGGAGCTGGAGACCTGGCTGGCGCTGGACCTCTCGGCCAGCCTGGACTTCGGCACCGGGCAGTGGCTCAAGCGGGAGGTCGTGGTGGCCGCCGCCGCCGCGATCACCCACCTGACCGTGCGCGGCGGTAACCGGATCGGCGCGGTGATCGGCACTGGCAGCGGCGCGCCCGCCCCGGCCCGGCGCTGGCGGGGTGGGCCGCCGCCGGCCGGGCCCGGAGTGCTCACCCGCCTGCCGGCCCGCTCCGGCCGCAAGGAGGCGCAGGGCCTGCTGCGCGCCGTCGCCGGCACCGCGATCCAGCCCGGCCGGGGCGACCTGGGCGCCCTGATCGAGATGCTCAACCGCCCGCCCCGACGGCGGGGGGTGGCCGTGGTGGTCTCGGACTTCCTCGCGCCAGCCGAGCAGTGGTCCCGGCCGATGCGCAAGCTGCGGGTCCGGCACGACGTGCTGGCGATCGAGGTGGTCGACCCACGGGAGCTGGAGCTGCCCGACGTGGGTGTGCTGCCGGTGGTCGACCCGGAGAGCGGCGAGCTGCACGAGGTGCAGACCGCCGACCCGCGGCTGCGTCAGCGCTACGCCGAGGCCGCCGCCGCCCAGCGGGCCGCGATCGCCGCCGCGCTGCGCGGCGCCGGCGCCGCCCACCTGCGCCTGCGTACCGACCGAGACTGGCTGCTGGACATGGTGCGTTTCGTGGCCGCGCAGCGGCACGCCCGCACCCGGGGGACGACTAGATGATCCGTTTCATGCAACCGTGGTGGCTGCTGGCTGTGCTGCCGGTGCTCGCCCTCGCCGGGTTCTACCTCTGGCGGCAGCTGAACCGCCGGGCGTACGCGATGCGCTTCACCAATGTGGATCTGCTGCGCACCGTGGCGCCGAAGGGGCTGGGCTGGCGGCGGCACGTCCCGGCGACCGCGTTCCTGCTCTGCCTGCTGGTGCTGGCCACCGCGCTGGCCCGTCCCGCGGTGGACACCAAGGAGCCGCTGGAGCGGGCCACCGTGATGCTCGCCATCGACGTGTCGCTGTCGATGCAGGCCGACGACGTGGCGCCGAACCGCCTGGAGGCGGCCCAGGAAGCGGCGAAACAGTTCGTCGGTGAGTTGCCGGAGAGCTACAACCTGGGGCTGGTGTCGTTCGCCAAGGCGGCCAACGTGCTGGTGCCACCGGGCAAGGACCGGGCGGCGGTGACCAGTGCGATCGACGGGCTGGTGCTCGCCGAGGCGACCGCGACCGGCGAGGCGGTGTTCACCTGCCTGGAGGCGATCCGGTCGGTGCCGGCCGACGGCGCGGCGGGCATCCCACCGGCCCGGATCGTGCTGCTCTCCGACGGGTTCCGCACGTCGGGCCGGTCGATGGAGGAGGCGGCGGCGGCCGCGCAGGCGGCCAACGTGCCGGTCTCCACCATCGCCTTCGGCACCGACACGGGGCAGGTCGACATCGGCGGCCAGCTCCAGCGGGTGCCGGTGGACCGGCTGGCCCTGGCCGAGCTGGCCGAGACCACCGAGGGCTACTTCTACGAGGCGGCCTCGGTGAGCGAGCTGAAGCAGGTCTACCAGGACATGGGCAGCTCGATCGGGTTCCGCACCGAGCCGCGCGAGGTGACCCAGTGGTACGCCGGGGTGGCGCTGCTGCTGGCGCTCTGCGCCGGCGCGCTCAGCCTGCTCTGGTCGTCCCGGATGCTGTGAGGCGGGCGGTGCCCGGGCTGGTGGTGGGTCAGTGCCCGCCGCCGGCGAGCACGAAGACGATGGCCACCCAGACGGCGGCGAGGGTGAAGCCCAGCGGGGCGACGTAGCGGCTCATGGACGGCTCCGGGTGGCGGCTGGACGGTCCGCGTGCGGGGGCGGACCGCAGGGGTGGGGACGCGCACACGAAGTCGTGACCGGGCGGCTCCCGGCGACCGTCCGGGATCGGACGGCGCGGCACGCGCACCTCGGCGTGGGCCGGGTGGCGGGGAGCGGAGCGGGGTCAGCTCACCAGACTGAGTCGTGGCTCAGCGGGGCTGACCATCGGCCCGGCCACGACTGGGAGGATCGCTATCTCGCACAGCGATCACCTCCTGAAGTCGGGCGGGCCGGAACGTCGATCATCGTACACCTGCAGTGCCGACGGGACGCACTCGGCCGACCGGCCGGCGACCCCTCCACCGCCCGGCCGTCGCCACCCCGTCCGGCGGGCCGGCCGGCGGCTCGCCCGCACCAGCGTGACCAGCACCGCGGCGAACAGCGGCAGCCAGCAGAACCGCGCGAGCACCCAGCCCGGAGAGTCCGGTGCGGTGTGCAGCCCCGGCAGGGCCACCCCACCGCGGGCGACGAGCGCGGTCACCGCGACCAGGACCGGCTGGTGCCACAGGTAGATCCGCACCGCGTTCCGGTTCACCTCGGTCACCGCCCGGCCCGGCAACGGACGGGCCAGCAGCCGTTCCAGCGCCGGCCGGGCGAGCAGCCCCACCCCGACCTGGGTGACGGCCAGCGCCACCGCCAGCAGCGACGGCGGGTTCAGGTTGGACACCCCGGCCCCGGGCACCCCGACCGCGCTGAGCGGATAGCCCAACGCCAGCAGCGCGGCCAACGCCGCGCCCCCGCCGGCGGCCAGCGCACCCGCCACCCGCCGGCCGGCCAGCCGCCCCTCGGCGTGCGCCAGGCCGAGCAGGTACGGCACCGCCCAGGCCGCGACCACGGTGACCGGCGGCAGGTCGGTGCCGGCCGGCAGCAGCCGGACCGCCAGGTCGGCCGCCGCCACCACGGCCGCCGCCGGCGCGACGCAGCGGGCCACCCCCCACCGCGCGACGGCGGCGCGCAGCGGGCCGGTCGCCGCGACGAGGAGCAGCAGCGGCAGCAGGAACCACAGCGGACTGACCGCGAGCCGCAGCGCGACGGCGAGCGTGTCGTCCGGGATGCCGGCGACGGTGGCGGCGAGCAGCATGGCGGAACCCGCGCCCAGCAACGCCAGCGCGGGCAGCAGCAGCCGGCGCAGTCGGCGGGACAGCCAGCCGCCCGGCCCGCCCCGGTGGCGCGCCAGCGACCGGGCCGAGCCGAACCCGGCGGTGAAGAAGAACAACCCGAGCGTCTGCAACACCCACGTCACCGGCGCCAGATCAGGCAGCGCGGTCAGCGGGCTGGCCTGGCGCAGCCCGCCGTCGGAGGCCAGCACGAGCCCGGTGACCAGCCAGTGCCCGAGCACCACCCCGCCGATGGCGTACGCCCGTAGCGCGTCGACCGCGCGGTCGCGGCTCACCGGGCGTTCCCGTCCCGGTCGGCGCCGCCCAGCACGACCGCCGCCACCGCGACCAACGTGGCGCTGCCCGGCACCAGGTAGCCGTCGTGCCCGGCCACCCCACCCACCGGCAACGGCCGGGCGCCGAACGCCGCGTCGCCGGGGCGGCGGCCGTACCCGAGGCCGGGCAGCCGCACCGACGGCACCCGCCGGATCCAGTCGGTGGGCGCCTCGGCCGCCCAGAACCGCCGCCCGCCGCGCAGCTCGTCGGCGTGCTGCACTCCGGCGCCGATCCCGCCGAGGCTGACCACGTCACCGACCTGCGGCGGGGCGTGCGCCGCGGCCAGCGACACCACCAGCGCCCCGTAGCTGTGCCCGACCAGGGTGATCGTCGCGGTGGGGCGGCGCCCGGCCAGTTCCCGCAGCAGTGCGGCCAGGCCGTCCGCGCCCCGCCGGGCGCTGGTGCCGGTGGCGGCGGTCATCACCCCGTCGGGCGGGTCGTAGCCGAGCCAGGCCAGCACCGCGACCCGCGCCGTCGGGTCGGCCGCCCGCAGCTCCCGGTACAGCTGCCCGGCCTGCTCCGCCGGCGCCCGGCGGGCCACCCCGCTCAGCCCACGGTCGAAGTCGGCCAGCGTGCTGCCGACCCCGGGCACCAGCACCGCGATCCGGTCCGCGTCGGCCAGGTCGCCGAGCACCTCGACGGCACGGCCGTCGCCGCGCGGATCGAACATCAGGAACCGGCGCCCGCCGGCTGCCCAGTCCGCGTACGGCGGGCCGGCCGCGCGCATCGCCGCCGCCGTGACCGGGTACGCCTCGACGAACCCGGCCGCCGCGACGGGCTCGGGTCGGGTCGGCAGCACGAGGTTCACGCCGAGCAGCGCGGCCAGCGCCAGTCGGCCGGCACGTCGTCGTCGCATCATGTTCTCCCTCCGGAATGTTCTCCGGAGGCAGGGTGCGCTGGTGGGCGGCGCTCGCGCGTCGTCCCGGGGAGCCGTTCCCGGGCTGGCTCCGTGGAGCTACTCGCCCGCGGCGACCAGACCCGTCTCGTACGCCAGCACCACGGCCTGGGCCCGGTCGCGCAGCCCCAGCTTGGCCAGGATCCGCCCGACGTGCGTCTTGACCGTCTGCTCGGCCACCACCAGGTCGCCGGCGATCTCCGTGTTGTTGCGACCCCGGGCGATCAACCGCAGCACCTCGGTCTCCCGAGGAGTGAGTGCGGCCAGGTCGGTGGGGCGGGGTCGGCGACGGTCCGGGCGGGCCGCGAACTCGGCGATCAGCCGGCGGGTGACCGCCGGGGCGAGCAGCGCATCCCCGGCCGCCACCACCCGCACCGCCTGCACCAGGTCGGCCGCCGGGGCGTCCTTGAGCAGGAAGCCGCTGGCCCCGGCGCGCAGCGCCTCGTACACGTAGTCGTCCAGGTCGAAGGTGGTCAGGATGAGCACCCGGGGGCGCTGCGCCGACCGGTCGCCGAGCAGCTTGCGGGTGGCGGCCAGCCCGTCCAGCACCGGCATCCGCACGTCCATCAGCACCACGTCCGGATCGAGCCGGCGGGCGGCGGCGACGGCCTGCGCGCCGTCGGCGGCGTCACCCACCACCAGCAGGTCCGGCTGGGCGGCGAGGAGCGCGCCGAAGCCCTGCCGGACCATCGCCTGGTCGTCCGCGATCAGAACCCGGATCATCGGTCCCCGCTCTCCGAGTCGTACGGCAGCTCGGCCGTCACCGCGTAACCCCCGTCGGGCAGCGGCCCGGCGGTGAACGTACCGCCCAGCGAGGTGGCCCGCTCCCGCATGCCGGTCAGCCCATGCCCGGCGTCCGCCTCGGTGTCCGGCCGGGCGCGCACGTCGTCGGGCGGCGCGTTCTGCACGCGTACCCCCAGACTGGACCGACCGGCGCGGACGGTGACCCGCACCGCGGCGCCGGCCGCGTGTCGGGCCGCGTTGGCCAGGCCTTCCTGCACGATGCGGTACGCGGCCAGCCCGACCGGCGCGGGCACCCGTCCGCCGTCGTCCGGCCCGGCGTCCAGGGTCACCGGCACCCCGGCTCGACGTGCCACGTCCACCATCGCATTCAGGTCGGTCAGGTCCGGCTGCGGCGCGGTCTGCGGCCCGGTCGACTCGCTGCGCAGCACCCCCAACAGCCGCCGCATGTCGGTCAGCGCGTCGCGGGCCGAGGCGGCGATGGCCACGAATTCCGCGGCCGCCGGCGCCGGCACGTCGGTCAGCCGGTACGGGGCGGTCTCCGCCTGCACCGCGATCAGCGACATGTGGTGGGCCACCACGTCGTGCATCTCCCGGGCGATCCGGGTGCGTTCCTCCAGCACCGCGCGACGCTCCTGCTCCCGCTCACTCAGCTCGGTCTGCGCGGCCAGCGCGTGCCGGGACAGCCGGTTACGCCGGATCAGGTCACCGACGATCGCCAGCGCGCCGAGCAGTGCCAGGACGGCGGCCCGGTTCTCGGCTCTGACCAGGGTGAGCACCGGCACCGCGGTGATCGCCACCAGCCAGGCCAGCACCGGCCGGTCGACCCGCGCGACGACCACTGCGACCACCACGATCGACCCGAGCGCCAGCGGCGGGGTCCACGGGCCGGGCGTGTCGGCCGGCGCGTTGAACGTGCACACCAGCAGGGCCAGCACCGTCAGCCGCCAGGCCAGCAGCGGACGCCGGGGCAGCGCCAGCAGCGGCGCCACGGTCATCGCCGCGAACAGCACCGCGATCGGCGTCGGCAGGCCCCAGTCGCTCTCCACGGCGAGGGTGATCCAGAAGAGGCCGAGCGCGGCGAGCAGCCCGACCGGGGCGGCGTATCGGGCCAGCCTGGGCCAGCGGGCCAGCAGCGGTCGGCCGGGCGGGGCGTCCCGGCCCAGCAGGGTCTGCCGCAGGGCCTGCAGGGCCACGGCGATCGGGTGCCGGTTCACCATCGCGAGGCTACGGGCCGGCACCCCTGCGCGGCGTGCCACCAGGGGTTGATCCCGGTGTCGTACCCCAGTGTGACGCGACTCCCGTTAGCGCTTACCTGCCGGTAACGCCTAGGCTCCGACGCGTCCGTGCTGACCATTCGCAAGGGGGAACAGTGGCCCGTACCGTGCTGGTGACCGGGGGAAACCGGGGAATCGGCCTGGCCATCGCGCAGGCCTTCGCCAAGCAGGGCGACCGGGTGGCGGTCACCCACCGCAGCGGCGACGCCCCCGAAGGGCTGTTCGGCGTACGGGCCGACGTCACCGACGCGGCCTCGATCGACGCCGCGTTCACCGCCGTCGAGGCCGAGCTGGGGCCGGTCGAGGTGCTGGTCTCCAACGCCGGCATGACCGCCGACACGCTGCTGCTGCGGATGACCGAGGAGCAGTTCACCGGTGTGGTGGACACCAACCTCACCGGTGCGTTCCGGGTCGCCAAGCGCGCCTCCGGCAAGATGCTCCGCGCCAAGTGGGGCCGCATGATCTTCATCTCCTCGGTGGTCGGCCTCGCCGGCGGCGCCGGGCAGGTCAACTACGCCGCCAGCAAGGCCGGTCTGGTCGGCGTGGCCCGCTCGATCACCCGGGAGCTGGGCAGCCGCAACATCACCGCGAACGTGGTGGCGCCCGGCTTCATCGACACGGACATGACCGCCGTCCTGCCCGAGGACCGCAAGGCGGAGATCCGCAAGTCCATCCCCGCCGGCCGGATGGCCAGCCCGGAAGAGGTCGCCGCGGTGGTCACCTGGCTGGCCTCCGACAGCGCCGGGTACGTCTCCGGTGCCGTGATCCCGGTCGACGGTGGCCTCGGCATGGGCCACTGACCAGCGCTCTTCGACAACGTACGGAGGAACCCCCGGATGTCCGGACTGCTCGCCGGTAAGCGGCTGCTCGTCACCGGTGTCATCACCGACGCCTCGATCGCCTTCTCGGTGGCGAAGCTCGCTCAGGAGAACGGCGCCCAGGTCGTGCTCACCGGCTACGGCCGGCTCTCCCTGGTCGAGCGGATCGCCAAGCGGCTGCCCGAGCCGGCCCCGGTGATCGAGGTGGACGTGACCAACACGGAGCACCTGGCCAACCTCGCCGACCGGGTCCGCGAGCACGTCGACGGGCTCGACGGCGTCGTGCACTCGATCGGTTTCGCCCCGCAGAGCTGCCTGGGCGGCGGTTTCCTCGACGCCCCCTGGGAGGACGTGGCGACCGCCCTGCACGTATCCACCTTCTCGTACAAGTCGCTGGCCATGGCGGCGCTGCCACTGATGTCCGCCGGCGGCGCGGTGGTCGGCCTGACCTTCGACGCGACGAAGGCGTGGCCGGTCTACGACTGGATGGGCGTGGCCAAGGCCGGCCTGGAGTCCGCGTCCCGCTACCTGGCGCTGCACCTGGGCAAGCAGGGCATCCGCAGCAACCTGGTCGCCGCCGGGCCGCTGCGCACCATCGCCGCCAAGTCGATCCCCGGCTTCGACCAGTTCGAGGACGCCTGGACCGAGCGGGCCCCGCTCGGCTGGAGCCTCACCGACCAGGAGCCCGCCGCCCGCGCCTGCCTGGCGCTGCTGTCCGACTGGTTCCCGGCCACCACCGGCGAGATCGTGCACGTCGACGGCGGCTACCACGCCATCGGCGCCTGACGTAGGGACGGGCCCCCTGTCAACGCCTGCGGTAGAGCAGGGGGCCCTTCTCAACACCGGGGATCACCCGGACCAGGGGGCGTCGCCGGGCAGTCCCGGCCGGGAGGCAAGAATGGACCCCATGGCGTACGACGCGGTGGTGCTGGTGTCCTTCGGTGGGCCGGAGCGGCCCGAGGACGTGATGCCGTTCCTGCAGAACGTGACCCGGGGCCGGGGCGTGCCCCCCGAGCGGCTGACCGAGGTCGCCGAGCACTACCTGCACTTCGGCGGGGTGTCCCCGATCAACCAGCAGTGCCGTGACCTGCTGGCCGCCGTCCGGGCCGACTTCGCCGCACACGGTCTCGACCTGCCCGTCTACTGGGGCAACCGCAACTGGGACCCGCTGCTCGCGGACACCGTGACCCAGATGCGCGACGACGGCGTCACCCGGGCGCTCGCCTTCGTCACCAGCGCGTACGGCGGCTACTCGTCCTGCCGTCAGTACCAGGAGGACATCGCCGCCGCCCGGGCCGCGGTGGGCCCGGACGCCCCGGTGATCGAGAAGCTGCGCCAGTTCTGGGACCATCCCGGCTTCGTCGAACCGCACGTCGACGCGGTCCGGGCCGCTCTGGGGCAGCTCGACCCGGCGAAGCGGGACACCACCCGGCTGGTCTTCACCGCCCACTCCATCCCCACCTCGATGGCGGCAAACGCAGGCCCGCACGGCGGCCGGTACGAGGCGCAGCTGCACGAGACGGCCCGGCTGGTGGCCGCGGCCGCCGCCCCCGACCTGCCGTACGACCTGGTGTGGCAGAGCCGCTCGGGTCCGCCGCAGGTGCCGTGGCTGGAGCCGGACATCAACGACCACCTGGCGACCCTCGCGCAGGGCGGCACCACCGGCGTGGTGGTCAGCCCGATCGGGTTCGTCTCCGACCACCTGGAGGTGGTGTGGGACCTGGACACCGAGGCGCTGGAGACGGCCAAGCAACTCGGCCTGGACTTCGTCCGGGCCGACACCCCCGGCATCGACCCGCGCTTCGTGGCCATGGTGCGCGAGCTGGTCACCGAGCGGATCGACCCGGACGGTGCGCAGCTGCGCCGCCGCCTGGGCGAGCTGCCGATGTGGGACACCTGCCCCACCGTGTGCTGCGTGCCGACCCGCCGCCCCTGACCGTCCACCCGCCCACCGACACCCCGGGGATCACCGAATGCAGGACCGTAAGCCCGTGCAGAGCTGGCTGACCGACATGGACGGCGTGCTCGTGCACGAGGGCCAGCCGGTGCCCGGCGCACCGGAGTTCATCAACCGGCTGCGCTCCTCGGGCAAGCCGTTCCTGGTGCTGACCAACAACTCGATCTACACCCCGCGCGACCTGACCGCCCGGCTGAGCCGGATGGGGCTGGACGTGCCGGAGGAGTCGATCTGGTCCTCGGCGCTGGCCACCGGCCAGTTCCTCGCCGACCAGCGGCCGGGCGGCACCGCGTACGTGATCGGGGAGGCCGGGCTGACCACGGCGCTGCACGCGGTCGGTTACGTGCTCACCGACTTCGCCCCGGACTACGTGGTGCTCGGTGAGACCCGCACCTACAGCTTCGAGGCGATCACCAAGGCCGTCCGGTTGATCAACGACGGGGCCCGGTTCATCTGCACCAACCCCGACGTCACCGGCCCGTCGGCGGAGGGTGCGCTGCCCGCCGCCGGCTCGGTCGCCGCCATGATCTCCAAGGCGACCGGGGTCGAGCCGTACTTCGTCGGCAAGCCGAACCCGATGATGATGCGCTCGGCGCTGAACACCATCAACGCGCACTCCGAGAGCACCGCGATGATCGGCGACCGGATGGACACCGACATCCTCTGCGGCCTGGAGGCCGGGCTGGAGACCATCCTGGTGCTCACCGGGATCAGCAGCCGCACCGAGGCGGAGCGCTACCCGTACCGCCCGTCGCGGATCATCAACTCGGTCGCGGACCTGCTTGACGAGGTCTGACCGACCGGCCTCGGCGGGTCGCCGCCATACGCCGGTGCTGCCGGCGTACCACGATGATCATCCAGACGAAGAACAGCATCTCGGCGGCGGCGAATAGCAGAAAGACTGCGGTGCCGAGCATTGTTGCCTCCCGTCAGGGGCGCAGCGGGGCGTTGCAGGCGGCCACCAGCGCCTGCCGGCAGGCCGTGGTGAGCGGGCGGAGCGCCGCGTCGCGCTGCTGCGCCTCGTAGTTGTTGATCGCGCCACCGGGCGCGGAGTGCCCGGCCAGCGCGAGCACCCGGTCGAGCACCGCGGCGCGGGCGAAGAGTCGGCGGGCCCGGGGGTCGAAGCCGGGTGGCAGGTCGGTGGCGCCGTCCGGGCGGCGCAGCGCGGCCAGCGCCCCGGCCAGCTCGGGCCGCCACTGGGCGACGTCGAGACGGGTCAACGCAGCGGTGGTCTCGGCCAGCGCGGCGGCCAGCTCGGCCTCCGCCTCGGCGGCGCCGGGCAGCGACAGTGAGGCGGCGGGCGCGTTGGCCGGCAGCGGGTAGACCCGCCAGAGCACCGTCTCGAAACAGTCCCCCGAGCCGGAGGTGTGCAGCCGGACCTGCGGGATCAACCCGAGCCCACCGGCCACCACCGCCTCGCCCGCAACCAGCGCCGCGCCGGCGAAGTCGCCGGGGCCGGGCAGCCCCCGAGGGTCGCCCGGAGCGGGCAGCACCAGGCGGATCTCGTCCGGGGAGAGCTTGGCCAGGGTGGGCAGCGCGGCACCCAGCGGGACGTCGGTCCAGGTGCCGGGGGCGTCCGCCACCAGGTGCTCCTCGTCGCCGGCGATGGCGTCGGCGACCTCGTCGTACGGCACCAACCCGGCGCGCCACGCGCGCACCCAGGCGACGAACCGGCTCGACCGGCGCGGCGTGAGTGTGGCCGCGCCCGCTGTGGGGGTGGACATGCCGAAAGGGTACGTGGTCACCGGCGGCCCTGTCTCGACTGCCGCTCCGGCCGCCCTGCCTGCCCCGAACTGCCCCCTTCGCCCCACTCTTGGCCCGTCACGGCTCGCCCTCTGCTCGGGTCGATCATGGGGCAGCGGTGGGCGGTCCCGGCTGATTCGTGGCGTTTCGCGGGGCACCGCAACTCCCTGATCGGCGGGGTGGACGGTGGGGGTGAAGGGCGCGGCGGTGTGTCGGGATGGTGGCCGGGGGTGGCGGGGTTAGCGTGATCGACATGGTGGGGCGATACGGCGAGGACGTGTTGGCGGGCGACTGGCGGCGGCGGAAGGTCACCCCCGAGGTGGACGCCGAGCCGGATCTCGTGGTGGAGGACGCCGACTCCGGGTTCTGCGGGGCGGTGGTGGGCTTCGAGGCCGGTGCGGTGGTGCTGGAGGACCGGCACGGCCGGCGGCGCAACTTCCCCCTGCTGCCGGCGGCGTTCCTGCTCGACGGTCGCCCGGTGACGTTGCGCCGCCCGACCCGAGCGCCGGTGCCGGCGGCCCGCCGGCGCACCGCGTCCGGCTCGGTGGCGGTGGACAACGTCCGCGCCCAGGTGGCCAAGGCCAGCCGGATCTGGGTGGAGGGCATCCACGACGCGGCGCTGGTCGAGCGGATCTGGGGCGACGACCTGCGGATCGAGGGCGTGGTCGTGGAGCCGCTGGACGGCATCGACGCTCTCGACGCCGAGGTGCGCGACTTCGCCCCCGGCCCGACCCGGCGACTCGGCGTACTCGTCGACCACCTGGTGCCCGGCAGCAAGGAGAGCCGGATCGTGGCCCGGGTGACCTCGCCCTATGTGCTGGTGACCGGGCATCCGTACGTGGACGTCTGGCAGGCGGTCAAGCCGGCGGCGCTGGGCATCGCGGCGTGGCCGGTGGTGCCGCCGGGGCGGCCGTGGAAGGAGGGGGTCTGCGCCGCCCTCGGGGTGGCCGAGCCGGCCGACATGTGGCGGCACATCCTGTCCCGGGTGAACAGCTTCGCCGACGTCGAGACCCCCCTGATCAACGCCATGGAACGCCTCATCGACTTCGTCACCGAGCCAGCCTGACCGACCCGCTACGCGCCCGCGCCACCCCGCGCCCCGCCGGCGCGGCCCAAGATCGCGCAACTTCCGCGATGTTGCGCGGATCTTGGGCAGGAGGCGGCCGCCGGGAGGACCGATCTCGCCGGTAGCCGACCGTCAGGGCAGCGGGTCAGGGCTCCTGGTCGGGGGTGCGGGTGTGGACGAAGGTGGCGATGTCCAGGGCGACCGCCCGGCCCTGCTCGTCGCGCAGGACGGTGAGGATCTCGCCGTCCTGTCCACCGGCGCGGCCCCGCCAGCGGTCCGGTCCCTCGGCGACGAAGCGCAGGTCCGGCGCGCCGCCGACCGGGCCGGCGCGCAGCTCGCCGGCGGCGTCCGCGGACACCTCGATCTCGGTGCCCATCCACCACCAGCGGCCGGTCAGCTCGGCGAGCTCGGCGGGCGGTACGGCTGCCGCCGGCTGCCACGGGGTGACCGGCGCCGGTTCGGCGTCCAGCACCAGGGTGAGCAGCCGCCGGCCGAGCGCGCCGAGGTGCCCGGTGCGCAGGCCGTACGAGTTGGCGAAGCCGACCACGGCGGTGCGGGTGGGCCGGTGGACGGCCAGCGATGCTAGGTAGCCGGGCATGGAGCCGCCGTGCCCGACGTACACCCGGTCGCCTTCCCGGAAGAGTTCCAGCCCGAGGCCGTGCCCGTGGGTCCAGGACTCCAGGTCGCTGATCACCACGGGGGAGCACATCTCGGTCAGCGTCTCGGCGGCCAGCACCGACGGGTCCGGGTCGGCCAGGAACGCCGCCCAGCGGCCCAGGTCCTCGATCGTCGACCAGAGCTGCCCGGCCGGGGCCATCGCCCCGGTGTCGGTACGGGGCTCCTCGCGCAGCGTGTCGTGCCAGGGGTGGACGACGTAGCCGCGGGCGAACGGTTCGGTGGCCGCGTACGTGGTGCGGCGCATCCCCAGCGGGGTGAGGATCCGCTCTCCGAGCAGGTCCGCCCAGGGCGTCCCGGTGAGCCGTTCGAGCACCCCGCCGAGCAGCCCGTACGCCAGGTTGGAGTAGTGGTACGTGGCGTGCGCCGGGTAGGCGATCTTGTCGGCGGTCAGCCCCGCGAGCAGGGTGGTCAGGTCGGCGCCAGCGGTCCGCTCCCACCAGTCGCCCTCCGGTTCACGCTGGATGCCGCTGGCGTGCGCGAGCAGTTGGCGCAGGGTGAGCGTGCCGACGCCGGTGCCCGGCAGGTGCCGTTCCAGCGGGTCGTTCACGGCCAGCCGGCCGGCGTCGCGCAACTGCATGATCAGCGCGGCGGTCATCGTCTTGCTGATCGAGCCCAGTCGGTACTGCAGGTCGATGTCCGGACGGGGATGCTCGCCGGCGGCGGCCAGGTGCACCAGCGTGCGGTCGCGGACCACGCCCAGCACCAGCGAGGGAGCACGGCCGTCGACCTGTGCCTGGGCCACCTGGGCGTCGATCTGTCGGGCGGTCTCGGGCAGCAGGGTCAACGGGATCTCCTCGCTCGTCGGCTCGGGCGGGCCGCCAACTTGGGGTGTTTCGGCGGGCCAGGTGGGGTTCGCCGAGCCTACTGATCATCGCGGGTCGGCCGCGCGTGCATTTGCGTGTCACGATCGTGGTGTGGATGCCGTGGTCTGGATCGTTCTGGGTGTGCTACTGGTTGTCGCCGAGGTCTTCACGACGACGCTCTTCCTGATCATGTTCGGGGTGGGCGCGTTCGCCGCCGCGGGCGCGGCGGCCCTGGGCGCGCCGGCGGCGGTGCAGGCGCTGGTCTTCGCGGTGGTGTCGGCGCTGAGCCTGCTGGTGGCCCGGCCCGTCATCCGCCGGCACCGGAGGTCGGCTCTGGAGAGCGGCGAGCAGCCGTTCGGCGTGGAGGCGATCGAGGGCTCCACAGCGTTGGTGCTGGAGCGGGTGGACACCGAGCACGGCCTCGTCAAGATCGACGGCGAGCTGTGGAGTGCCCGGCCGTACGACACGACGCAGACGTACGAACCTGGTCAACGGGTGCGGGTGATAAAGGTCCGGGGCGCGACCGCCCTGGTCTGGCAGGACGACGTTTCTTCCGCCGGCGAGCTGCCGGAAGCGAGAGGGTGAACGGGATGACGGTCATAGGCGTGCTGGTGCTCGCGGTGGCGTTGATCGCTGTCGTGACGCTGGCCAAGGCGGTGCGGATCGTGCCGCAGCAGCGTCAGGACGTGGTGGAACGGCTCGGTAAGTACAAGCGCACTCTCAGCCCCGGCCTCAACCTGCTGGTGCCCTTCGTCGACGCGGTACGCACCAAGGTCGACATGCGGGAGCAGGTGGTCAGCTTCCCGCCGCAGCCGGTGATCACCTCGGACAACCTGGTGGTCTCGATCGACACGGTGCTCTACTTCAAGGTGGTCGACGCGGTCCGGGCGACCTACGAGATCTCCAGCTTCCTGCAGGCCATCGAGCAGCTCACCGTCACCACGCTGCGTAACGTGATCGGCTCGCTCGACCTGGAGCGGGCGCTGACCAGCCGGGACGAGATCAACCGGCACCTCTCCGGGGTGCTGGACGAGACCACCGGCCGCTGGGGCATCAAGGTGACCCGGGTGGAGATCAAGGCGATCGAGCCGCCGGCCAGCATCCGCGACTCGATGGAGAAGCAGATGCGCGCCGAGCGGGACCGTCGCGCGGCGATCCTCACCGCCGAGGGGCACAAGCAGTCGCAGATCCTCACCGCCGAGGGTGAGAAGCAGTCGGCGGTGCTGCGGGCCGACGGTGACCGGCAGGCCCGGATTCTGCAGGCCGAGGGCCAGGCGAAGGCGATCCGGACCGTGTTCGACGCGATTCACCAGGCGAACCCGAGCCAGAAGGTGCTCGCCTACCAGTACCTGCAGGCCCTGCCGCAGATCGCCCAGGGCAGCGCCAACAAGGTCTGGATCGTGCCGGCCGAGCTGACCAAGGCTCTGGAGGGGATGGGTGGCGCGCTCGGCGGGCTGAGCAAGATGGTGGGGGACCTGCCCGCGCCGGAGGCGGCCGACCACGCGAGTCAGGTCGAGCGCGAGGCCGCGGAGGCCGCACAGGCCGCGGCGGCCGCCGCCCAGCAGATCCACGACGAGGTACGCGTCGCCGAGGCGCAGGCCACCGGCGGCAAGGGGCCGCAGGGGCTGCCCGCGCCGGAGCCGGTCTCCCCGGCCAGCCTGGTCAACGACCCGACCGACCAGCGCGAGCGCGAGTGATCGAGTACGCCGGCCGTCCGGCCGGCTAAATGCGAGAAAGACTCATGGGGCGCTCCGACGCCTGCCACGATCAGTCCTAGGACGGGTGGTGACCAGGCAATCGGGGCGCCCCGGCGCGTCCCGCACCGCTCGTGGACGAGCGAGGTGACGCATGAAGGATCCGGCGAATCGGATGTGGTCCTCGGCCCCGGTGCCCGGCGCGCACGACCCCGCCGGCCCCCTGGGCTCCCGGCGTACCGGCGGTGGCTTCGGCGTACTGCCGTTCGTCGGCGATCCGGCCCCGGCCGGGCCGGCAACGAACGCCAGTTGGGCCTGGTCGGTACGCCGATTCGCGCGGGCGGCGGTGTGGCTGCTGCCCGCGTACGCCATCCTCTACGGCGCGATGGCGATGGCCAGCGACGGCGGGGTGGGCAACGACCCGTATCCGGCGGACGGCCAGGCGGCGTACCTGATCGGCTGGGTGGCCGCGGTCTGGCTCGGCCTGCTCGCGCTGCTGGCCCTCACCGGGCTGCTGGCCGCGACCCGCAGCCGCCGGGTGGCCACCGCCGGGCTGCTGGTCAGCATCGCCGGCACCGTGCTGATGCTGCCCTTCGCCGGGCTCGCCGAACAGACACCGGTCTTCGGCACCACCGCGCGTTCGCTGGTCCTGGTCGGCGCGACCTTCTACAGCGTGGGCTGGGTCCTCACCGGGTGGGCGGTGGCCCGCTCGGGCACCTTCAGCCTCGGCGACGGCGTCATGCTGATCATCGCGGCGCCGCTGCTCGGCCTGGGAGGCGCCCTGATCGGCTCGTTGCAGACGTTCGGCGCGATCTTCGTGCTCATCGCCGGCATCGGGATCGGTTACCGCTCCGGCCGCCTGATGCCCCGCGAAACGGCCCGCGACGCCGCCAGCGCCAGCCTCTCCACCCCAACCCCCTAACCCCACCCCACCCCACCCGGCCGGCCCGGCCCGAGCCCCGCGCTCGGCCCTGCGCCCGCCCCGCTTCAGCGATCATGAGGTTGGCGGGGAGTTCGATCACCGAATTCCCCGCCAACCTCATGATCACCAGGGTTGGGGCTGGGCGGGGAGTGGGGTTTGGTGGGAAGTTGCTGGTGGGGGGCGGTGAAGTTGCTGACAATCGGCGGCCGGGGGTGGTCGGTTGGCGGCTTTCGTGGCAATCCTGGGGAGCATGGCCGCCTCTCGCTCGCCGCTGTCGCGGCTGTTCACCGTGCTGCTCGCCGGCTTGCTGGCCGGGCTCGCCCTGGCGGTCGCCGCGTTGCCGGGCAACCTGCTGCTCGGGCTCGCCACCCGTTCCGCGATCGGGTCGTACGCCGCGTTGCCGGACTCGCTGCGCACCCCGGCCACCCCGCAGCGCTCCTACCTCTACGCCAACGACGGCAAGACGCTGATCACGACGTTCTACGACGTGAACCGCACCGACGTGGCACTGGCGGACATCGCCCCGGTGATGCGGCAGGCGATCGTGGCGGCCGAGGACCGGCGGTTCTACTCGCACGGCGGCGCTGACCTGCGCGGCCTGGCCCGCGCTCTGGTGGCCAACGTCAAGGGTGGCGAGACCGAGCAGGGCGGCTCGACGCTGACCATGCAGTACGTCCGTAACGTGCTCAAGACCGATCCCACCCGCACCGCCGAGGAGCGCGCCGCCGCCACCGATCCCACCATCGGGCGCAAGATCCAGGAGATCCGGTACGCGAGCGCGCTGGAGCAGAGCCTCGGCAAGGACGAGATCCTCAACCGGTACCTGAACATCGCCTACTTCGGCTCCGGCGCGTACGGGATCGCGGCGGCCAGCCAGAAATACTTCGGCAAGCCTCCGGCGCAGCTGACCCTCGCCGAGTCGGCCCTGCTCGCCGGCCTGGTGCAGTCCCCGGACGCGTACAGCCCGATCGACGGGGACTCCGACGCGGCGCTGGCCCGCCGGTCGTACGTGCTGGACTCGATGGCCGACACCGGGGCGATCACCGCCGCTCAGGCCGCGCAGGCCAAGGCGGAGCCGCTGACCCTGCACCCCACCGCGCAGCCCAACGGCTGCACCGCGGTGGCTCAGGGCCACGACGACTGGGGCTACTTCTGTGACTACCTGCGTCGCTGGTGGGTGACCCAGCCCGCGTTCGGGGCGACCGTGCCGGAGCGCGAGCAGGCCCTGCGCGCGGGCGGCTACACGGTGGTCACCTCGCTGGACCCGCAGGTCCAGGCCACCGCGCAGCAGCAGGCCACCAAGGTCTACGGGTACGACAACAAGCGCGCCCTGCCGATCGCCGCCGTGCAGCCGGGCACCGGGCAGGTGCTGGCGATGGCGGTCAACCGGCACTACAGCCTGGCCGACAACCCCGCCGGGCAGGCCAACTACCCGAACACCGTCAACCCGCTGATCTCCGGCGGCGCCAGCGTCGACGGGTACCAGGCCGGCTCCACCTTCAAGCTGTTCACCATGCTCGCCGCGCTGGAGTCGGGCCGTACCCTCTCCACCGGCTTCGACGCGCCCGCCAAGCTACCCACCCGGTACGCCGCCGAGGGCCCGGGCAGCTGCGACGGCCACTGGTGCCCGGCCAACGCCAACCCGGACTGGATGGACGGGTACCGGATGATGTGGGACGGCTTCGGCCGCTCGGTGAACACCTACTTCGTCTGGCTCGCCGAGCAGGTCGGCCAGGACAAGGTGGTGGAGATGGCGCAGCGCCTGGGCATCACCTTCCGCGCCGACACGGACGCCGCCTTCGCCAAGAACGATGCCGCCAACTGGGGTTCGTTCACGCTCGGCGTGGCCGCCACCACCCCGCTGGACCTGGCCAACGCGTACGCCACGGTGGCCGCCGAGGGCACCTACTGCACGCCGGTGCCGGTGATCTCGGTGACCGACGCGAAGGGCGCGAAGGTGCCGGTCGGGCAGCCCTCCTGCAAGCGGGTACTCGACGCCGACGTGGCCCGCGCCGCGGCCGACGCCGCCCGTTGCCCGGTCGGGCAGCAGTCGCCGTACGGGCAGTGCAACGGTGGCACCGCCACCGGCGTGAACGACATCCTCGACGGCCGCCCGGTGGCCGGTAAGACCGGTAGCTCGGAGGAGAACGCCACCGAGACGTTCGTCGGCTTCACCCCGCAGGTCGCGGTCGCCGGCATCGCCGCCAACCCGGACGACCCGACCGACTCGGTGGGTTCCGCGGTGCAGGCAAAGGTGATCGACGCGGTCGCCCGGGTCATCGCCACCGCCGTCAAGGGCCAGCCGGAGAAGGCGTTCGTCGCGCCCAGCCGCGAGCTGGCCGGCGAACCGCGCCGTCCGGTCGAGCGGGCTCCCGTCGTCCCCGACCGCCGGTCCGACCGGGACGACCCCCGGTCGCTGCTCCAGCGCTGGCTCGACCGGCGCGGCTGACCGCCGCCTCGCCCGTTGCCCGCGATCCTGTACCCGGTCGTCGGTGCGCCCGGAAAGGCCCGGGCGGCACGTGCAGGATCGCGGAGGGCGGGCTGGTCAGCGCTCGCGGCGGCGGGGCCGGTAGCTGGCGAGGGTCGCGGGTAGGCCGCGTCGGATGATCCCGGCCCAGTCGGTGTCGCCGCGCAGCACCGCCGCCGCGGTCTTGCGCGCCTGCTCGGCCGTGAAGTGCGGTGGCAGCATCAGCTCGGCCGGGTCGACCAGTGCGTTGATCACCACGGGCCGGTCGGCCGCGAGGGCCCGCTCCCAGATCTGCGGCACCTGATCGGGGGAGTCGACCAGCTCGCCGTGCAACCCCAGCACCTGCGCCCACTGGTGGTAGCCGATGTCCGGCAGCTGCTGACTGTCCGGGAACATCGGCGTCCCCTCACTGGAGCGCTGCTCCCAGCTGACGAACGCCAGATCCCGGTTGTTGAGCACCAGCACCACGAACCGTGGGTCGGCCCAGCTCCGCCAGTACTTGGCCACGGTGATCAGCTCGTTGACCCCGTTCATCTGCATCGCGCCGTCGCCGATCAGCGCGACGAGGGGCCGGTCGGGGTTGGCGAACTTGGCGCCCAGCGCGTACGGCATGGCGCCGCCCATGGACAGCAGCGTGCCGGACAGGCTGGCCAGCATCCCGGGGCGGACCAGCACGTGCCGGGCGTACCAGGCGGTCGCGGTGCCACAGTCCACGGCGAGCATCACGTCTTCGGGCAGCCGCTCGCTGAGCGTGCTGAACAGCAACTGCGGGTTGACCGGGTCGGCGGGCTGCTCGGCCAGGTCGCGCTGCACGCGGCGCCACGCCGTGGTGGCCTCGGTGATCTCGGCGCGCCAGGCGGTCGGCCCGGGACCGGGGCCCAGCTCGCGCAGTAGCGCCCGCAGCGTGGGAGCGGCATCGCCGGTCAGGTTCACCTCGGTCGGGTACCGCAGCCCGAGCTGGGTGCCGTCCACGTCGATCTGCACCCCGCGAGCCTGGCCGGGCGGCGGGTAGAACTCCGAGTACGGCATGTTGCTGCCCACGATCAACAGCCGGTCGCAGCCGGTCATCAGCTGCCAGCTCGGCCGGGTGCCGAGCAGCCCGATCGCGCCGGTCACCCACGGCTCCCGGTGATCGACGACGGTGAAGCCGAGCAGCGCGGTCGCCACCCCGGCACCGAGCCGGTGGGCGATCTCGCGGACCTCGTCCTGCGCGCCGAGCGCGCCCTGCCCCACCAGCATCGCCACCCGTTCGCCGCCGCGCAGCACCTCGGCGGCCCGACGCAGGTCGGCCTCCGGCGGCACGGTGGGCGTGCTGCTCGGCACGTTGCTGGTCTGGTAGTAGCCGTGCGCGTGCGGCGGGTCCAGCACGGCCGGCTCGTCCTGAAGGTCCGAGGGGAGCACCAGCGCGGTGACGGTACGCCGGGCCAGCGCCGTACGGCACGCCCGGTCGACCAGGTGGCGGACCTGCGCCGGGTGGTCGAGCTGGGCCAGGAACGCCGCGGCCACGTCCTTGTAGAGGGCGAGCAGGTCGACCTCCTGGTAGTAGCCGCCACCCTCGGCGGTGACCGCCGTGTGCCCGACGAGGGCGACCACCGGCTGATGGTCGAGCTTGGCGTCGTACAGGCCGTTGAGCAGGTGGATGGCACCCGGACCGCTGGTCACCAGCGCGCAGCCCAGCGGCCCGCCGCCGTACTTGACGTGCGCCGAGGCGGCGAAGCCGGCGGTCTCCTCGTGCCGCACCTGGACGAACTGGGCCCGCTCGTTGGTGCGTTGCAGCGCCGAGGTGAGGCCGTTGATGCCGTCACCGGGGTAGCCGAAGTAACGGTGCACGCCCCAGCTGAAGAGGCGGGAGACGATGTGGTCCGCGACGGTCGGATGCCGGGGCAGGGTGCCCGCTTCGCCCGGCGCGGTGTGGTCTGCGCTCACCTGGCTGGTCCTTCCCGTCGGGTCCGGTACGCCGCCCGCCATTCCCCTTCCCTCCCGGACAAAACGCCCTCGATGCCGCGGTCTCGACCGGCCCCGGAGCGCCGGGCCCGCCGTCCGGCAGAATCGTCGGGTGCCCGTCCACCAGATCACCGACCCCAACGACGACCGGATCGCCGACTACCGCGCGCTCACCGACGTCGAACTGCGCACCCGCTGGGAACCGCCGCACGGCCTGTTCATCGCCGAGGGCGAACTGGTGCTGCGCCGCGCGCTGCGCGCCGGCTACCCGGCCCGGTCGTACCTGGTCGACGCCAAGCGGATCGACCAGCTCGCCGACCTGGACACCGGCGACGCGCCGGTCTACGCGGCGACGCAGGACGTGCTGCAACGGGCCACCGGCTTCCACGTACACCGGGGGGTGCTGGCGTCGTTCCACCGCCGGCCGCTGCCAACGGCGGCCGAGGTGCTCGCCGCCGCACGCCGGGTGGTGATCCTGGAGGACGTCAACAACCACACTAAACGTGGGAGGCGCTAAAGTGCACCCGTCATTTCCCCAGGTCAGGGAGGGTGGTTGTGCCGGAGAAGCAGGGCCTCCAGTGGTTGGTGTCCCCGGAGGAGCTGGAGCGTATCCCGCTCGCTAAGCGGGTGCTCGGCTACGTCCGCGTCTCGGATGTGCACGGGCGAGGTGACGACCTTATCTCGCCCGAGATCCAGGAGCACTCGATCAAGACGTTGACCGACCGCGAAGGGTTGGTGATCGTCGCCTGGATCTACGACATCGACAAGTCGGGTCGCAACTTCACCAAGCGCCGGGTCAACGAGACCGTGGCCGGCATCAACGCGGGTCACTGGAAGATCGTGATCCTGTGGAAGTGGTCCCGCTGGGGCCGCAACATGAAGGAGTCGCTGATCTACCTCAGCATGGTCGAGGACGAGGCGCGCGGGAAGGTCCGGGCGGCGACCGAGGACTTCGACCCCAAGACGTCGATCGGCAAGTTCAGCCGCAACCAGATGCTGCTCATCGCCGAGCTTCAGTCCGACATGATCGCCGACTCCTGGAAGGAGGCGCAGGCCAAGCGGCGCCGCGACGGCCTACCGCACACCGGGGCTCCCCGGTTCGGCTACGACTACGAGAGGCGGACCGGCTACACCGTCAACCAGGACCAGGCGAAGGCCCTGAAGAACGCCTACGAGCGGTACGTGGCCGGCGAGTCCATGCGCGCCCTAGCCATGGAGTGGAACGCCATGGGGCTGACCACCGTCAAGGGCAACCGCTGGTCCCTTCAGTCGATCTCCAGAATGATGGACACCGGCTTCGCCGCCGGCCTGATCCGCGAGCGCACCGAGCCGCCCACCTCCAGCGATACCGGCGGGAGCAACGGGCGCTCGATCTGGTGCTTCGACCTCTGGCGCGAGGGCAAGCACGAGCCGATCATCGAGCGTGAGACGTGGGACGCCTACAAGAAGCGCCGCGACGAGCAGGCGACGATGGCGCCCCGCCTGCGGACCGCGGTGCACTCCCTGTCCGGCATCATGACGTGCGCCTGGGAGGGCTGCGGCGGCCCGATGGTGTCCGTGTACTCGGGCCGGAACAAGAAGCACTCCTGGACCTGCTACCGGGCGCGCGACCGCAAGGAGCACCCGTTCAACTCGGTGTCCAACACCCGCGCCGAGGCCGACGTGCTCGCCTGGCTGGACCGGGAGGCCGAGGGCGGCGAGGACATCGAGGAGCGGCGGGAGCGCCTTCGGGCGGGCCGTGAGGCGGTGGCGGATGCTACTGAGCTGGAGCGGGAGATCCGCAAGCTGAAGGCCAAGCTGTCCCGATACCAGGAGATGTACGCCGAGGGCGACCTGGACAAGGCGGACTACCAGCGGAGGCGGGACGTGCTGAAGAAGGAGATCGAGGCCGCCGAGGAGAAGCGGGACTCCGCCGTGTCCCGGTCCGAGGCTGCCGGCGCCTACGCTCAGCAGAAGTTCAGCGTCCTGCGGGACGTGTGGCACGAGTACACCCCGGCCGAGCGTCGAGAGGCGCTGCTTACCCTGGTGACCACCATCAAGGTCATGCCTGGGCCGTATGAGCCGGGCAAGAAGGTGGTCCCTGTGCCGAAGTGGGCCAAGGAAGCCGCCTGAGAAACACGGAAAGGCCCCCCGCCAACCGATTGAGGCCAACGGGGGGCTTCCGTATTACTTGGCTGGCGTTGCGGGTGCCCGGGCGGGCTGCCTCGGCCGCCTTGCGCCGGCTGAGGTTTTTCTGGGCCATGGCGATCACGTCCCAGAATCGGTCGAAGCACTCGGCCTTGGACGGTGTGCTCACTCCGCCACCAGCTTTGTCGGCGTCCAGTACCAGACGCCGTCGCCGAAGGCTTCGACGTACTTCGGGCGCCAGACCCGGCCGCAGTAGGGGCATGCCGCCGGTCGCGAAGCTGGTCTCCGGCAAGGCGGCGGTGATCGCCGAGGCCGAGAGCACCTGCGACATGCCGCCGGTCAGCCACAAGGCGCAGGTCTGGCTGGAGAAGGAACTCAACGGCGAGTGGGGCCTGTGGGCGCCGAAGGGTGACGCTAAGGCGGCCTGCGAGGAGATCCCGCCGGCCGGCGCCTGGGTGTCCTGCTCCTTCGTCAGCTACTTCTGCCTGCCCGGCAAGTGGCGGACGCGGGCGATGGTGACCGGCACCGGGCCGAGCGGCACGCCGTACGCCTTCAGCCCCGACGAGAAGCCGCAGGCGCGGATCGTGTCCTGCCCGAAGCCCAAGAAGTAGGATCAGGCATGGACAAGACGTGGGGCGTGGCAGTCGAGTACCAAGGTGCGCCCGTCACGCCGTACCCCGAAGAGGGTCCAGCGCTTGACGAGCGGGTGGAGTTGGCCAGCATGACGGTGGACGGGACCAGCAAGACCCGCATCGTCGCCTCGGTGACCGCCAAGACGGAGGACGAGGCACGCGAGATCGGGGCGGCCGGCATCGCCGGGCTGGCCCGGAACCTGCGCCTGCCGGCCGAGCCCGTCAGGGTCCTCATCACCGACTAACCGAACAGCAAGACAAGAGGCCCGGCCTCCCCGTGTTGGGGGGCCGGGCCTTTTTTGTTGCCCTTTCCCATTTGGAAAATCACGCGGCGATGTCGACCGACCGCCAGTCGAAGTGGCCCTTGCCGTCGCGGATGTAGACCGCTCCGCGCGGGGCCACGCGCCGGGATAGCCGCGCCTCGTACCAGACCTCGTCCTTGCGCCGGCCGTAGTCGTTTCGCGGTGGCTCGAAGGTAGACGCGGGTGTCGGTCACCAGCTCGACCCGGCACCGGACGGGGCGTCGCTCGCCGTCGAGCTAGTACGCGAGATCACCCGCAGTGAGTTGCCACACATTGGCACGATACGTCCGACTAGCCCGGCTATACGATAGTTGGTGACATGGACCAACGCTTGACCTGGGAAAACGTCAGCCCTCATCCTCGCGGCCCAGCTCCCAGAACGACACAGCAGCAGCCGCCGCCACGTTGAGGGAGTCGACGCCGCGCCGCATCGGAATGACCACCCGCACGTCGCTGGCCGCCTGCGCCGCCTCCGTCAGGCCGGGGCCTTCGGCTCCCAGCAGCAGGGCGGCCTTCGCTCGCTGAGCCGCGGTGAGGCGCTGAATCGGCACGGCGTCGGGTGCCGGCGTCATGGCGAGGATCGTGAAGCCAGCCGCCCGCACCAGCTCCAGCCCCGCCGGCCACGGGTCCAGCTTCGCGTACGGCACCGCGAACACCTCGCCCATGCTCACGCGCACGCTGCGCCGGTAGAGCGGGTCCGCGCACGTCGGCGACAGCAGCACGGCGTCGATGCCCAGGGCGGCTGCGCCCCGATACACAGCTCCGAGGTTCGTGTGGTTATTCATCCCTTCGAGCACCGCCACCCGGCGGGCGCCGGCCAACACCTCCTCTGCCGCCGGCAACGGCTTGCGGTGGAAGCTGGCAAGTACGCCCCGGTGGACATGGAAGCCGGTGACCGCCTCCAGCACCTCCTGACTGGCCGCGTACGCCGGCCCGTGGTCGAGCAGGCTGCCGAGCTGGTCCACCCGCTTCGCGTCCACCAGGAAGGACCGCGGCTGATACCCGGCCCGCAGCGCCCGGCGCAGCACCAGTTCCCCCTCGGCGATGAACAGCCCGTGCGGCGGCTCCCACCTGGTGCGCAGCTCCACGTCAGTCAGGGCGCGGTAGTCGGCGATCCGCTCGTCCGCCGGGTCAGAGATCAGCTCTACGGTCACCCGCCGAGTCTGGCTCATCGGCTGCGTGAGCTGGGGAGGAGGGCTGGGGTGCAGTTTGGAGTTGTGCACGAACCTCGGCGCGATCTTCCGGGCGGTGGCGGCCCTCGGGGTGGACGCGGTGCTGCTCTCGCCGAGCTGCGCCGACCCGCTCTACCGGCGCAGCGTCCGGGTGAGCATGGGCGAGGTCTTCGCCGTGCCGTACGCGAAGCTGGATCCCTGGCCGGACGCGTTCGCCGAGGTCCGGGCGGCCGGGTTCACCGTGCTGGCGATGACCCCGGCGCCGGACGCGGTGCCTGTCCAACGCCTCGACGCCGCCCAGCGGGCCCGCTCGGCGCTGCTGCTCGGCGCCGAGGGCGCCGGCCTGACCCGGGCCGCCATGGACGCCGCCGACGTCCGGGTGGTCATCCCGATGCGCCGTGGCGTCGACTCACTCAACGTGGCCGCCGCTACGGCCGTGGCCTGCTGGGAGCTGAGCCGCGACGACCCCTGGTGAGGGCGGTGACGCCCTCGTCAGCCGGTGGACGCGGATCGGATTCGTCCGGTGACCGTGCCCGCCGGCGGCGGCATGTCGAGTTCCGGCGTCACGGACGGTAGCGTGGCGGCCGTGTTCCCTACCGTCCGTGAGGTCCTTGCCCTCGACCCCGTCCGCCACGGCGCGCCGCGCGTCGTGGCCGGGGACGGCGGGCTGGAGCGGCCGGTCCGCTGGGTGCACGTCGCCGAGGTGCCGGACATCGCCACCCTGCTCGGCGGTGGCGAGCTGGTGCTCACCACCGGCATCGGGCTGCCCGGCGACGACGCGGGGCTGCGCGCGTTCATCGGCGACCTGGCCGACGTCGGCGTCTCCGGGCTCGTCGTCGAGCTGGGCCGCCGGTACGTCAGCGGGGTGCCCCGGGTGATGGCCGCCGCCGCCGAGCGGCGCGGCCTGCCCCTGGTGGAGCTGCGCCGGGCCACCCCGTTCGTACGGATCACCGAGGCGGTGCACGCGCTGATCGTCGACGCGCAGCTCACCGAGCTGCGCGCCACCGAGGAGATCCACCAGCGTTTCACCGACCTCTCCGTCGAGGGCGCCGACGCCGCCGAGGTGATCCGGCAGGCCGCCGAGCTGTCCGGTTGCCCGGTGGTGTTGGAGAACCTGTCCCGGCAGGTGCTGGGGTACGACCCGGCGGGGGAAAGCGCCGAGCTGCTGCTGGACGGCTGGGAGCAGCACTCCCGGCGGATCCGGCCGGCGGGGCGGACCGCGTACGACCCCGACAGTGGCTGGCTGGTGACGGTCGTCGGCGCCCGGGGGCAGGACTGGGGGCGACTGCTGCTGCGCTGGCCGTCCGGCGGGGAGCTGCCCAGCCGCCGGGGCGTCGACCCGGGGGGGCCCGACGCTCGCCCCGGCAGCGGACCGCCGACCCGGCTCACCATCCTGATCGAGCGGGCCGCGTCCACCCTCGCGTTGGGCCGGCTGATCCGCCGCGACGCCGAGGGGCTGGAACGGCAGATCCACCGCACCCTGCTGACCGCGCTGCTCGATCACTCCCGGCCCGTGGACGAGGTGGCCTTGCGGGCCAGGGCGCTCGGCGTGGTGCTGGAGCGCCGGCACCTCGTCGGCGTGATGGTCCGGCACCGGGCCGACGACCCGGCCGGCGAGGGTGGCCCCGAGGCGGGCCCGGCCCGGCTGCGGGACCTGTCCGAGGCGGTCGGCCAGGCGTTGCGGGAGGCGAAGCTGACCGCGCTGACCAGCGCGGTCGACGACCACTCGGTGGGCGCGCTGCTGGCCCTGCCGGACCCGGCCGCCGAGGACCGCGCACTGTCCGCGTTCGCCGCCGCGCTGCGCCGGGTACGCCTCGACGCCGGCGCGGTCCGCACGGTGTCCGGCGCGGACGCGTCCCGGCTGGTGTCCGGCGCCGACCCGTCCCGGGCTGCCGGCGGTGCTCCGGGCGGGATGATCGTGGCGGCCGGATCCGGGGTGGGCAGCCTGCGGGAGGCGCGACGGTCACTGGTCGAGGCGCGCCAGATCGCCGAGGCGGCCCGCCGGGACCGGCGTGACCTGCCGATCTTCCGGCTGCCGCACGTCGGCCTGGCCGGTCTGCTGCACCTGCTGCGCGACGAGCCCCGGTTGCAGACGTTCGTGGAGCGTGAGCTGGGGGCGTTGCTGGAGTACGACGCGCGGCACCCCCGGGAGCAGCTGCTCGACACCCTGCGCGCGTACCTGGAACAGGGGCGCAACAAGTCCGCCGGCGCCGCCGCCGCGCACCTGTCCCGGCCGGCGTTCTACGAGCGCCTGGCCCGCATCGCCCGCATCCTCGACGTCGACCTCGACTCGGTCGAAGCCTCCCTCTCCCTGCACGTGGCCCTACTGGCCCTGGACGCGGTCCGCACCCCCTGAACCCCGGCCTCCCCTTGTTGATCAAGAGGTTCGCGTCGGCAACCCCGTCCCTGGTGACGCAAACCTCTTGATCACCAGGGAGCGGGCGAGGGGACGGGAGGGGGTGCGGGTCAGGTGAGGGAGGTCAGGGCCTTGGCGTAGGTGTCGGGGATGTGGTTGGGGCCGCCGGGGGTGAAGACGTCCGAGGTGGCCACGGCCGACCAGGCGGTGGCGGGGACGGCGTCGACCAGGGCGCGGATCACCGGGGCGTCGCGCCACTGGTCCTGCTCGGCGAGCAGGCCCAGAGCCACCACCGACTCCTCGACCTCGCCCACGCACTCGAACGGCTTGTGCCCGTCCACGCCGAGCAGCTCCCGGTAGCCGGGGATCTGCTCGGGGTCGGCGAGCAGGTCGCCGCCGAAGATGTGGGTGACCCGCTCCCGTGGCATGAACGGCGCCATGGCCAGGAAGACGAACCGGCACTTCGGGCAGTTGCGGCACCAGCGCTCGCTCGCGTTGCGCAGCTTGAACGCGGAGTTGCAGCTGGTCACCACGTCGTCGTACCGGGTGAACTCGGCGAACAGCCGGGCGATGTGCAGCTCGGACAGCGAGCGCAGCAGCGAGAAGTACGGCTCGGTCAGGCCGGCGTGCTCGGCCAGCGCCGCGCGCAGCAGCCCTTCCGCCTCGACGCCCTTGGACCACTGGTGGTTGATTTCATGACCGTTCCAGACCAGGTTCGGGTCGGACGCCGAGCGCTCGTTGGACATCACCACCGGGCCGAGCCCGTGCAGCACCGCGGTCGCGACCGCGATCAGCGAGTTGATCGCGGTGACCGGGATGTGGCCGTTCAGCGCGCCGGTCGCGTTCAGGTCGAACAGCACCGGGTCGATCCGCCGCCGGGCGGCCAGCGGGGTCAGTCCGGACGCCTCGTTGACCGAGACGATCACGTGGTTCGGGTTGACCGAGAACGGCACCGGGTCCAGCTCGGCCCGGCGCAGCGCCTCCAGGCTGACGATGGAGTCCTTGCCGCCGCCGACAGCGGAGAGCGGGCGACGGTCGGAGTTGTCGTACACCCGTGCCGGCGTCACCTCACCGGCCGGCACCTCCGGGCGCAGCTCCAGCACGTGCGGGAGCTGGTTGCGGTACGCGTACTCCGCCAGGCCCTTGGTGTAGACGGCGGTGACGTAGTCGGCGGTGGCCGCGCCCAGCGGCGCCGGCAGCACCAGCCGGGGCGGCGCGGCGGCCTTGTAGTAGCTGACCCCGGCGACGAGGTGCAGCAGCTCCAGCACCCGACCGAGGGTGGCCACCGTCTCGTCCGACGGCGGCTCCGCCGGCAGCGGAAGGGTGATCACCTCGGTGAACCGCTGCTCGCCGGCCGGGCCGGTCAGGGCGTAGTCGAACAACACCTCGCCGGTGGCGAAGTCGATCGAGTAGGACGGGAAGGCGAAGGCGTCCATCCGCCGGAGCTGCTCGTTGGGCACACGCCATACTAGGCCCTGGTTCGTCCGGCCGTGTCCGGCTGCGCCGGACCGTGCCCGCTCCACCGCCGCCGCGACCACCGAGGAGAGCCCCGTGCGCCTGTCTGACCTGCGCGGACGTACCGTCGCCGTCTGGGGGACCGGCCGCGAGGGCCGGGCCGCGGTGACCGCGATCGCCGCGCACGGCCCGGCCGAGCTGGTCGCCGTCGACGACAGCGCCAACTTCCTCTCGCTGCCGTGGGACGGCCCGCTGGCCGAGGCGGCCCCGCTGGTCACTGGCGAGGCGGGATTCGAGCGGCTGGCCGCCGCCGACGTGGTGGTCCGCTCGCCAGGCGTGCCGCAGACCCACCCGTGGCTGGTCGAGCTGCGCCGGCGCGGCGTCACCGTCACCCAGGGCACCGCGCTGTGGATGGCCGACCACGCCGCGCGCACCGTCGGGGTCACCGGCAGCAAGGGCAAGAGCACCACCTCCAGCCTGATTAGCCACCTGCTCACCGCGATGGGCCGGCCGAACGTCTTCGGCGGCAACATCGGGGTGCCCACCCTCGACCTGCCCGAGGCCGAGCTGTACGTGCTGGAGCTGTCCAGCTACCAGTGCAGCGACCTCACCGACTCGCCCCGGGTGGCCGTGGTCACCGCGCTCTTCCCGGAGCACCTGGACGCGCACGGCGGGGAGCGGGAGTACTACCGGGACAAGCTCAACCTGCTCGCCCACGACCCGGAGACGATCGTGGTGAACGGCGCCGACCCCCGGCTCGCCGCCGAGCTGGGTGACCGCCCGGCGGTCCGTACCGGTCGCCCCGACACCACCAACGTCGCCACCGGGGCGGACGGCGCGCCCTGGTTCCACCTCGGCGACCGGCCGCTGTTCCCGCGCGCCGTGCTGCCGCTGGTCGGCCGGCACAACGAGGGCAACCTCTGTGTCGCGCTCGCCGTGCTCGACGCGCTCGGCGTGGACGTGGTGGCCGACAAGGACAGCCTCGCCGTCGCGGTCGCCGAGTTCCAGGGGCTGGCCCACCGGCTTACCGAGATCACCGACCCGTCCGGGCTGACGTTCGTCGACGACACCCTGGCCACCAGCCCGTACGCGGCCATGCACGCCATCGACGCGTACGACGGCCGGCCGTTGACCGTGATCGTCGGGGGCAACGACCGGGGTCTGGACTACACGCCGCTGGCCGAGCACCTGGCGGAGCGGGAGCTGACCGTGATCGGCATCCCGGACAGCGGTACCCGGATCGTGGGCGCCCTGGACGGGCTTCCCGGGGTGCGTACGGAGCTGGTCGAGGACCTGGTGGCGGCCGTCCGGCTGGCCCGCAAGCTCACTCCGGCCGGCGGCGTGGTGCTGCTGTCACCGGCCGCCCCCAGCTATGGCCAGTTCCGCAACTTCGAGCACCGCTCGGAGGTCTTCGCCCAGGCCGTCGCCGACACGGCCGGGGCCTGACGCCTCGGCCGGCCGGGCTCAGCGCGGGTCGGGCCGGTCGTGCAGGGCGCGCATCGAGCGGATCGCCGAGCGGATCTCCTGCAGGTAGCGCCCCGGGGTGAGGGTCTGCTCGGGCAGCACGGCCAGGTCGGCCAGCGCCGGGTCCACCCCGACGGTGTCGATGCCGCAGCCGTACGGCACGGCCAGGGTGCGTAGCGCGTCGCAGTGCTGGAACGGCACGTAGATCGGCGCGGTGACCATCAGCACCTCGTCGCCCGGGGCGAGCTGGACGTGCCCCGCCCAGAACCGCTGCGTGTCGGCGGTGTGGGCGCGCCGCCGGTGCGGTTCGCTGGACGGCGCGGCGAGCACCCGTACCGGTGGCAGGCCGGCTGGCCGGTAGGTCCGCGACGACCAGGAGTGGTGCGGGTGCCCGGCGTCGACACCGTCCTGCTCGGCCGGGGCGGTCACCTGGAACACCCGCCGGACCGCCGAGTCGAGCACGTCCACCTCGGTGTCGTCGGCTGGCAGGCCGGCGTCGGCCAGTGTCCGGCGTTCCCAGTCGGCCAGTTGCCGGAAGCTGCCCAGCACGGCGACCTCGCCTTCCACCCGCAGGCCGGCGCGCAGCAGGTGCGCGGCGTATCTGACCCGGCGTACGCAGGCGTGCGCCAGGCCGCCGAGCACCACCAGGTGGGCGTACGCCGGGCGAACCGGCGGCACCGGCCGGGTCAGGCCGAGCGCGGCCGCCGACGCGAGCACCAGTTCGGCGGTGCCGGGGTCGAGGTCGGGCTCCCGGGCGTCGGGCCGCTCCCGACCGGCCCGAAAGTCCCAGTGTCGGGCGGAGAACTCGTCCAGGAATCGGAGCACGTCGGTGAGGTCGCCGTCCGGCCAGCTGCCGCCGAAACGCTCCACCAGCCGGCGCATCGGCTCCGCGCAGACCCACCCGGTGATGCCGGCGGCCATCCCGTCGGTCGGCTCGCCCGGCGCCGCGATCGGCAGCGGTACGGGCAGCTCGGGCACCGCCGGATCGTACCGGCCGACGGGACGGGGTCGTTGTCGTCCCGTCGTACCCTGGCGGCGGCCGGCGCCCGGGAGGTACCTCGATGGCCGATTTGCTCCACCGACCAGGTGCGCGGCGCTGCCCGCCGGCGGCCTGCCGCCCGGCTGACGCACTGTCAGGAGCGGACGCGCGCTGCGCTACACAGTGGCAGTTGTCCACACCGGCCGCCGGTGGGAGCGTGCGGTATCCACGAATGCCGCTGAAGGGTTGCCACGATGACCGACGACCTGCTGGCCCGGCACCGGGCCGTGCTCCCGTCCTGGATGCCGCTGTACTACGCCGAGCCGATCGAGCTGGTCTCCGGCTCGGGCCGCCGGGTCACCGACGCTCAGGGCCGCAGCTACCTGGACTTCTTCGGTGGCGTGCTGACGAACATGATCGGCTACGACATCCCGGAGATCCGCGAGGCGGTCGAGCGGCAGCTCGCCAGCGGCATCGTGCACAGCTCGACGCTCTACCTGATCCGGCAGCAGGTGGAGCTGGCCGAGAAGATCGCGCAGCGCTCCGGCATCCCGGACGCCCGGGTGTTCTTCACCAACTCCGGCACCGAGGCGAACGAGGCGGCGCTGCTGGTCGCCACCAACCACCGGCGCTCGCACCAGATCCTGGCGGTGCGGAACAGCTACCACGGCCGGTCGTACGCGGCGATGGGCGTCACCGGCAACCGCAACTGGTCGGCCAGCGGGCTCAACCCGCTCCAGGTGGCCTGGCTGCACTCGGGTGACCGGGTGCGTGGCCTGCTCGCCCGACTGAGCGCCGAGGAGCAGGTCGACGCGGCGGTGGAGGACCTGCGCGAGGTGCTGGCCACCCAGACCGCCGGCGACGTGGCGGCGCTGATCGCCGAGCCGATCCAGGGGGTGGGTGGCTTCGTGCATCCGCCGGACGGGCTCTTCGCCGGCTGGAAGAAGGTCCTCGACGAGCACGGCATCCTGTTCATCGCCGACGAGGTGCAGACCGGCTGGGGGCGTACCGGGGAGCACTTCTGGGGCTACCAGGCGCACGGGGTGACCCCCGACCTGCTCACCTTCGCCAAGGGCATCGGCAACGGGTTCGCGCTGGCCGGGGTCGTCGGGCGGGCCGAGGTGCTGGAGTCGGTGCCGGCGATCAGCTTCTCCACGTTCGGCGGCAACCCGATCTCCACGGCGGCCGGCAACGCGGTGCTCGACTACCTGATCGCGCACGACCTCCAGGCGAACGCGGCCCGGGTCGGCGCGATCCTCGCCGACGGCCTGCGCGCCTCGGTCGGCGGGCTGGACTGCGTCGCGGAGGTGCGCGGCAAGGGGTTGATGCTCGGCGTCGAGTTCGTCCGGCCGGGCACCAGCGAGCCGGACGCGGCGCTGACCAACCGGGTCTTCGAGGCGTGCCGGGAGGGTGGCCTGCTCGCCGGCAAGGGGGGCCTGTACGGCAACGTGCTGCGGATGGGTCCACCGTTGACGCTGACCGAGGAGGAGGCCCGCGAGGGCCTGGCGATCCTCGTCGACGCGATCCGCTTGGCGGCGGGGGTGGCGGCGTGAGCACCCGGATCGGGCACTTCATCGACGGTAAGCGGGTCGGCGGCACGTCCGAGCGGCGGGGCGACGTGTTCGACCCGGCGACGGGTCGGCGTACCGCCGAGGTGGAGCTGGCCTCGGCCGCGGACGTCGACGTCGCGGTGCGGGCCGCGGCCCTCGCCGCCCGGGCCTGGCGGGACGCGTCGCTGGCGAAGCGGTCGGCGGTGCTGTTCGCCTTCCGGGAGCTGGTGCACGCCCGCCGGGAACGGCTCGCCGAGGTGATCACCGCCGAGCACGGCAAGGTGCTCGCCGACGCCGCCGGGGAGGTCCAGCGCGGCCTGGAGGTGATCGAGTACGCCTGCGGCCTGCCGTCGGCGCTGCGCGGCGCGTTCAGCGAGAACGTCTCCACCGAGGTCGACTCGTACACGATCCGGCAGCCACTCGGGGTGGTCGCGGTGATCTCCCCGTTCAACTTCCCGGTGATGGTGCCGCTGTGGTTCGTGCCGGTCGCGGTGGCCTGCGGCAACGCGGTGGTGCTCAAGCCGAGCGAGAAGGACCCCAGCGCGGCGCTGCTGCTGGCCGAGTGGTTCGCCGAGGCGGGCCTGCCCGACGGGGTGCTGAACGTCGTCAACGGGGACAAGGAGGCGGTGGACGCGCTGCTGGACCACCCGGAGGTGCGGTCGGTGTCGTTCGTCGGCTCCACCCCGATCGCCCGGTACGTCTACCAGCGCGGCACCGCCGCCGGCAAGCGGGTGCAGGCGCTCGGCGGGGCGAAGAACCACATGGTGGTGCTCCCCGACGCCGACCTGGACCTGGCCGCCGACGCGGCGGTCAACGCCGGGTTCGGCTCGGCGGGGGAGCGGTGCATGGCCATCTCGGTGCTGGTGGCGGTGGAGCCGGTGGCCGACGCGCTGGTCGATCGGATCGCCGCCCGGATGGCCGGGCTGCGCACCGGCGATGGCCGGCGCGGCTGCGATATGGGTCCGCTGGTCACGGCCGCGCACGCGGCGAAGGTGCGCTCCTACGTGGACGCCGGGGTGGCCGACGGCGCGGTGCCGGTGGTGGACGGGCGGGACGTGACGCCGGACGGCGATCCGGCCGGCTTCTGGCTGGGGCCGACGCTGTTCGACCGGGTGACCCCGCAGATGTCCATCTACACGGACGAGATCTTCGGGCCGGTGCTCGGCGTGGTCCGGGTCGGCTCGTACGACGAGGCGGTGGAACTGGTCAATGCCAGCCCGTACGGCAACGGCACGGCGATCTTCACCAATGACGGCGGTGCGGCCCGGCGCTACCAGCACGAGGTGGAGGTGGGCATGGTCGGGATCAATGTGCCGATCCCGGTGCCGATGGCGTACCACTCGTTCGGCGGCTGGAAGTCCTCGCTCTTCGGGGACCTGCACGCGCACGGCGAGGACGGGGTGCGCTTCTTCACCCGGGGCAAGGTGGTCACCAGCCGGTGGCTGGACCCGCGCCACGGCGGGGTCAACCTCGGGTTCCCCACCCAGACCTGAGCAGCCGCAGCACGCCCGCCCCGGCCAGGTACGCCAGCAGCGCCGGGACGGGCGTGCCGAGCGGCTCCGGGGCCTTCGCCGGGGTCGCGCTGTTGATCAGCAGCGCGGCCACCACGGCGGCGTAGCCGGCCACGGTCAGCACCAACCGGGTCCTGGTGCCCCGCCCGGCCCGGCGCCCGGTGCGGTGCCGGGTGCTGCGCGCCTCCACCGGCCCGAAGATGGCGACCAGGACCGCCAGGACGACCGCGAGCAGCAGCAGCCAGGGCACCCGCCACGCCCACCAGGCGGCCGAGCCGACCGCCGGGGTGGGCAGCGTCCCGGTCGCGTCGAGCAGGCCGACCAGCAGGACGGCGGCGGTCAGGTGCCAGAGGAAGATGGTCAGCACCACCAGGTTGACGCCGATCACGAGCTGCCACGGGCCGGTGCGGCGCAGCATGCGCTCCGCCGGGCCGCGCAGCAGCAGGATCAGGCCGAGCTGGGTGGCGGCGACGGCCAGCAGCGCGAGGCTGGGCGGCGCGGCGTTGTCCAGCCGCTCGCCGGGCACGTGCAGCATGGCCACCGGCCAGGGGCCGAGCACGGTGAGCAGCGGCAGCGCTGCCAGCCCGCCGGCCAGGAACACCACGCCGGCCCGGCGGGAGATGGGCAGCCGGCGTCGGCGTACCCCCGGACGGTCGGGTGCCGACGGCCCGGCGGGGTCGGTCACGCCGGGCGGGGCGGCGCGGGTGTCGTGCCAGGCGAAGCCGAGCTGGTGTACGGCCAGCCAGCCGAACAGGTAGTTGCCGTACGCCAGCTCTTCCGGCCCGGTCAGCCGGAGCAGGTCGCCGACGCCGACCAGGGCGACCAGCACCAGCGGGACGGCCAGTCCGAAGCGGCGGTGCAGCGCGTACATCGGTGGGGTGAGCGCGACCACCGCCAGGTAGGCGACCAGGAACCAGAGCGGGATGGTGGCGAACCAGACCACCTCGCGGATCCGGGTCGGGTCGGCGTCGAGCAGCCGGGCCACCGCTGCCGCGGCGCTGAGCACCAGCACCAGCACGCTGGTGGGGCGCACCAGTCGGGCGCTGCGGTCGACCAACCAGCCGGCGGCGTCGCCGTCCCGGGCCCGCAGCCGGGTGAGCGAGGCCGCGTTGGCGTAGCCGCCGACCAGGAAGAAGACCGGCATCACCTGGGCCACCCAGGTCAGCGGGTACGCCCAGGGCAGGTCGCCGAGCGCGGAGTGCCCGCTGGGCCGGCCGGCGGCGTCCCGTTCGATCACCGTGACGCCCCAGTGTCCGAGAACGACCATGGTGATGGCCAGCGCGCGGAGCAGGTCGACGTACCGCTCCCGGCCGGGCGGGGTGCGCTCCGCGAGCTGGCGCAGGCGGCGCATCGCCTCAGGCTATGCGACCGGGTGCTGGCCGGTGGTGATAACGGTTCGGCTGCCGGGGGTTGAAGTCCGCGCGTCGCTGCCGTAGAAATTCTTCAACGCCTTTGTGTCAAATGAAGACAAGCAACACAACATCCCCCAGCGCCTCGATGCGACGGACGCCACCCCCATCACCCGGCGACCGCCCGACCCGACCCGAGGAGAAATCATGAACAGGCGTGACATCCTGCGACGCAGCGCCGCCGCCGGCCTGCTGGCCACCCCGGCCGCCGGCCTGCTGACCGGCTGCGCCACCGGCGGCGGCGACGACAACGACGACAACGCCGCCTACAAGGGCACCAAGAGCGAGCAGAACCCGCTCGGCGTCAAGGAAGACGCCCCGCTCGAGGTGGTCATCTTCAGCGGTGGGTTCGGCGAGGAGTACGCCAAGGCCCACGAGGCCATGTACACCGAGAAGTACCCGAAGGCGAAGATCAAGCACTCCGCCACCCAGGAGATCAGCAAGACCCTCCAGCCGCGCTTCGTCGACGGCTCCCCGCCGGACGTGGTCAACAACTCCGGCACCGGCCAGATCGACTTCAACGGCCTGGTCAGCCAGAACGCCCTCGCCGACCTGGCTGAGCTGCTCGCCGCCCCGAGCCTCGACGTGCCCGGCAAGACGGTCAAGGACACCCTGCTGCCCGGCGCGGTCGAGATCGGCTCGTACGACGGCAAGTTCCTGGTGCTGAACTACACCTACACCGCCTACGGCATCTGGCACTCCAACAAGCTGTTCACCGAGCGCAAGTGGGAGTACGCCAAGACCTGGGACGAGCACATCGCGCTCTGCAAGCAGATCAAGGCTGCCGGCATCGCCCCCTGGACGTACGCCGGCATCCACCCGCGCTACATGAGCTGGCCGCTGATCTCCACCGCGATCAAGTTCGGTGGCCCGTCGGTGGCCCTCGCGCTCGACAACCTGGAGCCGAACGCCTGGAAGTCCGACGCGATGAAGGCCGCCGCCGACGCGTGGCACCAGATCGTCAAGGACAAGTACATCCTGGAGGGCTCGCCCGGCCTGGACCACAAGCAGTCGCAGACGGCCTGGTGCCAGGGCAAGGCCGCCTTCATCTCCTGCGGTTCCTGGCTGGAGAGCGAGCAGAAGGACGTCACCCCGGCCGGGTTCAACATGACCATCGCGCCGACGCCGAGCCTGGGCAGCGGCGACAAGCTGCCGTTCGAGGCGATCCGGGGCACCGCCGGTGAGCCGTTCATGGTGCCGGCCAAGGCCCGCAACGTCGCCGGCGGCTTGGAGTACTTCCGCACGATGCTGTCGAAGAAGGGCGCCCAGGACTTCACCCGGAAGGTCGCCAGCCTCACCGTGGTCGCTGGCGCGACCGAGGGCGTCGAGTTGCCGTACGGGCTGACCAGCGTGGTCAAGGCCCTCGACGCGTCCGGCGCCAACGGGTTCAACTGGGTGTACAACAACTACTACCGCAAGCTGGAGCGCAACCTCGTCGACGCCGCGTGTGGCGAGTTCTTCAGCGGGCGGATCGGCCCGGCGGACTTCCTCGACCAGTGCCAGAAGGGCGCCGACTCGATCGCCCAGGACACCTCGGTCAAGAAGTACAAGCGGGCTGCGTGACACCCCGGCCGGTGGGGGCGGACCGTCCCCACCGGCCGCACCACGGGAAGTAGGTCCTCATCGTGAGACATGGCAAGTGGCCGCTGATCGTCACCTTCCTGGTGCCGCCGGTGCTGCTGTACGTCGTCTTCGTCGTGTCGCCGTACCTGCAGGCGTTCCAGATCTCCACCACCGACTGGCTCGGCTACTCGGCCGACGCCAACTCGGTGGGCCTGGCGAACTTCAAGGCCCTGTGGCACGACGGGTACGTCTGGAACGCGTTGCAGAACAACGCGGTCCTGCTGGCCCTGGTGCCCGTGCTGACCATCGTGCTCGGGCTCTTCTTCGCCACCATGCTCGCCATGGGCGGGCGCAAGGGCCGCGCCGGGGTGACCGGGGTACGCGGCGGCGCGCTCTACCGCACGGTGTACTTCTTCCCGCAGGTGCTCTCCGTGGTGATCATCGCGCTGCTCTGGAAGGAGGTCTACCACCCGAACCAGGGCCTGCTCACCAGCGCCCTGCACGCCCTCGGCCTACCCGCGCCGACCTGGCTCGGCGACCCGGCGACCGCCTTCTGGTGTGTGCTGGCGGTGATGGTCTGGAGCAACGTCGGTTTCTACGTGGTGCTGTTCGGCGCGGCGATGTCGGCGGTGCCGAAGGAGATCTACGAGGCGGTGCTGCTCGACGGCGCGTCCCGGTTCACCACGCTGCGCCGGGTCACGCTGCCGCTGCTCTGGGACACCGTCCAGGTCGCCTGGGTCTACCTGGCCATCTTCGCCCTGGACGGGTTCATCCTCGTGCAGCTGATGACCAACGGCGGGCCGAACTTCTCCACGGACGTGATCGGCGTACGGATGTACGACACCGCCTTCGGCAGCGAGACCAAATTCGGCTATGCCTCGGCCATCGGCGTGGTGATGTTCTTCCTGACCCTCTCGGTGGCGGTGCTGTCGCTGCGGGTCGGCCGGCGCGAACGGATCGAGTTCTCGTGACCACACTGGACAAGCCCGCCCCCGCCGCCACCTCACCGACGCCGGTCGCCGGTCGGGACCGCCCCCTGCGCCGGGAACTCGGCGTGGCCAACGTCTTCTCGCACGGTTTCCTGCTGCTCTGGGGCCTGCTCACCGTTCTGCCGCTGCTGTGGATGTTCATCAGCTCGTTCAAGACCAACGGCGAGATCCTGGCCGACCCGTGGGGGCTGCCCGGGGCGCTGCACTGGGACAACTGGGAGCGGGCCTGGACCGGCGCGCACATCGGGCGGTACTTCCTCAACAGCATGGTCGTGGTGGCCGGCTCGGTCAGCCTCACCATGCTGATGGGATCCACCGCCGCCTACGTCTTCGCCCGGTACGAGTTCCGCGGCCGGCAGTTCGCCTACTACCTCTTCGTCGGCGGCCTGATGTTCCCGGTGTTCCTCGCCCTGGTGCCGCTCTTCTTCGTGGTCCGCAACGCCGGCCTCTTCGGCACCTGGACCGGGTTGATCCTGGTGTACTCGGCCTACTCGCTGCCATTCACGGTGTTCTTCCTGACCGCGTTCTTCCGGACCCTGCCGACCTCGGTGGCCGAGGCCGCGATGGTCGACGGCTGCGGTCACTTCCGGCTGTTCTTTCGGGTGATGCTGCCGATGGCGCGTCCGGGACTGATCAGTGTGGCGATCTTCAACTTCCTCAGCCACTGGAACCAGTTCCTGTTACCGCAGGTGTTGATGCAGGGCGACGAGTCCAAGTGGGTGCTCGCCCAGGGGCTGTTCGCCCTCTCGGTCAGCCAGGGCTACGCCGGCGACTACGCCCGGCTCTTCGCCGGGCTGAGCATCGCCGTGCTGCCGGTGCTGGCCGTGTACGTGGGCTTCCAGCGGCAGGTGCAGACCGGGCTGACCGCGGGCCAGCTCAAGTAGGTCGCGCCGTTCTGGTCCGGCTTGACCGGTAGGAAATCTCCTACCTATTGTGGTCGGCATGACCGTGACCCACGTGCAACTCGTCTCCGTACCGGTCGCCGACCAGGACCGGGCCCGCGACTTCTACGTCGACGTTCTCGGGTTCGACCTGATCTGGGACAACCCGATGGGCCCCGACGGCGGGCGCTGGGTGCAGGTCGCGCCCCCCGGCGCCGCCACCGCCCTCACCCTGGTCACCTGGTTCCCGACCATGGCGCCCGGGTCGCTCAAGGGCCTGGTGCTGGAGACCGACGACCTGGACGCGGACGTCGCCCGACTCCGGGAACGAGGGGTGGACTTCGCCGACGGGGGCATCCGGTCCGCCCCCTGGGGCCGGTACGCCACCTTCGACGACCCGGACGGCAACGGCATCGTCCTCCAGGCGACCCGTGTCTGAGTCGGACGTCTTCGCGGCGCTGGCTAACCCGACCCGCCGCGAGCTGCTGCGGCTACTGCGCGACGGCGGCCAGCAGCCGGTGCAGCGACTCGCGGACCACTTCGACATGCGTCGGCCGAGCCTGTCCGAGCACCTCAAGGTGCTCAAGGAGGCCGGCCTCGTGGTCGAGCGGCCGGTCGGCCGGCAGCGGCTGTACGCACTGCGGCCGGAGCCGTTGCGCGAGGTCGCCGACTGGCTCAGCCCGTACGAGGCGTACTGGCGCGGTCGACTCGGTGCGCTGCGCGACGTCCTGGACGAGCTCGACGATGAGTGAGCGCGGCACCATCCGGGTGGATCAGTTCCTGCCCCACCCGCCAGCAAAGGTCTGGCGGGCGCTGACCGATCCTGATCTCATCGCGCGCTGGCTGATGCAGACCGACTTCGTGCCGGTCGTCGGCCACCGGTTCACCTTCCGCACCGACCCGCGCCCCGGATTCGACGGCATCGTGCGCTGCGAGGTGCTCGACCTGGACCCGCAACGCCTGCTGCGCTGGTCCTGGCGGGGCGGATCGCTGGACACGGTGGTGACCTGGACCCTCGCCGCCGAGGGCCGGGGCACCCGGCTCTTCCTGGAACACTCCGGCTTCGACCCGGACGACCCGCTCCAACAGCGCACCTATGCCCTGCTCGACGGCGGCTGGCGCTCGCACGTCTGGCGCCGCCTGACCAGGGTCCTCGGCGCCATCGAGTCCTAGCGCACCGCGCCTTCGCGCCGCGCGCTGCCACGGCGTCGCGTCTTGCAACCCCATGATCGTGCTCGATCCTGGAAAGAGTCCCCTCCTTGCGGCGGGAGGGGCATACATCCTGGTTCGAGCGCGATCATGCGCGGCGCCAGCGGCGCCTCGCGGCGGCGGGTGCCGCGGCGGGGGCGCGGTGAAGGGGGCGCGGTGAAGGGCGGGGTCAGGGCGTGGTGGGGAAGAGGCGGGCGTGCAGGGCCGTCGGGTCGGTGACCTCGGGCAGTTCGCGGGCGGCGAGCCAGGCCGCGGCGGCGGCCCCGTCGCCGGCGGTACGCAGCGGCGCGGCCGGCCAGTGCCGGCCGACCTCGGCCCGGACGGCGGCGGCCAGCGGGGTGTCCCCGGTGAGCAGCCCGCCGCCGAGCACGACCGGTGTGACCGCCCCGGCCGGGCGGATCCGGCCCACGCTGTCGACCAGGTGCGCGGCGGCCTCGGCGACCAGCGCGGTGGCGACCGGTTCGCCGTCGGCAGCGGCGGTGACGACCAGCGGCGCCAGCCGGGCCAGCTCGATCGGGGGGCGGCGGGTCACCGTCTGGATCGTGGCGTCCACGGTGTCCCGTGGGCGGGCGGCGATCTCGGCGCTGCCCATCAGTTCGGTGAGCACCGCCGTGGCCAGCGCACCGGGGGTGCGGCCGGCGTCCAGGTCGGCGAGCAGCCGGCGGACCGACTCGCGGCCCAGCCAGAAGCCGGACCCGGCGTCGCCGAGCAGCCAGCCGTGTCCGTCGGCGACCCGGTCCAGCCGCAGGTCGCGGACCTGCGCCGTGATCGCCCCGGTGCCGGCGATGAGCACCGTGCCGTCCGGGGCGGCGGTGCCGGAGGCGTAGGCCACCAGGGCGTCGCCGTGCACGGCGTACGGGCAGCGCAGCCCGGCGTCCCGCCAGGCCCGGTCGAAGGCGGCCCGGCCGGCCGGGTCGGCGAGCAGCCGGGCCGCCCCGGCCAGCCCGATGGTGCCGGCCGCCACCCGGGTCGGGTCGACGTTGGCGAGCGCACCGCGCAGGGCCCTCAGCAGTTCTGCGGCGGCCCGTTCGGCGCCGTGGCTGGTGGGGTTGCCACCGCCGGCACGGCCGGTGCCGAGGCGCTCGCCGGTGAGGGTCAGGGCGGTCGCCCGGGTGGACGTACCCCCGACGTCGAGACCAACCACGACGGTGTCGGACATCGGCACGGCCTCCTTGCGCTGCGCGGCGATCGGGCCTGTTCATGCTGGGCGGCGCCGTCGCGCGGAGCAAGATGTGGCCGGCGCGGCGGGCTGTGCGCCAGGTAACAGTTTGAAAACTTCGCCCACAGTCTTGACATGGAGGGGCGTTCAGTAAGAAATTTTACCACTAACAGTTAACAAGCTTTTCGGAAAGGTCAGGCGTCGCATGGTTGATCACGAGGTGGACACCTCCGCGGGGACCGCGGTGGTCGACGCCGACGCGTTCGACCGGCGGGGCGCGCTCGGGTCCGCCTCCGACGGGGTGCTGGCCCGGGTCCGCAACGGGCTCGGTGAGCTGACCGGTGCGCTGCGCCGGGTCGCCGAGCACGTGCTGAGCGACCCGGAGGCCGCCGCCCGATCCACCATAGTGGAGCTGGCCGAGCGCAGCGGGACGTCCCCGGCGACCATCACCCGTTTCTGCCGGGCGATGGGCTTCGAGGGCTACGCCGACCTGCGGCTGGGCATCGCCTCCGAGACCGGCCGGGCACGCTCGGCCGGCTGGACCGTCGACATCGGTCGGGAGATCCAGCCCAGCGACCCGCTGGCCCGGGTGCTCGACCAGATCATGGCCGCCGACACCCGGGCCATGCACGACACCGCCGCGCTGCTCGACCTCGCCGAGGTGGAGCGGGCCGCGGTGGCGATCGCCGGTGCCAGCAGGGTGAACATCTTCGGCGCCAGCGGCAGCGCGCTGGTCGGCGAGGAGATGCAGTTCAGCCTGCACCGCATCGGGGTGGCCGCGTGGGCCTGGAACGACGTGCACGAGGGGCTGGCCAGCGCCGCGCTGCTGCGTACCGGAGACGTGGCGCTGGGCATCTCGCACACCGGCCAGACCCGGGAGACGATCGAGATGCTCGCCGAGGCGGGCAGCCGGGGCGCCACCACGATCGCCCTCACCGGCTTCCCCCGCTCACCTTTGGCCGAGCTGGCCGACATCGTGCTGCTCACCGCCAGCCAGGCGACCACCTTCCGGCCGGACGCGCTCTCTGCCCGCCACCCCCAGCTGGTGGTGCTCGACCTGCTCTACATCGCCGTCGCCCAGCGCACCCACGACCGCGCCCACGCGGCCTTCCGGCGTACCGCGCAGGCCGTCGACGGGCACAAGGCCGCGAAGGGAGCCCTCGCATGATCAGCGCCCAGGGGTACGCGGACGCGGTCCGCCCGGTGCTCGACCGGCTGCTCGACACCGAGGCCGACGGCATCACCCGGGCCGCCGACCTGATCGCCGGGAGCCTGCGCGCCGGCGGTGTGCTCCAGGCGTTCGGCGCCGGGCACTCCGAGGCGTTCGCCGCCGAACTGGTCGCCCGGGCCGGCGGGTTGGTCCCCACCAACCGGCTTTCGGTGCGTGACCTGGTGGTGCACGGCGACGCCCCGCCGGACGTGCTCGCCGACCCCAAGCTGGAACGCGACCCCTCCATCGCCCACCAGATCTACGCGCTCGCGGCGCCCCAGCCGCGCGACGTGTTCGTGGTGGCGTCCCAATCCGGCATCAACGGCTCGGTGGTCGAGCTGGCGGCGCTGGTCACCGAGCGCGGTCATCCGTTGATCGCGGTCACCTCGGTCGAGCACACTGCACGGGTCGCCCCGCGGCACCCGTCCGGTCGACGGCTCGCCGACCTCGCCGACGTCGTGCTGGACAACGGCGCGCCGTACGGTGATGCACTGCTGCCGCTCGAGGGCGGCGGCGCGGTCTGTGCGGTCTCCTCGGTCACCACTGCGCTGCTGGCGCAGCTGCTGACCGCGGAGGTCGTACGACGGTTCCATCAGGCCGGAGAGGTGCCCCCTATCTACCTCTCGGCCAACGTCCCCGGCGGGGACGAGCACAACATCGCCCTCGAGTCGCGGTACGCCGGGCGTCTCCGGCGCACCGCCTGACCCGAATTCCACAAGGAGAGACGACGATGTCGATTACCCCCGAGCACCCGGCCGAACTCGACCGCCGCACGGTGCTGCGTCGCGCCGCCGCCGTGGGCATGCTCGCCACGCCGGCCATCGGCCTGCTCAGCGCCTGCGCCACCAGCAGCGGTGACGAGAAGAACGAGCAGGTCTCCGGCGGCACGAAGAGCGCGGCCAACCCGCTGGGCGCCAAGGAGGACGCCCCGATCGAGGTGGTCATCTTCAACGGCGGTTACGGCGAGAAGTACGCCACCGACGTGCACGAGCCGCTCTACAAGAAGGCGTTCCCCAAGTCCGAGGTGAAGCACCAGGCGACCCAGGCGGTCTCCACGGTGCTGCAGCCGCGGTTCGCCGGCGGCAACCCGCCGGAGTTCGTCAACAACTCGGGCGAGAAGTTCCTCGACTTCGGTGCGCTCGTCAACGACGGCCAGCTGCAGGACCTCACCGAGCTGTGGGACGCGCCTTCGGTCGACGACCCGAGCAAGAAGGTCCGCGACACCGTCATCCCGGGCGTTGTCGAGCAGGGCATGTTCAACACCGCCGACGGGGGGCGCAAGCCGTTCGTCCTGTACTACGTCTCGACGGTCTACGGGATCTGGTACTCGGGCAAGCTCTTCAAGGACAACGGTTGGACCGCGCCCACCAACTGGGAGCAGTTCAAGGCGCTCTGCGAGCAGATCAAGGCCAAGGGCATCACCCCGTACGGCTACGCCGGGGCGAACGCGGCCTACTACCAGTGGAACGTGATCCTCACCCAGGCCGCGAAGATCGGCGGCACCGACGTTCTGAAGAACATCGACAACCTGGAGGACGGCGCCTGGAAGCAGGACGCTGTCAAGCAGGCCGCGGAGGCGTGGGCCGAGATCGGCGCGAAGTACTCGGACAAGAGCTTCGAGGGGCTCAAGCACACCGACGTGCAGCTGCGGCAGAACCAGGGCAAGGTCGCCTTCTACCCGTCCGGCGACTGGCTGGAGAACGAGCAGAAGAAGGACACGCCGGCGGGCTTCACCTACCAGCTCATGCCGGTGCCCAGCCTCACGGCGTCGGACAAGCTGCCGGCGGCCGCTATCCGGGCGGCCGGTGGCGAGGGATACTTCGTCTCGTCCAAGAGCAAGAACCCGCGTGGTGGCATGGAGTACATGCGCCAGATGCTCTCCAAGGCGGGCGCCCGGGGCTTCACCGAGACCGTCGGTGCGGCCACGGTCGTGCCGGCCGGCAGCGAGGGCTTCCAGTTCCCGCCGGGTGTGGCCAGCGCTCAGGCCGCGCTGAAGGCAGCCGGCAAGGACGTGTTCAACATGCTCTTCGACAACTGGTACAAGGAGCTCGACACGGAGGCGCGGACCGCCACCAACGAGCTGATGTTCGGTCGGATCAAGGCGGACGCGTTCGTGGAGCGGATCCAGAAGCGCGCCGACGCGATCAAGAAGGATTCCTCCGTCACCAAGTTCAAGCGCTGATCGGAGCGTAGGGGTCATGCGGCACGGCAAGTATCCGTTCGTGATCGGGTTCCTGTTCGCCCCGGTCACGCTGTACGTGGTCTTCGTCATCGCGCCGTACGCGCAGGCGTTCCAGATCTCGATGACCAACTGGCGGGGGCTGTCGGCCCCGCAGTGGGTGGGCTTCGACAACTACCGGAGGCTGTTCGACGACGGCAGCTTCTGGAAGGCGGTCCAGCACCACGGCGTACTGCTGCTTGCCCTGCCGCTGATCACCATCGCCATCGCCCTGTTCTTCTCGTTCCTGCTCAACGTGGGCGGCAAGAGCAGCGGCGGGCAACGCCAGGGGGTCTGGGGGGCGAAGTTCTACCGGGTGGTGTTCTTCTTCCCCAGGTCCTGGCGGTGGCCATCATCGCGGTGCTGTTCCAGATGGTCTACCGGCCCAACGAGTCCGGTCTGATCAACGGCGTGCTGATGAAGCTCGGCTTCGATCCGGTGCTCTTCCTGATCCGGCCGAACCTGGCCCTCTGGTCGATCATCGCGGTGCTGGTCTGGCAGGCGGTCGGCTTCTACGTGGTGCTCTTCTCGGCGGGGATGGCCTCCATCCCGGGTGAGATCTACGAGGCCGCCGAGATGGACGGGGCGACCAAGGTGACGCTCTTCTTCCGGGTCACCCTGCCGCTGCTCTGGGACACCTCCAGGTCGCCTGGGTCTACCTGGGCATCGCGGCGTTCGACGCGTTCGCCATCGTCGCGGTGCTCTCGGTGGACGGTGGCGGCCCGGACGGCGCCACGACGGTCCTGGCCATGGAGATCTACCGCAACGCCTTCGTCTACTCGAAGTACGGCTACGCCTCCGCGATGGGTGTGGCGCTCTTCTTCCTGACCCTCACGTTCGCGGCGCTGACGCTGCGGCTCACCAAGCGGGAAAGCGTGGAGTACTGATGACGCAGTCGACGCTGCCGCCGACGCCGGCGGCGCTACCGCCGAAGACCGGCGACCCGGGTGCCTCCGGCGGGCGGGGGCGGAAGAGCCCCCACTCGGAGGCGCGGCTCTTCGCCGGCCTGGGGCACATCGCGCTCGCCGTGTGGGCGGTGATCGTGATCGTGCCGATCCTCTGGACCTTCCTCGCCGCGTTCAAGAACACCACCGAGATCTTCAGCAGCCCGTGGACGCTCCCCGCGGAGCTGCGCTGGGAGAACTTCAGCCGGGCCTGGACCACCGCGCACGTCGGCCGGTACTTCATCAACAGCGTCATCGTGGTCGGATGCAGCACCTTCGGCACCATGCTGCTCGGCTCGATGGCGGCGTACGTGCTGGCCCGATACAAGTTCTGGGGCAACCGGGCGATCTACTACCTCTTCGTCTCCGGACTGGCCTTCCCGGTCTTCCTGGCCCTGGTGCCGCTCTTCTTCGTGGTGAAGAACCTGGGCCTGCTGGACACCCACACCGGGGTGGTGCTGGTCTACATCGCGTACTCGCTGCCGTTCACGATCTTCTTCCTGGCCGCGTTCTTCAAGACGCTGCCGTCGTCGGTGGCCGAGGCGGGTTGATCGACGGCTGTGGGCACACCGGCTGTTCTTCCAGTCATGATGCCGATGGCGAAGCCGGGCCTGATCAGCGTCCGATCTTCAACATCATCGGTCAGTGGGCGCAGTACCAACTTCCCCTGGTGCTGCTCAGCAACGCGAAGACAAGTGGGTGCTCACCCAGGCATCGCGGACATCTCAGTGAACGCGGTACGAGCGGACTGGTCGGCTGGTTCGCCGCGTACACGATGATCTCGGAGATCATCGGTCACCAGCGAACAGCCCGACCAGTCCGCCTCGTAGCCGCGTTCACTGAGATGTCCGCGATGCCCTGGGTGAGCACCACTTGTCCTTCGCGTTGCTGAGCAGCACCAGGGGAAGTTGGTACTGCGCCCACTGACCGATGATGTTGAAGATCGCGACGCTGATCAGGCCGCTTCGCCATCGGCATCATGACCTGGAAGAACAGCGGGTGTGCCACAGCCGTCGATCAACCCGCCTCGCCACCGACGACGGCAGCGTCTTGAGAACGCGCAGGAAGAAGATCGTGAACGAGCGAGTACGCGATGTAGACAGCACCACCCCGGTGTGGGTGTCCAGCAGGCCCAGGTTCTTCACCACGAAGAAGAGCGGCACCAGGGCCAGGAAGACCGGGAAGGCCAGTCCGGAGACGAAGAGGTAGTAGATCGCCCGGTTGCCCCAGAACTTGTATCGGGCCAGCACGTACGCCGCCATCGAGCCGAGCAGCATGGTGCCGAAGGTGCTGCATCCGACCACGATGACGCTGTTGATGAAGTACCGGCCGACGTGCGCGGTGGTCCAGGCCCGGCTGAAGTTCTCCCAGCGCAGCTCCGCGGGGAGCGTCCACGGGCTGCTGAAGATCTCGGTGGTGTTCTTGAACGCGGCGAGGAAGGTCCAGAGGATCGGCACGATCACGATCACCGCCCACACGGCGAGCGCGATGTGCCCCAGGCCGGCGAAGAGCCGCGCCTCCGAGTGGGGGCTCTTCCGCCCCGCCCGCCGGAGGCACCCGGGTCGCCGGTCTTCGGCGGTAGCGCCGCCGGCGTCGGCGGCAGCGTCGACTGCGTCATCAGTACTCCACGCTTTCCCGCTTGGTGAGCCGCAGCGTCAGCGCCGCGAACGTGAGGGTCAGGAAGAAGAGCGCCACACCCATCGCGGAGGCGTAGCCGTACTTCGAGTAGACGAAGGCGTTGCGGTAGATCTCCATGGCCAGGACCGTCGTGGCGCCGTCCGGGCCGCCACCGTCCACCGAGAGCACCGCGACGATGGCGAACGCGTCGAACGCCGCGATGCCCAGGTAGACCCAGGCGACCTGGAGGGTGTCCCAGAGCAGCGGCAGGGTGACCCGGAAGAAGAGCGTCACCTTGGTCGCCCCGTCCATCTCGGCGGCCTCGTAGATCTCACCCGGGATGGAGGCCATCCCCGCCGAGAAGAGCACCACGTAGAAGCCGACCGCCTGCCAGACCAGCACCGCGATGATCGACCAGAGGGCCAGGTTCGGCCGGATCAGGAAGAGCACCGGATCGAAGCCGAGCTTCATCAGCACGCCGTTGATCAGACCGGACTCGTTGGGCCGGTAGACCATCTGGAACAGCACCGCGATGATGGCCACCGCCAGGACCTGGGGGAAGAAGAACACCACCCGGTAGAACTTCGCCCCCCAGACCCCCTGGCGTTGCCCGCCGCTGCTCTTGCCGCCCACGTTGAGCAGGAACGAGAAGAACAGGGCGATGGCGATGGTGATCAGCGGCAGGGCAAGCAGCAGTACGCCGTGGTGCTGGACCGCCTTCCAGAAGCTGCCGTCGTCGAACAGCCTCCGGTAGTTGTCGAAGCCCACCCACTGCGGGGCCGACAGCCCCCGCCAGTTGGTCATCGAGATCTGGAACGCCTGCGCGTACGGCGCGATGACGAAGACCACGTACAGCGTGACCGGGGCGAACAGGAACCCGATCACGAACGGATACTTGCCGTGCCGCATGACCCCTACGCTCCGATCAGCGCTTGAACTTGGTGACGGAGGAATCCTTCTTGATCGCGTCGGCGCGCTTCTGGATCCGCTCCACGAACGCGTCCGCCTTGATCCGACCGAACATCAGCTCGTTGGTGGCGGTCCGCGCCTCCGTGTCGAGCTCCTTGTACCAGTTGTCGAAGAGCATGTTGAACACGTCCTTGCCGGCTGCCTTCAGCGCGGCCTGAGCGCTGGCCACACCCGGCGGGAACTGGAAGCCCTCGCTGCCGGCCGGCACGACCGTGGCCGCACCGACGGTCTCGGTGAAGCCCCGGGCGCCCGCCTTGGAGAGCATCTGGCGCATGTACTCCATGCCACCACGCGGGTTCTTGCTCTTGGACGAGACGAAGTATCCCTCGCCACCGGCCGCCCGGATAGCGGCCGCCGGCAGCTTGTCCGACGCCGTGAGGCTGGGCACCGGCATGAGCTGGTAGGTGAAGCCCGCCGGCGTGTCCTTCTTCTGCTCGTTCTCCAGCCAGTCGCCGGACGGGTAGAAGGCGACCTTGCCCTGGTTCTGCCGCAGCTGCACGTCGGTGTGCTTGAGCCCCTCGAAGCTCTTGTCCGAGTACTTCGCGCCGATCTCGGCCCACGCCTCCGCGGCCTGCTTGACAGCGTCCTGCTTCCAGGCGCCGTCCTCCAGGTTGTCGATGTTCTTCAGAACGTCGGTGCCGCCGATCTTCGCGGCCTGGGTGAGGATCACGTTCCACTGGTAGTAGGCCGCGTTCGCCCCGGCGTAGCCGTACGGGGTGATGCCCTTGGCCTTGATCTGCTCGCAGAGCGCCTTGAACTGCTCCCAGTTGGTGGGCGCGGTCCAACCGTTGTCCTTGAAGAGCTTGCCCGAGTACCAGATCCCGTAGACCGTCGAGACGTAGTACAGGACGAACGGCTTGCGCCCCCCGTCGGCGGTGTTGAACATGCCCTGCTCGACAACGCCCGGGATGACGGTGTCGCGGACCTTCTTGCTCGGGTCGTCGACCGAAGGCGCGTCCCACAGCTCGGTGAGGTCCTGCAGCTGGCCGTCGTTGACGAGCGCACCGAAGTCGAGGAACTTCTCGCCCGAGTTGTTGACGAACTCCGGCGGGTTGCCGCCGGCGAACCGCGGCTGCAGCACCGTGGAGACCGCCTGGGTCGCCTGGTGCTTCACCTCGGACTTGGGAACGCCTTCTTGTAGAGCGGCTCGTGCACGTCGGTGGCGTACTTCTCGCCGTAACCGCCGTTGAAGATGACCACCTCGATCGGGGCGTCCTCCTTGGCGCCCAGCGGGTTGGCCGCGCTCTTCGTGCCGCCGGAGACCTGCTCGTTCTTCTCGTCACCGCTGCTGGTGGCGCAGGCGCTGAGCAGGCCGATGGCCGGCGTGGCGAGCATGCCCACGGCGGCGGCGCGACGCAGCACCGTGCGGCGGTCGAGTTCGGCCGGGTGCTCGGGGGTAATCGACATCGTCGTCTCTCCTTGTGGAATTCGGGTCAGGCGGTGCGCCGGAGACGCCCGGCGTACCGCGACTCGAGGGCGATGTTGTGCTCGTCCCCGCGGGGACGTTGGCCGAGAGGTAGATAGGGGGCACCTCTCCGGCCTGATGGAACCGTCGTACGACCTCCGCGGTCAGCAGCTGCGCCAGCAGCGCAGTGGTGACCGAGGAGACCGCACAGACCGCGCCGCCGCCTCGAGCGGCAGCAGTGCATCACCGTACGGCGCGCCGTTGTCCAGCACGACGTCGGCGAGGTCGGCGAGCCGTCGACCGGACGGGTGCCGCGGGGCGACCCGTGCAGTGTGCTCGACCGAGGTGACCGCGATCAACGGATGACCGCGCTCGGTGACCAGCGCCGCCAGCTCGACCACCGAGCCGTTGATGCCGGATTGGGACGCCACACGAACACGTCGCGCGGCTGGGGCGCCGCGAGCGCGTAGATCTGGTGGGCGATGGAGGGGTCGCGTTCCAGCTTGGGGTCGGCGAGCACGTCCGGCGGGGCGTCGCCGTGCACCACCAGGTCACGCACCGAAAGCCGGTTGGTGGGGACCAACCCGCCGGCCCGGGCGACCAGTTCGGCGGCGAACGCCTCGGAGTGCCCGGCGCCGAACGCCTGGAGCACACCGCCGGCGCGCAGGCTCCGGCGATCAGGTCGGCGGCCCGGGTGATGCCGTCGGCCTCGGTGTCGAGCAGCCGGTCGAGCACCGGGCGGACCGCGTCCGCGTACCCCTGGGCGCTGATCATGCGAGGGCTCCCTTCGCGGCCTTGTGCCCGTCGACGGCCTGCGCGGTACGCCGGAAGGCCGCGTGGGGCGCGGTCGTGGGTGCGCTGGGCGACGGCGATGTAGAGCAGGTCGAGCACCACCAGCTGGGGGTGGCGGGCAGAGAGCGCGTCCGGCCGGAAGGTGGTCGCCTGGCTGGCGGTGAGCAGCACGATGTCGGCCAGCTCGGCCAAAGGTGAGCGGGGGAAGCCGGTGAGGGCGATCGTGGTGGCGCCCCGGCTGCCCGCCTCGGCGAGCATCTCGATCGTCTCCCGGGTCTGGCCGGTGTGCGAGATGCCCAGCGCCACGTCTCCGGTACGCAGCAGCGCGGCGCTGGCCAGCCCCTCGTGCACGTCGTTCCAGGCCCACGCGGCCACCCGATGCGGTGCAGGCTGAACTGCATCTCCTCGCCGACCAGCGCGCTGCCGCTGGCGCCGAAGATGTTCACCCTGCTGGCACCGGCGATCGCCACCGCGGCCCGCTCCACCTCGGCGAGGTCGAGCAGCGCGGCGGTGTCGTGCATGGCCCGGGTGTCGGCGGCCATGATCTGGTCGAGCACCCGGGCCAGCGGGTCGCTGGGCTGGATCTCCCGACCGATGTCGACGGTCCAGCCGGCCGAGCGTGCCCGGCCGGTCTCGGAGGCGATGCCCAGCCGCAGGTCGGCGTAGCCCTCGAAGCCCATCGCCCGGCAGAAACGGGTGATGGTCGCCGGGGACGTCCCGCTGCGCTCGGCCAGCTCCACTATG